>NC_014391.1:1272500-1908750 GCF_000145235.1 Micromonospora aurantiaca ATCC 27029 | reverse complement strand
CACCCAGGACGTCGCCGACGTGCTCGGCACCGACCTCGGCCACGCCGTCGTCGCGAATGCGGCCACGCAGGTGCTGCTCAAGCAGGCCCCGCAGGCCATCGACCAGGTCGCCGACGCCTTCGGCCTGACCGCCGGAGAACGACGGATGCTGCTGTCGGCCCGGGTCGGGCACGGCCTGCTGATCTCCGGCACAAACCGGACCGCGTTCGAGTCGATCTCCTCGCAAGCCGAACATCTTCTCGCAACCACCACACCGTCCGACCTCGCCGACCTCGACGACGGGGAGGAGGACCTGTGACACCGCCCCTTGTCGCATCGCCGCCGCCGGCACCCAGTCCTTCCGGGCCGGACGCCGGTGTCATCCTCCCGCCGAACGCGCCCGCGCGCTGGGTTCTGCACACCGCCGAATGGGTGGTAGACCGGCCGTGGCTCCTGGCAGTCGCCGCCGCCCTGCTGGTCGCGTCCGTCGCCGGGCGCCACCTGCTCGACGGGTGGCGGCATCGTCGCCACGCTGACCGGGCCCGCCTGGTCACGGTCGCTCCACCACCGGAGGTCGACCCGCACAGCGCCGCCGCGCTGTGGGCGAACCTGCACGGCACGCTCACCCCGTCGCGCCCGCGCCGGCTGCTGTACGGCAGTCCGCACGTGGTGTGGCAGTACACCTGGACCGGCCGGCAGCTCCTCATCTCGATCTGGGTGCCCGGCACAGTGCCGGCCGGGGCGGTCGAGGCCGCCGTGCGGGCCGCCTGGCCCGGCGCCGCCTGCACCACCGACGACCAGGCCCCGTGGCCGATCCCACTCGACATGCCGGCCGCCGTCGGCGGCCACCTGCTCCCGACCGCCGCGGAGTGGCTACCGATCAACACCGACCACGACAACGACCCGCTGCGGGCGCTGATGTCCGCCGGGTCGCAGCTCAAATCGGACGAGTACGCCTGCGTGCAGATCCTCGCCCGCCCCGCCGCCCCCCGCCGCGCCGCACGCGCCCGCCGCGCCGCCGGCCGGCTCCGCGACGGCAAAACGGCCGTACCGGCCATCGATCCCGCCGCGCCGCTGCTGTGGCTGATCGAGGCGTTTCTTCCCGGCCGCACCACCACCCGCAGCGGCGGCCAGCCGGCCGGCCGCCGGGATCCCGGTGTGGAGCGGGACGTGCGGGCGATCCTCGACAAGACCGCCCAGCCGCTGTGGACGATCGGTATCCGCTACGCCGTCGCGAAGAACAACCACCGTGGTGGGTCCCGGCCGCAGGCCAGGCTACGCGGTATCGCGGACGCGGTCGCCTCGTCGTTCGCCGTGTACGCCGGCCGCAACCGGATCGCGCACCGGGCGCGGATGGCGCAGCCGGTGGCCGTGCTGGCCACCCGGCGGCTCGGATCAGGGTTCCTGGCCTCCACCCCCGAGCTGGCCGTCCTGGCCGCGCTGCCGCGGGATCTGGCCGTGCCGGGGCTGGATCGGGCGCGGGCGAAGTCCATGCCCGCCCCGGTGGCGGTACCGACCGGCGGCCGAGCCACGAAGGTTCTGGGTGACGCCGAAGTCGGTGGCCACGCGGTGGCCCTGTCCGTGGCGGATGCGAGGTATCACCTGCATGTGGTCGGGTCGACGGGCTCCGGGAAGACGACCCTGCTGGTCAACATGGCCGTCGAGGACATCAGAGCCGGCCGGGGCACCGTGGTCATCGACCCGCACGGCGACATGGTCCTCGACATCCTCGACCGGCTCCCCGCCAGCGTCGCCGGGCGGGTGGTGCTGTTCGACCCCGACCAGCCCAACCCGCCCACCCTCAACCCGCTGTCCGGCGACGACCCTGACCTGGTCGTGGACAACCTCGTGTCGATCTTCGGGAACATCTTCGCCAAGGCGTGGGGGCCGCGGATGGACGACGTCATGCGGGTGGCCTGCCTGACCCTGCTGCGGCACGCCAACGTCACCCTCCAGCACATTCCGCCCCTGCTCAACTCCGCGCAGTTCAGAAGCGCGATGACCGTCGGCCTGGACGACCCGGCCGGCCTGTCCGGGTTCTGGCAGTGGTACGACCAGCTCAACCCGGCCCTGCGCTCCCAGGTCATCGGTCCCGTCCTCGCGAGGTTGCGGGCGTTCCTGCTGCGGGACTTCGTCAAGCGCACCATGCGCTACCCCCGGTCCAGCTTCGACATGGGCAAGGTCCTCGACGGCGGTGCGCTCCTCGTCAGAATCCCGAAAGGCCAGCTCGGCGAGGACACCAGCAAGCTGCTCGGCTCCCTCGTGCTGGCCCAGGTGTGGCAGGCCGCCACCGCCCGCGCCAGCGTGCCCGCCGACCGACGCCGGGACGCCACGCTGATCATCGACGAGTGTCAGAACTTCCTGACCCTCGCCAACAGTCTCGACTCGATGTTGGCGGAAGCGCGGAAGTACCGGCTGTCGATGGTCCTCGCGCACCAGGACCTGGCCCAGTTCCCGAAGGACCTACTGGCAGCCGCGTCGGCGAACGCCCGCAACAAGCTGTACTTCTCCGTCGCCCCGGAGGACGCCCGCGTGCTCGCCCGGCACACGCTGCCCGAGCTCGATGAGCACGACCTGACGCACCTGGACGCCTACACCGCCGCCGGGCGCCTCGTCGTCGGTGGGCGGCAGACGCCGGCGTTCACCCTCAAGACCCGGCCGCCGAAGCCGGTCGTGGGTGAGGCGACGGTGATCCGGCAGGCCGCAGCGGAGGCGGTGCCGGCGCAGGACACCAGCGCGATCGACGACCTCGTCGACCGGTTCTCGGCCCGACCTGACGACAACCGCCGGTCCCGTGGCAAGAGCGCTCCGAAGGCGAACACCTGAACGCCGCAGGACGGTTGACGCGAGATCGACAGATCTGTCGACCGAGGTCGACCGAGTCCCGGTCGCCCCTTCCGTGCGGGCTTCACCAGCCCTTCACCACCGATCATCACACCGCACTGACAGATCCGGCCGTCCGGGTCTGTCAGTGCCGCTCACCGGCCGTGTCCAGCCTCCGGTGACCATCTCACCGAACTCAGACACCCTCCCTCGGAGGGACTCCTCTTCCGCTTGGAGCATCCACCGTGTCCACCAACAACTCCGTCTCCCGCTCGGCTTCTGCCTCTTCCTCCGCCTCTTCGTCTGGGTCCCGGTCGTCGTCTCGTCTTGCTCGTCTTGACCGGCTTCGTCGGTTGACCGCCCGTGATCATCAGCTGTTGCGGTGGCTCGCCGAGCACTACGTGCTGTCCACCGACCAGATCACTACGGCGCTGTTCCCATCGCGTCGCTCGGCCCGGCTCCGACTCGCCCAGTTGCACCAGATGGAGGCGGTCAGCCGGTTCGCCGACGTCACCACCGGCAGCGGCCAGTACCTCTACACCCTCGGACCGCTCGGCACCGTGGTCCACCCCACCCAGTTCAACGACCCGAACCACGCCGGCGTCCGCGCTCCCCGGACCAGCATCGACCGCACCGAACGCATCATCGGCAGCCGCCGCCTGCCCCACCTGCTCGGCACCAACCAGCTGTTCATCGACCTGCTCGGCTACGCCCGCACCGACGAAAACGCCCGGCTGGCGCGGTGGTGGTCCGAACAGCACACCACCGCCGCCTTCGCCGCCGCGTCCTACGCCGCCGGCAGCGGCACCGGTGTCCAGCCCGACGGACACGGCATCTGGCACGCCGGAGGGCGCACCGTCGGGTTCTTCCTCGAACACGACAATGGCACCGAACCCCTCGGTACCGTGCTGCGCAAGCTGCGCGCCTACGAGCAGCTCGCCCGCTACGGGCCCCGCTACCCGGTGCTGCTGCGCGTCCCCGGCCGCCGCCGCGAGCAGCACCTCCTCGACGCCCTCGCCGGGGTGCCCACCGCCATGCCCGTGGCCACCGGCCTTCACGGCGAGCACCCCGCCGGGCCTGCCTGGACGCTGACCACCGACCCCGGGCCGCGCCGCTGGCTGCACGAACTGCCCTGCGACCACGGCCCGGACAACCCGGCCACCAACCCGCACCGCTTCCCCGACACCGACCCCAGCGGCCCCGACCCGGAGCCCTGACATTCACCTTCACCGCACGCGCAGAGCAGCCGTCCACCGTCGTGGGCGGCTGTGAGACCGACCGGATCTCACAGTCCCGCCGTCCCTCGCCCGCGTAATCGAGCGGTCGTCTGACAGTGCAGGTCGACGGCACTACTGACGATCATGACGGCGGCCGGCGCTGACAGATCCGGCCGCTACCTTCATCGGCACCACCTTCACCCATATATCGCTCCACCCGGTCCGGTCCCACCTCGGGAACCGCCGCCGCACCTCACGGTGCGCTCCGCCCACCCGCCCTTGTCGGCCGGTCGGCGCCCGCGCCGCGCGGCGACCCTCAGGTCGCACAGCACCACCAGCACGAACCCGCACCATCCCGCTCCACCAGCAGCCCTCTGCTGCACCCATCCCTGTTCGTCCCGTGAGTCGACCCATGTACCCGGTGGGCCGGCCGCTTCCGCGCGCCCGACAACGCGCCCTACCGAAGGAGGAACCCCAGATGACCGCAACCAACGGTGCCGCGACTCCGCTGAGCCGCTTCGGCACCCGCGTGCCGACGGTGACGCCCCGCCCGGGCCCCAAGCTCACCCCTGCGGCCACCACCGCCAGCACCACGGCGCCCACCAGCCCGGTGGTCGCGCAGACCGCGACGATCAACACCATGATCGTCTGCCTGCCCGACGGACTGCCGTCGCAGGCCCTGACCGCCACCCAGCTCGACCGGCACTTCGGCGTGTCCGGCACCCTGCAGCCCCGCTTCTGGGCCATCCCGGACATGTGGCTGTGGCAGCGGCGCGACCTGGTCGCACCTCGCAAGGGACGTCCGGTGTACTGCGCCGGCGGACCGGTCAAGCTGCTCGACCTCGCCGCCATGCGCCACGCCGCTGGCGTCGGCGCCGGCATTCGCCATCAACTGTGGCAGCAGGTCGTGCACGGCACCCGGCCGGCCACCCCGTGGCCGACCCTGCTGGCCCGTCACCTGGCGGACCCCGCCCGCTACCCGCGCGAGCGGGCCGAGGCGGACTTCCACCAGCAACCCCGCGTCAACGCGATGCGGATGCACAACGCGGCCAGCTACGGCGCCGCCCGCCTCGGCCCAGGTGAGCTGGAGATGTTCCAGGCAGGCCCGATGGCCTACCAGCACTACAGCGCCACCACCGCCGTGTGCGGCGACGCCCTGCTCACGCCGGACGGGCACAAGCTCGCACCCGCGAGCGACGCCCTGACTCACCGGGTGACCTACCTCGAGCAGGCGATGCGGTACCTCGACACCGTCGAGACCGACCAGCGGCTGCTCGCCGTCGCCCTGTAGCACCACGGCACCGGAACCGGTCGGGCACCACCGCCCATCCCCTTCTTCCCTGGGGATCGGCGGCGACCCGACCGGCTCCACGCAACTCCACCCGCGCCGCGCCGGCTCCTGGCAGCAGACGCAAGCTCTACCGCCGCGCCCCTGAGGCTTTTCGAGCCCTGCGACGCACACCCCGCCACGACCAATGCAGCCACTGCCCCTACGCCACGTCCATTGCCACCTGAACCACGCCCGCCTGGGACCACGACCGACCCGCTTCTGCGGGCCACGCGTCGTCGTACCCGCGGGCCGGAGCAGCGTGGCGTGGACTCGCTGCCGGCCCCGTGCGGGCACCGCCCGGCGCCCCGGGCTGGGGCGCCTCGCAAGCCTGGCCAGCGAAGCGGCCGACCTTTCCCTCTTCCACACATCAGGAGGTTTCCCGCCATGTCCGATCGACTGTGGTTCCGCGTCGACGACGTCCTGCCGCTCGCCGAACACGCCGCCTCCACCGGCGCGCACCGTAGGACCCGGCAGCAGTACCGGGCCGGCGTCCCGGACCAGGCCGCGCTCATCTGGTCCCACGACATCGACGGTGACTGGTTGTCCTCCAACGGCGTCCCCCGCTGGTACGACGCCGACGGCGCCGACCACCGCGTCCGCGCCGAAACCTGGACCCACACCGCCACCGGCGCCACCGGCAACCCGATCCCTACTGACGACGGACACGGATTCCTGCCCCTGCACACCGAACACCTCGACGGCCGGCGGGACCTGCTCGACCTGCTCCGCTGCGCCCGCCGCCACGGGATGCGCTGGTTCGGGCTGCACCCGGACCCGGCGAGCGACGTCCGCTACCGCGTCTTCCGCAGCCGCGGCGACATCAGCCCGCCGCTTGCCACCTGGACTCCGGCGACGGTGACCTGCGACGTGGTCGGCGGCGGCGCCTACCGCGCCATGGTCGCCACCGGCTACACCACCCTCTCCCGCGCCGGGGTGCTGTGCCGCTTCCCTCGGTTCGCGGTGCAGCGCATGGCCGCCCACCTCGACGCCCTCTACCCCGGTGACATGCCCGGCGAGCATCCCCGGCTGCGGTTCGACGGCGACGAGGTCACCGTCGAGTGGGAGGACGACGACGGCCTGGGCAGCCGCTGGGTCGAGCACGACCGCATCGTCCCGGATGCCAACCGCTGCTACGCCATCGGCGCCTACCAGTGGCCCTGGATCCGTGTCGCGTCCGAGGCGACGACCCGCGCCACCGACCCGGAGGGCCGGTCGCGGTGATCGTTGACGAGGTGTTCCACCAGCGCGGCCACGGCACCTACGAGCTGACCCGGGTGCACCACATCGACGGGTACGTCCTGCGGGTTCGGGTCTGCCGCGATAGCTACGCCACGCAGAGCACGGCGGTCGCTGAGGTCCTCACCCCGCTGTTCACCTGGACGATCATCGCGAGCAGCCCCGGTAGTGGCTGGCACCGCACGACCCCGTCCACGCCCCCGGACGCGACACCGCTGATCACGGTCGCCGACGAGGTGCTGCAGCGGGCCCGGCGGATCCTTCCCGTGCCGCCTCCGTTCACCACGCCCGGCCGCTAACCCGCCGAGACCACACCTTCCCGCGCCGCCCTGCCGGCCCGGTCGCACCTCGCGCACCAGCGGACGCCGTCCGGCACCGCGCCTTCCGAACCTCCATCCGCCCGCCGCATCAAGGCGGCCGACCTGGGTCCGCGGTCCACCGTCGCTGACCCGCCTTCTCACTGGCACCACCTGGCCGATGCCCGGCGACCCGCGCACTCGCGCACACCCGGGCACGGCCGTGCCCGGGTTTCCCGCCCTCCAGAAGGGAACCCCTCTCATGAGATCCGCCACCAGGCCGTCCTCCGGCCGCCAGCCCAGCATCGCCGTCATTGGCGGCAGTATCACCGGCCCGGTCACCGCGCTGCTGTTGCTGCACGCCGGATTCGACGACGTCACCGTCTTCGAGGCCGCGCCGGCGTCCGCGCCGCTGGGCGGCGGCCTCATCGGCCTGGAACACCCCGCCCTCGACGTGCTCGACCGCCTCGACATCGGCCAGCACGAGTTCGTGGCCCACGACTCCGAGGCCATCGTTCAAATGACCGTCCGCGACCGCCAGCCGGCCGAGACGATCCGGCGTACCTATCCGGGGCGGAACACCACCTGGACGCTGCTGCACCAGGCGCTGATCCGCCGCCTGCCCGCCGGTGTCCTGCACACCGGTATGACGGTCACCGCCCTGGCCGAGCAGGCCGGTCGGCCGGTGCTGCGGTTCCGCGACGGCCACACCGCGGCCGCCGACCTGGTCGTGTTCGCCGACGGCCGGTCCTCCACCGGCCGCCGGCTGCTGGATCCCGAGCGGGCCCTGCGGTACGCGGGCTACGTCGCTCACCGCGGCATCGCCGACATCGCCCCCGAGCCCGGGCTGCGGGATTTCCTGCGGTTGCAGCCCTGCCCGGGCGTGCAGTTCAACCTCGCCCCGGTACCCGGCGGCTGCGACTGGACCTTCTACCTCGACTGCACCCGCGCCGAGTACGCGCAGCGGTTCGGCGCCGACCCCACCCGCCGGGTCTTTGCCCTGCCCCGGCACGTCAGCCCCGCCGCCCGCGCCCACGTCGACACCCACGCCGACCTGCTCCTCCCGGCCGACCACGCCGCCGTCGTGCACGCCACCACCACCCGGATGGCGGTACCGGTCCTCGACATCACCCCACCGCAGCGCATGGTCTGGCCCGTCGGCGCCGGTCACGCCGTTCTGCTCGGCGACGCCCTCGCCCCCGTCCGCCCGCACACCGCGCGCGGCGCCAACAACGGCATCGAACAAGCTGCCGGCCTCGCTGCCGCCCTCACTCAGCACCGCAAGTACCGAGCTGACCTCACCGCCGCCCTGCACGGCTGGCAACGCCGACACCTGCCCGCCGCCGTCGCCGCTGTGCACCGCGGGCCCGTCATCGGCCACCAGCTCGGCCTCGGCACCCACCAGCCCGCCTAGTAACCCACCCGAGAGGAAAGGAGGTGGCCCTCGTGGCCACCAAGACCACCGCGATCCTCATCGACGACCTCGACGGCTCCACCGACGACGTCGCCACCTACCAGTTCGCCTTCAACGGCGTCACCTACGAGATCGACCTGTCCGCCGGCAACTTCGACCGGATGGCCGCGGCGTTCGGCCCGTTCATCACGGCCGGACGGCGCCTGCCGAAACAGCCCCGGCCACCACGGCGGCAGGACGACACCGCGACCGGCCGCACCCAGAGCCAGGAGATCCGCACCTGGTGGTGGACCGTGAACTGGCAGGAGCTGAACCTGCCCCAGCCACGAACCGGCGGCGTCATCCCCGCCGCGGTGCGCGACGCCTACCACGCCGCCCACTGACCCCGGTCCCTACCGTGCCGTCCGGCGGGCGATCACCGGGCGGCACACCTGGACGCGCCTCGCAGAGTCCCGCATCCCGGGCAGACGACTTGATCAAAACCCGATCCGAAGCGTGCATCAGTGCACGCCTCACTCACCAACCCCTGCCGAGGGCAGGAGAAAGGGGGCCACGCGCCCATGACCAGCACCCCCACCAGCACGACCACCGACACGGCCGCACCAGCGCCACTGGCACCCAGCGTCGAGAAGGTCCTCGCCGCGCTGCACCGGCTCGGCGAGGCCACCGCCGCTGCCATCGCCACCGACGCCGGCCTCGGCTACTCCACCACCACCCCGAAACTGCGCACCCTGGCAAGCGCGGGACTGGCCGAGCCCACTCGAAGCGACACCGGACCCACCCTGTGGCGGCTGACCGACGCCGGCCGCGCGCATACCGAACAGGGCGGACACGGTGAGCCCGCAGCGGAGCCCGCTACCCGCGACACCGACACACCCGGTACCTCCGCCGGTCACGGTCCGATCGGCGGCGACAGGCAGGGCACTGGGGAGGCTGACGACAAAGACGGCGACGATCGGCCAGCCGTTGAGGTTGCCGCCGGCGGGCAGCCGAACGCCCTCCAGGAATCGGCATCGCCGGCTCCTGGTGATGCCGACGCGGTAGCCGAGGCGGCCGCTGAGGCCGAGGGCACCGACACCGAGCACGGCGACGACAACGCCCGCTCGACTGCCGAGCTCGAGGTGTCAATCGCGGCCGACAGCATCGGCCAGGCCATCGGAGCGACGTCCGCAGCGAACGATGCGGACGCCGAACCGGCCACACCGGATGGTCTGCCTGCTGGCACGGCCACCGACAGCACCACGGGTGAACCCTTCACGGAAGCACCGGCCGCACCGCCGACCACGCAAACGACGGGCGAGGCGGCACAAACCCCTACCCGGCGGGCGTCGGGCTCCCTGCGCGGCGCGATTCTCGACGTCCTCGAGGCCAACCCCGGCCGGCAGTACAAGGTCAGTGAGCTGTGCAGGCTGGTCGACCGGGCCAACGAGGGAACCGGCGCGAAGAAGGCCAGCGCGGGCGCGGTCCACAACGCCGCCGTGAAGCTCGTCGGAACCGGGCGAGCGGTCCTGGTCGCCGAGAAACCCGCCACGTTCGCCCTCGCCGACCCGACCGTCTGAACGATCCCGCCCTGCCGGTAGCCCGGGGGCGGGCGTCGAACTTCCCGGAACCACGCCCGCCTCCGGTGCTCCTTCCATAGAAAGGAGCGTCCGAAGTGTCTCCCATCCTGACCTCGATCGTCACCGCCGCCGGTGGAGTCCTCGCCGGTCTCGCCCTCGCCGCAGCGCTGCTGTGGCGCCAGCAGCAGGCGCTGGCCCGCGCCCGCTACGCCGCCGGCCACGACGACACCACCGGCCTACCGAATCGGCGGGCCCTGCTCGCCGCCCTCACCCGCGCCACACGCGCCGATGCCCCGTTCGGGCTCGTCCTGCTCGACCTCGACGGCTTCAAAGCCGTCAACGACACCTTCGGCCACGAGGCCGGCAACGAGGTCCTCACCGAGGTCGGCCGGCGGCTGGCCGCCCTGCGAGGGCCGGTGCGCCTCGCCGCGCGCCTGTCCGGCGATGAGTTCGCCCTGCTGGTCGACGGCGGCCCCGACGACGTTGCCGCCGCCGCGCGCGCCGCCTGGCGGGCGGTCGGCCGCCATTCCGTCGACCTCGGCGCGCACACGCTGACTCTGCGCGCCAGCGTCGGGCATACCAGCGCCGCCCTCGGCGTCAGCCCGCGGGCCCTGCTGCACCAGGCCGACACCGCGATGTATCAGGCCAAACAATCCGGTGCCGGAGTCCATGGCGCCACCGCCATCAACAGCCGCACCGGTCCCCCGCCGGGTTCCCGCCCGCGGGACCTGCGTCGCCGCTAACCGCTAACGGACACCGAAGGGGGTCGCCCGCCGACGACGTGCGCGAGGACAGCGTTCTGCCGCGTCTCGGCGGGCACTCGTGTATCGACGTTGCCTGGCAAGATCACGACGGGAGGTAGGTCATTGCAGTACACGTGGGTTTCGTCGGCTGGCGGGCCGCTGCTCGTCGCCCCGCAATCGGCGCTGTCACTGTGGAGCGGCGCTGATAGCACGGATGGACCCGTGGAGAGCTGGGGGGACTACGGCCGGGCGTGCGCGATCGACGGTTACGTCGGCGTGGTCGCCATCGGTCAGCGGCAGGCGCTTGTTCTGGGCGACGAGCCGGCAATGACGACGTACCTGTCCTCGGAACGGCTGTTCCTGCGGTGGGCAGCGGCGTACGAGGAAGACGATCTGGTGAGCGCTGCCCGCCGAGCGGTACGTGATGGCGTGGATTGGGACGCAGATAACAATGTCCGTTGGGTGGTGGACGGGCCAGTTGTGATGTTCGATTCGGCGTGGCCGGGGGCGGAGTTGGAGCCCGACAACCACCTCGTGATCGATCTCTGCCCGGGCGAATACCGGGTCCGTGCGACGTATCGCGCCGATGGTGACACCTGGATGGTCCTCGTTCAGCTTCAACCCGTGTCATGAACTCGCACGCTTATGCCCCTGACCACCTTGCCGTCGATTTCGGAGTCGCGCTCAGCTCAGACGGTGTCGGCGGTACTGCGGGGAGATCTCGCCGACCTCGATCCCGTTCTCGTCCAGGGCGTTGTAAATCGTCAGCCAGTCATCGGCGAATCGCAGACCCAGGGCCACGCTGCCGTCCGCCATGTCGCCCCCGACGTACTCCAGGAGCTCCACCTCCGCCAGGCGCTGCCCGTGTCGAGCAGCCAACGACGCGGGAGCATCGTCGCGCCACCGCAGGCGAAAGCCATCCGATGTCGGCCATACCGGCGCCCGGGTCACGTCGATCGTGCACCAGGTGATCGAGATGTCGTCGAACTTCTGATGGTTGATCTCCAGGCGTTCCTCATCGAAGTCGAGCACCATCGGGCAGTCGGCGAACCACGAATCGTCGTCGTCATCCCAGACCACCCAGGTGGACGTCAGCCTGCGGCCCACGAGGCCCCGTAGTCGCTGGGCGTGACGGCTGGCGATGTCGGATATTCCGTGGCGCCAGTCTGGCTGGTAGCCGGGGATCCCGAAGTTGAACGTCATCGGGGCAAGGTAGTCCTGGTCCGGGCAGCCAACGACACGGCATCTGGGTCTACCGCGTAGGGCGCTGCGCGTAGCGTGACGTCCTCAGGTGTTGCAGTGGCCTGGTATGCGGTCGAGTTCCTCGAACCGGCAGGATGAAGCAGGGCCGCGGAGCTGGGCCGGCCTGTCTCGCTCATCCGCCGCGCCGCACGAAGCCTGCCACCGAAGCCGGCAATTCGTCTTGCGGCATGTCCTCGTAGCCGGGACGGGCGAAGTCGAACAGAAGCACGATGCGGTCGCTGGAGCCGTAGTTCCACGCCTCGTGCGTGACGGTGTCGTCGAAGACGAGGCTCTCGCCCTCGCTCCATTGCCGGGTCTCGTCGCCCACGCGCAGCGCGCAGTCCTCTGGCACGACCAGCCCGAGGTGGGCGCGGTAGACGGTCGTCACCCATCCCTGGTGGGGCTTGATGTGGGTACCAGGAGCCATTCGAGAAAACCCAGCGGTCGTCAGGTGAGGGACCTTCGTCAACGCGGAGGCGGTGTGCGGGCACGCGTCGAGCGCTTCCTCGATCCGTTTCCCGAAGGCGACGAGGCCGTACACGCTCCAGCCCTGGCCGTACATCTCGCGTTGCACCCATGGCTGATAGGTCTCCCGAGGCAGAGCAAGGCACTCGTCCCGGATGACCTCCCACTGTGCCCGAAGATCGGCCAGGAAGGGAAAACGCCGCTGATCCACGAACATGAGACAGCATGATGCACCAACGAGGGGCGATGTGGGCTGCGGCACCGCCTCGTGTAGGCGGTCGTGGCAATGGCCCTTGTTCACAGCATTTACAGCTCTAGCCGCACGTTCATGCACGTTCCGGTCACCGGCCCACAGCGGCCGGTTCCCAGCGAGTAGCAAACCTGGGCCGGTGGTCGGCCGTCGCCACCGCCGGCAAGGCTTCGCGCCTCGACCGCTGCACGTCCGGCGTATCCGGTTGTGCTCCGGAACTCAACCGCCAACACCGATGACGCCCGACGACGGCATCCATCGCGCCTTCATCGACCCGCTCGGCGACAGCAACGGCCAGCCGTCTCCCGGCCGCTGCTCACCACCGTCGACCCCACCCACGTGCGCCGTGATTGCGCGCAGACCACCGGTGGCGGGCGCTGCTCGACCGGGCCCGGCTTGTCGCCCGCGTCGCGCAGGTCGAGGAAGTGGGCGGTGACCCCTCGCTGCTGTGAGGGCCGGTGACCTCTCACCCCGTCCAGCACGACTTGACCTCGATCAAGAGATGAGCGTCGATCAGCGCTGGTCGTCGTCTGTCGTCCGGACGTCAGCATTTCCCAGGGCCCTGGCGCGTGTCGGGCGGCGACCGTGCATGCCCGAGATCCGTCGACCGAAGGGCCATCCGCCATGGCACACCCCGCACACCCCGAGGACCGCAGCCGGCGTCCCAGCGACCGCACCGCGCTACCGGTGGACGTCACCGACAGGCTTCTGTGGGCGCTCGCGGTCGACGTCGCCGCCGCCCACCACCCGGGACCCGACGGTGCCTGCACGAACCTGCAGTGCCGCGGACAGCAGGGTCCTTGCTGGGCGCTGCGCACCGCCCGGCGCGCCGAACAACGCGCCCGCCGCGCCGCCACCGTCGCCCCGCGGCCTTCGCCGGGTCCGGCCGCGATCGCACGCGGGCGCGCCGCGGTTCCCGCCATGCCGCGTCGCTTGACCGGCTGGTTCACCCCGGCCCATCCGCCGACACCTGTGATGCGGCCCGCACTCGTACCGGGCGCGGTGCCGCCGGAATCCCGGCTGGACCGGCGCCCACCAGTGGCGGCGTCGGCCGCCTGAGCACGCACCCTGGAGGCAAACCGTGAACTTCCTACCGAACGACACACTCGCCGGCTACGCCCGCACCGCCGTGGACCTGCGCGCCCGCATGGTCGACTATCACCGCAGTCCGCTCGCGGCGCAGTACCTGCAGGCGTTCTTCGGCAGCCGTCTCGCCGACCACCCCAGCCCCAGTTCCGGGGGCATGGCGAAGGTCCTCACCGCGGTCCGTGCCATCACCGCCAACCCGTGGCGATTCGGCGAGCCGTACGTCATCGCCCCCGCGATGACCGCGATCATCGCCGCCGCCGCGGCGGCCCTCGACCTGACCGGCGAGGTGCTTCCCGCCGACGTCGCCCCCGACGACGGCGGGGTGCTGTTCCTTCCCGAACCGATCTACCACCGCGGCGTCAGCGGTGAGGTGTCCTCGATCGGGGCGATCACCTGGGCCCGCACCACCAACACCAGCAGCGGCCGGTCCTTCTGGGCCATCGCCGGCTGGGCCGACCACCACGACGCGCACGACCCGGCGGCGGTGCGCCGTCGTGTGCAGCTCGCTGACCGGCCCGACCTCGCCCGCCAGTTCGGCCCCTATGTGCTGACCGACTTCACCGAGATGCCCATCGGCCGGCCCGTTGACCCCCGCCCCGACCTGCCGGTCCTCGACGGGGACGACCGCGACTGGGAACCGGCGCCCGACGGCCGGTTCTGTATTGACGAGACCACGACCGCGATGCGGGCCTGCGCCGCTGTCGCCTATGCCTTCTGGCGTATCCAGGCCCAACCCCTCGCGACCGTCGCCGCCGCCCCCTTGGACCGCGCTGCGCGCCGCCGTGCTGTGCGGGCCAGCATCCGCCATGACACCCGTGTGGTCATGCTGCGCCGCACCAGCCCTCTCGCCGAACCGCCCGACGGCGAGCCCAAGTGGCACTACCGGGTGCGGTTCGTCGTCCGCGGCCACTGGCGACGCCTCATCGACCGCGACGGCCACCCCTACCGCATCTGGATCAACGCCCACATCAAAGGCCCTGACGGGGCGCCCTTGCTGCACGGCGAGAAGGTGGCCGTCCTCGCCCGCTGACTCCTGCACCTGCCCGAAGGCCGCGCGCCGCCGCTCCACAGGCCCGCGTGGCCTTCACCGTCCTCGCGACCCGCCGGCCCGCTGCCGGCCCTGCCTCGAAGGAGTCCAGTCATGACCACCCGCATGCTGTCCGGGATCGCCCTCGCGGTCACCGGCGTCCTGCTGCTGTGCTCCGGGCTGGCCACCACCTTGATCTTCGGCGGCGGGGCGGGCGCGTGCGGGCCGGCTACCAGCGTCACGCCCACCGCTTCGTCGGCCGCGCGCAGCCCTGCTTTGGGTGGGATCGGTCCGATCGGTGACTGGAACGCCGAGCAGGTTGGCAACGCCGCCACCATCACCACCGTCGGCATGGGCCTCGGCGTCCCGCCCCGCGGCTGGGTCATCGCCGTGGCCACCGCGATGCAGGAGTCCTCCCTGATCAACATCCGTGGTGGGGACCGCGACTCGGTCGGCCTGTTCCAACAGCGCCCCTCCCAGGGCTGGGGTACCCCCGAGCAACTGCACGACCCGCGGTACGCGACGACGAAGTTCTACCAGAAGTTGCAGGCCGTCGACGGCTGGCAGGCGATGCCACTGACCGAGGCCGCCCAACGGGTGCAGCGGTCGGCCTACCCGGACGCCTACGCCAGGTGGGAACCCGACGCCGCCAGGATCGTCGCCGCCCTGACCGGGGCCAGCGCCGGCCCGGCCGCCTGCGGCGTGGCGGTCAGCGCGCAGGGCTGGGCCCAGCCGGTGCAGGGGGATGTCGGCTCCGGTTTCCGCACCTCGGGCCGTCCCGGGCACGACGGCGTCGACCTGATCGTGGGCAAGGGCACCCCGATTCACGCCGCGTCCGCCGGCACCGTCTCCGTCGTGCGGTGCAACGCCGTTGACGTTCGCACTGGCCGGGACTGGGGCTGTGACCGCGACGGCGATCCCGCTCTGACCCGCGGCTGCGGCTGGTACGTCGACATCAACCACCCCGGTGGGGTGATCACCCGCTACTGCCACATGCTCACCCGCCCCTCCGTCGCCGAGGGTCAACGGGTCGCGGCCGGTGACGTTATCGGCGTCGCCGGCAGCTCGGGCCACTCGTCCGGACCGCACCTGCACTTCGAGGTGCACCTCGGTGATCACACCTCCGGCACGGCCGTCGACCCGGTCGCCTTCATGGCGTCCGTCGGCGCGCCCCTGAATCAGTAGTCCCGATCGCGGATGCCGGCGGCGGCTCCGTGATCCACCCCCAGCTCCGGCGGTCGGCCCGCCTGGGGACGACCGCCGCAACCCACCCATCCGCACATCCCTTGAGGAGGACAAGGCCGTGAGCACACCCACGCTCATCGGTGTCGCCGCGTTCCGCGGCAGCTACACCGCCCGTTTGATCCAGTTCGGTGAGAGTCCGGAGGTTCTGGTGCCGCTGCTGCGCCGGATCTGGACCGACACATTCAGCCGTAACGCCAACGCTATGGCCGCCGCGCTGCTGGCCCACGACTGGTGGTCCCTCGCCGTCAACCCCAAGCCCCGGCGCTGGGACCGGCAGCCGCCCGTGCCCGGCCTGGGCTACCCGGTCGTCGCTCAGGACGCCACCGTTCGGCGGGGCGCGCTGCGCGAGGACGTCGGCGGGGCCCTGGAGTGGCTGTATCTGCTGCACCTCGACCAGCGGCGGCTGGTGGTGTACGAGGCGACGATCCACGGCCGCTGGCTGCGGCACAGCGCGCATCACCTCGACCCGGTCGAGGACCTGTTCGTCACCGCGACCGCCGACGACGGGGGCGGTCCGGAGATGACGGTGTGCACCGTCTGCGGCGCGGTCGACGAGATCGACCACGTCGAGGTGCCGTCCATGGCCGGCTACGGCTACGACACCGTCACCAGTTGCGCCCGCTGCGGTTCCTCGGTCGCCAGCGACCCGATGTTCGGCGATCACGTCACCCGCAAGCCCTGGCCACCGCAGAAACCCACGGCGGGCGATACGGCGGGCGAGACCCGATGAGCACCGACCGCCCGCCGTCAGCGGCCACCGACGACGGCGGCCCTTCCACCGGCCCCGTCGACCGATCGGAGACCGCCATGACCAGCTACGAGGCCGGGCAGCGTGTCGCCCTGGTCCACACCGACGACCCGTACACCCTGCTGCGGCCCGGCGACACCGGCACTGTCCGCCGCCACGACCAGCGGCACAACGTCGTGGAGGTCACCTGGGACAGCGGCTCGACGCTGGCGATGTGCCTCGACGCCGGCGACCGCATCGCACCGGTCACCACCACCCCGCCGCCGCCGACCGGTGACCCGGTTGCGGAGGCCACCGGATGGGCCGCCGCGCTGCAACGGATGCGCGCCGCCGGCGCCGAGGCCGGACGCACCGCCGCCGAATGGTGGGCGCAGGACACCATCGGCGCCCGGACCGGCGGTGACAGCCGCCTGGCCGCGCGCCGGATCCTGGTCGGCATCCACGACGGCGATCCTGCCATCCTCGACGCCCTGCCCCGCTTCTCCTCGGTGGGAGAGTCGGTCGACGTCGCCGGGTGGGAGCTGTTCGCCGACGCCACCGGCGACAGCGCGGGCTGGTTCGGGCTGCGCATCCCGCAGCGCGACGAGGCGATGGCCGTCTACCGCGACGCCTACGACACCGCCGTCACCGACCGCGTCGCGGAACTGTGTCATCTCGCGGCCAGCCCCACCGGCACGGATGTGTCCCACCTGCACCCCGACCGGGTCCGGATCGGCGGTGTCGGTGTGTTCGCCGGCGACTGGGCGCGCACCACCGGGCCCGACGGCGACGACCGGGTCGAGGTCGGGTTCGTCGGAACACTGATCGATTACTGGAACGGGTGGGCGGTGTTCTCCTGCACCCGCGACGTGGCGGAGGCGATCGTCGCCGACCAGCAGCGCCACCGCGGCCGGTACCGCGACAGCCTGCGCGAGCAGGGCGTGCCGGCCGACGACCTGGACCGGCAGGTCGACGAAGCGCTGGCCGGTCTGTCCTTCGACGGCGACGTCCTCGTCGCCGACCAGCGTGCCCTGTCCGGCGACCCGGACGCCATCGATCGCATCACCGCGGACGGTGATGGCCGGTACGTGGTGATGGGCCGCAGCTGGTGCTGGGAGGCCGTCGATCCGTACGTCTGCGACCGGATCGTCGGCGACCTGCCCGACACCGACAACGCATAGGCCGGCATACCCACCGATGCCCTACCTCGACGGGTGGGCCGACAGGAAGGAAACAAGTGACCATCCGCGCCCAAGAAGAGATCGTCACCCGGGTCTGGGCGCTGCGCGCCAACCGCGGGGACATCTTCGGCTTCCGAGAGGAAATGCTCGTTGAGGCACTCGACCTGGACCACGCCCGCCAGGTCATCGCCCCTCGACACCCGGGCGAGTGGACCCAGCGGGTCGACCACGAGACCCATGCCCGGGACTACCTGCGATTCGCTATCGGGAAGATCCTCGACCACCGCGGCAACTCGGCGAGCCGGTCGGTGGACAAGCTGAGAGAACTCGCCCGGCTCCTCGGCCGCGACGACGTCGTGGCGGCGATGGAGCACGCCAGCTACCCGATGTACGGGGCGCCCAAGGTCAAGGCGTTCACCGACGGGTTCGGCTGGCCGTTCCACGATGATCTCGACGGCGACGACGGGCTGGCTCTGGCCCGGATGGCCGAGGGACAGCAGTGCGATCCGCAGGGCTGCGAACGGGGCTGCGCCGACTGACCACAACCCCGCCGCCAGCACCACCTCCCGCTGCCACGGTGCACACGTAGTCAGCCGGCGCTCCCGCACCCGCGCACCCATTCGACTTGATCGGTTGGCCTGGCGGAGGTTCCATCGTCGGCGCCGACACCGCCCGCGCGGCCTCGACACCGACCAGCACGTACCAGCGGCGATCTGACGTGTCGCCGTAACCCTTCAGCACCAGGGGTGTGGTCGCCCACCTGCCCGGCCCCGCGCGGGCCGGCGTGGTTGGCCCCGCCCGTCTCCGCTGTGCGGTACCCACCGCCCGCGCACCCGGAGGCGGGTGCGCGGGCCCGACCCCGAATCGAGGCAATCCCATGACGACACCACACCCACCGGCCGGTTCACCGCAGAACGACCCGGCCCCGGCCAGCGGCGCCGGCACTCCCGCCACCGGGGCGGGCTCCGGCCGGTCCGGCTACCTCTACCGCAAGGTCGCCCTGCACCTGGCCGACTACCCCGACCAGATTCTCAAGGTAGGTGAGATCACCCGGGCGATCGGCGCACCGTCGTCCGGGGCGGTGTTCGAGGCGCTGAAGAAGATGGCCGCCGCCGGGCACGCCACCCACCACCGCAACCCACACCGGTTCCAGATCACCCAGGCCGGCATCGACGCCGCCGGCGCCCTCCCGCCCGCCGCGCCCCGCACCCGCTCCAGCGGCAGCAGTGGTGGTGGTGGTGGCCGGCAGTCCCGGCCCGCGCCGGTGCCGCGGCCGAACGGGACGCTTTATCACCCGCGGCGGCTCGGCAAAGGCTGGGACGTCGAGGAACTGCGCCGGCTGCGCACCCAGCAGGTGCCGGTGCTGCTGTACGGGCCGCCCGGCACCGGCAAGACCGCGATGGTCGAGGCGGCGTTCCCCGACCTGCTGACCGTCGCCGGCACCGGCGACACCGTCGTCGACGACTTCCTCGGCTCCTACAACCCGGTCCCCGGCGGCGGCTACGAGTTCGTCCACGGACCCCTCGTCACCGCGATGCGCCAGGGGCGGGTGCTGCTGGTCGACGACGCCACCCTCATCCCGCCCCGCGTCCTGGCAGTCCTGTACCCGGCCATGGACGGCCGCGGCACCGTCACCATCCCCGCGCACGGCAACGAAACCGTGCAGGCCGTCGACGGGTTCTACATCGTCGCCGGCCACAACCCGGGCGTGCACGGCGCGGTCCTCACCGAGGCCCTGGCCTCCCGGTTCACCGTCCACCTGCACGTCACCACCGACTGGGACCTCGCCCGCCAACTCGGCGTCCCCAAGCCGGTCGTGGCCGCCGCGATCGACCTCAACGCCGACCTCGCCGCCGGCACGACCGTATGGGCGCCCCAGCTACGCGAACTGCTCGGCTTCGTCACAGTCCGCGACCAACTGGGTATGAGCGCCGCCCTGGCGAACCTGGCCGGCATCGCCCCGCAGGACGCCCGCGACGACGTCACCGCCGCCCTGTCCCGGCACACCGGCACGCCCATCACCGCGCTCGCCCTCGGCAAGCGCTAACCGCCCCCTTTTCTGGAAGGAGCCCCGTTCGTGTCCCACCCGCACACCCACCTGCGCCCCGGCACACCGCCGCCGCCGGCCGGCGCCGCCGACTGGCGGGCCTGGTCGCAGGCGTGGACCCAGCACGTTCCGCTGCTGACCGGCCGTACCGACCTCACCGTCCTCGTCGCGCCCGGCGCCGCCGGGGACGCACCCGAGTGCTTCTACCCCGCCCTCAACCGGATCGAGGTCGACGCCACCTACATCGCCGACAGCCCCGACGTCACCGACCCGGCCAAGGCCCGGCACAAGCGGCTCGTGCCCACCGGCTACGGGCTGCTCGTGCACGGCGCCGCGCACGCCGTGCACAGCCGCTGGACCACCCCGCCCGGCACCCCGCCGATCCTCGCCACCGTGGCTGACCTACTCGAGGAATCCCGGGCCGAAGGACGCCAACGCGCCCGCCGCCGCGGCGACCGCCGCTGGCTGCGCCACGTCGTGACAACCCTCCTGCGCCCCGACGACGCGGCCATCGACGACGCGTGGCACGCCGGACAACTCGCCGCGCTGCTCCTGGCCCGCGTCGACGCCCGCATCGTCACCAGCAAAGACGTCCGCCCCGTTCGCGCCGCCGTCACAGGCGTCCTCGGACGCAAACGCCTGCGGCAGCTACGCGACATCTGGCGGGAGGCCCACACCTGCGACGACACCGACGCCGACACCATGATCTGCCTGGCCCGCCGGTGGTGTCAGGTCCTCGGCATCGACCCCGACCAGCAGTACGACACCCCCGTACCGGACCCGGGCTTGTTTCCCGGCCGCCTCGCCGCGGCCCTCGTCGACTACCTCGCCGTCGCCGCCGGCGTCACCCCGGCCGAGTACGCGACGGCGCTGCTCGCCCACCGGCACAGCCCACCCACCGAGTGGGACCGAACCGACCCGACCGAGCAGGAACACCGCGCGGCCCGCGACCTCGCCAACCGGCTGCGGCAGGCCCGCACCCGCCACCCCGAACCCGGCCGGCGCCCCTCGCCGATCCCACCCGGTCGGCTGCGGACCCGCCACGCCATCACCGCCGACGCGCAAACCGCCGCCGGGCAGATGCCGACCGCCGCCCCGTGGCAGCAACGCGCCCAGCTGCCTCCGGAGAAGCCCCGCCTGCACCTGGCTGTCCTGGTCGACCTGTCCGGGTCGATGGCCCGCTACACGCAGGCGATGTCGTCGGCCGCGTGGATCTTCGCCAACGCGGCACGCCGCGCGCAGGCGACGACCACCACCATCGGGTTCGGTGACCGCACCACCGTCCTAGTGCCCCCACGCACCTACCCGAGGCAGGTGCTGCACATGCGCACCGAGCTGGCAACCGCCACCTTCCCGGAAGCGGTCAAGGTCGCCGACCAGCTCCTCGACCTGCGCCACGGCCGCGCCCTGCGGATGCTCGCCGTCGTCTCCGACGGCTACCTCGACGACATCCCCGCCGGCCAGCAACTCGTCACCACCCTGCACCGCGCCGGCTGCGCCGTGCTGTGGCTCCACCCCGCCGACCCGCCCACCGACGGCGAACCGGCCGACCCGGACCAGATCTGGGGGCACACCTTCACCCACGCCACCACCCTGACCGTCACCGACCCGACCGAGGCCATCGCGGCGATCGCCGACGCCGCCGTCACCGCCCTCACCCAGGCCTGAACCCCGGCCGGCAGCCGACCAGTCCCACCCCGCGCCGCGGCGCTGCCCGGGCCGCTGCCGGGCAGCGCCGCGCACCGCGCCCCCGCGACATACCGGGCCTGGAACGCGGGGCTGCCACAGGCGGCCCCACTCGCATCTCGCGGAGGGCCCGATGCCGAACGGCATCGCTGCCGCCCCCGGCGACTTGACCATCCCTCGCCATCGAAGCGTGCATGCATCGCGCCCCGACCGATCCAGATCCCGGGGCGCGACTACGACGCTGCCCGACAAGGAGTTCCTCATGCGTTACGGCACCGACGACGAACACCCCTTCGACACCGACAACCGCGCCTGGCGGCGCCTGCACGACGTCACCAGCGAACACTTCTACGCCATCACCTGGAACCGTGACCCGGACGGACGGCCGGTCCTGCTCACCCTGCGCGACATGCGCACCGGCGACACCATCACCCTCGCCGTCCTCGACTCCCTGGAGATCCGCGACCCGCACGCGCTGATCGCCGTCCACACCAGCGGCGACCTCGACGCCCACGGCCCCACCAGCGGCGCCGACGCAGCCCACTCCCACGCCGCCACGCTCGCGCTCGACAGCACCACCCTCGCCGTGACCAGGCCCGTGCCGCTGCACGACCCCGCCGTCACGGATCTACCCGCCACCGGCTGGGTCGACCTCCCGCCCGACCTCGCCCACATTCTCCGGCCAGCGCTCGACGACGCCCGCACCGCCGTTCTCGTGCTGCTCGACCGCACCGACGGCAGGCTCGCCGCCATCGGCCCCTTCCCCACCCACGCCGCCG
Source organism: Micromonospora aurantiaca ATCC 27029 (assembly GCF_000145235.1). Lineage (NCBI taxonomy): Bacteria > Bacillati > Actinomycetota > Actinomycetes > Micromonosporales > Micromonosporaceae > Micromonospora > Micromonospora aurantiaca (nom. illeg.). The sequence goes on along the minus strand of NC_014391.1, from coordinate 1,886,415 downwards.
CCGACACGTGGCAACCCGCCGACCGGCCCGGCCGCACCGCCGACCGGCTCACCGTGCCCCTGCACCCGATCCTCAGCGAGCAGGCCCAGCCGTGACCACCACCCGACCACCCGCGCACCCCACTTCCTCCCCCGTCGTGGCCATCGACGTCGACGGCGTCCTCAACCCCGCCAACCCCGCCCACGCCGAAACACTCGGCTACCGGCCGCACCGCTACAACGGGCCCGCCCCCGACTGCCGGCACGTCACCGGCACCGTCTGGCTGAAACCCGACCACGGGCCCTGGCTGCGAGAACTCGCCGAACACGCCCAACCGGTCTGGTGCACCAGCTGGAACCACCTCGCCGCCGCATGGATCGCACCACGGCTGGGCCTGCCGACCACCTGGCCGCACGTCCCCGTCCACGCCGGCGGGGTCCGCTTCGGCCACCAGACCAAACTCAGCCCCCTGTACGCGTGGATCGCGCGGCGGCCACTCGCCGTCCTCGACGACGAGTTCGGCGGCAAGGACCCCACCACCGCCGGCCAGCGCACCGCCGACGGCGCACCCACCCTGCTTCACCCGGTCGACCCGTACGACGGGCTGCGCCGCGCCGACGTCGACACGGTGCTGACCTGGCTGGCTGAGCTCTGGCCACGCCACACCGGCACCCAAGAACTCCGTTTACCCGGACTCATCGAGCCCGCATCCAACGCCTAGGGATGCGGGCCCGTGCCGCACATGACAAGGACATGACGATGGACAACATGTTCGACGCCGCCGACGAACCGGACGTCGACCGGTCACCCCGACTCAGCGTCGGCGACCCGGAACTGCGCAAGACCCGCCGGCTCGCCCGCGAGTGCGCCACCTGCATCTTCAAGCCCGGCAACCCGATGCACCTCACCCCCGGCCGGCTCCAGCAGATGGTGCGCGAGGCGCGCGGCGACGCGGGATACATCATCTGCCACTCGACGCTGCCCTACGCCGGCAGCCCGGTCCCGCCCGCGCTCTGCCGCGGCTTCGCCGACCGCTACCGCACCTGGCAACTCCAGGTCATGGAACACCTCTGGGGCTTCGTCGACGTCGAGCCACCCCACCCAGGCACGGACCCCACCCCCAGCGCCGAATGCCTAGGAGACACCGACCATGCGTGACATCAACGACGTCCTCCGGCGTCAAGAGCGGATCATCGACACCATCGGCTGGGCCGTCACGTACGTCCTGCCCACCGACGACGGCACCGTCACCACCGCCCCATTCGCCTACACCGTCGGGCTCACCGCCCACGACTACCCCGAACTGATCACCGCCGGACTGCCACCCGAGGTCGCCCACAGTCTGCTCAACGACCTGGCTCGCCGGGTCTACGACACCGCCGAACGGTTCACCCACGGACAACGCCTCAGCGACCTCATCGCCGGCTACGACGCGATCATCATCGACGGGCCGCCGACAGACGAACTGATGCCCGGGTTGGCGATCAGCCGCTACGGCCGCGACCAGGTCCGCCTCCAGCAGATGGTGTGGCCGGACCAGCAGGGCCGATTCCCCTGGGACGACGGGTACCGCTTCGAGCCGCGGACACAGCCGCTGATCGGCCGGCTGTAGCCGGACACCCGACCTCCGTCGTCCGCGATCGGCGCCGCCGTGGTGGTCAGCCAACCGTATGAGTCGCTGCGTCCCAGCGCGTGATCGGCGAGCTCGTCGTGCACCGCTGGGCGGCCTCGTCTGTAGATACCCGTCGTTTCGGGCACCGGCGGCGCTCGGTCTCCGCCTGCGACAGAAACAGCCAGTCCAGGTACGTGGTGAGAACCGCGTAGGCGTAGGAGAGGGTGCCGTAGCCGAACCCTGGGGTGACCTGGACACCCGCTATGCCTAGCGCGCCAGCATCTACCGCGCCTGTCTGGTTCTCATCGCCGCCATCATATGGCTACGGCGATCGACAGAATCTAGCCGGACCATCTGGCGGTAATGGCCTCTTCAACACCGAAGCGCTCGCCGCAGGCCAGGCAGTCCGCTCGGCCAAACACGTAAGTCAGCTTCTCGGCGATGTCAGGATGGTCGTCGGCGATCGCGCGAGCGTGCAGGCGTTTTCCAACACCCGTCAAGTCATCAGGATCAGCGGGCAGCAGTGGCAGCCGCTTGGAGCCGGAGTCGTTCATGTACATGCTGTCCAGCGTGGTAAACGTTCCGTACTGGCCGAACGCGACGAAGATCTCTTCATCGCATTGCAGGCACGCCACCTCGTATTCCTCGTCGTTGAGCCCGTCGAGGTGTCTGCCCCAGACCTCGACACCCTCGAACGCCAGCAGCGCCTGCAACATATAGACGTAGGTGCTGGGGTCGTCATCGGGACCGGCACTTCGGAGCGCTTCCTCGGTCAGCGCTCTCAGTCGAGCGATTTCGTACGGATAAGTAACGTGCGGGTCGAGATCACCGTAGGGCTGATCCACGCTGGACACGATGTCAGCCGCCAGCGCCAGCGGCATCGTCCGCTGCGCGGGCGACCAGCGGCCCGCGATCTCCGTCAGGACTGACAACGCCGGGAAGCTTGCCGGGTACACCGTGCCCTGATGGCACAGCCGGGACCACAGTTCGCCCCAGACCGGGCTGCGCGGGTCCGGTTCAGCCCTCGCCAGCAGACCCGGAACGTCATCTGCCACGCCGTAGGCATGCCTGAGCTGGGACCAGTCCGTCATGCCGGTGATCTAAGGGGGTGTCTCAGTTGGTGAGGTTGTGGCCTCGGGCATGATCTTCTATTTGTGGCGGATGTTGTCGGGGACATGATCCAGACTTGGGCGCCGGAGGACTTGTGGGCGGTCGCGCAGCCGTTGATTCCGGTTGCTGCGAAACGGCCTCAGGGTGGTGGGAAGCGCCGGGCTGACGACCGGGCGGTCCTGGCGGCGATCGGATACATGGTGCAGGCCGGTTGCTCGTGGCGGAAGCTGCCCGCTGCGTTGTTCGGGGTGTCCCGGCCGACGGTGCACCGCCGGTTCAGCGAGTGGACCCGGTACGGATTGTGGGAACAGATCCATCACGCGCTGCTGCACCGGTTGAACGTCGCTGGTGGGATCGACTGGTCCAGAGCGATGATCGACTCGATCAGTGTCCGGGCGCTGAAAAGGGGGACCTGACCGGGCCAAACCCGGTCGACCGCGGCAAACCAGGCTCGAAGATCCACGTCTTGTGTGACCGGCGGGGCGTGCCGCTGCAGGTGCTGATCTCCGCCGCGAACACCCCGGACGCGCAGCTGCTGTTCCCGTTGCTGGATGCCCTCACCCCGGTGCGGGGCCGTCGCGGCCGGCCCCGCCGCCGCCCGGGCAAGCTGCACGCGGACAAGGCCTACGACCACAAGGCGATCCGGGCCGAGGTCCGCCGCCGCGGCATCGCCGTGCGCATCGCCCGCAAAGGCATCGAGTCCTCCCAGCGACTCGGCCGACACCGGTGGATCGTCGAGTCGTGCCTGTCCTGGTTCACCAACAACCGCCGCCTCGCCCGACGCTACGAACGCAAAGCCGAGCACTTCCAAGCCTTCGCCGACCTCGCCGCCATCCTCATCTGCCACCGCCGACTCGCAAAAATCACCAACTGAGACACCCCCTAAGCAAGTCCCCACCGCGCCCGCACCACCAGAACCTGCCTGACTCCCCCATGACAAGATCGACAGGATATTGCCTGGGGCTCACTGGCACGCCTTCCACAGGCCCGTCGGCACCCTCCTCATGTAGGGGACAGACATCAAGCGTCTCTACCAAGATCGAGGGCAGTCAGGGTTAAGACGCCCCGGGGACGGTCGGTTGCGGGCCGTCGTGCTGGGCGTTGGCCCGCTGCAGTTTCGCCGGCGGCCAGTACCGGCGCACGGTGCGCTCGGATCTGCCGATCCGCTCGGCGATCTGGGCGGGATGCATCGACGGGTCCCGCTGGTACCAGTACGCGACGGCCGCCGGAGTGGCCGCGGCGACCTGGGCGGCGTTTCCGTGGTCGGAGGGGATCGTTGCTGGGGTCTTCGCGTCGTGGGTTGGCGTCCCGCCGGCGCGATCGCCAGCAGGACGGGACGGCTCGGAATCGCCACGGACGTCGTCGCGGTCGGGCTGAGCCGGGCGGTCTGGTGCCCCATCGCCTTGCGTGCTCGCGGCCTTTCCTCGTGATGGAACCGGGGTAGACACGGCGCCCGGCGACGCAGAGGTGGCCATTGGTTTGGTCTCGGTGACCGTTTCGGCGAGGCGGGGCATTCGCCGCCTGGTGGTCCGGTCGGCGCCGGCCCTCAGGGCGTGGTGTCCTAGCCGCTCCTGAGGGGCCGCTGGTTGCTGCGTGGGCGTGGGCCGGCCGGTGCCGGCGCGGATCCTTCCGGTGATCTCCACGAGGCTGATGCTGGCCACGACGACAAGGCCGTCCACGGAGATCGGCAGCAGGTAGGACGCGCCGGCGTCGATCTCGCCGTAGCGGGCGGCGACACCGACCATGTGCCAGTAGCTGACCCAGCCGGCGATGCCGGCGATCGCGGCGGTGGCCAGCAGCCGCAGGGCGGCCAGGGACCTGCGGTGGCTGGGCACCCTGGAGATCAGTTCCACGGTGAGCAGCAGCGCCAGCGGCGGCCAGGCGGCGATCAGCTGGCTGATGAGGTTCGGTCGGGCGTGCAGCACGTTCGCCGCGATCGACGCGGCGACACCGAGGGTGAGCACGGCACGCACCGCCCACCGCAGCGGCCGTAGACCGACCAGCTGGTCCCGGCTGGCCGCGTTCGGATGGTCACGGTGCGAGGACGGCGAGGTGGAGATGTCGGTCATGCAGTCGCTCCGTCCTCGTCGCGGGAGTGAGGCTGCGCCTGCGGGCGGGGCCGGGGGCGCTGCTGGGCGGCGATGAGCTCGTGGGCCAGGGCGAGGGTGTCTTCGTGGGGTTCGGCGTCGATCTCTGCGAGAGCCCGCGTCAGTGCTCGGCGCAGGGAGCGGATCGCGTCTGTCTGGCCGAGGGCGGCGCGGGCGCGCATGGCGTGCTGGTAGAGCTCCTCGGTGTAGGGACTGTGGCGGATCGCCTCGTCGAGCACAGTCAACTGGTGGGCGGGATGGTCAGCGAGGGCGTCGGCGAGCGCGAGGTAGGTGTCGAGGGCCTGCTGCCGTACGGCCTCGCGGTAGGGCTCGATCCACTCGTAGTCGACGCCGTCGGCGAGGTGCCCTCGGTAGGTGTCGACGGCGCGCCGTAACGCGGCGACCCGCGCTTGCGGGTCGGTGGCGCGTTCGGCGGCGCGGATCGCCGCGCGCATCCGCCACAGGTCGACGTCGACGAGGGCGGGGTTGAGCGTGTAGCGGTTCTGAGGATGGGTGAGGTAGTCGCCAGGGCCTGTCGTGTGCCGCATGACGGCGCGGAGGTTCGACACGTAGGTGTACAGCCGGCCAGGTGCCTTGCTGGTCGGGGCATCGGGCAGCAGGTCATCCAGAATGGCGTCCACGGTCGCTTCCCCGTCATGGACCGCCAGGTACACGAGCACCTCGAGGGCCTTGGCGCGCAGCGGCGGATGGGACGCGGCGTCGGTGATGCTGGGCGGGCCGAGCACCGATACCTGCACGCGGCGGCGCTGCTGCTGCTCGCCGTTCACGTCGGAAGGCACGGTTTCCGGTCCGTCGGCGAGTGGGGTGTCGTGACCACCGGCATCGGCAACGGCGCGCGTAGCGGCGATCGGATGGGGCCGGGTGTCGATGATGCCGGTCGACCCGGCCGATGCGTGGGGATGGGCGGCGACGGGGTTGTGGCCGGTGGCCTCGACGGGGCCGGGTGACGTGCTGGCAGTCGTCGGAGTGAGCGTTTCCGCTGGTCCCGGGGTCTCGGTCAGGGTGCCTCGGCCGGCCTCGGTCGAGTTCGCGGTGGCCGGTTGTCGGTCGTCTGACGGGGGCGCGGCGTCGTTGGGTGTCGGTGGTTGGCCGGTGTGGGACTCGGCGAGGACGCCGAGCAGAGCGAGGGTGTCGGCCGAGGTGAGCACGGCCAGACGCTCCACTGGGGTGGGACGGTCGTTTCGGTCGTCGGCGGCGTCGGCGAGGGCTGTGGTGCCGTCAGCGGCGACGGCGACGGTGTCACCGTCAGGCCATGCGCCGAGCAGCACCCCGTGGATGTCCAGGCGTGTGCCTTGGGTGAGCAGCGCGGCGATGCGGGTGTCCTGCCGGGCTGCGGCGGCGTGGGTCAGCAGCAGCACCGGCGGCAGCGGCTCCCCCGCGGGATCGAGCGTCCGCAGGTCGGCCACCGTGTCAGCGCCGTGAGCGTCGACGAGGCGGCTGCGGTGCAGGATCTGCGCTTCGATGAGGTCGAGGGCCTCCTCGGCGCTGGTGGTGACTGTCAGGCGCGGGGTGTGGGGCAGGGTCGCGGTGTCCGTGTCGAGGAGGGTCGTCACGGTTGTCGCTGGCATCACCACCTGGGTCCGTTCGTGTGGGGCGTCGAGGCCGCCGGCGGCGAGCGCGGCGGTCAGGAAGCCGCGGGCAGCGGCGTCGGCGCCCGGGCCGGTGAGCCCGAGGCCTGCGGACGGCCAGGCCTCGGCCAGCGGGTGCGCCAAGGACGGCACCGCCGGACGCGGCACAGGTACCGGGTCGCCGTCGGTGTGGTCTTCACCGTCGAGGGCGGCCGCGTCCGGCCCGGTGTCCCCGTCAATGGGGTCTGGGGACAAGTGGAGGTCGTGCCGTTGGTGGCGGGTGGTGGCGGATGTGGTGATGCGTGGTGCGGCCCGGCGCAGCCGCCGGCGGAGCTGCGTGACCACGGTCGGCATCGGGGTCGTGTCGGGGCCCTCGACGTGGGTAGCGGTCGAGGGTGGGCGCGGGGTGTAGCGGCGACGCCGGTGTGCCCAGACCAGCGCGGCGGCTGCGGCGATCGCCACAGCCAGGCCGATGTCCACCCAACTGCCGCCCGGCACGTCGATGCCCCGAGACCGGTGAGGTGTGGGCAACGGATCGCGTGCCGGCGGCTGCGAGGCGCTGCGGGATGGTGGAGTCACACCGGCGGTGCCCGGCGCGTTCGCGGTGACGGCGGGGCCTGCCGGGGGTGGTTCGGTCGCGGGTGCTGTCGGGCCTGCCGTGGTGGTGGTCGTGGGTGTCGGCGTTCCGGCCGAGGAGTCAGGCTTCGTGGGTGGCGCCGGGAGGTCCGGGCGGCCGGATTCGGTACGGCGCTGCTGATCGCGGCGCCGCGGTGCCGGGTCGCTCCTCTGTGAGGCGTCGGTCGGCAGGCGGAGAACCCAGCCTGGATAGATGAGGTCGGGGTTGCGCAGGGCGCCGCCGACGTGGGGGAAGCGGGCGCCCCGGTTGAGAGCGAAGATTTCCGGCCACCGGTCGGCGTCGCCGAGGGTGCGGGCAGCGATCTCGCACAGACTGTCGCCGCGGCGCACGATGTAGGTGGACGGCGGCGCAGCCGGCTGATGGCCCGCAGCGGGGCGGTGGGAGGCGGGTGAGGCGATCGCTTGTCCAGGCGCGGCTGGTTCATCGGACGTGGTGGTCGCGGGAGTGGCGTGTGCGACAGCACCGGTAGCAGCGGTGACGGCGGTCGCGCCGAGCAGCGCCGCGGTGAGGCCCTGGACCGGACGGGGAAGGCGTAGAACAGGTGCGCGGCCCAGCCGGCGGGCCAGCGCCGCATACGCATGGGTAAGGACGGCCGTGGCCAGCAGCAGCCAGAGCGTCACGGCCGCGGCTGCGACGAGAACGGCGACGACACCGCTGCTCATCGGATCGGCTATCCACTGCCGCATGGTGGCTGGCGCCGGCAGGTGCGGCGTCCAACCGCTGTGCAGCGCCGCGACGACCGTGATGGCGGCGGTGGACAGGACGCTGGTGGTGACTGCGGCGCTGCGGGCTCCTGGGGATGTCACCTGCCCTCCTCCTGCTCGCCGCACATCCAGCAGGGCTGCTGGCGGGGATGCAGTGACGCTATGGCCCCAGCACGGTGCGACATCCCGGTCGGTCGCTGACTGCACCTCACGACGCCTTACAAGACCTCACAACGGCAGGTCAGCGAGAAACGACGGAATCGGAGTTCACCAGCTGCAGCGCCTGCGCAGCGGCTCGTCGACCTTCTCAGGCGCTGCGGCACCAGCGGGACCGCACGGCCGCGCAAAGGGGGCAGCATCGAACGCGCTCGGTGGCGGGTAGGCGTAGTCGAGGTCCCCATGTCGCCGCGAACTGCGAGGCATCCCACAACGATGCCGCCGCCACCGAGGGCGAGGCTCTGCGCCACAGCGGCGAGGCCTACGACGGTGTAACTGCCGGCCAGGAACCCTATGGAGGGAATCACAACTCGGCTCGCAAGCCCGAGCTTCGGATATGGCACATCCTTCTCATGGCAACACAAAGAAACGCGCCTATCCAGCCAGCGCGCGTCCAGATTTAGATTTTGGGCGCGGGGCCCCTATCGATGCCCCAGTCCCCTAGTCGTCCGGTCGGCGCCCCCCAGTCCCCCAAAAAATACGTCTCGCGGTCGCCCGCATTGTCGGCGAGGAAAGAAGATCAGGAACGGATCGCGAAACCGGTCGTTTGACCGGTCCAATGATCGGGATCAAATGGCGGATTAGAAACCACAGCCAAGCGCCACCTTTGATGTTTTCGTCTCTGCCGATGAGCGGCGGGACGACCTTTGGGCTGATGTGGTCGAGAGCGAAGCATCAGGCACGGCCAAATGCGATTCGCCTTTGCCGTTCGACTCCTAACCGTTGACCCTCGCAAGGCCATCATCGAAGTCGAGTTCCCCGACGCGGCAGGTCTTCGCTGGCGGCGGCGCGTGGGCGAGCCGCCAGAGCGGCTGATCGCTTCACCAGTCCGACGTGCCGGGATCGGGCGGTGGATTGCTGGACGGCGAAGAATAAGACCTACGATCAGGAGCTAGAAGCCCTGACCCGCGGCACCCACTACCTGAACCGCAGCAGCTGATCAGGTCTGGGGCAGTTCCGATTTCCGATTTTCCTGATGGAGTATACGGATTTGGTGGTGCCAAATTAGTCTGCGCAATCTTAGCGGCCGCGCGTCTGTGTGAGCGAGTCAGCAATGAGAGAGCCTCGGCTTCCCGGCGTCCAGGTCAACGGCAACGACGTGCTTGCCGTGCGTGCCGCGACGGCCGCTGCCACACCGGGCCTGCACCGGTGGGCGGACCAACCCTCATTGAAGCCGTCACGTATCCATGGGCCCGCCGCCTCCTCCGACAACCCGAGCCGCTCCCGTCCGGCGGAGGAGGCCGCCCTCAACTCCGGCACCATCATACTGAAATTGATCGCAGCCAGCGCACGAATCGGCGCTTGTCGACGTTGTCGCACGTTTGCGGTCGCGGACTACGATTAGCGGCAAGATGCGCTGCGATGCTGACCCTGGAGGTGCCGTGGTTGATCAATTCAGGATGAGTTTCGCCGGAGATCCCGGTCTCGACGGCACCTTGAACGAACTGGCCAGGGACCTCAATGCGGCGGGCTGCCAGGTCGTCAAGGACACCTCCGAGGTTCCGGCGAAAGGCGTCGAGCTCGTCACCGCGATCAGCGTCAGCCTGGCCAGCTTCGCCACGGTCCGTCCCGTCATTCTCCGCATCCTGACGATGTGGGCGCAGCGGCCGCGGGATCGCGCGTTCATTCTCGAGAAGGAGCACAACGGGGTCACGACGACGGTGATGCTGCGGGCCAGTGGACTGGACAGCGCCGACTACCAGGCGACCATGGCCTCCATCGCGGCGTTGCTCGAGGCCAAAGGCACGGACGGCGCCTAGGCGGGTCCAATGCGTCGTAGCACCGCCAGAATCCTGCTGGCCGGGCGGAAGCCCGACGTCGCGCGCATTGAGCAGGTGCTGCGTGACCACCTGCCCGAGCGCCGGTCGTCGGACCGACACCGTCTCGTCGACGGCGAGGTCACGGCGCCGCGGCTCGCTCAGGAGCTGTCTTGGCTCATGTCGTCCGGCACCGACGAGAGCCTGCGGCTGTTCTACTACTCCGGCCACGCCACGATCCTGCCGTCGCAGGAGGTGGCGATCGTCTGCGCCGACTCCGTTCCTGAGAACCCGTCGACCTACCTCTCGGCGTCCGTGCTGTTCCAATTCGCGGCCGGTTGCAGCGCGGCCCGGCACGTCTGGGTCCTGGACTGTTGTTTCGCCGAAGGACTGGGCGCCAGCCGGTTGCCCGAGCCGCTGCGCAGCGTTCTGCACCACGCCGTGCTGGCCAGCAGCTCGCAGCGCTACATGACACCGGCCGCCGACGACGGCGCGGTCAGCCCGTTCACCGCCCTCCTCGAGCTGGCCGTCCGAGGGCTCGCCTATCCCACCGCCAACGAGACGGTCGATCTCGGGTCGATCGTCGAGTACCTGCTCCACGAGAGCAGCCGGCTGGGCGAACCGGCCCCGCGGTACTCCTATGCCGGCTCGGGAAACCAGCTCGTCTTCGTCCCGCAGTCGCTGCCGATGTCCGTACTGCGCCACACTCGTTCACGGACGGGCGCGGTACGCACCCTCCCGCTGGTCTCGGTCGGCGAGCCCGGTCCCCTTCGGGCTGGACGCGCGGTGGAACGAACGGATCTCGACGACGAGGTACGCATGGTGGACGGGCGGACCCGGCCGATCCTCGGCGTAAGTAAGTCCATCACCGCATATCGGCCGGATGCCACCACCCCCATCCTCGTCGACAGCCCAGCGTCACCGTCCGCCTGGGACCTCGTCGAACTGGCCGACCACCGGCCCGTCCTGTTCACGGTGTCGAGTCAGGCCGACATCCCCCAGTCGATCAGGGACCTCGTCACCGTGGACGTGCCGCCCCCCGTCGACGAGCGCGATGTGCTCTCACGCCTCCGCCGGCACCGTCTGCCGGACAAGGTCGCCCGGCGGCTGGCCGGAGACCTGGCGGAGCGGGCACAGGGATCGGAGTACGAGCTCAATCGTCTTATCCGCCAGCTACGGGCCTCGAGCATCGGCGACGGCTCGTCGGCGGCCGCCGATGAGCTTCCGGGGGTCGGCCAGACCGTCGCGCAACTGGTTGCCGCGTCGCCGTACGCCCTCGGCGTGCTGCGGATCTGCGCCGACGTGCCCGGGATGCACCTGCCCCTGTCGACGCTGACGAGCTGGCTGCGCTCGCAGCACGCGGGTCCGGGGGCGGGACACGGCGCCGGGCTCCGGTCGCTGCTCGCCGAGACCGGTCTGCTAATCCTGCGCAGCGGCTCGGTGTTGCTGCCGGTCCGGTTCGCCGGTGACGTGCTGGCGCTGCTGCCGGGCCTGGGACATCCGGGATTCGCCGCCTTCGCAGCTTGGGCGCTCGGCCAGCGCGGGACCACCGCCCGGCTGACGCCACAGGCGCGCCACCAGCTGCTTCGGGCCGCGCTGCTGTTCTGCGAGCACCGAGTGGGCGACCCCGCAGCCAAGGAAGACGTCGACATGGTCTTCCAGGCCTGTGGTCTGGACCTGTTCTCCTCGGCGACGCTCGAGGACTGGTTGCCGCTCACGGAGCAGGTGGTGCACTACCTCGGCGGGGACGCCACCGCCGGTGTGCTGAGCGTCTGCGCGCACGGCTACCGGCTCGCGGACGACTACGACCGCGCCCGAAGGCTCTTCCAGCGGGCCCGGACCGGGTCACGCGACCCGCTCGAGCTGCTCGCGGCGCGAGCCGGCATCCTGGCCATGGGCAACTACGTCGACGGCGCCACCCGGACGCGGCTCGACGCGATGTCGGCCGAGGTCGCCGTGGAACTGTCCGACCTGGACAGCGCGAAGACCGCCAAAGGATCGATGCCCCTGGCCCAGCTGCTGTTTCGCCAGGGCAATCTCGAGGTTTACCGCGCCCAGTGGGACGAGGCCCGTACGGCGTTCGAGCGGGCCACGTCGTTCCTCGCCCGTTTGGGAGACATCACTTCGGCCCGCCTCCGCATCGACGTGCTCAAAGGCCTGGGAGACATCGCTGTGGCACGGGGCGAGCTGGACCGCGCCGGGGAGATCGCCACGACCATGTTCCGTGCGCTGGTCAGGGACAACCTCGTCCGGCTCGGGCGTCCCTGCGTGGCGAAGACGCTCCAGTTCGCCGGCGAGATCGCCCGGCAGCGCGCCGTTTCGAGCGGGCTCGGTCCGGTTGCGGTTAGGACGCTGCGGGAGGAGGCCGCCTACTGGTACCGCCGGGCGGCAATCGAGTACCGCGACCAGCGCCTCACGCTCGGCACCCTCATGACCGGTTTCATGCTGTCGGAACTGGACGGCATGAACGGGGACCTTGCCGAATGTTTGGAACGGCACATGGAGGGTGTGGACGCGGCCGACCGGATCGGTTCCTCATTCATGCATTTCAAGTTTCTAGTCGGCACCGTCAAGGCTGGTGCGCTACTCGGTCGGGGCGGCCGCAATACCATTCTGCAGCCGTATGCGGACGAACTGCGAGAAGAGGTCGCGCGGTCACAGGCGGCCCCCGTGCATCTATTCTGGGGGAAGGTAGCACTCTGTCTTCTCGATAAGGCAAAGTCCGACGGTCTGCGCAATCTCGAACCGCATGCCGCCAATCTCCGCCTGCCTCAACAACTCCGTAACGATCTGCGGTCCGGGGTGCCCGGGCCATGGTTGTTCGGGTATTACTGAGGCATGGATCTGGCAGAATATCAGCGGCTGTCGGCAGCGACCGCGGTATATCCCCGTATCGGAAGCAACTACCACTACCCGGTTCTCGGCCTAGCGAGCGAGGCCGGGGAGGTCGCGGACGTCGTCAAGAGAATCGAACGCGACGACGACGGAGCCGTGACCGACCGGACGAGAGACGCAATCGCCGGAGAGCTCGGTGATGTCCTTTGGTACGTCGCGCAGGTCGCCTCCGAATTCGGTCTCGACCTTTCCGAGATTGCCCGCGGAAACCTCGAAAAACTCCAGGGGCGACACGACCGCGGCACCATCCGGGGAACCGGCGCGCGATGAGCCACACCGGATTTGCCAGCCGCTCTTGTGGCTCATCGTTGACTTCCGGATGGAGCTATGGTAGGTAGGAGCCGTGCACCGCTACGAAGGTTTAGTCCTGAATGATCGGGAAATCCGCCGGTTGACGCATTCCCGCACACCGGCTCTGCTGCAGTCATTCCTGGATTTCGAGGCTCAATTACAGCCGGCCGGTTTCGACGTGACCCTCAAGCAGGTCACCCGGCTCTCGGGCCGCAGCCGGTTGGGCCTCGGCGACGACGTCGTGGTCGCGCCGGGGAAGCCGGTGCCAGCGCCCAACGGCGTCTACGAGCTGCCGCCCGGCCGGTACCTGTTCGACCTCAACGAGATCACCGTGTTCCCGCTCGACGTGGCGGGCCTGGTGGTGCCACGGTCCACCCTCACCCGATGCGGCGCGACCCTGTCGAGCGCACTGTGGGACCCGGGGTTCCACGGTCGCGGCCGGGTCGCCGTCTCGGTCGGTGGCGTCGACGTGCTGGAGATCGCCCAGGACGTGGCGTTCGCGCAGCTCGTCTTCTTCAACCTAGAGGCGGCTGAAGAGGGATTCGCCTACAACGTGCCGCTGGCGTCGGTCTAGGTGACAACCCATGGTGGACTGTTGATCACGCAGGGCGACTGTTAAAGTCATTGACGTATGAGGTCGACGTTGCTCCAGCCGCGGCACGGAGTTCCGTTCGTCCTGGGCTTGCTGAATATGACACCAGGCTCCTTCTCCGATGGCGGCTTCTACCTTCGCCACGAAGGCGCCATCGTCCATGCCGAAGCCATCTGGCAGCAGGGCGCGGAAGTCATCGACGTCGGCGGCGAGTCCACCCGGCCCGGCGCCGGACGGACCGACGCGGACACCGAGACGCAGCGCGTCCGGCCGGTGCTCCGGACCCTGACCGAGCTCGGGATACCCACCAGCATCGACACAACGCGAGCCACCGTCGTGGCGGCCGCCCTGGACGTGGGCGCTGCGCTGGTCAGCGACGTTTCGGTTGGGCTCGCGGATAGGAACATGGCGAGCGTGGTCCTCGACTCGGGGTGCCCCTGGGTGCTGACTCATCGGCGCGGGCACTCCCGGTGGATGTCGCAGCTGGCCGAGGACGGCGATGCGGTCATCGAGGTCCGCGCCGAGCTGCGGCCGCGGGTCAACGCGGCCGTCTCTGCGGGCGTGGCTCCCGACAAGCTCATCGTCGACCCGGGCATCGGGTTCGCTAAGACCACCGAACACATCTGGCGTCTGAGTGCGTGCATCGGTGCCGTGCTCGACCTAGGCTTACCGGTCCTTTTCGGATCGAGTCGGAAGTCATACCTGGGGACGCTGCTCGCCGGAGCCGGCGGTATCCCACGACCGGCCGACGAGCGCAACGCCGCGACGTTGGCCACGACGGTGTTGGCGGTCCTGCAGGGCGTGTGGGGGAGGTACGGGCCCATAACGTGCTCGCCGACCGTCGACGCGCTCGCAGTGCTTCGAGCCCACGGAGGCGCATCGATGATGAACCCGCACGACTCGGCACCTGGCCGGACCGGGATGAGGCAGCGCGTCGTCCGCCCGGAGCGTCAGGAGTTCTTGATCGCACGGCTGGACCGGTCACTCGAGAGCAAGGATGCTTACACTCGGGTGAACTGTGGCGGCTTCGGCCGCGTGCGCCGGTTCAACACGTTCGCGATCCATCTGCGGGCGCGCGAGTCACGGCTGCCGGTCCGCGCCCACTTCCGGGGCCTGCCCCGCGTGCTGCCCTACCACACGCAGGTGTTCCAGCTCGCCGGATGCAACTGGAACTGCTGGTACTGCTTTGTAGACGACGAGCTGCTCGTCGGGGACGCGTCGCGGGGGGCGTTCCTCACCGCGACGCAGATCATCGACCTGTACATGGCCGAGCCGGATCCGCCACCCGTGCTCGACCTGTCCGGGGGCCAGCCCGACCTGGTCCCAGAGTGGTGCCTGTGGATCATGCGAGAGCTCGAGCGCCGCGGGCTGCGTGGATCCGTGTTTGTCTGGGTCGACGACAACCTGAGCGGTCGGTTCATGCGGCAATACCTGTCGAGGCCCGACATCGCCTACATGGCCTCGTTCCCGAACCACTCGCGGGTGGGCTGCTTCAAGGGCTTCAACGAGTCGTCGTTCGTCTTCAACACCAAGGCCGCACCGGGCGGCTTTAGCCGGCAGTTCGACGTGTTCAAGGACCTAATCACGGATGGATTCGACATGTACGCGTACGCGACGTTCACCTCGCCCGACATGACCGGTGTCGACCGGGCGATGGGCGAATTCGTCGACCGGTTGCAGGAGGTCCATCCCAACCTGCCGCTGCGGACCATACCGCTGGAGGTCCGGCGGTACTCGGCGGTCGGCGGCCGGGGCGTCGGGCCCATTGAGCCGCTCCTGGCGCGGCAGGACATCGCCGCCCAGGCCTGGGAACGGGAGCTGACCAGCCGCTACACCAGTGCCGAGCTGGCCACTCCGTACGAAGATGTCGATCTCACCTGACGCCACCGTGCCCGGCATCGGAGCTTCAGAGCCGAACGCGCCTTCGGTCGACTGGGATGGCATCACGCTGATGCTCTACGGCAGCATCGACGCCCCGCAGGGTCCCCGTTCGGCCCTTTCGGTGCTGTTGCTGCAGTGCATCGGGGCCGACTATCGGACCGTTGACGTCGGGGCGGATGCAGCGGCCCGGTCGGTAGCGGTACAGCGGTCCGGCGTGACGACCTTTCCGCAGCTCTACATCGACGGCGAGTACATCGGCGGCGGTGAGGTGATTGGAGAGCTCATGCGAAGCGGCTTCCTGGCCCGGCGGGCCGAAGCGGTCGATCTTCCGGCAGTCGATGTTCCGGCGGCGGATGTCCCGGCGGTGGATGTTGCCTGACGGTGAACCGCCGCGTCTACGTCCGCTCCTCGCCCGCCACGGACTTCCGCGCCGCCGCCCGGCCGTCACCTGGAACGCGCATCGCAGCGCCGTCACCGCACTCGAGCATCACGCAACGGGCGGCGTGTTCCTCTCCGGAAGCTTCGACGGCGAGATTCGGTTGTGGGAGCCTCCGGATCGGGTCCTTTCCAGCGTCCACGCGCACACCGGCGCGGTGATGTCGCTGGCCGCGGTCTCCGGCGTGCTCGCCTCGGGCGGCTTCGATGGCAACATACGGCTGTGGGACATCGCTGACGTGCGGCGTCCGACCCTGCGCCGCGAGCTTCTGGGCCACACCGGCTGGGTCGTCGGCCTCAGGTTCGACGAGGCCGGCAGGGTCCTGGCCAGCGCGTCGCACGATGGCACCGTCCGGCTGTGGCGGGTCGCGACCGGCGAGCTGACGCAAACCCTGGCCGGTGACGGCTCGCCGCTAACCACGATGTGCATGGACCGCCGCACGGGCACCCTTTACGCGGGCTCCGCCCGCGGCCTGATCCACGTGCTCGACCTGCGTTCCCCGGCCCGGCTGTCGGCGCTCGTGCGGTTGGCCGAGCCCCTCTCGGCGCTCGCCGCGCTCCCGGACGAGGGAGCGATCCTGGCGGCCACGACGCATCACAGGCTCTTCAAGATCAGTGATCGAGGACAGGTGGTCACGGCGTCTACGAGCCGTCCGCCGAGCTGGCCAACTGCGATCTCGATCGATGCCGGACGGCAACGGGTCGTGGTGAGCGCCGTCGATCGGACGCTGCGGTTGTGGCGGCTCGACACCCTGGTCCCGTGCGGATTCCTGGTCGGCGAGGGCGCCTCGCTGGGCGCCGTCGCGACGACCGCGGACGGGGTCGTCTACTCGGGCGACGACGGCGGGGGCATAGGTCGGCTCGAGGTCGGCAAGGACGAGGTCGCGGCCGACGGCCATGAGGGCTCCATCTGGTCGGTCGCGATCGACTCCGCCGCCCGCGTGGTGCTCACGGCGTCGTCGGACGGCACGGTGGGGGTGTGGGACGTCGACGGCGGCCGTCTCCTGCGGACGTTGGTCGGTCATCGGGGTTGGGTGAATGCGGTGGCGTTGTCCGGTGATGGTCGTGTGGCCGTGTCGGGTTCGTCGGACGGCACGGTGCGGGTGTGGGACGTCGACGGCGGCCGTCTCCTGCGGACGTTGGTCGGTCATCGGGGTTGGGTGAATGCGGTGGCGTTGTCCGGTGATGGTCGTGTGGCCGTGTCGGGTTCGTCGGACGGCACGGTGCGGGTGTGGGACGTCGACGGCGGCCGTCTCCTGCGGACGTTGGTCGGTCATCGGGGTTGGGTGAATGCGGTGGCGTTGTCCGGTGATGGTCGTGTGGCCGTGTCGGGTTCGTCGGACGGCACGGTGCGGGTGTGGGACGTCGACGGCGGCCGGCTCCTGCGGACGTTGACCGGACACCCGATGGCGGTCACCTCTGTGTATCTCGGTTCGGACCAGCGGTCGGTGCTCTCGGCCGGCTACGACGGGCTCGTGCGAAGCTGGGATCTGGCGTCGAGCCGGACCGGCCCGCGAGTCCTCGGCCGGCACCGAGAGCGCATCTGGATGGTGTCGGCGGGTGTGACCGGCGCGGTGGCCGCCTCCGCCGGGGCTGATGGAACCCTGCGGACATGGGATGTCGCCCGAGCGGAGGTTCTCGAGACCTACGACCTGAAGGAGCCGGTCACGGCCTGTGCGCTGGTCGAGGTCGAGCACGGGTGCCTCATCGCGTACGGTCAACGCGACGGTCGGTTCGGCCTGCTGTGGCTGGCGATGGATGACTCGCCGGTGTCGTTCGGTCCGGCCGGGGTTTCATGATGGTCGAGGCGCTTGCACTGGTGGCAGGCGGAGTGGATACGCAAAGGCCAGCTACGAGGGCGAGGCGCGTGCGGCAGTTCATGCCGTCCACGACGAGGGCCGTCCGGCGGTGCTGCTCACCGCGCGCATGCGGTCTGAACTGTCTCCTCTGGTTGGCCGAAGCTAACAGACCGCGGAACTGGCGGGCTCCTGGAGCGCTCGGTCGGGCCACCGGATATCGCGGCGCCGCCATGCGGGGTGCGCCTGACCCGTCGGCCCTCCATCTGACGAGGGCACGGATAATTACCGCTCGCCCGGCCGCGCTTCCTGCTCAACTCGCGCGGCATGAAGGACCAGCGCGGGCTGATGCGGAGCTTGGGCTCGGGGCGGCGCACACGCAGTTTGACCTCGACACCGCGGCGATGCGTCAGCGCCTGCTGTTGGGAAACGGACACGCCCGCGCGGTGGGCGAACGGTTCCGAGGCGCCGCGCCGCACTCGCTCCTCATAGGCGAGCGCCGAGGGATAGCCGCGCTCCGGCTGGAGCTCGCGGCCCGGGTGCGTGCTAGCCAAGATCGCAGGAAACACTCTCAACGAGACAGCCCCGCAGGGACCTGTGGCCCTAGCCGGGTTAGCGAGCAGTGATCAGGGTTGGTCGAGGATGCCGGCGAGGCGCAGGCGTTGCTGGTGGGTGTGGAGAAGGTCGGCGGCTGCGGCGGAGTCACCGAGGGCGTTTAGTTGGTCGGCGGTGAGCTGGTG
Organism: Micromonospora aurantiaca ATCC 27029; assembly: GCF_000145235.1. Taxonomy (NCBI): domain Bacteria; kingdom Bacillati; phylum Actinomycetota; class Actinomycetes; order Micromonosporales; family Micromonosporaceae; genus Micromonospora; species Micromonospora aurantiaca (nom. illeg.). The sequence continues at coordinate 1,868,094 of NC_014391.1, read as the reverse complement.
GAGCTGCTGGTTGTAGGGGTCGATGCGGATCGCCGCTTGGAGCAGCCGCAGGCGCTCGTGCGGGTCGGTTTGTGCTGCTGCGGCGTTGGTGTGGGCGTCGAGTACCAGGCGGCGTGTGGCTTCGCGGGGTGGGTCGATCCATGGCCAGGTGTGGCCGGCGGCAAGGTCGCCGGTATAGGCGTCGATCACGGCCTGCCACCTGCCGGGTACGTCTGTGGTGGCGCTGTGGTGGGCGGCGGCCTGCAGTCGCCACAGGTCCACGTCGGTGCGTGGCTCGAGGTGGTAGCGGTCCTCAGTGTGGACAACCACCTGCTCGGCGCCGGTGCCGCGGATGGTCGAGCGTAGGTCGCTGAGGGTGGTATAGAGGCGGCCGGTGACGGTATGGGCGGGTAGGCCGGCCCAAAGGGCGTGTACGAGTTGCGTGGTGGTGGCGCCGTCGGGGTGTACGGCGAGGAAGACGAGGATTTGCAGGGCGGCGCTGCGGCGGATGGCGACCTCTTTGCTCTCGATGAGCAACGCCGGGCGACCGAGTACCCGCAGCTGGACCGCGGCCTCTGCGGCCTCGCTGGGCTGCCGCGGTGTGGGCGGTGGGACTCGGGTGGCTTGGCGGGGGATCTTTGCCTGTGCCCGGTTGATCGGCCGTACTGGTACGGATGCGGCGGGCTCGGGTGCTGCGGTGGTGGGTTGGGCCAGGACGGCGAGCAGGTCCGTCGCGGCGGTGCTGTCGAGGACACACATCCGTGGCCGGGGTTGCCCGGTCTGGTGGTCCACGGTGTGGCCGTGGCGGTCGACGCGCCAGGTGGGTAGTGGTGCTCCGGCGTCGAGGGTGACGACACGGGCGTTCGGCCGGAGGTTCGGTGGTGCCGCCGTCGCGGGTTCGGCGGTCAAGACGAGGCTGGGTATGCCGCGGTCGGCTGCGGTTGACGTGCTGGATGCAGGTAGCAGGGCGGCGGCCTGTTCGAGGGTGTCGATGACGTGCAGGCCCGGGATGGTGGCGGCGGTCTCGGCGACGCTGGGCAGGAGCCTGGCGAGGGCGCGGCTGGTGACGATCACCGGGGTCGTGTCGGCGGGGTCGCGCAGCGCGGTGAGGAGCCTGGTGACGAGGAGACCTCTGGCGGCGTGGTCGGCCCCGTGACCGGCGAGACGTAGGCCGGCCGGGGGCAGCGGCGCCTGAATGGCGCCGGTGGTGGCTGCTGGTGGTGGTTGGTCGGCGATGGCTGCCTGAACGGCGGTGACGGTGGTGGGCAGGGGTATCAGCTGGGTGGCGTCGGTGTCGGGTTGGCCGGGTTGGTGGGCGCGACGGCGGCGTAGCCACACCAGGGCCGCTGCGGCGGCGATGTGGTGGGCGGTGTCGTCGGGTAGCCAGCCGCCGGGCACGACCACCCCGCCCTGCTCGGTCTGGGGCGTAGCGGAGGGGTGCTGGAGTTCGTCGGCGGTGACTGGTGTCGGCGGATCTGGTGGATGGGTGGTGGGGGTGTGGGCGGTGGTGAGGGCGGCTGCGCCGGCGATGCTGGTGGCGGCGGCCTGCCATGGGGTGGGTAGCGGCAGGTGGCGTACCCATCGGGTGCCGGCGCGCAGTCGGCGGGCGGCTGTCACGGTGATGGTGTAGGCCATGCCGAGCCACAGCAGCCAGGCCACGGCGATGAGCCCTGTGGTGAGGGTTGCCGGGGTCAGCGGGTCGGTGAGCCAGTCGCGTAGCTGCGCGCTGGTCGGCCAGCCGGGCAGGTGCGCTCGGGTGAGGGTGGTCAGCAGCCACGGCGGTACCGCCAGGACGGCGAGCACGACGGTAGCTCCTGCGAGTCGCCGGGCCCCGTTCACCGCAGCTCCTCCCCCACGTGCGTCGGGTGGTATCCGGTTGGTGGGGTCATTGCGGCGGCCGGTGGGGGTGGTGGGGGCGTAGGAGGTGGGTCCACATCTGGCGTAGCCACCAGGTGGTCACGGCGATGGCGTAGATGGCGCCGAGGATGCCGGAGGCGGGCCAGGAGACCAGGGCGGCGGTGATGACGGCGAGGGGTGCGCTGAGGATCAGGCGCAGGATCGGCTGGGACACGACGGCCATGACGGTGCCGATGCCCAGGAGCAGGCCTCCGACTCGGCCGGCGAGGTCGATCCAGAGGATCAGGTGGGGCCACCGGTCGGCGGTCAGGCTGTATTGGATGAGCAGCATGCCGGCAGCGGCGGTGAGCACGGATCCGGTGGGGAAGGCGAGCAGTTTCGACCATCCGCCCGCGGGGGTGCGCCATTGCCGGGCGGCGATGAGGGCCATGACGGCGGCGGCGGTGATGGTCGGGGTGATCGGTAGCAGTGTCCAGCGCAGGAAGCCGTTGACGGGGTAGCCGACGTAGAGGCTTCCGACGACGGCGTACATGCCGCTGACGGCGACGCCGAGGGAGGCCGCGGCGAGGATGCCGGTTCCGGTGTGTGCGCCGGGGCTGGTCGGGGTGGTGGTGCGGTTGGCGATGGTGGAGGCGAGGACGGTGCCGGCGCTGAGGCAGGCGATGACGGCGAAGACGGCGGCCATTGTCAGCTCGCCCCAGTTGAGGATCGCTTCGCGGTACATGAGGGAGCCGCGCCACTCAGGCGTGAGCAGGAACTGGGAGACCAGAGCGAGGGACGCGAAGCCGGGTAGGGCGATCGCGGCCGCGCGCCGCACCGGCGGCACCGGCTCCTCGGGCGTGGTGGGTTCGGTGGTGGTGTTGGTGGCGCCTGCGTCGGCGGCGCCTCGGGCTGCGGCCAGGGTGGGCTGGTCGACGAGGGTGGGGGTGATGCCGGCGTCGGTGAGGGTCTGTGCCAGCAGGGGTAGGCGGGCGGTGCCGCCGACGCAGTAGACGCCGGTGAGGTCGCGGGGTGTGAGTTCCGCGGCGGTGATCGCTTCGGTGGTGAGGTGGGCGATGCGGTGCAGGACGGGCTGGGCGGCTTGGTCGAGCAGGCCGGTGTGGAGTACCACGGCCGGCCCGTCGGGGAGGGGCACGGTGACGGCCGGATGGTCGGTCAGGGCGTGTTTGCCGGCGCGGAGGCTGGCCGTCATGGCCCATCGTTGCCCGCCGGTGCCGGGTGGGCTGGTGGTGAGTGTGGTGGTGAGGGCGTCGTCGATGGCGGTGCCGCCGGCGGTCGGGTCGGCGAGGGTGGCGAGGACTTCGAAGCCTGCGGGGCCGCGGCGCAGGACGCTGACTTCGGCGGTGGCGCCGACGTCGCAGACGGCGATGTAGGCGCCGACGGGCAGCTGCAGGCCGGTGGCGAGCAGGTGCCCGGCGACGGCGGTCGGTGCGTCGATCATCTGTGGTGGTGGGAGGCCGGCGCGGTGTGCGGCGTGGCGCATCCAGGTGCGTCGTCGCGGGCCCCAGCCTGCCGGGACGACCAGTCGCACGTCGTCGATGCCGGTGCTGGCAATCTGGTGGGCTTGCTCGGCGACGTGGCGCAGGGTCGCGGCGACCAGATCGAGCGGGTCGACGTCGGTGTCGGCGACGGTGAGGCGCTGCTCGGAGGGTTGGCGGGGGTGCGGGATGAACCGGTGCGGTGTGACCGGCGCGGCCCGCCACGCGTGGTGGCCGGTCACGGTGGTGCCGTCCTCGTTCAGGAGGACGGCGCTGGGCAGGGCGGGTTCGCCGTCGAAGAGCAGCGGCGTCCAGGTGCCGTCCGGCCATGCCAGTACGGCGGTGGTGTCGACGCTGCCGTAGTCGATCGCCAGCCGCACCTGCCCCGATCGCATGGATGTCAGTCAAACATGAAGATCTCATTCACGTCATCCCTGAATCACTCACCGCAACCGGCCACGGCGCCCGGCACGGTCACAACAGTGAACGCCGGGACTGACGATCGCCCGTGCCACCTGCTGGTGGCGTCTGGCCACTTGACCTGCAGCGGCATCGTCAACGGCATGCCGCGCCATCGATCATTCGTCAGGAGGACACCATGCATGACTCCACCAATCCGATCTCAGCGCACGGACAAGCCGTGGCGAGCCGATGGACGCAGGCGGCGTTGTCCTGCGAGCCCGCGGACCAAACGCGCGCGGAGGCAGCCGTCCGCCTCGCCTACCGCAGCGCCGGGCATCCCGAGCCGTCGCGGTTCCTGTGGTGCCCCTCTCCCCCGGCCGCCCCTGCAGCAGGTGCGGCAGCTCCTCGACGACGGACACCCGTCGCTGGTCGCCTCGATCCGCCGCGGCGCCCTCAACGGTGCGCTGGCAGCAGCACGAGGCCCGATTTGGGAGCAGACCAGCGACCACGACCAGTTCACCGCCTTCGGCGAGTTCCACGACTTCATGGAATGGCACGGCTACTACGGCGAGCAGCGCTACGACGGCTTCGAGGCCCGCTACAACCTGATGGAGCACCGGTACCTCTGCAACCCGGTCACCGAGGGCGAGCGGTCCGCGCTCACACCGGTGCTGCAGGCGGTACGGCAGGTGTATGAGCAGGTGCTGGGTCCGGTCTGGGCGGCGGTCGACCGCACCCTCACCGGCGGCTACATCATGCAGTTCGCCTGGTTCTGGAGCGACGAGCAAACGATCGTGAAGCGCGACGACGAGGGACGCGCCGTGATCCGTTACTGCCTGAATCCTCGCGACTGGTTCTTCGATCCGGCCTGGAACCTCTACCCCGACTGGCTTGTGCTCGCCGCGATCGACACCTACCAGCAGGTGCTCGGTACAGCACCCACCCCAGGGTGGGAGGGATGCCGTGACGTGGCACTGGCGGCCGGGCCGTGGTGGCCCCTATCGGGGGTGGCCGTGATGATGCAGCGCCCCACCGTTCTGCGAGTCACCGGCGACGGCCTGCTGCACGGCGTCGACGAGCCTGCCGTTGTCTGGCCCGACGGCAGCACCGTGTGGGCCCGTGACGGTGCCATCGTCCCAACCGGGTGATCGCCCTGCCGGCGGGATCAGCGCCTCATCCGATTGCGCCTCGGCGCTGGAGGGCGGGTCCGTGTGGCGACCCGCCCTCCAGCGCGTCGGCGCCGCCGTCCGCGGGCGCGCGGGCGGAGCCGATGACGAATGGCTCAGACGTTGCCGTGCGTCGGTGCTTGTGCGGTCAGGCCTGAGGCGGTGCGAGGAGTTAGGAGCTGCAGGTGTTCAGCATGCTCTGCAGCGCGGACTTCTCCGACGACTGCAGGCTCAACCCCCAGTTGTACTTCACGGTGATCCACATCTTGCTGTAGGTGCACCGGTACGACGACAACGGCGGCTGCCACGTCGACGGGTCCTGGTCACCCTTGGACTGGTTCACATTGTCGGTCACGGCGATCAACTGCGGGCGGGTCAGGTCGTTGGCAAAGCTCTGCCGCCGGCTGGTGGTCCAACCGCTGGCGCCTGAACGCCACGCCTCGGCCAGGGGCACGACGTGATCGATGTCGACGTCGGAGGCGGCGGTCCAGGTCGCGCCGTCGTACGGGCTGTACCAGCGGCCCGAGGTCGCCGCGCAGCTACTGTCGGTGACCACGGACGTGCCGTCGCGCTTGAGGACCGTCTCGCGGGTGTTGCAGGCCCCGCTGATGGTGATCCAGTGCGGGAACAGATCCCGGGAGTACCCACTCGTCGACCCCTCGTTCTTCACCGTTAGAGCGTTGAGCTGCGACTGGGCGCTCGCCTTGGACGGAATGCCGGGCGGTGTCGCCGAAGCGACCGAGGCGTCGACGGCGACCAGGCCAGCGCTGGCGACCATCACGGCCGCTGCCCCGGTCAGGGCACGCCGTGCCACCGCAGATGTGGTGAGTCGTCGGGTGAGTCGCATGAGGGCCTCCTCGGGCATCCGTCGTGGACAGCGACCATCTCGCCCCATCATGTCCATCGATTGTCACCACTGTGAAGAGCGAGGAATGCTCCCGCGAACCCTGATCGCTGCTGTTCCCTGTCCGCACCACCGGCCCCGGGCGAACTCGCCTGCCCGCTGCCCACAGCCGATCGCGCCTGTCGAGATGGCGGCGAAACGGCGATCAGCAACGATCCGACGTCCTTGCCGCCACGTCCAAAGCTGACCGCCGCTGACCGTCGTCAGCCACTCGAACGGGCACGCGAGGGACACGCGACGCCTCACTCGTCGGTGGTCGGGCGAAGGCGTTCCCACTGCGGGTCGTAACAGACCAGCCCGTGGTTTGCCGCCATGCGAGCCGCCTCGGCCGACACCTCCTCGCACATGCTGTACCTCATGGTGAAGTAGACGAAAGGGCCCGATGCCTCGTCCATCAGAGGACCAGCAGACCACGGGCTCACGTCGTGCTCGTCATCAGTCATCTCGACCCACCGCTCAAGCAGCGCCAGGACGTAGGCACGGATACGCGGGGTCGGCGGAAGTTCCTCACCCTCCATGTACAGGGCGTAGAGCTGGTCGTAGGCCTCACCCGCAGCGCCGTCGTCGGCTGGCAGCTCACCCTCCCAGACCGCCAAGTCGTAACTCATGCCGGCAGTCTGCCCGCCATGCCCGACGCAGCCGTAGATACCAGCGGGCTGACGCTGGCTGAGCTGTGGATTACAAGATCAAGATGCGCGACCCGTCGACCTTCACACCTGGCCGTCTATCAGCGGAAGCACCTCTCGGCATCTCTCACCACTCCCCCACCACCCGGCGACCTCTTGCGGACTGAATGCGGACTGTCGCCGCTGCCGCAGCCCGTCTGGCTACTACCGTTTGAGCGCGAACTACCCTGACCGCCGTGACGACGATCGAGCAGCTTGAACGGAGCGCGTGGCCGGATCCCGCTCCCGACGCTACGTCTCTCGTAAGACGTTGCACCGAACTGCGACGCAAACCGCTCGCTGAGTTCACGGTCGAAGACCTGCGCATCATGCTCGGGCAGGAGATCGGCGTGCCGGCGCTGCTGCCTCTCGCGGTACAAGTACTGCTCCGCGACCCCATGACGGAAGGCGACTACTACCCGGGCGACCTGCTCTCCACAGTGCTGCGGCTTCCCGACTCAGCGTGGCTGAACCTGCGAGGGGAACGGAAGCGGCTGGCATCAGTGCTGGCCAAGCTCCTGACCTGCCCGCCGCTCTCCAATCCTGATCTTCGACCTCGCGACCCGGACCGACTGCTTCGCGACGACATCATGCGGTTCCTTGGTCGATGAGAGCGGATCTCCTCGTCGGGCAGTCGTAGACTGAACCGCCCCGGATCTTGTAGAGACCCTCCGGCAACCGGGGTCCCACGGTCCCATGGCCGGTGGGCCAGACCGGCGGCGAGTTGGTCTTGCCAACCCTGCCGAGTCCGGCTGCCACCTGACACACGACGGCCCCATCCCCTGTTGCCGCGATGTCGGTGGCGTGGCCAGCGGGGCATTCCTGCCGACACTGCTCCACCGGCTGGCCGCGTGCCCCCGGAATGCTCGACAGGGGCAGCTGCCGGAGCCGTGCGACGATACTTCGATGAACCACAGCAGCGTCGGCTTGGTCATCTGGGACGTTGACGGGACGCTCATACCCGCTGATTTGCGCTGGCTGACGCGCGCGATCGCTCGTGCGTACGGCATCGCGGAGTCCGAGGTTGTCTTCCCTGACAAGAAGGTGCATGGGTATACGGACGAGTCGATCGCCGTGGACACGGCGATCGCGTCGGGCGTGGACCCGTCAGCTGCGGAGGCGGGCATACCCGCCTTTCGTCAGGCCATTGCCGCGGTCATGCAAGAGGGTCGGCAGGAGTTGGCTGAGGTTCAGCCGCCGTATCCAGGCGCCGTGGCGAGCATCGCGGAGCTGCACGAGCGTGGCTTCATCCAGACCGTGCTGACCGGGAATCTGCGTTCGGCCGCCGACGTGAAGCTGCACGTGGCGGGCTTGGATGAGTTTCTTGATCTTCGCATCGGCGGGTTCGGATCGGACGCTCGCGATCGCTTTCAGCTTCCGGCGGTCGTAACGCAGCGCTATTCCGCGATCTACGGTGCTCCGCTCGATCCTGCTCAAGTGATCGTCATCGGGGATGCGCCTAACGACATCGCTTGCGCACGTCACGCCGGCTTTCGTGTCGCTGTGGTCGCTCACCGGCTTAGGCGTCAAGAGCTGGTCTCCTACGAGCCTGACGTGGTACTAGAGAATCTTGACCCGATGACAGTGGTGGCCGCCGTCAGTTCGCTGTTGAGTGCGGGCGGGTCGTCAGCTGCTTGTTAGGCGGCCATCTGCTCCTCGAGTTCGAGGACAACTGGCTCGTCACGCCATCGTGCCAACCGCTGTCGGGCTCGTTGGGCTCGAGCGATGCCTCGATGGTTTCCGCCTGCTTTTAGCTGGTCGTAGGTGTGGCCAAGCAGGGTGCAGGACTGTTCAAGTTCGCCGGCCTCGGCGTAGGCGCTGGCGAGGTCTACGGCTGCTGCCAAGGCGACGTTGACGTTGGCGTGGTCGTGTTCCAGCATCTGTACTGCGCTTTCGAGCACGGTCACGGCCTGGCGGGGCTGGCCAAGGAGGAGATGGCATGTGCCCGCATAGACGTGGAGGCGGGCGCCGCTCCAGTCGCTGTAGAGACCGACACAGTCAACAGGAGACAGATCGTTGACCGCTTCTTCTGCCCGCTTCAAAGCCGCCGTGGCCTCGCGTGGAAGTCGCAGGGCGGCGAAGGCTTGGGCCTGTTCGGCAGCTAATCGAGCTCGTGCGGCGGAACTGAGGTCGGTGGACGCGCGGGCGGCCTCGTCGAGTAGTCGCAGGCCAATCATAATGTCACCGTCTGCTTCGATCAGTGTGGCGGCTTCCGAGTGAAGGTTGCTCTCGAAGATGCGTGCGGTCGCGCTGACCCTGTGGTTACCCAGCCTGTCGCCGAGCTGGCGAGCGTAGGCACAGTGAGCAAGCGCGAGGGTTCGGTTGCCCTGTGCGCTCCACAACCGGCTAGCGACGATCGAGGCTTCGGCGAGCATCGCTCCGATGTCAGTACGAATGGGCGCATGGCCGGCCTTGCGGTATAGCGTGGACAGGCAATCACGGTGGGCCTCGATCAGACCGAGTAGCGCGTCGGGCGACACGGCCTGGCGCTGCTGGGCCAGCATGCTGGTGAGCGTGGAGAAGCTGTTCCACTCGCCCATCAGGTAGTCGGTTCCGGACGTGCGCGCGAGCATTTCCCCGGCTTTCGAGGAGTACGACGGCGCCCCAGCCGCCTGGAATTCCTGAATGGCAGCCACGCCGTTTCGCACGCGCTTGGTGCTGGCGAGTCGGATGCGATCGTATTCCCGGGACAGCCTGCCGTCGGTTCCCAGCAGTTCGTCGCTCCGGGTCCAGAAGTCACGCCCTACGCGCTGACGGCCGGTCTCCACGTTGGCGATCGTGCTTCGCCCATACCTCACCAGTGGCGCAAACGTCTCTTGCGTGTAACCAGCGGCCTTGCGGCTGCGCGCAAGCATCTGACCAAGGGCGCTCCAGACATTGGCCACGTCTTGCGGTGGCACGCTCGGCATCAGCAGCTCCCGACTAGTACGGACGCTCGCGCAGGGGCGAGACGCGGTGGCCTGGGAGCACTGTAGTGCAGGATCGCGATGCGTAGGCCAACCAGCGGCTTCTTCCAACAATCTCCGACAAAGTTCCAACATCACACTCGCAGGTGGTCCGAACTCGCGTGACCTGCGATTCCGCGTCCGTGACCTAGAGCTGGCCGAGGCTGACTATGAGCTTGCAGCCAAGTACCGCGTTGAGGAAGCCGATCGACAACGAGATGGTGTGCGCCAGCACGAGTGCGTGATCCTCAACCCCGACCGCCAATGAAGGGGCGTCTTGTCAAGGAATTGTCAGACGTTGACGATGAGCCTTGCCGACCTCGAGCGTATTCGCCTTCAGTCACTCTCGTCGCCGATGGCGCATTCCGCGTTTCGGTCCTGAACGCCTTACCACCGAACCCATCACGGACTGCGTTCCCGGCGGCACAGGTACCGATGATTGATTGACGAAATCTGAGGGGATCCCGGATGCCGGATCATGATGAGCTGAAGCGTTACGGCTACACACAGGAGTTGGCACGCCGCCTTCGATTCCGGGACCTGGTCGCGTATGGCTTGGTGTATATGGTGCCGATCGCGCCGATGGCGATTTTCGGCAGCGTGTACGCCGGCTCCGGCGGGATGGTGGCCCTGGCGTACGCGGTCGGTGTGGTGGCGTTGGTGTTCACCGCGTTCTCGTACGCGCAGATGGTGAAGGCGTTCCCGATGTCGGGAAGCGTCTACAACTACGCCGGCCGGGGCATCAGCGCGCCGGTCGGTTTTCTGGCCGGTTGGGTGATCCTGCTCGACTACGTTCTCGTGCCGGGCTTGCTGTATCTGGTGGCGTCGGTGGCGATGCATGCCACCGTGCCGGCGGTGCCGGTGTGGTTGTGGCTGCTGGGGTTCGTCGCGGTGAACACGGTCGTCAACTCGGTCGGCATCCGCATGACCGCGATGGTGACTCGGGTGATGCTCGTCGGCGAGCTGATCGTCCTGGCGGTCTTCCTGGGCGTCGCCTGCTGGGCTCTCGCCTCGGGTAGGGGCCGGTTCAGCTGGGACGCGTTCTACGACGCCGACACGTTCACCTGGTCGGTGGTGGCGGGGGCGGTGTCGATCGCTGTACTCAGTTTCCTGGGTTTCGACGGCATCAGCATGCTGGCCGAGGAGGCCAAGGGCGGTTCTCGGCAGATCGGCCGGGCGATGGCCACTGTCCTCGTCCTGGCGGGGGTGTTGTTCATCGCGCAGACGTGGCTGGCCGCGATGCTCGTCCCCGACCCGGGCGTGCTTCTAGCGCAGGGTGATCCGAACGGCACTGCCTTCTACGGCGCGGCCGCGGTGGCTGGCGGTGGCTGGCTGGCGACGCTGTGCGCGGTGGCGACGGCGATCGCATGGGGTCTGCCGAATTCGATGGTCGCGCAGGTCGCGACGTCCCGGCTGTTGTACGCGATGGCCCGCGACCGGCAGCTCCCGAGCTTCTTGGCGAAGGTGTCGGTACGCCGGAACGTGCCGATCAACGCGACCCTGCTCACCGGCGCCGTGTCCCTCGCCCTGGGCCTGTACATGGCCACCCGCGCTGACGGGATCACCCTGCTGTCGTCGCTGATCAACTTCGGGGCGATGGTCGCGTTCCTGGTCCTGCACGTCTCCGTCGTCGTGCACCACCTCATCCGGCGGCGCAGCGGCAACTGGTGGGCGCACCTGGTCATGCCGGGGATCGGGTTCGCGATCTTGGCCTATGTGGTGGTGAACGCGAACATCGCCGCGCAGCGCCTCGGCCTGGCCTGGCTCGCTCTCGGCATGGTCGTGCTCGCCGGTCTCTACCTGTCCGGCCGCCGCCCGTCGCTGTCCGGCCTGGCGCCAGTGCAGCGGTCCGCTCGTGACCTGGAGCGGGTGTGACCACGATGTCTTCCGGAAGTCACTTCACGTATCGGCCGGCGCGTGACGAGTTGGCCTACACCTTCGGCGGGCGGATCCCTGTGGCGCATGTGCGCTCCGGTGACGTGTTCACCGTGCACACCGAGGACTGCTTCGGCGGCCGGGTGCGCGGTCCGGCGGATCTGCCGTCGCAGGTGTGCGCGATGCCGTATCTGAATCCGGTGTCGGGGCCGTTCTTCGTCGAGGACGCCGAACCCGGCGACACCCTCGCCGTCCACATCGCCTCGATCGTTCCGGCTCGGGACTGGGGTGTGTCCGCGACGTTCCCGTACTTCGGGGCGCTGACCTCGACCCCGCACACCGCGACCCTCCAACCACCCCTCGACGAGCGCGTGTGGGTCTACCACATCGACCCCACCGCCGGAACCGTGCGGTACTGCGCCACCACCAGCGACAACAGCGTTGAGCTGCCGCTGGATCCGATGATCGGCACGATCGGCGTCGCCCCCGCCGCGATGGAAACGCGCGCCACGATCGTCCCGGACTACTACGGCGGGAACCTCGACACACCCGAACTGCGCGCCGGCACCACCCTCTACCTCGGCGTCAACGTCCACGGCGCGCTCCTCGCCCTCGGTGACGGACACGCCCGCCAAGGCGAGGGTGAAGCGTGCGGGGTCGCGGTGGAGATCGCCACCGTCACCACCCTCGCCGTCGAGGTCATCAAGGGCGGCCGTCCCACCGCGTGGCCGCGGCTGGAAACAGACACCGCGATCATGTCCGTCGGCTGCGCCCGACCACTCGAGGACGCCTACCGCATCGCCCACCAGGACCTCACCACCTGGACCGCCGACCTGTGCCGTCTGGACACCCTCGACGCCTACCAGCTCATCTCCCAAGCCGGCCGGGCGCCGATCGGCAACGTCTGCGACCCCAACTACACGGTCCTCGCCGCCATCGACAAGGCCCACCTCCCCCAGCCGCAGCCCGCCTACGCAGACGCCCACGCCCGGCTCCGTGACCTCATCCAGGGGCAGCGATGACCGCTTCGGTGCCCGGGCTGCCGCTGCGCGACGAGCTGTACCTGCTGGCCCACAACGACGACACCGGCCAACCCCACATCCACCGCCAAGCCCTGGCCCTCGGTCTCGCCGGCGCCGTCCTCATCGACCTCGTCCTCACCGGCCGCACCACCCTCGACGGCCACGGCCAGGTTGGGGAGCAGCGGGTTCGGTTGCACATCGACCGGCCCGTCGGCGACCTCATTACCGATGCCGCCCTCACCAGCCTGCGCCACACCCGGCCCGCCCCACCGCTGCGCCACTGGCTGCGCGGGTTCGCCGACGACCTCTACGAACGCACCCGCGCCGGCCTGCACGCCGCAGGGATCCTCCGCCACACCAGCCACCGCCGACTCGGCGGACTGATCCGCGCCGACACCTACCTGCCCACCCACCAGCGGTGGCCCGTCATCGCGCGCGCTCGCCTGCGCTACCTCGCCGACGGGCGCGAGCAACCCGACAACCACACCGCCGCCCTCGCCGGACTCGTCGTCGCCCTCAACCTCACCGGTCACCTCTATCTCCACGACGACACCACCACCGTCGCCGCCCAGCTGCGCGCCATCGCCGAGCAACACCACCGGCCCGTCCGCGACATCACTACCGCCGTCGACGCCGCCATCGGCGACCTCGCCACCGCCACCTACCGCTAACCACGAGGAAGGAACCCCCGACACCGTGATGCTCCCCTCGACGGTCCCCACCCGCCTGGCGGTGAACCTGGTCGGCAGCGTCCTGCTCGCCGACTGCTTCGCCAGCTCCCCCGGCCATCCGAGGCCCGCGTCGACCGCGCCCACGGTCGCCGGCAGCCGATCCGCCACCACGCACCCCAGCGCCACCGGGCCAGGATTGACCCCGTGGCAGCGGCTCACCGCCCTCGCCGACCCCATCGACACCACACCCGGCGAGGCACCGAAGAAAACGAACGAGCACCTGCCCGGCGGCTTGCACCCATACCTGCCCGACGCACTCCTGGAAGACGCGGACGTGCTGGCCGGGGCGGTAGCGCCCGGAGAACTGGCCACCGACCTCGCCTATTCGCGGGTGCTCATCAGCGGTGTCGTCGCGCTCGTGAGCAGCCAGTACCTCAACCAGGACCTGCGGGCGACGAGCCTGCGTGTCATCGCCGACATCCCCGGCATCACCTACCGCGGCCAAAGCACCGACCTCGTCGGCTGCACCGGCCTGACGTTCACCGTCACCGCCGACGGATCCACCTCGCAGCTCCTGGTCGACCCGCAAATCGGCGAGGTCCTCGCCGCGCACGAACGGCTGACCGGCCGCCGGGCGGGCCTGTTCTCGTACGTCCTCATCCTCGAACGCGGCCACACCACCCACGCCGGCGGCCCCGTCGGACCCTGACCGGCCGGCCACCAACCTCCACCGTCGCAGGCGCGATCAGCAGCAGGGGTCGCCCAAGCTGCGACGCGTAGCCACGGCAGCACCAGGCCACCGAATCATCGCCACCGCCTACCGACAACGGCGAAGGAAAGAGGTACTTCCTCATGGATCTACGAGCGTGGGCCGGCTCTGGCCGTCGAACGGGCCCGAGCGAGCAACCCCGCCAGGAATGGCAGGTGCGAGCACCTGGGAGCCGTCGGTGATGTCGTCGCACCTGCAGACGCCGGACGCCGGCCCCACGCCAGATCGGCCGCGCTACAGAACCGAAACGACACCTCCGCACACCCCGCTGCGGCCGACGTGGGCATGCCGGGCATGCGGTCAGCCGTGGCCATGCCCGCAGGCCCGGCTGCTGTTGAAAGTGGAGTACGAATCGGCGCTCCCCGCGCTCTCGATCTACCTCAGCGGGCTGATGTTCGAGGCGATGCGCGACCTGTTCCACCTCAACCCACACGACGGACCGAGCCCGCAGGAGATGTTCGACCGCTTCGTGGCCTGGGGCCCATTCCGAAGATCGATCCTCAAGCAGCGGTGAGCAAGCACCGCAGCCTGCCGCTGGTGAGGGGACCTCCGCGACGGCCTGGCCGAGACGTCCCCTCTACATCACCGCACGACAAACGCTCGCATCACCGCCCCGACGGCGGCCTGATACGCGCTCATCCCCGTTCGCGATCAAGGAGGAATCTTGAGCATCACCGCAGACAGACCCGTCACGACCGTCGCACAGGACCCGCGCCCGCTCGTGTCGGGCGAGGTGTTCGACAAGCTGACCCGCTACTTCGCCGCCCGGCAGGAGGTGAGCCACACCTACGCCGAGCGTGCGGTCGGGCAATTCCTGGTCTTCCTGAAGGCCCACGCCGACCAGGCCGGCAAGCCCGACTTCGGGATGCTCCTGCCGACCGGCGAGTCCTACCGGGTCGTGCCCACCCGACCGGTCGACGCCGTCTGGCACGCCCTCCTGCAGATCAGCGAGCCCTACACCGCCGCCTGCCACCAGATCGCCGGCCACTACGTGCACCACCGCCCGATCCTGACCGAAGCCATGCGAGACGGCACCGCGATCACCTACACCCTCGCGGCGTTGCACGACACCGGCTACCAGATCGACATGGAATTCTGGGGCGGTGAGGCCGAGTCCTGCTGTCCGCCGAACCCGCCGCAGCCCGGCCGGTAACAGAAGAACCTGATGCGCAGCGACTGGACGGCCCTGCCCCGCAGCGTGATCACCAGGATCACCGAACAGGTCGGTGGAGCGTTCGAGGCATCCCCGGCACCCGACGGCAACCACGCACAGATCGCCTCGACCGTCACCGGCCCGTCCGGACCGGTCTTCGTCAAAGCAGCCTTCGGCGAATGGGCCGTCCAGTCGCTGCGCTACGAGCTGGCCGTCACCCAAGCCGTCGACCGGTACCCGCCGGCGCTGCGGTGGCACTTCGAGGCCGATGGCTGGCTGGTGGTGGGGACCGAGCATCTCGCCGGCCCCCACCCCGACCTGTCCCCCGGCAGCCCGGATCTCGACCTGCTCACCGCCGCCCTGAAAGACCTCCAGCAGACGCCGGCGCCGGGCGATCGGTGGTTCACCCCGGCCGGCCGGCTCGGGTTCGCGCACCCGGCGATGGACGGCGGGACACTCGTGCACTCCGACCTCAACCCGACCAACCTGATCATCACCCCGCACGGCCTACGCATCGTCGACTGGGCATGGGCCACCAAAGCAGCTGCCTGGGTCGAACTCGCGCTACTCGTCCAATGGCTGATCGGCAGCGGCCACACCGCCGACCAAGCCGAAGACTGGCTCGGGCAATTCCCAGCCTGGACCGCCACAAGCGCTGACGTGCTCAACCATTTCGCCTCGGCCAACGCCGCGAAGTGGGCGACCAAGGCCCGACACAACACCGAGCGCTGGGTGCACGACCTCGCCCGATGGACCGGCGAGTGGGCGATCCACCGGGCCCACGGGGGCGTAGCTCAAGGCCGTGAGCCACGGCCGAGGGCCCGGCAGTCTTGACAACCGGCAGGCTGCACAAGATCACCCCACGCCCCAGGATCTCGGCCCGACCAGGTCAGGGATGAACTCGCGCGCTGAGCGCCCGAACCGCAGGGAGCCAACAATGGCCGATCCGCTCGACACCGAGCTCACGAAGATGGCTCGCGCTCGACTGGTCGACACGTTGCTCGCCGACGGTGCGATCACCTCACCGGCCGTGGAAGCGGCATTCAGACGGGTCCCGCGGCACCTGTTCACGCCCTCGGGAGTCAGTGTCGAGGCCGCGTACGCCGACGACGTGGTGGTCACCCGACGCGGCCCGGACGGCAAGGCGACCAGTTCGATCTCCGCGCCGTGGCTTCAAGCCGCCATGCTGCACGCCGCCCACCTTCAGCCCGGCGCACGGGTGCTGGAGGTCGGATCCGGCGGCTACAACGCCGCGCTCATCGCCGAGGTCGTCGGCCCATACGGCACGGTCACCAGCATCGACATCGACCCCGCCGTCATCGCCCACGCCCGCACCGCCCTCGACACCGCCGGCTACCCGCACGTTGCGGCGGTGCACGCCGACGCGGACGAAGGATGGGCGGCGGCCGCCCCGTACGACGCCATCATCGTCACCGTCGAGACCAGCGACATCCCACCCGCCTGGACCGACCAGCTCACCCCCGACGGCGTCCTCGTCGCCCCACTTCGGATGCGAGGCCACACCCGCTGCCTCACCCTCGTCCGCGACAGCGGACACCTCGTCGCCACCAATGCCCTCGTCTGCGGCTTCGTCCCGATACAAGGCGCCGGCGCCAACCCCGTCACACCACACCACCTACGCGGCGACGACGTCACCGTATTCATCGACGACCCTGTCACCGAGGCCCTGGATCTCCGCGCGCTGCCCGCCGCCCTCAACGGACCTCGGCACGACACCTGGTCACCGGTCACCACCCCACCGGCGACCCCCTTCGACACCCTGCAACTATGGCTGGCCAGCCAACCCCACCCTCACGGTCTACTCGCCGTCGATCGGCAACGCGCCGCCGACCTGGCACCGCAGAACTGGGTGGCCTGCCCGGCCCTGCTCACCGCCGACAGCATCGCCTACCTCGCCACCCGCCAACTCGACAACACCACCTGGCAGTTCGGCGCCCACGGCTACGGACCCCACGCCACCACACTCACCGGCCACATCCTCGACCTCATCGCCGCCTGGAACCGCCACCACCGACACCAACCCGGCCCACACATCGCCGTCTACCCCACCGGCACCGCACCCAGCCCCACCAACCACCTGCGGCTACTGATCCCCCGCCCGCACACCACCATCGCGATCACCTGGCCCAGCAAGGGCCCCTCCACGCCTGCGCGAAACACCGCCGCAAACATAAGGCGGCAGACCGGTCTGTGACGGCGTCCTCGCCCAAGTTCCATCCCCGCCTCACGCCACTCCTTGTGTAAGCGGTCAAAGGGATCTGCGGGCCGCAGCGACTCCGCAGGCCAGCACGGACGCGAGCGCGATCAACGCGATCCACAGCCAGGGCACATCCCGTGCGGCCGGACACCGATCGACACCGCCAATCCCAACTGAGCCAGCAACAGCACACACACGGCGACGCTCAGCGCCCGGTACGGCAGAGACGGCCGGACCTTGGCCGAGGGGCGGGTCAGGTAAGAGTTGGTCCCGCTGGGGCACCTGGGACCGTCTCTCGGCGGTTGTGGGCCATAAGGCTTCGTCTCGGCGGTGCCCCGGTGACGAGATGCGGAGGCCCGGTTCCGACGTCGAGCATTTGCTGGACCTACCGCCCCGAGTTGGTGGTGGCGCATCTCCAAAGCCACTAGGTTGGCCGCCGGCAAGGGCCGCAAGGACAAGGGTGTCGAGCGGCGTTGCGGCGGGACTGCGATGGTCCCGCAGACCGAAGGGGGTGGTTAGTGGCGAAGCACAGGGCAAGGCCTTCAAGCCACGGTCCGACTGCGGGCATGAGCCGGTGGCAGCGTGCGGGCGAGGGCGCAGCGACCCTGCTGAAGCTCCTCTTTTGGATGCTGATGTTGGCCAACGT
This sequence comes from Micromonospora aurantiaca ATCC 27029, assembly GCF_000145235.1. Lineage (NCBI taxonomy): Bacteria > Bacillati > Actinomycetota > Actinomycetes > Micromonosporales > Micromonosporaceae > Micromonospora > Micromonospora aurantiaca (nom. illeg.). Next base: position 1,850,344 of record NC_014391.1, on the reverse strand, counting down.
CCTGACCGGGAGCGCCGGGGGCGGGCACACCTGGCTCAATAGGCCAGGTGTGCCCCTTCCGGGGTGTCAAGCCGCCGCTCGGGCCTGGACAGTTGCGAGCGTCGGCCTCCTCATCGCTCTGTATCGCGTTGGAACTGACAACCTGATACGGCGCGAGTAATGGGCGAGACTGCCTGACGGACCGGAGCGAGTCAACACAGGGCTGTGGTGTGTTCTGGTCCTAGGTATCACCTGGGCGGGGACGGTGATGTTCGCCGTTCCCGCCCGTCTCGTCGCTACCTGACGCTGCCCGCTGCCCATGCCGCTAGTTCATCGCGGTGGTAGATGTTGGCGGTCCCCCCCTTCTGCCCGGGGTAGCCGCTGCCGCTCTGCGATCAGCAGAACCTCCATGTGCGGCGGATCCTCTGGCCTCCAGAGCAGACTGCTGTCAACGCCAGCTAACTTTTTCAGGCGGAGCCGACAACTGCCGCAGAATCAGCCGAGCAACCCTCCCCCATAGGCTCTCGCGTTTCCCGTACGGTGTCCCCTGCGCCGTAACGAGCAAATCACTGTATGCGTTGGCATCTCGCGGGGGCTGGGACTGATGTTCGGAGACAGAGCCAATGATCGGCTGTCCTTGGCGAACCTCGACTTCCTCGGCGACGACGACACGCTGCGCACGAACGCCGCACACGCTGTCGACGAGTTCGCTTCCCGGTCCGCGCCGAGGCTTCACTCCGGCCAGGACCGCACCGCGTCCGTGAGCCTGCTCCTCACCAGAGCCGGACAGGTGGACGATGTGACGATCAGCCGCGACTGGCGACGCCAGGCCGGCGTGACCCGTATCGGGGATGCCGTCTACGAGGCATACACCGGCGCGCTGAGAAGCCATCTCGAAGCCATCGCGCTTGAGGAGTTGCAGCGAGACCAGCCCGCCCCAGCACGACCAGCACAGCCGCCGGCCACCAGCACGGAACCCGAACTCGACGACGACCTCTGGCTGCAGCGCACCTGGGGCGCCCTGCATCACAACGACGCCGAACTCGCCCGGCTAACCCACGCACCGGAGCAACCCGAGCAACGGACGATCTCCAGTCCACACGGCTGCCTAACGCTTCACCTGCGCGGCCCAGGCATCACGGCGATCACCGCGGATGCGGGGCGCGTCGCCCGGATGGACACCCAACAACTCCGTTTCGAGACCCGATCACTCTTCCGGACCTACGAACTCGCCCACACCAGCGAGAGGCAGGCGCGGCGATGAAAGACCTGGCAGTGATCACCGATGCGCTGCGCGACGAGGGCAAGAAGTGGCTGGCGATGTCCGACAGCATCGCGAAGGTCAAGACAGCCGCCGAACAGCTGCATCTTGAGCCGTCCGCCTTCTTCATCGGCGACGCGAGCGTGGTCCTGCACGCCGTCTCCTACCGGGACTTCCACACGTTCATGGTGCGGATCCTCAACGGCGCCGTCACGGAGTTCGATCAGATCGGCGCGGCGCTGCGGCGCATCGCTGACGAGTACGACCGGGCCGACGAGGTCATCTCCCTGGACCTCGACAAGATCTACCGCGCATGACGATGGAAGGCAGTGCAGGTGCAGCCCGCAAGCAGCGACCTTGAGTACGGCGAGCCGTTCAACAAGGCGTTCGACCAGATCCGCTCTGGCATCGACCGAGCCGTTGGCTCCTTCAACGACATCGTGGAACGCGTCAACGAGCACAGGTGGCTCCTCGGACCCGCAGGGCTGTGGTGGATCAAGCAGAACCTCGACGCCACGCGCCGCGCCATGACCATGGTGCTCGACCAGGTCGACCACGCGCTGGAACGCCAGGTGCCGGTGCTGTCGCTGATCAACGTCAGCTTCCGGTGGGTCAACGACGTCAAGACTCCCGTCTCCGAGTTGTCGTTCACCGCCACCGAGCCACGCAGCGACAACATCGCCAAGTGGAGCGGTGACGCGGCGATCGCCTACAACGCCAAGGCCACCAAGCAGAAAGCCGCGATCGACGAGTCGGTGCTGAAGGCCGAATTCATCAGCCAATGGCTGTTCAAGATCGCCCGCTCGAACGTCGACTACGCCGTCGAGCTGGCCAAGATCGTCACCGGACTCGCTGGCAAGCTGGCGCAGGCCGCCACCGAGGCCAGCACCGTCATCGACATCCCCTGGGCCATCTCCACCCTCGCCAAATCGGTCGGTGACCTCGTCACCGCCGGCCTCAACACCCTGCTGACCGTCGGGCAGCGCTTCATGGACGCCCTCGGCAACATCCGGGACATTGCCACCCAGGTCGGTGACTACTCGAAACTACCCGGAAGCCAGTGGCCGCAAGCCGTACGAGACTGACCCAGCACGACACGTCCCTCTCCAGAGGCCATAGCATGCGCTACCCGGCAGGCGTGGGCATTCACGCCAATCGGAAAGGCAGGGTTCCGGAGCGACGAGTCAAGGCCGCTCAGGCCGTCGGCACCGCCGCTTGCGTGGCCCGCAGAATCGCCAACGACTTCTCCGCCAACACCGAGTTCGCAACGTACGATTCGCCGCCGACGGCGAGCCACACCTTTACCACCAGGTTGCCGGTACGCGCGTGCACCATGTACTCGGCGTACCTGAACCCCGGTGATGACCGCTTAGTGAAAGCCTCCGCCTCCTCCCCCACGCCCGGCACCGCTCCGGCGGGCGTCATCCCCGTAGCCCGCCGCGTCCCGCGATACAACTGCCGCGCCTCCTCGGCCGTCGCAAGCGTCGACGCCTCAACCCGAAGATTCGCCTGATAGCCAGCCTTGGTGCGCATCTCGAACAGGCAGGCGGCACCGGGCCGAGCCACCGGCGGCTGCGGATCTTCGCGCGTCACCTCGGACGCCAGGTCCGCCACGACCTTCACATCCGTCCTCGCGCACAGGTCCAGCCCGTCCGCGGTGTATGCCGGATCGTCAGGTGCCGTCGGCCTGGCTGTCACGCCGGCAGCCGAGGCAGATGGCGGGGTAGGCGCCGCGATCGGAGCGTCATCGGCGTTGTCACAGCCGGCCATCGCTACGGCGAGCAGGAAGGCAGCAGTGGCGGCCGGGAGACGGACCGAGGTAGACACGACCCGAACATACCCGCTGTCACCGGACACGACTGTCCGCGCAAGCGACGACTAGGGTTCACGTATGGCCGCCCGTGAGACACCGGAGCAGATAGCCCGCACGCGAACGGTCACCGCCGACGCGGTCCTCGGCGGCAGTGTCGACCTCCGCGTCTACCCGTACCGGCTTCTCACCGTCCTGTCGCATCGTGGCGTGGGCGGTGACCAGGTCACGCAGGCCATCATCGCCGCGGAGGTGCTGGAACAGTTCGGCTGGGAACTGATCACTGTCTCCGAATTCGCGAGCAGCAGGATGGTCTACGCGATCATGCGCCGACGGTGACGCCAGACTTTCCATGACTACCGCGGGGCGCCGTCGCGGAGGCGGCTGCCCGCGCCGAGGGTCTGGTCCGCCTGGTAGGGGTTCGTCCGCGTCAGTTCCTCGACGTCCGAGCAGCCACGGAGCAGCCACGATCACCGCCGCCCAAGCTGCAATTGGTGTTCGGGCACCGGCGTCAGCACCGGCGGCACGGTCACGGTTGGTGAAAGCCCCCTACCACGGGTCGGCAGGCCAGTGCAGAGCTGCGTCTGGAAACGCCGCTGGGCGGCGTCTTGCCGCCCTCCCCGGGGCCAAGCTTGGATCGAGTCCGGCGCATCCGGGTACTTGCCCCCGTTGCTGACGTACGCGGCTCCGGCGTCCGCGAACAAGCACGCTCACCTGGGCGGATGAGAGCTGCGTGGTGGGGGCTCGTAAGCCTCGATCAGTGTGGCGGGCATTTTGCAGTTGTAGGTGAGCTCGTCGATAGCGACCCGGCAGGCCAGTGCGGCTGCGGCCACCACCGCGCCTGGCGGCGTTGAGGACACCGGCTCGTCGCAGCCGTATTCCGGTGTGGCGTCGGTCTTGGAACCGGGCGCCAAAGGTTCGTGGTGGCGTTCCGCGCCGCGGAGGGGAAAGCGGTCAACCCGAGCGACGGCCCCCTGCCGCTGAATGCAGACGGACACAACCGGTGTGGGAATCTGACTACTTGCCCAGGTGAGCAGTGCCGTCGCGCGTGCGTCTGCCGTTGCGTCTACGACCAGATGATGTTCGCGGAGCAGCTTTACCGCCTGCTGAGGAGTCGTCAGCCTGTCGAAGGTGCCCTCGACCCCGCTCGTGTCGAAGCCCAGGGCGGAAAGGCGAGCCTTCACTGCGACGACTTTCGGGAAGCCGACAAGGCCTTCTCCTGCCAGGTGGCGTACCAGGTTCCCTGGTCGTAGTAGTTGTGGATCGAGAAGCGTCAGGTGCCGGATACCATGCCGAAACAGCAGGTCAGCGACGAACGAGCCGACGGCACCGGCACCGACGACCGCGACGTGCCGGTCAGCCAAGTCGGATGCCGCCCAGCCAGCTCGCAGCATACGGGTCGCCACACTCGTGTCAGCCGCCTCACACGCACGTACCTCGATGGGTGGCCTCTCGGACAGTGCTGGACTGACAGCAAGCGCCAGGACGCCGTTGGCGGTATGCCTTCTGTAGCGCAGAACAACGAACTGAAGGACGCCGATGGACACGAGCCATGTGAAATGCTGAGCGTCTGCGCCGAGGACCTCACACAGTGAGGACGCATCCTGCACCGGCCGATCCAGATGGCCGACGTCGGCGATCCAGGCGAGAGCACGGTGCTTCCGGCCTATCTTGATGTTTCCGGTGCTTCGGCCGTGCGTTCTGCGTCGATCGGGGCGACCGGGGTGCTTTGGTGGTTGCTGCGGCTCGTCGGTGATCTCCACGCGGTGGCCGCTGTCGCTGGCATGGGTTCGTACGCAGCCCTTGACGTTGGCGAGCCTGTCGCGGTCGTACAGCACGAGACGGGGGTCGCTGGGGAGGTACCTCTCCAGGTCACAATCCTCGTCGCCAGGCCAGCCAGCGTCGGTCTGCCGCAGCCACGCAGCGACTTTGCGCAGTAGCTGACCTGGGTCACGCCAGGGCGCGTTGTCGAAGGGCACGCTTGTCGGCCACAGGCAGAGGGAACCGTCGGCGTCGCGGTGAAAGGTCATCTGCAGCGGCACCCCGGCGTCGAGGATGCGAATCTGCGGAGGGCTAAAGGGAAAAGCCGCGGTCAGCGTGACCTCCACGGTGGCTGTCGCTTCCTGCCCGCCGCAGGGCTGCCACCGCAGCGGACCGCGCTGTGTCTCGGTGTCACCATTAATGCCGGCGGCAGCGAGGTCGCGGCGGAAGTTGTCACGCTCGTCGGTGAGGTCCTTCGCCCATTGGCCGATCATGCGAAGCGTTCGTTTCCCGCCGGGACAGGCGCCGCGACGACGAGCCGGCGGGTCACACCTGGGTCGGCATTAAGAGCGTCATGCGCCGCAGCGGCAGGTCTCGAGCCGAGAGCGTGCGCGGTTCGGGCGAGCATGTCGTCGGTGTGATGAGCCTCGGCGATCGCCGTAAAGTCGCGCAGGGCCGCCTCGAGCCATTCGAAGAAGCGTCGAGGGCGGGCCGGGTGGCCAATCCACCGGTCGGCGAAGTTCTCGCCGGACTCAACTGGGTTGGCGATGACGTATCTGCCGAGCTTGTAATCGACGTGTGTCGGCATCTGCTCAACGACGTGGTGGAGCACGTCGAACAGGCCGCCTCGGGGCTCATACGACTGGGCGGCGAGGGTGGTGATGATGATCGAGGAAGGTCGGTTACCAAGGTCATCGGTGAAGAAGATGTCGCGGTGCCGCTTGAGTGCTTGGACGGTGCGCTGAAGCGTCGTCTTGAAGAAGCGCCTCGGCAGGGCTTCGACGTCCATCTGTCTGTTCTCCGCGACCCTGACGGCGCCGGCTCTCCACTCGTCGTACTGGACGTCGAGGAACCAGTCCGCATAGTCGATCGGGGCTGAATGGTGCCACCTGGAAGCCTGCGTGTCCGTCACCAGGATGCCGTTCGGCCCGGCTTCGAGGTTCGGGATGGCTGGCAGGATGTCCATGTGGAACGGCAGGGTGTCGTGTTGGAAGGTCCAGCACCGGCGGCCCTCGTCGTCCAGCGTGAGTCCCAGCTCTGGGTGCTCCTTGGCGAAGTGCTTCAGCGCTTCCCCGACGTCTGCTTTCAGGTCGTCGCGCGAGGTCTCGGTCTTGTCGAGGTCGTGCCTGCACACCATGTCGAGGTCGTACTCGTCGCGTCGGTGGATGAGCGCGGTAACGGTGCCCAGCCTCATCGACCCCTGCGGGTAGAGGGCACCGCCGGCTTCGTTGTCGGCCCAGTAGTCGCGGAGGAAGGTGCACGCCACCTTGTATGTGGCTTCAGCAATCAGGTATTGCTCTTCGGGGATGTCAAACGATTCGATGCCGGCGCCGAGCACTCGGGCAAGCCGATCATCGCGGCTCATGTTCATGGTGGTCCTCCAGTGCGTGATAGTGGATCTCGGTCTGGTGGCCGCCAAGGGACAGTGATCCGTTTCGGCGGCGCCGGTGAGACCGTAACTGACGGCTACGACAGGAATCGGGTGAGCGAGTTGCCACGGCAGCCGAAGCAGTCACGAACCAAGATCGTGCGACCGAAGATCACGGAGCTGAATAGGGTTCTTGTTTGGGCCAGGTCGGCGGGACGGTGCACGTTCTGCAACACATCTGTCGTCGAGTCGGCCGAGCTGGGCGAGCCGGTGCCGATAGGAGAGCTTGCGCACAATGTCGGTTGGTCCGAAAGTTCTCCCCGGGGTGATGATCCGCTACTTCTCGACCAGAGGGGTAACGCGAGCAACCTCATTTTGGCGTGCCGGAACTGCCATAAGCCGATCGATGACGGCGGCGTTGTCGGCCGCTACACGGTAGAGGAGCTACGACGTCGCAAGCAGGATCATGAAAGCCGGATCGAGAGTTTGACGGCCATCGGAGCCGACCGCTCCGCCTACGTGCTCCGCGTCGTAGGCGACATCCGCGGAGTCCCTGCCGAGTTGACGCGGCCAACCGTGCTAGCCGCGACAACAGCAGTCGGACTCTATCCAAGAATCCTTCCGGGCAGCCACTGGGACTCTGACGCTGACCTCGATCTCCGCAATCGGGGCAGCCTCACCACAATGTCTGACTTCGAACGCCTAGCCCACGAGATAAGGGACTTCACCAGCCGTGTGCATGATGGCGTGCGCCGCGATGCTGTTGCCCGCCTCGCTGTGTTCGCCTTCGCCCGCATCCCGCTTTTGATCGCCCTAGGGGCGCACCTGGATGACAAAGTCCCTACACTAGTCTTCCAACGGCGGCGCACAGACGTCCTCAATGCGTGGACCTGGCCAAACGACCAGAGACAACTCGTCATGTTCGGGGTATCAAGGGTCCGTGCGGGCCTGCCAGGCCAGCCCGTTACGTTGATCGTGAATCTGTCCGGCACTATCCATAACCACGACCTGCCGGCTGAGGCAACGACCCATCACCACATTTATGTGATCACTCCGGTGCCGCCTGCCCGGCCGGGCCCAAACCTGATCTCCTCTCCTGTCGACCTTGCCTCCTTCGAGGAAACGATGCGTGGCTTCCTTGCGGCTCTTGAGGCGAACCACGGAAATCTGGATTCGATCAATGTCTTCGCCGCGATTAGCGTGTCGGCTGCCGTAACTGTCGGCCGCGTTCTCATGCCCCAGGTGTCGCCCATGCTTAAGATTTATGACCGCGACAACAATGGAGCGTTCTTCCTCGCGCTGCGAGTTCGCCGTTAGACCAGGGCACGCAGACGCAGGCTGACGGGTGAACCGAGGTTCCCGCTGATCCACTTCTCACTGACCCCGGCCAGCCCCCGTACCGGAACTTCAAGCACAAGCGGGGCGGTGAATGCGAGGATCCCCTGCTCGCACCAGCAAGGACTGAGGGCGCACGCGCTGGTCGATGCGCGCGCGTACCCCCTGCCCGGTGGCAGCATGACTGCATCTCAGCGGTCCGGAGGGCTGGCTTTCACCCTCTCGACCAGGCGCAGCTCATCAGGTCGTGGACGAAGCTGCCGGTCGCAGTCTCCGGCGGCTTCGCCCCCACGGACGTCGAAGCCAGGCAGACGACACGACGCTCCTGGGACATCCTCGTCGTCGGTCGCGGAGTCACCGACTCCCTGGACCCCGCCGTCGCCGCGGGACCTCGCCGCATCGATCGTACTCACCGAAGGGCACCACCAATGCCCATCACCCCACTCACCGTCGATCGCATCCCTGACCTCGAAAAACTGCTGGCGTTGGGAGAGCCGTACATCAGGCTGCGGGACTCATCGGACTACTGGCTGTACGCCACGCTGTTCGCCGACACTTGCCCACTAGCCATCATCGACGGACAGGTCGCCGGGAGCGTGATCGCCTTCCGAAGCCAGGTCGACCCCTCGGAAATCTATCTGCAAGACGTGATGACCCACCCCGGCCACCGCCGCGAGGGAATCCACCCGGGCGCTCGTAGAGGCAATCCACCGGCAGGGCTCCGCCTGGGGATGCCGCCGCCTCTTTCTCACCTCCGAACCCGACAACTACGCCGCCCACAGAACGTGGCTCGCTCTGGGCTTCAGCAACGTTGACGGTGACACCACCGAGGCTGGTGTAGCCGTGACCTACAACTACAAGGGGCCGGGGAAGCACCGCGCCGTGTACGAGCGACCGATCAGCGGCTAGCAAGGCACCGGCGGGCCCGCCCAGGTGCCGAGCCCCGGGAACCTCCAGACGTACGAAATCGCGGATTGGCTAGAAATTGATCACTGTCTCCGAGTTTGCGAGCAGCAGGACGGTCTACGCGGTCATGCGCCGGCGGTGACGCCAGACCGCCATGACTACCGCAGGACGCCGTTGCGGGAGCGGCGGCTGGACGATGCGTCCACAGAATGACAACTATGTTGCGGTTCCGCCATCCGCTGCTGTGTGTCGCGCCCAGTGGCTCAGCACATCGTCCAGTCCTCGACGGTCAGAACTAATTCCTCGGCGCGGGTGGTCGGGATGTTGTGCCGTTTGGCGATCTCCGTCATTGCCGCTTCCTCGCTGATTTCGACGTCGTCCTCGGTTGCCTGGTTGAACTCAGTGTTGAGCACGTATGCCTGCTCCGTCGGGACCTTGCAGGCGTTGGGCTGCGTCAGCTTGTCCCGGACGATGGTTTGATTGAGCCGGTAGCCTCGCCAGGACGCGGCGTCTCCCTTGGCGGCGTGGGACCAGCGCCCGTCTGGCGCCCATTCGTAGACCGCGTAACTCGGCACGACCTCACGCCGGTCATAGGTGACCACGATTGACAGCGCCTGCCATCCCTGACCTCGATGGCTCTCGACAATCTGCGACGCCACGTCAGTGACCTGCTGGCCGGTAACGGGGTAGACGCGTAGTTCCACCCGGAGGGCGAGACGACGAGCTCCGGAGCCGGCGCTGACGTCTCGTCGTTCAAAGATCTCGTAGGCAGCTGCGGGATGTTCAGGTCTCGCTTCGCGAGTTGCTGCTGCCGGGGGTGTGGTAGCCGTAGCGGTTGGTGAGGTACGCACAGTGGTGGCGGAGGCGGGCTCCGGCGTGCGGGCGCTCGGTGAGGGTACCGGTTCGGTAGCAGGGCTGGCCGGAGCAGGGCGAGGGGGCGTGGGGTCGCCGATGATCAGACCAAGAGTGGCCAGACCCGTTCCACCTACGCAGCACATGAACAGCCCACCCACGACCACCACCAACAGGACGAGCCCTACCCTTGCATTTCGAGATGGGGTCCCTGCGGCCACGGCTGGTACCAGTGAGGGCTCTACGGCCGACAACCCATCGGGCCCAGGCGGCTGTTGAGCCGAGGGCTCAGGCGGACCGGGCATCTGCGGCACGGCATCTCCAGTGAGAGGGCGTACCGCGATTGTCGCCGCCGCTGCAGCCCCGCGCGCTCCGCCGAACAGCGGAACCATCAGCCCCACAACGGCACGCGCGTCCGTCGAACGCTACTGCGGCGCGGGTGGGACGACTTTGGCCAAGTCGCTGACGAGGCCGTACAGGCTGGAAACTTCTTGTGCGAGGTCGCCGAGAGTGATCGTGGGCGGCAGCTGAACCCGGGCTCCGAACATGCACGCGCCATCAATTTTGGCCTGCGCTTCGCCGAATCCGATACCCACATATCGGGGCATGCCAGCGGCCACGATCTGCTGATGGCCCGCCCTGTCATGCGCGGCTCTGGGGCGGGCGGGGTTGGTGACCCAGTCGCTTCGCGCGGTGTCCATGAGTGGCCACATCGCTGCCAGGTAGCGCCAGTTGTAGCAGGCAGAGGTCGTGATGTTCCGCTGCTGCAGGCACACCTTGATCGACGGCCCACGCGGCTGTCGGGGTCCTTCGCCTGCATACTTGGGAAAATCTCGGACCGGCAGGTTCTCCTCAACCTCGACCAGAATCCGGTAGTCCTTTTCTGCTGCCTCGGTGTACAGCCGAGCAACCCAACTGACGCCGGCGGAGGAGGAGACAAGGTCATGGCGAATCGGGGCTGGAGGTGCGAGCTGCCCGTGGAGCCATGACATGCGCGCGCGGAGTGCGATCACGAAGTCTTCCCCAGGCATCAGGTCGTTCCAGGCCGTTGCGGCATCGACTGCCGGTAACGCGCCAGCAAGGTGCGCGATCCACGCGGTGGCGCACGTGGCAACCCAGGAATTCGTGCTCGCCTTATACGCCTCGAGCAACGTCTCCCACGTCAGCGTCCGCCATCCTGAACCCGACCCCACATCAATGACGAGGCGGCCGGGAAACACGAGCACGTAGACGGCAGCGTCCGGGACCGCGGCGGCATACCGCTCCAACTGGAACGTGCCGAGCCCGGCGAGGACCTTCACCTCCATGACCGCCACCCGTTGCCCCTGCCGCTCAATCACGATGTCCGGCTGGCTCGCCGGATCAACCGCCACCTCCCTGCGGACCACCACGTCCCCCAGCGGACCAGACAGCCCGAGCAACCGACCGAGAGGAGCAGGATCGGTGGCGACCATCACGGCCAGCATGTCCGACCAACGCACCTCCGACGACATCGGCAAAGCAAACCTGATCGCGGGCAGGATCACAACGCTCACCATCGTTGCTGGAGCGCTGATCGTCAATCAGAAGTCCGTCCAACCAGGTCCGCCCCAGGGCCCGGCTCACCCTGCACCGATAGAACCTGCGGGTGCGCTAGCAATTGCCCGCCGAAGCCCGCGGCAGCAGGCGAATCGATGCCGAGACATGTATAACGACAGCGAGCCCAGGCATGCAAAGATGGCCTGGCGGGTCGGGGGTCTGCGGCTGCAGCGGCAGGAGTACGTGCCGCGGGGGGGCATCGAGCACTTCATCCCCGGCTCCCGCACCCCACGGATGTCGTAGGGCGTCCGGACCTCCTGATCCGCCATACGGTGTCCTGGGATCATGGACCCGGAGGACACCGACACGCCAGCCAGCGCCCAACTCGTTCATCGTGGTCACCGCAGCCAAGACCACACCCGCTGCAGCACCTCGAGGCTGGCGCCGGTCATCCACCAGTGCCCTGGCTGGGCAATGTTGGAGCCGGCACTACCGGGTCCCCCCGCCGCGCGCGCCGCCACAGAGATCCATCTATTTCCGTCTGCGGCTCATCGTCATCGGGCTTCCACGGGTATAGCCGGACGCTGACGAACCGGCCCAGTGTAGGAACCGGGAGTTCCAGCTCGGCGGCCATCCGCGGATGCGGCGCGTAATGACCGAAGATCACAATGCCCTCCGGCTGAAGCTTCCTACGAGCGTCCCGCACTCGCTTGGCGCTGTCGACCTGCTGGGCGGCGGTGAGTACTGTTGCCCTGTTGATCAGTTCTCCGGTCAACTCCCTGAATAGGTTCGTGACCGCCGTCTGCCCGCGAGTGGCGTAGGCGATGAGTTCGAGCTTCCGCGGATCAGTGATGTGCAGCAGCGTGTTCTTCACTAGATCCGTGCCCGGGGAGATCCAGAGGATGCGGTCCCGACCCCGATCGTTGAGCCGGCGCTTACCGTCGCGCTGCTTGCCCGGCGGACGGAGGACGTCCTCGCTGATGCGGATGAGACCAGACGCCCAGCGGGCGGTGTATTCATTCGCCCATATCACGAGGGCGATCTTGTCGCCGCGGCTGTACATCTCCTGGGGGATCTCCCAGTCGTACAGATTCAGTGACCACTTGCAGTCGACATCGACGCCAGCGATTCGAAAGTCGAGGTCCTGACCGTCGTCGAACCCGAACTCCCGCTGCAGCCAGATCTCGACGAGTGTGCCAACGTGCGTCTTCTCCGTCTTCAGCAGCTGGGTATAGTCCCATCGCCCGGTGCGCTGGCCGTCGTAGATTTGGTCGAGCGCCTCCCGGATGGCGTATCCGGTGCGGACACCGTCGGGGTCGAGCGATCGGATCGCGGCATGGACCGCCCAGATCTCGGGGTCCTCGTCCGGCGACGGTGGACGGGCGTCGGTACGGAACGGCGCTGGCCCGGTCACCATCCGGGGCCTGCCGGCGATCGAGGGCCGGACCGGCAGGACCCGGTTTCGGTGGACGCGCAGTGTGCGCGGAAGCGCGGCCGAGACCGGATCGTCTTCGAACAGCTCTCCTTGCACGGTCGACACAGGAGCAGGGTGTCAGAGCTGCGAACCATCGGTCAATCAGCGAGAGTCCGGAATTCGCTGTCCGGCTGGCGGATCAGTGCAGGTATTTCTTCAAGTGTCTAGCGATGGCTGCGGCAAGACCCGAGGGAACGGCGTTGCCGATCTGCTTGGCGATCTCCGTCTTGGAACCGCACCACTTGTAGTCCTTCGGGAAGTCCTGCAGCAGTGACGCCTCGTAGTGGGTGATGACCCGGTTGACTCGCCGATCCGGCCGGTTCGGTTCCCATTGCGGGTGCAGGTATTGGCCCTTCTCGGGCTTGAAAAACTCGGTACGGATCGTCAACGACGGAGCGTCCCAGCGCATACGGCCCATGACGTCGGTGGTACCGGTCTTCTTCTCCCGCCAGCATCGCGACAGCAGGTGATCGGGAAGGTTGAACCGTCCGCCGCCGGGAGGGATGTGGTCATAGCGCTCAAGCGACATCGTGGTCGGCTGACGCCCGAAGTGGATGTCGTAGCCCGAGAATTCGCCTCGGATGCCTTGTTCGAAGAACACCGTCTCCCTGCTTGGGAGCTCGGTGGTCGTCGGGTGTTCGTCGACCCATCCGATCGCGTCGCGTACCGTCCTCCACGGCCTCAGCTCCCCGGTCGGGACCTTTGCGTGCGTGGGTTCGGGGAGCGGGATCTCACCGATCCGCGACCCGATGACGATGGTACGCGGCCGGCGTTGCGAGACCCCGTAGTCGGCCGCCAGCAGGACACCGGCGGTGAGTTTGTAACCTTGGAGGATGCCGTGGTCGGCCTCCTCCATCAATAGCTGGAACTCGTTGGTGCGCGAGAACCGCTCTACGTTCTCGATCACGAAGACCTGCGGATGCGCCTTGACGACGAAGCGTAGGTACTGCTTCCACAACTTGTTGCGCGGGTCCTCGACTGACTTGGTGCCGAGGTTGGAGAAGCCCTGACACGGCGGCCCACCGATGATGACGTCCGCATCGGGGATCTCATCATCCTTGATCTTCTCGATATCCTCCCACCGCGTGTGTTCCTTACCGAAGTTCGCGGCGTAGGTGGAGGCCGCGGCACGATCCCACTCGACCGAGAGAATCGGACGGAAACCTTCATTATGGAAGCCGACGGTCATACCGCCACATCCTGCGAAGAGGTCGATCATGCTCAGGCGGTCGCTCACCTGCGACATGATAGTTCGCCTCCCGCCTGCCACAAGCCAGCCGCGCCAGTGAGGTAGAACGCATGTCCGACAGATCGTGGGCGTCCTCGATCGGCGTACGCAAGTCGATGCAGGCCAACACCGGCCGCGACACCAAGCCGGAGCTGGCACTGCGGCGCGCCGTCCACGCACTGGGCCTGCGCTACTACGTCAACCGCCGACCGATCAAAGCGGTACGACGCACCGCCGACCTGCTGTTCCCCCGACTCAAGCTGGCCGTCTTCCTCGACGGCTGCTTCTGGCACGGCTGCCCCGAGCACCACACGATCGCCAAAACCAACGCGGCGTTCTGGTCGCAGAAGGTCGCCACCAACCGGCGCCGCGACGTCGACACCAACGAGCGATTGACCGCAGCCGGCTGGACTGTCATCCGGATCTGGGAACACGAGGCGACCACCGACGCCGCCGCCCGCATCGCAGCGGCAGTGACCGCGATGCGCCGCACGCCCTCGGATTATTGATCTCAATCAAACCCCTCCTCCGGGCGGCGCGACTTCCTCAATCAACCTCGGCACCCCACCATGCAGCCATCCAGGCTGCGCCCCGAAATTCACGCTCGCGGCACCCGGAGGGTCAAGTCGTGCTGGTGATATGCGGCATTCGAATACCCGAAGGTCGTTCGTCAACCCCGAGGATATGAACAGCTTTACGCGAACGGACAGACTCGTCGACCCGCTGGGAGCTTCGGGGCTCGGCGGTCTTCCGGCTCGGCCGTTGATGTCACCCGTCGCATACGGGCGCGGGGTTTCGGCGTCAGGCTCAGGGCTCGAAAAGCTTACGGTCCGCCTCGTCCCTTAGGCCGCGGCGCATCTGTTCGAGAACCTGCCCGGTCAGCTCCCCGTGTCCCAGGACTTTGGACATGGCGACCGCCACCCACGCCTCTCCGGTCAAATCGAAGGCCAGAACATCGGCGAGCTGCCGGTGCGAGGTCCATGTCCCGCAGAGCAGCGCGAGGCCCTCCCTCGCCATGTCGACACGGGTAGCCCGCACCCGACGCATCGGGTCTGCACGATTGGCGCAGACCGTGAGGATTACGCCCCGGGGGATGACCGTCTCCGCTGCCGCGCGAAAGAGCGCCTTGAGCCGTGTCTCCTGCCCAGCCGAGCCGAACACGACCGCCCGGTCCGGCTCCGACAAGCCCTTCAGTGGATTCGGCCTCAAAGGCGTCCACTCGTATAGAGGCACGCTGTACGTGTTGAAGGCGGGCACGGAGATTCCCCGCTTACGGTCGCCGTTGCCGTCACCATTGTGGAGAAACGCCCGATGAGTCCGCATGAGCCACGCGCGGTGCCGGTCACGTACCAGATCCACGTGGACCAGCAGACAGAGCTCACACTGTCCCTCGCGAGGGATCATCCAGCTCTGCGATCCGTCTGTCGTTGCGGTGCCTTTTACGTCGACGGGCACCCCAGCGATCTCGGTGTCGGGGTGTCTCTTCTTCTCAAGGCCAAGGTTGTCTAGTAGGTGGTATTGGAGCTTGGTGCCGACGGTTCGGCGTTCATCGGCTTCGACACGCTCGTCGAGCAGGTCGAATCGGTGAGTCCGGTAGCCGTCGAGGACATAGAAGATGGAGTCCTCGACCGCATCGCCGATGAGCTGGCTCAGGTCTGGTCGTCCGACCAGATCGCGACGAACCGTCTGAAGACCCACGTCTTCCTCCGGTTGCTCGATGACGTGCGAGTCACCCGTGAAGTCACTGATGCATCGCGAGCCCACCGGAGCTACTGGGTTACCTCGAGCGGTCCGCTGTGTAGCAGCCGTAGTCTGCCCCTCGGCGCTGGCATCTTCGAACGCAACCACCACTTCAGCTTAGGGGGTGTCTCAGTTGGTGATTTTTGCGAGTCGGCGGTGGCAGATGAGGATGGCGGCGAGGTCGGCGAAGGCTTGGAAGTGCTCGGCTTTGCGTTCGTAGCGTCGGGCGAGGCGGCGGTTGTTGGTGAACCAGGACAGGCACGACTCGACGATCCACCGGTGTCGGCCGAGTCGCTGGGAGGACTCGATGCCTTTGCGGGCGATGCGCACGGCGATGCCGCGGCGGCGGACCTCGGCCCGGATCGCCTTGTGGTCGTAGGCCTTGTCCGCGTGCAGCTTGCCCGGGCGGCGGCGGGGCCGGCCGCGACGGCCCCGCACCGGGGTGAGGGCATCCAGCAACGGGAACAGCAGCTGCGCGTCCGGGGTGTTCGCGGCGGAGATCAGCACCTGCAGCGGCACGCCCCGCCGGTCACACAAGACGTGGATCTTCGAGCCTGGTTTGCCGCGGTCGACCGGGTTTGGCCCGGTCAGGTCCCCCTTTTCAGCGCCCGGACACTGATCGAGTCGATCATCGCTCTGGACCAGTCGATCCCACCAGCGACGTTCAACCGGTGCAGCAGCGCGTGATGGATCTGTTCCCACAATCCGTACCGGGTCCACTCGCTGAACCGGCGGTGCACCGTCGGCCGGGACACCCCGAACAACGCAGCGGGCAGCTTCCGCCACGAGCAACCGGCCTGCACCATGTATCCGATCGCCGCCAGGACCGCCCGGTCGTCAGCCCGGCGCTTCCCACCACCCTGAGGCCGTTTCGCAGCAACCGGAATCAACGGCTGCGCGACCGCCCACAAGTCCTCCGGCGCCCAAGTCTGGATCATGTCCCCGACAACATCCGCCACAAATAGAAGATCATGCCCGAGGCCACAACCTCACCAACTGAGACACCCCCTTAGTGCGCAGGATGCATGAAGATCAGAGCCTACCGGCCGTGCTGCAGGAACTACCTCCTTCCGGCGTGTTTGGCTGCGTCCTCGAAGACAAGCACATGTGGTGGCCGACCGGGGGCGTCGGAACGTCTCGGACGGGTAGGCCAGGGCGCAGCACCCGGGGCGAGGGCAGCGAAGGCCCTGTTAGCGAAGTGTTTGAGAAGTCGGTTCAGGTGTGGGTTGCCTGGGCCGGTTTCGTGTGTCGGGCCAGGCGGGTGAGCATGACGTGGATCATGGCCCAGGTAACGAAGGCGGCGTGGCTTGTGGGTAGGTGTTCGTAGTCGCGGACGCAGCGGCGTTTCTTGCTGATCCAGGCGAAGGTGCGTTCGACGACCCAGCGGCGGGGCAGCACGACGAAGGTGTGTTGTCCGGGGAGTTTGTGGACCAGGTGCACGGTGAGGTCGAGGGCGTGGCGGGCCCAGGTGCTTAGGGTGCCGATGTAGCCGCCGTCTGCCCAGAGCGGGCGTAGGCGGGGGTGGAACAGCCGGGTGCGCCAGAGCAGGTCACGGGCGATGGTGCGGTCGTTGACGTGCGCGCCGGTGATCATGACGGCCAGGAGTAGGCCCATGGTGTCCACGACGATGTGGCGTTTACGGCCGTTGACCTTTTTCACGACGTCGAAACCGCGGCTGTGTCGGGGCACGGTGTCCGCGGCGCGCACCGATTGGGAGTCGCGCCGGCGGTGGGATGCCGGTGCCGTCCGGCGGTGGTGCGGCACTGCTCCCGCAACCGGTCGTGCAGACGCATCAACGTGTGATCATCGGTCGCGTCCGCGCTGGTGGTGTAGGAGACGGCCATCGCGTGATCCGGTCTGATGTTATGCGGCGATCGAGGTCGGGTCGGTCTGGTCGGTGGCGTGTTGGTCTGTGTCGATGGTGATCAGGCGGGCTTTAGCGAGTAGTTCGAGGCCCATGTAGCGGCGTCCTTCGGTCCACTCGTCGGTCTGCTCGGCCAGGACGGCGCCGACGAGGCGGATGATCGCCGCCCGGTTCGGGAAGATCCCGACGACGTCGGTGCGACGGCGGATTTCCTTGTTGAGCCGCTCCTGTGGGTTGTTCGACCAGATCTGGCGCCAGATCTCGCGGGGGAAGCCGGTGAACGCCAGGAGGTCGTCGCGGGCGGCGTCGAGGTGCTCGGCCGCGGCCGGGAACTTCGCTTCGATCGTGGTCACGACCCGGTCGAACTGGGCGCGGACAGCGTCGGCGTCGGGCTGGTCGAAGATCGTGCGGACCAGGGTGGCGATCCACGGCTGCGCCGACTTGGGCACCTTCGTCAGCAGGTTGCGCAGATAGTGGGTCCTGCACCGCTGCCACGAAGCTCCCGGCAAAGCCGCCCCGATCGCGGCCACGAGGCCGGCGTGGGCGTCGGAGATGACCAGGCGGACACCGGACAGGCCTCGGGCGGTCAGGCTGCGCAGGAACGCCAACCAGCCGGCGCCGTCCTCGTCGGAGGCCACGTCCAGGCCCAGCACTTCACGGCCGCCGTCGGCGTTGACCCCAACCGCGATCAGGGCGTGGACGTTGACGGTCCGGCCGTGCTCGCGGACCTTCATCGTCAGGGCGTCCATCCACACAAACGTGTAGTGGGCGGCGTCCAAGGGTCGGTTGCGGAACGCCTCCACCTGCGCGTCCAGATGCGCGGCCATCTCCGAGACCTGCGACTTGGACAGCTGCCGGATCCCGAGCTGCTCGACCAGCTTCTCCACCCGCCGAGTCGACACCCCCAGCAGATAGCTCGTGGCCACGACCGAGACCAGGGCCTGCTCGGCCCGACGCCGGTGGGTCAGCAACCACTCCGGGAAGTAGCTGCCGTGTCGCAGCTTCGGGATCGCCAGGTCGATCGTGCCGGCGCGGGTGTCCCATTCCCGAGGCCGGTAACCGTTGCGCGAGTTGACCCGCTCATCGCTGCGCTGCCCGTACCCGGCGCCGCAGATCGCGTCGGCCTCGGCGGACATCACCGCCTGCACGAACGTCTTGATCATCGCTTGCAACACGTCCGACGACGCGCCCTCGATCTGCTCGCGCAGCAGGTCAACAGGGTTCACACTCTCTGAAGCGGCCATCGCGTCCTCTTCTCCTTCTCTGACTTGGTCGTCTTGAAGGATCGACGCGATGGCCGTCTCTCATCTACGCAACACGCCCATCACGGGCAAGTCGTACACCACTCCCGTGGACGCAACCTGATCATCACGCCGCCGGGCGAACCACCAATACATCGTTCCTGGTGGCGGGAAGTCTCGCGGTAAGGCGCGGTAGTCCTCGAAGCGCTCAGTAGCATGCAGCCGCAGCGCACCCCCGGGTGACTCATCGATCCGACAGAAGGCTTCTGTCGTGCCTGGGGCCGCTGGCTCCCGATCTGCGCGGCGAGTTCCTTCGGCACGACAATCAGCCACGAGGAGCCGCGCAGCAGGCGACGGCACTCATTCACTGCGCTCACGTTTCCGCTGCTCCGGTGGACAGTTTTACAGGAGTACGCAGTCCTCGACGATATTGTCGTCGCCGGTTCGCGGCTTTCGCGTCCTGCCGAGCAGACGCCACCGGACCGGCAACCCAGGCTACCTAGAGGTGCCATTCGATCGGGCACTATTCCTGGAGACACTGCATCAAACGCAGAATTCTTTAATCGCAGATGACTCTCAACCGAAGCAGAACCTCAATGAGCCATCGACAAGACTGTCGGGTCAAATCATCACCGAGCAATGACACGTAGGAGAATTGTCCGCATCGCCGCTATTGTGGCGATAAGTATAACCATGGTCCAGAAAGATCAGCCGAACGGCTGAAGTGCTGCTCACTATCGCAACGATTAACCTCTTGCGGTCGGATACCATGCTTTGGCTGTAAGAACGGGGTGAAGCCATCGTGCGCACTGTCCTCAATCCGCGCGTTCACCGGTCGGTTGGCTTCGTCACCACGTTGGGTGCGGGCGTGAAAGCGGATACCACCGGTCTGAGTGGGTGCGGGTGGCACCACAGCCTGGGGAGTGCTAGTCAATCGTGATCGAGCAGCTTTGGGCGCCTGAACCAGCGCTGGCGCAGGAAGTGAAGACCCTGTTTGACAGCACTATCGAGTCCTACCGGGTCAAGCCAGACTTACTGACGGAGCACGCCAATCACGAGGAGTCTATCCGAGTCGGCGGATACGCCAATCGGACTCTCCTCGAACTCGTCCAGAACGCCGCAGATGCCATGGCGGGGAACACCGACTCGGACGAGAATACGGGCCGGGTCGAGATCGTCCTGGATTCGGTAGGGGGTGCCCTCTATTGCGCTAACGGCGGACGCCCGTTCTCCAAGAGAGGGCTCACCGCCATCACGCATGCCCACTTGAGCGGCAAACGTGGGGACGAGATCGGGCGATTCGGCCTTGGGTTCAAGTCCGTCTTGGCGGTTTCGAACACGCCGCAGGTCTTCAGCCGTTCCGTGTCGTTCGAGTTCAACTCGCCTGAAGCGCGCTCCGCCATCGCTGAAGTCGGCTCCGGTGCGAAGCGTTACCCTGCGCTGCGTACAGCCACCACGATCGACGCGATGGCAGCGTTCGGCCACGATCCTGTGCTCCGCGGCTTGGCCGAGTGGGCCGCCACCATCGTCAAGCTTCCCAACGTGTCGAGCATTCCTCGCCTTCGCAAGGAGATCATAGAGTTCTCGTCGCACTTCCTTCTGTTTGTCGGGGCCGTCAGGGAGGTGCGCCTCCGGATCCTCGGTGCCGATCATTTCGAGGCGACTCACACCTCCCGTAACCTCGGTGACGGCCTCTTCAAGATCGAGCGCTCCGGCGGCGAGTACGAGGAGTGGTACGTCGAGGACCGGATGCATGCGCCGTCCGCGGAAGCTCGACGCCAGGTCGGCGAGGCGGTCTCGCGATCGGAGGTCAAAGTTACCGTCGCGATCCCTAAGAGGCGCGGCAGACGGTATCAGATTGGCCAATTCTGGTCCTACTTCCCGCTGAAGGACAAGACGTCGGCCTCCGCCCTGTTCAACGCGCCGTGGAGCGTGAACGACGACCGGACGACGTTGCTCCGAAACGATTACAACCGCGAGATGCTCGTAACGCTTGCGGAAATGTTCGTGCAGATGGTGACACGCGTGCGCACGGTGGAGGATCCGGCCGCGCATCTTGATTATCTGCCCGCACGGGGTCAGGAAGAGCTCTCGTTCGGTGACGAGGTCCTCTGCAGGCAGGTCCCTCACAAGTCGATTGGACGGGAACTCGTTCCTGACGCGTCGGGACGCTTGACTCGGGCCGAGACCCTGAAGCCCTTGGACTTCACGATCGGCGTCTCCGAGACTGTTCACGAGGCATGGATCATCTCTCCGAACACTGGATCCGACGTTCCGCACTGGAAGTGCTACAGCTTGCAGCAGCGGATCACACGTCTGCGCCAGCTGTTCGCGGCCGCGCACGGCAATCAGCTGGACGCCACCGAGAACGACATGAAGCGGACGTTGGCGGCCATGCCGAAGCGTGGGATCCTATCTTGGCTGCGGGAGTGGGCGGAGGGGGCCGATCCAGTGTCGGCTGCCAACGCCTTCAGGTTCGTATGCAAGCAGCGCAACATCGAAGGCGTCGAGAACGCCAAAGTGATCCCGACCACCGGCGGCCTGCGAGCGCTGAACGACAGCACGGCGGTCTTCCTGCGCCGGGAGGAGGGCCTCGAATTCGAGAGGTCCGTCTTCGTCCTCCCTGGCTTCCTCTCCCAACCCGGCGTTGAGGCACTGCTGCGGCAGGCGGGGTTCCGAGACCTCGACCCTCTGGCCATTCTCACCGCGCGTATCGCGCAGCTCCCTGCGACCGCCGGCGATCGGGAGTACACGGAGCTCTGGGATTCCGTGACCGCACTGCCCGTCAACGTCGCGGTGAAGACTCTCGAAGGTCACTCGGACACGGTCAAGGTGCCGACGCGTGACGGAGCTTGGGCATGGGCGAGCCAGGTGATCGACGTCGATGTCGACGTGTCCGACGTGCCGGGCGTCAGGGCGTTGGACCGCAAGCGCTGTCTGCCACAGGCGGCCCATGCTCTCGGCGTCGTCCGTGATCCGGTAAAGAGCTACCCCGTCGAGGACGAATCGCGCCTGGAGGACTACCTCGGATGGTTGTTGGAGCAGGTCAACGCGTTACAGGGTCCGGGTGAGCGTCCTGTCGAACGTGTCGAACTGCTCCACGGCGCCGGGCCGGGACCGTTCTCCATGCTGTTCGTCCTGCGAGACGCCAGCGCCTCGGCCCAACTGCGTGCGCACTGGACCACCGCGCTGCTGCAGGCCGGGGATCTCACCTGGACGTGCGAGGACGTCGACTCGGGCGTCACCTACACCGTGCACTCGCCCGTGCGATGGGCGGCAGACAACGCTGGACTCGTCCACACGACCCGTGGCTACCTGCCGCCCTGCGAGGTCGCCGCGCCGTCACTGGTCCGTTACGAGAGACTGCTTCCGCTGTTCCGGGGACCGTCACAGGTCGCCGACACGCTGGAACTGCCGAATGAACTCGCGACGGTGCCCGGTCCTGTACTGAAGAAGGCGCTCGCCGAGCCGCTGTTCCCGCCGGGCATCTCCGACGACGTGCTCGTCGACTTCACCCTCGCCGTGTCACGGATCGCCTATCCCGGTGCGCATGCCCCGACGATCCCCGCCAAGATCGGACGCCGAACCGAGTCAAGGCCCCCCGGTGCGGTGTACCTCGCGACGTCGGACGAGCAGGAGGCGTTCCTCTCCTCGCGTCAGCGTCCCTACCTTCGCGCTCGGCCCGAGCAGACCTCGGAATTGGTAGAGGTGGTCGGATGTCGCCGGTTCGAAGACAGCTTCGCCTTCTCGATCATGGTCGAGGGCGAGCAGGACGCGGTGCCGATCGTCGACGTCTTCACTGGATTGCGCACGACGACCGTAGCGAGGAAGGTCGAAAACGCGACTCTGACCCGAGCAGTCCAGATCATCAAGAGGGTGACCACGGAAGACGGCGTCGAGGACCAGGCTCTGGACTGGCATCTCGACGGGTTGAATCTCACTGCTCGCAGTGATGCCGATCAGCCGCGGCTGCTCTCGTTCGTCAACGACGCGTTCGACCTGCGCTTGACCAGCGCCGAACGTGAGCAGGTCCTCAAGACCGGTCTAAATCACAAACTCGAAGAGCTGCGTCAGCGTGCCAAGGCCGCCCGGGACGACGCCGAACGGCTCGACATCTACTTCGGTCCGGACGACCTGCAGGAGGCGTTGCCGACCGGCTTGTGGCAGGCACTCGAGGCTCAGGAATTGATCCACGACGAAACCTCCGTCGCCGAGCTGTTCCTGACGGTCTACGGCTCGGACTCCATCAAACAGCTCGCGGAGAACTTCCGACGGGAGGGCTTCACCGACGTACCGACCGAGTGGGCGGGCCGTTCTACCACGATCTCCTGGTTGCGCAAGATGGGGTTCGGTCCCGAGTACGCGGGACGCCGGAATCAACGTCAACCCCAGGAGTTCGTCGTCCCCGGTGCGGTGAAGCTCAACGAACTGCACCCCTTCCAAAAAAAGATCAGCGCCCAACTCCGCGACGTCCTCACGCTGCGGGAGGCGAGCGGTCGTCACCTCAAGGCGATGGTGGAACTCCCGACCGGGGCAGGAAAAACGCGCGTCGCGACGGAGACCGTGCTGCGCCTGTTCATGGAGGGCCGCCTCCAGGGTCCCGTCCTGTGGATCGCGCAGTCGCAGGAGCTCTGCGAGCAGGCGGTGCAGACGACCAGCCTGGTCTGGCGGGGCCTGGGGGACGAGCGTCCACTGACAATCGGACGCCTATGGGAGGGCAACGACGTTCACGAGCCGGACACGGAGTTCAGCTTCATCGTCGCCACCGACGCCGAACTCGACGTCGGCGTTATCCGTGACCCCGACTACGACTGGCTGAGGCAGGCCTCCGCCGTGATCATTGACGAGGGGCACCGGGCCGGTGGATCCGAGCGGTACACCCGGATTCTGAACTGGCTGGGCGTGGCCGGCCGTGGCTGGGAACGCCCGTTGGTCGGACTCTCCGCGACACCGTTTAAGGGCGCCTCCGAGTCCGCCACCAAGGCGCTCGTGAGTCGTTTCGGTGGCCGCAAACTCGAGGCGTTCGAGCAGGACAACGCCTACCGCAGGCTCGCCGAACTCGGTGTGCTGGCGCGGGTCCGACACCGCGTACTGCCGGGCATCCACGTCGATCTGCAGCCGGACGAGCGCAAGGACGCCACGAGCCTGCGCAGGCTCAAGCAGTCCGTCATGGATCGCATCGGCCGGGACCAGGCCCGCATGTCGGTACTCGTCGATCACATTCTGAGCCTGGACCCGGATTGGCCGGTACTGGTATTCACCCCGAACGTCCTTTCAGCACAGGTGCTAGCGGCGACCCTGCGGTATCGCGACGTCACCGCTGCGGCCGTTAGCGGGCAGACCGGTAGGCAGGAGCGCCGCGACATCATCGAGAAGTTCAAGAACGGTCAGATCAGAGTTCTCGCCAACTGCGACCTTCTGATTCAGGGTTTCGACGCCCCCGGGGTCCGAGCGCTGTACATCGCGCGTCCGACGTTCAGTCCCAACGCCTACATCCAGATGGCCGGGCGCGGTCTGCGGGGACCAAAGAACGGCGGGAAGGAAGAGTGCCTCATCGTGGACATGGCAGACAACTTCGGTGATCTCACCGAGATGCTTGGATACCGCGAGTACGAGGCTCTCTGGCAGGAGCATCAGCCGTGATCCTCGTTCCCGACCTGACCGACATCGTCAAGAACGCCGAGAGCGACGCCGAACGTCGGGTGGCGCGCCTACTACGAGAGGCGACCGGTGATCTGGACGCAGTCGCCTTCTACTCCGTGAAGTTGCGCTCGCACGCCTACAAGCAGCAGGCCGAGGCGGACTTCGTCGTGCTGTGGAAGAAATGCTTGATCGTCGTCGAGGTCAAAGGCGGTGGGGTCAGGAGGCACGACGGCGTCTGGTACAGCGTCGACCGCCGCAACGACTGGCACAAGCTGTCGAGCTCGCCGATGGAGCAGGCGCAGTCGGCGATGTACGCCCTGCGCGACATCCTGCGGGAGGAGGGAGTCGGTTGGTTCGCGCATGAGGCCGTTGTCATCACCCCGGACATCGATACACCGCCACACTCGGTGGAGTGGCAGCCGAGCCACTGGTTGGCCAAGGACGAAATGACGGTCGAGGGGTTGACTCAGGCTCTCGACACGATCACAGGTGCCGCCCGCAGGCCACCCGCTGGCCAACGGATCGCCCGTGCCGATGATCTGCGTACACGTCTGTTCGGCGAGTTCACCAGGATGCCGGTGATCGACGCGCAGCGGGGTGCGGTCATCGAGGAGCAGAACCGTGCCACCGCCGGCCAGGCACGGGTGTTGGCCGCGTTG
This sequence comes from Micromonospora aurantiaca ATCC 27029, assembly GCF_000145235.1. Taxonomy (NCBI): domain Bacteria; kingdom Bacillati; phylum Actinomycetota; class Actinomycetes; order Micromonosporales; family Micromonosporaceae; genus Micromonospora; species Micromonospora aurantiaca (nom. illeg.). Next base: position 1,825,485 of record NC_014391.1, on the reverse strand, counting down.
GCCCGCAACCCCCGGGTCATGGTGTTCGGTGGTGCCGGCACGGGTAAATCCCTGGTGCTGGTCGAGGCCGCGAAGCAGGAGTCCGGTGAAGGCCGATCCGTGCTGATCACCTTCCACTCGCCGGAGCTGCTGCAATTCTTCGCGCCGCACGTCGCCAGCCGTGACATCGCGGTCCTGCCATTCGTGCAACTGACGTCCGACCAGGTGTACGACGTCGTCTTCATCGACGAGGCACAGGATCTGATGGATGCCGAGATGATGGACCGGCTCGACGCGGTCGTCGTCGGCGGACGCGACCGCGGCCGTTGGCGGATGTTCCTCGACTCGAACAACCAGTCACACGTCGACGGCGGCTTCGACGACGACGTGTTCGAGCTCGTCGCCTCCGAGGCCCTCTCGGTCGACCTCGAACTCAACGTCCGGAACACGCAAGCAATCGTGCACATGGTTCAGGAATACCTCGGCGCGGATGTCGGCGATCCAGGCATCGTCCACGGCGAGAAGGTCCGGTGGCACACCTCTGACGGTGCGGCCGCTGTCGCCGCCGCCGAGACCGTGGCGGAACAACTGGTGGCCGACGGTGTCCGACGCAAGGACATCTGGATCATCAAGACCGATTCCACGGCGGCGCCGACCGTGACGCCGCAAGGCTTCACTCTGACGAGCCCTCGGTACGCCAAGGGCCTCGAGGCGGAGAGCGTCGTGCTGTGCGACCTGCCCGAGTCCTTCGACGATGCGGGCACCGCCGCCTTCTACGTGGCAGTGACCCGGGCGCGTGTCTCGCTGGACATATTGGTGACCAAGGACGACCGGCGGCGCCTCCAACAATTGGTCCGACAGCGTTTGGTGAAGAAGTGACCCTGACCAAGGCACAAGACGCGGCACTGACGCATCTACGCCACGCATACGTCGGTCCGGACTCCGGTGAGGAGGAGATCCTCACCAACCGGCCCGACCGGCAGTACGCCGTCGGGATGCTGTTCCCGATCGCCTCGGCGGCGCCGGTCGCGGATCAACCGCCGTTCGGCGCGCCGCTCGAATCGGATGTGCCCGCCGGAGACGTGGAGGAGGACGGCGCCGGTGTGCCGCTCGCCGAGGAATGGCGGCCGTCCTCGGTTGCGATCTCTTTCGTCACCGACCGGTCCGCTGTGACCTGTGATCTGTCCGGTGGCACCTATCAGCCCGTCACCGGTGACGGGCCCCCGCGTTGGCAGCGCAAGCCGTTCCGACTCGACGCGATCGAACTCGGCCCTCAAAGGCCACTGCACGAGCTTCAGGCGGGCGAGGTTCCGATTGAGGTCGGGTCCCGGTGGCGCCGGTACGGCGACGCTCATCTGGTGACGGTGCACGTTCGGATACGCAAGCAGTCCACCGGGAACGACCGGCTCGACATCGAATCGATGCTGTTCCAGGTGGCGCTCAGGGTCGAACCCGCGGTCGACGGTCGGATCTTGGAGTATCGGGGGTCGACCGCGGTCAGCCTTGACAGTGAGGCGGCGGAGCTACGGCTGCGGTTCAGGGACAAGAAGGTTTACGCCGTCGGACACGGAATGGCCGCGGACTGGGACTTGTCCGGGAACGGCTGTACGGCGGTCCGCCTCGAGGCCGTGCCCGCGTTCGTGGTGCCCGCAGTCGCGACGACCGGGTTCGCAGCGGGGACCGCGGAGGCCGAGGCTCTGGGTCTCGACCATCTCGCACGGATCGACACACACCCCGACGAGGTCCTACCGTCGCTCGACGCCTTCGTCACCGCATTCGAGGTATGGGTCCAGCAGCAGGAGAACTCTACGAGCGCGTTCGGCGCGGACGCCCACGTCGCACGAGCGATCACCGACCGCGCCCGCGCGGCTCTTCACCGGATGCGGGCCGGTGTCGACCTGCTCCGCGACGCCCGGCAGGAGACGCTGAGAACGGCCTTCTCGCTCGGCATGGCGGCCATGCGACTACAAATGCGTCAGACGGCGCTGCGTGACGACAGAGATCCGAGCGAGCCGCAATGGCGCCCGTTTCAACTCGGCTTTCTGCTGGTGGCTCTGGCATCGACCGTGGACGAAACCCACGACGACCGGGAAGTGGTCGACTTGATCTGGTTCCCCACCGGCGGAGGCAAGACGGAGGCATACCTGGGCTTGGCAGCGATCGAGATCTTCCGTCGACGGCTCGCGCACGGTGTCGCAGGAGGCGGCACCGCGGTGATCACCCGCTACACGCTGCGGCTGCTCACCGCCCAGCAGTTCCAACGGGCGGCGTCGCTGATCTGCGCGATGGAACTGCTGCGCCGTGACGGCGGCCGAGCTAAGGGCATGGCCCGCTTCTCCATCGGCCTGTGGGTGGGTAACGAGGTGACACCGGGCACGAGGACCGATGCGAAGGCCGCACTCAACCGATTGCACAAGGCCGCACGGCCGGAGGAGGCGAACAGCTTTCAGGTCGAGGGCTGCCCGTGGTGTGGCGCCGCGCTGGTGCCGAGGAAACAGTCCGCGGACAAGACCCTGTACGGGATGCGGCTCGTCGGCAGGGACGTCGTCATCCACTGCACCGATGGGAGCTGTCCGTTCCACGACGAGCTCCCCGTCGCCGTCGTCGACGAGGTCCTCTACGACGAACCGCCCACCATCCTGCTCGCCACCGTCGACAAGTTCGCACGCCTGCAGTTCCGACCCAACGCTGGAACACTGCTCGGCCTGGACACACCGTTCCGGCAGCCGTCGATGATCATCCAGGACGAGCTGCACTTGCTGTCGGGACCACTCGGTACCACGGTTGCCGTCTTCGACGCCGTCATCCAGATGCTGCTGAGCAGATCCGGCACGCCACCAAAGGTCATCGCATCGACCGCGACCATCCGCGCGTCACAGGAACAGGTGCAGGGACTGTACGGGCGTGCCGTCGCCCTCTACCCACCGGCAGGCCTCGACGGGGATCAGACCTTCTTCTCCAAACCGGTTGAGAGCGGTGAAGGGCGCCTCTACGTCGGTCTCATGCCGCAGTCGCTGTCTCAGGTGTCCGCAGTCATCTCCACGGCCGCTCCGCTGATCGAGATTCCGGAGGTCCTCGCCCAAAGGCAGGACACGGGCGCGACGCGCGACTCCTACTGGACCGCAGTGATGTATCACAACAGCCTGCGCGAGCTCGGCCGCACGGGAACCCTGATCGTCGACGACGTCAACGGACGACTCGAACCACGGGCCGACCGTTTGAAGCTGCCGTTCCGGCGGGTGCGCGCCGACCGCGTTCTCGAACTGACCAGTCGCCGCGGACCGGAGGAGCTTCCCAACGACCTGCGGGAACTCGCGCAGAGCATCGACAAGACCGATCAGGCCGTCGACGTCGTGCTGTCATCCAACATGTTGTCGGTGGGTATCGACATCCCTCGCCTCGCGCTGATGCTGATGGTCGGCCAACCGAAGACCACCGCCGAATACATCCAGGCCACCAGCCGCGTCGGTCGTGGCCGCAACAACGGCATAGTCACGACGTTGTTCCGGTCGAACCGGGCACGCGACCGATCGCATTTCGAGACGTTCCGCGGCTACCACGAAGCCCTCTATCGCAACGTCGAACCGACGAGCGTGACACCCTGGTCGCTGGCCTCTCGTGCTCGCTCCATACGTGGCGCCCTGGTGGCGCTCCTACGGCACTCCATCAAGGCTCTGGCAGCCAACGACGCGGCATCTCGCCTCGACCTCGACGACGAGGACATGTGCCACACGATCGAACACCTGGTTGACACCTTCGTCTCTCTTGTCAGCCGATCGGATCGCCTCGAGGCCGACGAGACCGAAGAGGAGCTGTGGCGGCTGCTGCGTGATTGGGACCGCCGCGCCAGATCCGCGCGAGAAGAAGGCACGAGTTTGCGATACGAACGTGGCAAGGCGGACGAGCCGGCCCTTCTCAGACGGTTTGAGCAGAGCGGCGAGGGCTGGCTGGTCGCCGACTCGATGCGCTCGGTCGAACCGAACGTCGCCGTCCATGTACGCGAGCCGATGGAGGAGGTGCGGTATGGAACCCATCGTGCATGACCTACGGCTGTCCGAGACGATCAGCCCCTTCGGCGTGGGCGCAGTCGTCGACGTGCGCGGTGAGTCCCTGATCGCACCCGACACCTCCTGGTGGGACCGCAAACGCGCTCCCAAGATCAGCTGCGAGCGCCTCTCGGCGAAACTGCATGGGGCTGTCCTGCGGCAGCCACCGGCACACGCCGGACGAGCGGCCAAGGAGACGGCGAGTCTGCTGTACTTCCGGTTCCCCGAATGGCGGTTCTGCGAGCGTTGCACGAAGCTGTCCATGCTCACCGGCAAGCACAAGGGCCGCTGGACCAACAAGTGTGACTGCGGCGGCACCCTCGTACCGATGCGGTACGTCGCGGTCTGCGAGCAGGGCAGCCACCTGCAAGACATCCACTGGTTCAAGTGGGCGCACCGTGGGCACGACGCCGGCATGACCGAGGCAGTGCGGCACTGCCGCGCCTACAAGGAACTCCGGTTCGTCCGCTCTTCGCGTCACGGCGAAGGCCTGACATCACTCCGCGTCGTCTGCAACGGCTGCAAACGAGACCGCGCCCTGTCCGATCTGACAGGGAAGGACTCGTTACACCGCGACGGCCTCCGATGCGACGGCAAGCAACCATGGGAGAACGAGAACACCGGAGACCCGTGCGAGCACCACCTTAAGGCCGTCCAGCGCGGCGCCACCGGTAACTACATGGCGGAGCGGCTCTCGGCGCTCGATATACCTGAGGAGGTACCGCAATTCATTGGCAAGAAGGACGAGATCCGCAGCCACGTCTACTTCGAGAAGGTCGTCGCGGACAATGGCGGCCCGCAGGCGGACATGGTGGCCGGTTGGATCGCCGACGAGCTCGGCGTCTCGAAGGACGACGTGCTGCGACTGGCCGCGGGTGACGACGAGCCCGACGACGCCCCGCTCCTGGAGCTGAAGGACGGCGAATGGGCCGCGTTCCTGAAAAAGCTCGACAACGGAAGAGACCACAGCGGCGGCGACTTCATCGTCGACGGCTGGAGGATCCGATCTGATAGCGCATGGCCCCCCGCCCTCACTGACGGGCTGGTAGCCGTCGGCCAGGTTCGGCGCGTACGCGAGGTACGCGCGCTCAAAGGCTTCAGACGCCACACGGCCCAAGCCGACTTCATCAGCGCGGACCTCGGCCCAGACCGCAAGAGAAGACCGGTGTTTCCCGCCGTCGAGATGTTCGGTGAAGGAATCTTCCTCCGCTTCGACGAGGCCCGCATCGCCGCATGGGAGAGCCGACCCGAAGTGCAAGCCCGCGCGAGGATCCTGATCGATCGGCGCGAAAGCAGCCCCTGGGCGGACCGACTCGACGTCCCGGAGCCGCGATACATAGCGCTGCACACCATCGCGCACCTGCTGATCCGACGGCTCGCCTTCGCCAGCGGCTACTCCTCCGCCTCCCTCCAGGAACGCATCTACGCCAACACCGATCGTCCCGATCACACCGCTGGCATCCTCATCTACACGGCCGCCGGCGACGCACAGGGCACACTCGGCGGCCTCGTTCGCCTCGGCGAACCCGATCGGATCCTTCCGCTGTTGCTGGCGGCTCTCGGGGACGCGGACGTTTGCTCGAACGACCCCGTATGCATCGAAAGCGACCGGCAAGGCGTATCCCAGCTGAACCTGTCCGCCTGCCACGGATGCGCGCTCGTCAGCGAGACATCATGCGAGACCGCCAACCGGCTGCTGGACCGTCAGCTCGTCCTCGGCGGCGGGGACGTCCGCGGCCTGCTCGACGACGTCCTGGATCAGGTAAGAGGACTGGTGGACCAGCAAGCCACCAAGGCGCTGAACCGGGCCGGGTCCTGGCATCGTGCACACTGATCACCGGACAGCCCTTGGTTTGCGATCTTCTCCCCTCGACAAGAGGAATGATCGATCAAGGGCTGTCCTCATGATCAGCCGGGGTCGATGCCGCCGCCCAGCGGGTTGAAGCTCAAGTTAGCTGAGGACCCGGAACTGCCATTGATTACGGCGATCCGACTGCTGGCCAGGAGCTGTCGGGGACGCGAGCCCGTTGTTCCTCGGCCACGTAACACGCGGCAGAATACATGGCGTGATCACGTCTCTCCCCCGCCTGATGCGAATGAACGCGGTGCTCAGGTACGGGCGCGTAGCTATCGATCTGCCTATCGCCGATGGCTACCCGAACCTGCATTACCTGTCGACCGGACCGATCGGGACGCGTGTCCTACTGGAGAGCGGGATCAACCCGGTGCGATCGATCGGCGCTCAGGGGCGACAGCGGCGCCCCGTCATCGCGCTGCGGTCTAGTCCATGGAAGGCCGGCGGTGAAGACACGCCGTGGCACGACGTCTTTGACCTAGACCACGGGCATGTTCGCTACTTCGGCGACCACAAGGTCAGCACCGACGGCCCTCTGGGAAGCACGACGGGAAACAAGGCGCTCTTGGAGGCGTGGCCGCAGCATCGAGGCAGCACGCCCGAGACCCGTGCTGCCGCCCCGCCCCTGCTGCTATTCCGTTCCGTCTCCGTGGGTCGCGCCCTGAAGGGGTACATCGAATTCTGCGGCGTCGCCGTGCTCGACCGACTGGAACACGTCGTCCAACGCGACCCGTCCACCGGCCAAAGCTTCGCCAACTACGCTTTCGACCTGACGGTGCTCAGTCTGGCAGAAGAAGCAGAAGCGATCGACTGGCGCTGGATTGACGACAGGCGCGACCCAGGGCTGTCCCTACAGGAGACACACCGGCACGCGCCCCGCTCTTGGCGACGCTGGGTCGAGCACGGCGATCCGATCCTGCCTCGCCTCCGTCGTCGGGTCGCGACGTCGAGAGTGCGCTCCAAGTCTGACCAGCGGCCTGAGGCGGGCAGCGTCGAGGCACAGATCCTCCGACGCATCTACGAGTTCTACCAAGGCCGGCAGCATCGCTTCGAACTGCTGGCTGCCCGGGTCGCCGCCCGTGTCTTCCGCGGCCAGGGAGCCGTCTATCACGAGGGCTGGCTAACACGGGGAAGCGGAGACAGGGGGGTGGACTTCGTTGGGCGGCTAGACGTAGGCAGCGAAGATGCCATTACCTCGCTCGTCGTCCTCGGACAAGCCAAATGCCGTCTCGACAAGTCCGTGAGCGCCGAAGAGCTAGCCCGCGTGGTTGCACGACTGCGCCGCGGTTGGATTGGAGCCTATGTAACCATCAGCGACTACAGCCGAAACGCCCAAGAAGAGATGATGGATGACCAGTATCCCATCGTGCTGATCGACGGACGCCGGCTCGCCGAGGAGGTACGCCGCATGGCCAGCGACAGCCACGGAGGCAACCTGAACACATTCCTCAGCGAGCTTGCGAGTGGCTACGAGGAGGCCGTCACCTCACGCCGGCCCGAGGAGATCCTTTCCCTCTAGTTTTACGACCAAGCGGCTGGCGCTCCACGGTGCCAGGAAAGAGCGGCAGCCGCTTGCGTCGGAGCCGCCAACAGCACGGCCAAGAACTCGGCCATGGCTTCCGAAGTGACCCAGCCGTACGATGAGGAACTGGCCAGACAGCAGACAGCAGACAGCAGACAGCAGACAGCAGACAGCAGACAGCAGACAGCAGACAGCAGACAGCAGACAGCAGACAGCAGACAGTCGCAGACGCGCGACGAGAACACCCGCCGCCGGGCGCTCCCACCGACGAGCGATCTTCAGGAGACACGGACGGCCCTCACTGCCTCGCCAGGCCCCTGCTCCCAATCTGCTCCCAATTTAAGGGGCGACAGCGGAGAAGCCCGTTACCGGTGATTCCGGCTACGGGCTTCCTACCTGCCTATATTCATGGTGGGCGATACTGGGATCGAACCAGTGACCTCTTCGGTGTGAACGAAGCGCTCTCCCGCTGAGCTAATCGCCCTCAGCGCGCATGACTCTACCCGATCACCCGCCTGGACCAAAAACCGGGCCTCAGTGCGTCGCGAGGTAGTGCAGCGCCTCCGCCACCACGTCGATGCCGAAGCTGTACTTGAGCGACAGCCACACCACCACGGACACGAACGCGAGCCCGACCGCGCCGAGCACGAACCGCACGCCCAGCGACCGCATCTTCACCCAGCGCGTCCAGGAGTTGACGTGCCGGCGGGTGAAAGCGAGCAGCCGTCGCGCCCAGTGGAACTCGACCGCCCAGACGCCGAGGCCGGCGATGACCAGCAGCCAGCCGGGCCCGGGCAGCGGGATCAGCGCGACACCGACTGTGACGACGATGGCGCCGAGGATGCCGATGAAGATCTTCAGGGCGACGCGGCCGGTGGGGTTGGCGCGGATGAGGTCGAGCGTGGTGTGCAGGCGTCCCCGCCAGCCCCGTCGCCGCCGGCGCTGCTCCATGAGAGCGCCTTGCGACCGCCCTTCCACCGGCACCTCGTACCCCCGACTTTCGGCTGCTCGGGCCGCACCTTTCGGCGATTCGGCCGTGGTCCGCGACGTCACCGAGGAGCCCCTCGTGACCATTTCCACCCCCAGTGTCGCGCGGGACCGTCACCCCTGCTCACGACTGGACGTTACCGGAGTAAGTCGACGACTGAACCACCCGTTGCCGGGCGGAACGACGGAGTGGGCGGAACCGGAAATTCTACGCGGGGCCACGCGGTCCCGGGGGCTTTCGGAACCCCTTCCCACCACTGGGTGAAGTCAGCGTATGGCGGAGCGTAGCCAGGAGCAGCACCTGAGTATGGGAAAAGCGGGACACGCGCGTTCCGCAGCGGTGCCGGGGGGAGAACGTCCATGAGTGTCATCCGACCGACGACCGTAGAGGTCGAGACGTCGCTAAGGCTCGTCGCGCCTGACGCCACCGCCTTGCCGGTGCGTGCCAGTCTGCGTTACGACCCTGCTGACCCGTATGCGGTCCATGTCCTGTTCCATGCCGAGTCCGCCGGCGGCGAGGCGGTGAGCTGGTCGTTCGCTCGCGAACTGCTGGTCACCGGGCTCGACGAGCCGGCCGGCATCGGTGATGTGCGGGTCTGGCCGTGGGCCACCCCGCGCGGCGACTTCGTCGCGCTGGCGCTGTCGTCGCCGGACGGCAACGCCCTGTTCGAGGTTCCGCGCAGCGTGCTGGTGCGCTTCCTGCGCCGGACCTACGTCGTCGTCCCGCGCGGCCGCGAGGCCGAGCACCTGGACGTCGACACCGCGGTGAACCGGCTGCTGGCCGGTCGCTGACACGGCGACACCCGGGGCCGCGCGGATCTGCCGAGTCCGCGCGGCCCCGGGCCGTCTCCGACCCGGGGGTACGCCCTCAGCCGCGCGTGGTGATCCCGCCGTCGACCGGGATGACCGCTCCGGTCAGGTAGGCGCCCGCGCGCGACGCCAGGTAGATCGCGGTGCCCGCCATGTCCTCGGGCCGCCCGATCCGGCCCAGCGGCACCTGCTGCTCGATGGCCGCGCGCGACTCCGGGTCGTCCAGCGCGAACGCCATCATCTTGCTCTCGAACGGTCCGGGCGCGATCGCGTTGACGGTGATCTGCTCGCCGGCGAGCTGGTGGGCGAGGCCGCGGGTGAGCATGTGCACGGCCGCCTTGGTGGCCGAATACGCGTACACCTCCATCCACGGCACCCGGATGCCGTCGATCGACCCGATGTTGATCACGCGGGCCGGGTCGTCGGCGCCTGCTGCGGCGCGCAGTTGCGGCAGCAGCGCGGTGGTGAGCCGGAAGACGGCCTTGACGTTCACCGCCCAGAGCTTGTCGAAGGCGCCCTCCGGGTACTCCTCCAGCGGCGCACCCCAGGTGGCGCCCGCGTTGTTGACCAGCACGTGGAGCCGTTCGTGGCGCTCCCGCACGGCCTCGGCGAGCGCCAGCGCGCCCGCGTCGCTGCCCAGGTCGGCGGGGATCGCCTCGCAGTGGCCCTCCGCGGACAGTTCCTTGGCGACCGACTCGCACACGTCCGCCTTGCGCGAGGAGATGATCACCCGGGCGCCGGCCCGGACGAAGCCCCGCGCGATCATCAGCCCGATCCCGCGTGAGCCGCCTGTGACCAGGACCGTCTTGCCGTCGACCGAGAACAGATCCGTCATGCCCATCCCATCGCCGTCTTCCGGCCGCGGGCCGGTCGGCCGGGGCCGCGTGGCCGGGTGCGGAGCGCACGCCGGCCCGGGTCTTACCGATCGGTAACCTAACCGTCCGGCTCGGCTGCCGACAAGAGCGGCCCGAGCGGGTGAAACCGTCGAGATGCAACGTGCGCGCGGGCCGGTTACCGTCGGGATGATGGTCACTACCGGTCAGCCCTCCCCGGCCACCCGCACCGGCCTGCCGGAGTTCCGCCCCGGCACCGACGAGATCGTCACCGGTGTGCTCGGCGACCTCGCCGCCGAGCCCGGCTGGCCCCGCCCGGTCCTGCTCGACCGCGATCTGCTGATCCTGGTCACTCACGGCCACGGCACCGCCGAGCTGGACTTCCGGCCCGTCCCCTGCCGTCCGGGCACGCTGCTGCGCGCGCATCCCGGCCAGGCGCTGCGGTTCGTCGGCGCCCAGCTCGACGCGACTGTGGTGAGCTGGCGGCCGGACGCGCTGCGCGGCCTCGACGTCGACCCGGACGCGGTGCCCGCCCACCGTCAGCTCGCCGGCGAGGACGAGGACGCGGTGATCAGCGAGGTGAGCCAGCTCGCCGTGGACGCCGACCGGCACGCGCTGGTGCCGGCCGCCGCGGCGCTGCTGCGCCACCAGCTCGCCGTGCTGCTGCTGCGGCTGAGCCTGCTGCCGCACCCGGGCGACGGCGCGACGCCCCGGGCCGAGACGGAGACGTTCCGGCGGCTGTGCCGCGAGGTGGAACGCGGCTACCGGCACACCCGCCGGGTGGAGGACTACGCCGCCCAGATCGGCTGTTCGGTGCGTACCCTGACCCGGGCCTGCCTGGCGGTGACCGGCCGCAGCGCCAAGCAGGTGATCGACGAGCGGGTGGCGTTGCAGGCGTGCCGGCTGCTCGCCGCCACCGACGAGTCGATCGCCGCGATCGGCCGGGAGCTGGGTTTTCCCGAGCCGACGAACTTCGGCCGCTTCTTCACCCGCGAGGTCGGGGTGAGCCCGGGGACGTTCCGGGCCGAGCGCGAGCGCCCGCTGGCCGTCCGTCTGGTGCGACCCCGGCCGCCCGCCGACTCCCCCGTGCCGGGCGGCCAGGCATGATGGCACTGTGCAGATCTCCGCGCGCGGCGACTACGCGGTCCGGGCAGCCCTGAGCCTGGCCACCGCGTACCCGACCCTGCTGTCCACCCAGGCCATCGCGGCGGAGCAGGACATGCCGCGCAAGTTCCTCGAGGCGGTGCTGGCCGACCTGCGCCGGGCCGGGGTCGTCCGGGCCCAGCGCGGCGCCGAGGGCGGCTACACGCTGGCCCGGCCGCCGCGGGAGATCACCATCGGGCACGTGTTGCGCGCCGTCGACGGTCCGCTCGCGGGGGTACGCGGGCTGCGTCCCGAGGAGACCCGGTACGAGGGGGCGGCGGAGAATCTGCCCCGCCTCTGGGTGGCGGTACGCGCGTCGGTGCGCCGGGTGGTCGACGAGGTGAGCCTGGACGAGCTGGTCAGCGGCCGGCTGCCGGCGCACGTGCGCAAGCTGACCGCGCAGCCGGACGCGTGGGAGCCGCGCTGATTCACAGCGTGCCGACGACCTCCTCGTAGGGCAGGCGCGGCAGCCGTTCCCGCCAGGCGTCCGGCGCCGGGCGGCCGATGTTCATCAGCAGCAGCACCCGGTGCCGCCCGCCGGGGAAGAACTCGCGTTCCACGCCTGCGGCGTCGAATCCGGCCATCGGTCCGGCGGCCAGCCCGGCGGCGCGTACGCCGACCAGCAGGTAGCCGATCTGGAGCGCGGCGTTGAACCGGGCCTGCGCCTCCCGGCCGGCCGGGTCGCCGGTGAACCAGTCGCGGGCGCCGGGGCGGTGCGGGAACAGTTCGGGCAGCCGGTCGTGCCAGTCCACGTCGGCGGCGAGCACGGCGGTCAGCGGCGCGGTCGCCGTCTTGTCCCGGTTGCCGGCGCTGACATACGGCAGCAGCCGCGCCCGGGCCTCGGCGGAGCGCAGCAGCAGCACCCGCAGCGGCTGGGCGTTCATCGCTGTCGGGCCGTACCGGATCAGGTCGTGGACGGCGCGGACCTGCTCGTCGGCGACCGGCTCGTCGGTGAACGCGTTGGCGGTGCGGGCGGCCCGGAACAGCAGGTCCTGGGCGGCCCGGTCGAGCGCGATCAGGTCGTCGGCGGCGGCGGTCACCACGCCTCGGGCCAGTCGCCGAGCGTGGTGGTGTAGCCGCCCCGGTGGTGCAGCAGCGGGTCGCCGTCCTCGCCCGCGCCGAGCGCGAGCGGCTCGCCGAGCAGGATGGTGTGGTCGCCCGCCTCGATCCGGCGCACGACCCGGCACAGCAGCACTGCGAGCGCGTCGCCGATCAGCGGCACGCCGAACGGCCCGATGGTCCAGCCCGGGTGGGCGGTGAACCGGTCGATGCCGCTGGTGGCGAAGATCTGCGCGATCTCCTGCTGGCCGGAGGCGAGCAGGTGCACCGCGACGTGTTCGGCCTGCTCGACTGTGGGCCAGCTCGACGACGCGCGGCCCAGGCAGACCGAGACCAGCGGCGGGTCGAGCGACACCGACGTGAACGAGGTGGCGGTGAAGCCGGCCGGCGGCAGGTCCGGCCGCATCCGGTTGCCGCGCAGGCCGGGGGTGGTGACGACGGTGACCGTGGACGCCTGGCGGCGCAGCAGGCCGCGGAACGAGTCGACGTCGACCGGGCGCAGCTCGACGGTGGCGGCGCCGGGCCGGTCCACGGTGGTCACGACGCCACCAGCTGTCGGCGCGACGGTGAGTGCAACCGGTCCACGAGAGCCTCCAGTCCAGGGGTAGCAGCGGCGGCACGGTGTTCTCTCCCGATACCCCCGGATGAGGGATGCGATGCGGGGCGACCAGCACTCATGCTGCCGACCGCTCTCCGCGCCGGTCAACGCCCTTCCAAAGAGTGAGACTTTCGTCGCTGGCATTGTTACTACCCGCCACCACCAGCATTTACGACTCCTTAACACCTACCCGTTGGATAGAGATTTTGCCGGGTGACGGTCCCACCGTCCAGAGCGGACCGGGCATGGTTTCGCGAATCGTCGATCCGGGCATGTTCCAGATCGCAGAGGCAGGGAGACGAAGGAGGCACCCCCGATGGGCGTCCAGTTCCGCAAGCGCAAGAAGTACGGACCGCTGATCCTCCACTTCACCCAGAACGGCTTCTCGTCGTGGAGCATCAAGATCGGCCGCTGGTCCTGGAACTCGAACACCCGCGCCCACCGCGTGGACCTTCCGGGGCCGCTGTCCTGGAAGCAGGACAAGACCCGGGCCTGACCACCCGGACGTGGATCGGGGCGCCGGCGACAACGCCGGCGCCCCGATCGTCGTACCGGCCGGGTTCGCGGTTCCGCCGACCACGGCGTTCCGGTGACCGGAGAATCGCCGCATGGCGGACGTGTCCCTGCGGCGGTTGCGACGGCGGGCCGTCGCGGCCTGCGCCCTCATGCTGGTCGGCTACTTCCTGGTGCCGGTCGAGGCCGATCCGAACGGCCTGCGGCTGGCCCTGCGCTCGATCGGCACGGCGGTCCTGGTGGGGGTGATCGCGTTCCTGGTCACCGGCCAGGTCCGCCGCCAGCTCGTCCGGGACCAGCCGACCGGCCGGGACGAGGACCGGGCGCTGACCCGGCTCGCGGTCGCGCTGATCGCCGGGCTGCTGGTCTTCGCGCTCGGCGACTACGTGGTGGCGAACACCCGGCCCGGGGAGTTCGTCGGCCTGCGGACCCGCGTCGACGCGCTCTACTTCGCACTCGCGACGCTCACCACAGTCGGGTACGGCGACGTGCACGCCCAGGGTCAGATCGCCCGGGTGGCGGTGTGCGCGCAGATGGTGTTCAGCATCGGTGTGGTCGCCACCGGGGCGTCGATAGTGGTCAAGCAGATGACCCAGCGGTCGGGACGGCGCTGATCGTCACGTCCCCGCCGAGCCGGCCGTGCTCCGGGTCGCGGGTCACCGCGCCCGAGGCGAGCAGCGAGGTCAGCGCCCGGTTGACGTCGGCGGCCCGGTAGACGGTCGAGGTGGTGGCGAAGCGGCGCAGCTCGGTGACCGTACGCGGGCCGGAGCGGGCCAGCTCGGCCAGCAGTTCCCGGCGCAGCGGACCGGGCTCGGGGTCGAGTGAGATGTCGAGCAGCCGGCCCTGCGGGTCGGCCGGGTCGCGGTAGCGCACACCGGCGTACTCGTCGACCGCCCAGAGCGCCTCCTTGACCGCCTCCAGCCCGTGGTCGGAGACCGTGCCGTAGCCGAGCAGCCGTGCCGGGCCGTCCCCGTCGGGCACCAGCTCGACCTCGGTGACGAGCGGGAACCCGGCGTCGGTGAGCGCCGGGCGCAGCGAACGGCCGGGCGCGGTGACCAGCAGCAGTTCGGCCGGGCGCCCGGACGCGGCGGCGGCGAGCAGGGCCGGGTCCGGGTCGGCGCCGTCGGCCACTGTGAGCAGCGGCGCACCTGCCGCACCGGCCGCCTTGAGCGCCACCGGCAGCCGGTCCGGGCCGCCCGGCACCAGGTGCACGGCGACGTCGGCGGGCAGGGCGGCCTCGGCGGCGCCGAGGCGTACCGGCAGGTCGGTGCCGTCGTCGGCCACGACCAGCACGGTCAGCCGCCGCCCGCGCAGCCGGTCGGCGAACTCGGCCACCACCCGCAACGCCTCCTCGGCGCCGGTGGCGTCACCTCCGGCGTACGCGAGCGCGAGCGTGGCCCGCCGCGCCCGGTGCAGCGCGGCGGGGAGCCAGTGGTCGAGCCGGCGGACGAGCAACTCGCGCAGAACGGCGTCGGTGGACATGGTGCCGTTTCTACCGCACGGCGCGGCGGGCCCGGCCGTGAACCCCGCTCAGACCGGGACGGAGATGCCCACGCCGCCGCGCGTCTGCCCGCCGTAGCGCTGCCGCTCGCGGTCGAGGTCGAGCCGCCCGATGCGGGTACGCGCGGCGAGCGCGGCGTCGTCCAGCAGGTCGGCCGGGACGATCCAGACGATCTCGAACTCCAGGCCGTCCGGGTCGCGGCCGTAGAGGCTCTTGGTGGTGCCGTGGTCGGACGCGCCGACCAGCGCTCCGGCGGCGGAGAGCCGCTCGGCGGTGGCGCCCAGCTCGTCGAGCGTGTCCAGCTCCCAGGCCAGGTGGTAGAGCCCGACGGTGGCCCGGCCGGCCTGGGACGCCCCGGCCGCCGCACCGATCTCGAACAGCCCGAGGTCGTGGTCGTTGGTGGAGTCGGGCGCCTGGAGGAAGGCGGCGCCGCGGAAGCCCTCGGGCGTCATCGGAACCCGGCGGAAGCCCAGCACGTCGCTGTAGAAGGCGACGCTGCGCTCCAGGTCACTGACGTAGAGGACGGCGTGGTTGAGTCGGTGGATGCCCATGCCACCGACCGTACCCCCATTTTGTTGAGCGTTCAACTATCGGCGCTATGATGGGCGTCATGACCCGGTGGCTGGACCCCGACGAGCAGCGGACCTGGCGGGCCTTCCTGACCGCCTCCCGGGCGCTGATGGAGACACTCGACCGCGAGCTGCAACACGACGCGGGCATGCCGCACGCGTACTACGAGATCCTTGTCCGCCTCTCCGAGGCCCCCGGCCGGCGGCTGCGGATGAGCGAGCTGGCCGAGCTGACCGGCTCCTCGCGCAGCCGGCTGTCGCACGCCGCCGCCCGGCTGGAGGCGTCCGGCTGGATCCGCCGGGAGGACTGCCCCACCGACCGGCGCGGGCAGGTCGCCGTACTCACCGACGAGGGCTTCGCCACCCTGGCCGCCGCCGCGCCCGGCCACGTCGAGGGGGTACGCCGGCACCTGTTCGACGCGCTCAGCCCGGCCCAGGTCGACCAGCTCCGCCGGATCAGCGAGACGCTCGCCGACCACCTGACGGATTCGGGACCAAACTGATCCACTGCGGGTCTTGTACATACCGTCGCCGGACGAGCACGATGGGGCGTGTCCTCCGGCTTCGCTGACCTGACCGTCCAGGCGCACCAACTGGTGTCCGAAGGCGACCTCGACGGCGCGCAACGGCTGCTCGCCGACGCGCTCAGCGACGCGGATCCCCGACCCGGCAACGCCTCCGCCGAGCTGGCCGAGGCAGCCGGCCTCCAGGCCCGGGTGCTGGTCGCGCTCGGCGAGCCGCACTCCGCCCGTGGCTGGGCCGCATTCGCGTACGCGGCGGCCACCCGGCTGTTCGGCCGCTCCGACGAGCGCACCGTCACCGCCGCCGCGACGCTCGCCGCGGTGCTGCACCGGGTCGGCAGCGACGCGCGGGCGGCCCGGCTCTACTCCGACGTCATCATCGAGCTGACCGCACGCGACGGCCCGGAGTCGCAGCGGGTGCTCGCCGCGCACGCCGACCTGGCCACCGTGGAGTACGCGCGCGGCCAGTGCGAAGTGGCCCGCGACCGGTTGCAGGACGCCTGGGAGCTGCACCGGGAGGTCTACGGCGACGGTCACCCCAGCGGCATCAAGATGCTGGCGAAGCTCGGCGCGATGGAACGCGACTGCGGCCGGTACGCCGACTCGCACGAGCACCTGACGCTCGCCGAGGAGCTGTGCCGGCTGCACCTGGACTCCGACGACCCGCTCGCCGCGCAGGTGGCCGGGCTGGCCCGCGCCGCCGCCGACCCGGACCACGTCTGCCCCGCGCCCGCCCCGGCTCCCGAGCCGCCGCCCGCCCGGACCACGCCTGTGGTGCCCGCCGCCCGGGTGCCCCCGCCCGCCGAAGGGCCGCACGACCTGCCGCCGTACTCGCCGCCCGCGCTCGACGAACCGGTCGAGACGCCGCTCTACCACCCACCCGGACGGGCCGCCGAGACCGCGCACGTGCCGACGCCGCGTACCGCGCCGGAGGCCGACGGGTTCGACGACTACCCGTGGCCGCCCGACGAGCCGGCCGAGCAGCCGTGGCGCCCGGACGCCGACCCGCTGCCGCCCACAGTGGTCGGTCTCGCCGACGACCAGGCCGGGGTACGCCGCGTGCCGCCGCCCCCGCCCGAGCCGCCGTCGCGCTACTTGCCGGTGCACGTGCCCCGGCCACCCGTCGCGGAGCGGCGCGCCCGGCCCTGGCTGCCGCTCGTGGTGCTCGGCGTCGCGGTGGCGCTGCTGCTCGGCACCGTCGCGGTGATCGCCGGGGTGTCCCGGGTGGACGACGGCCGCGACGCCCCGCCACCGGCCACCAGCGCTCCGCCGCCCACCTCCGCCGGTCCCGTGCCGTCCACTCCCGCAGCCGCCAAGCCTGGCACGCCGCCCGGAAGGTTCACACTCACCGACCGACGCGACAGCATCGTGCTGAGCTGGACGTACCCGGCCGGCGCGGAAGGGCCGGTGGTGGTCGCCGGGGGCCGGTCCGGGCAGCCGCAGGGCACGTTCGCGACGCTGCCCGCCGGGTCGGCCGACTACATCGCCTACGGGCTCGACCGCACCACCGACTACTGCTTCACTGTGGCACTCGTCTGGTCCACCGACACGGTCGCGCGCACCGGCCCGGTCTGCACCAAGCGCCGCCGCTGACCGCTCACTCCGCGTCCGGCTCGGCCAGCGCGGACAGCCGTACCGTCGCGCGCAGCCCCGGCGCGGCGGCGCCGGGCGTCGCGTCGGCCAGCTCCACCGTGCCGCCGGCCCGCCGTACCAGCTCACGCACGATGGCCAGGCCCAGGCCCGCGCCGCCCGCGTCGCGGGCCCGCGCGTCGTCGAGCCGGGTGAACCGGGCGAACACCCGCTCCCGGTCCGCCGCCGGGATGCCCGGCCCGTCGTCGGTCACCGTGATCAGGTGGTACGCCCCGTCCGGCCCGCTCACGGCCAGTTCCACGGCGGAGTACGCGTGCCGCAGCGCGTTGTCCACCAGGTTCACCAGCACCCGGCGCAGCTCCCCCGCGTCCCCCTCCACCCATCGGGGCGCGTCCGGCGGCGTCAGCCGGACCGGCGGCGACGGGTAGCGGGCGGCCACACCGCGCAGCAGCTCCCCCAGCTCCACCGGGCCGACCGGGGACGGCCGGGCGTCCTGCTCGTCGAGGCGGGCCAGCAGCAGCAGGTCGTCCACCAGGCGGCTCAGCCGCTCCGTGTCGGCGAGCAGGTCGTCGGCGACCGCCGGCCAGTCGGTGTCGCCGCCGAGACGCCGGGCCACCTCCAGCTCGGTACGCATGTTCGTCAGCGGGCTGCGCAGCTCGTGCGCGGCGTCGGCGACGAACGCGCGCTGGCGGTCCCGGGACGCGGCCAGCCGGTCCAGCATGTCGTTGAGTGTGACCGCGAGCCGGTGGATCTCGTCCTGCCCGGCCGGTACGGGCAGCCGCTCCGCCCCGGCCCGCCCGGTGATCTCGGCGGCGCCGCTGCGCAACTGCTCGACCGGCCGGAGCGTCGCGCCCACCACCCGCCAGGCCACCACGCCGAGCCCCGCCACCAGCAGCGGGAAGCCCACGAGCAGCAGGTTGCGGACCACGTGCAGGCTGTGCCGCACGTCGGTGAGCGACTTGGCGACCAGCACCGTACGCGGCTCCTGCGCCGTGCCGGCCGGCACCGTGACCACCCGGACCGGGCCGGGCATGCCGGCGCGCCGCCCGTCGACCACCAGCCGCTGCCGCTGCCCGGGGCGCAGCTCGTCCGGGCCGAGCATCGGCACCAGGCGGTCCGCGTCGATCGAGGCGGCCCGGATCCGGCCCTCCGCGTCGACCACCTGCACCCGCAACTGCCCGCCCGCGACAGGCAGCGGGTCCGGCAGCGCGTCCTCGGCGGTCAGCAACGCGACCGCGTCCGCGGTACGCAGCGCCTCCTCGTCGACCGACCGTTGCAGCGTCCAGCCCAGCGCACCCAGCAGCAGCGCCCCGCCGAACGCGAACCCGACCGCCAGCCCCAGCACGCCCAGCGCGAGCAGCCGCGCCCGCAGGCCCAGCCGCGGCAGCGGGCCGCGTATCCACCGGCTCATGTGGCCAGCCGGTAACCGGCGCCGCGTACCGTCTCCAGCCGCTCCCGGCCGATCTTGCGGCGCAGGTAGCCGACGTAGACCTCCACCGCGTTCGGCGCGGTGTCGACCGAGGCGTCCCAGACGTGGTCCAGCAGCTCGGTCTTGGAGACCACCTCGCCGGGGCGGCGCATCAGGTAGTCCAGCAGCGCGTACTCGCGGCTGGTCAGCACCACCTCGGTGTCGGCCCGGGTGACCCGGCGGCGGGCCGGGTCCAGGCGCAGGTCGCCGACGGTGAGCACGGTCGGCCGCCGGGGCGCGCCGCGGCGCAGCAACGCCCGCAGGCGGGCCAGCAGCACCACGTACGAGAAGGGCTTGGTCAGATAGTCGTCGGCGCCGCAGTCCAGGCCGTCGGCCTGGTCGTACTCGCCGTCCTTGGCCGACAGCATCAGCACCGGCAGCCAGCGCTGCTCGGCGCGCAGCCGGCGCACCACCTCGTAACCGGACAAACCGGGCAGCATCACGTCGAGGATCATCGCGTCGTACTCGCCGTGCCGGGCCGCGTCCAGCCCGTCCGGGCCGGTAGCCGCCACGTCGACCACGAAACCCTCCGCCGACAGGCCCCGGCGCAGCGCCGCCGCGAGCCGCGTCTCGTCCTCCACCACCAGCAACCGCACCGGTCAAGGGTGCCACCATGGGGTCACCCGTAGGGGATCTCCTCAGCGTGGTCACAGCGACGGTCGCGCAGCATGGAGCGCAGGAGGTGCACACTATGTCAGTGATGAAGAACCGCGCCGTGCTGCGCTGGCTGGTCCCGGTGACCGCGGGGGTCGCCGTGATCGGCGGTGGCGCCGCCGTCGGCACGTTCGCCGCCGGCGCCGACCCGGCGCTGCCGCCGCGCAGCGCCGCCCAGCTCCTGGAAGACCTGCGCACGTCCCGCCTGGACGGGCTCTCCGGCACCGTGGTGCAGCGCGCCGACCTCGGCCTGCCGCCGATCGCCGCGCTCGCCGGCCAGGCCACCGGCAACGACCTGGCCGGCCTGGTCTCCGGTACGCACACGCTGCGCGTCTGGTACGGCGGCGAGGACCGGCAGCGGCTCGCGCTGGTCGACACGCTCGGCGAGCAGGACATCCTGCGCAACGGGCGCGACGTCTGGACCTGGAACAGCCGGGAGAACACCGCGACGCACCGGAAGCTGCCGGCCGACGCGCCGGAGCGGGCCACCGTGCCGGCCACCCCGGCCGACGCCGCGGACCGGGCGCTGGAGGCGATCGACCCGACCACCGCGGTCACCGTCGGCCGCACGGCCACGGTCGCCGGGCGGGACGCGTACGAGCTGGTGCTCACGCCGCGCGACAAGGCGTCACTGGTCCACCAGGTCCGGATCGCACTCGACGCGAAGGAGCACGTGCCGCTGCGCCTGCAGGTGCTCGCCGACGGGCAGGACGAGCCGGCGTTCCAGGTGGCGTTCACCCAGGTCGACTTCCGCACGCCGGAGGCCGACCAGTTCCGGTTCAACCCGCCGCCCGGCGTGAAGGTCACCGAGGCGACCGAGGGCGAGCGGCCCGGACCGGCCGGTAAGCGGTTCGAGAAGAAGGACGCCGAGAAGCCGGACGTCCGTACCGTCGGCACCGGCTGGACCACAGTCGTGGTCGCCAAGATCGGCGACGCGGCGACCGGCGGCGGCGCGAAGCCCGGCGCGGACGCGCCGGATGCCCAGATGCTGGGGCAGGTGCTCGGTGACCTGCCGAAGGTCAGCGGCGACTGGGGCAGCGGCCGGCTGCTCAGCGGCAAGCTGTTCAGCGTGCTGCTGACCGACGACGGCCGGGTGATCGCCGGTCTGGTCACGCCGGAGCGGCTCTACGAGGCCGCAAAGGGCTGAGAATCGCCGTGCCCGGGGCTCGGTCGGCTGAGGCCGGCCGGGCCCCGAGTCGTGTCCGGGCTTGGTCTGGTGGCTGCCGACGCGCTATCTTTCTCAGTTCAGGCACAAAAAAGGAATGGCTTCTGAATGCCATTCCTGCGGCAATTTTAGTCAATGAGGAGCCGGATTGTCAACGCACTCCGACGTGTCGGCTGACCTGCGCCAGGACGACGAGATCGGCCGGGAACAGGAATACGTCTCGATGCTGTACGACCGGCTGGACGGCATGCGGGAACAGGCCGCCCGGCGGCTCGACGAGGAGTTGCGCCACACCGGTGGCACGCAGCAGGCCCGCTCGCAGCGCGACTCGACCGTCGCGATGTACGCCGACCAGGTCGAACAGTTCTCCGCTGTGGAGAGCGGCCTGTGCTTCGGCCGCCTCGACGGCGACGACGGCGCGGTCCGCTACATCGGCCGGATCGGGATCTTCGACTCGTCCGGCGACTACGACCCGCTGCTGATGGACTGGCGCGCCCCCGCCGCCCGGCCGTTCTACCTGGCCACCGCCGCCAACCCGCAGGGCGTACGCCGCCGGCGTCACCTGCGCACCCGGGACCGGAAGGTGACCGGGCTCAACGACGAGGTGCTCGACATCGCCGCCGCCTCCCCCACCGCGCACGAGGAGGTGACCGGCGAGGCGTCGCTGCTCGCCGCGCTCAACGCCGGGCGCACCGGCCGGATGCGCGACATCGTCGAGACGATCCAGGCCGAGCAGGACCGGATCATCCGCGCCGACCTGCCCGGCGTGATGGTGGTCCAGGGCGGGCCCGGCACCGGCAAGACGGCCGTGGCGCTGCACCGGGCCGCGTACCTGCTCTACACCCACCGCCAGCAGCTCTCCACCCGCGGCGTGCTGCTGGTCGGCCCGAACGCCACGTTCCTGCGCTACATCTCCCAGGTGCTGCCCACGCTGGCCGAGACCGGCGTGCTGCTGCGTACCCAGGCCGACCTGTTCCCCGGCGTACACGCCCGCCGCGCGGAGCCGGCCACCACCGCGGCGCTGAAGGGCCGCGCGGTGCTGGCCGAGGTGCTGGCCGCCGCGGTCCGCGACCGGCAGTGGGTGCCCGACGAGCCGGTCACCATCGAGCTGCCGCAGCGGGAGGTGCTGACGCTCGACCCGGAGACCGTGCGGCAGGCCCGCGACCGGGTACGCCGCACCGGCCGCCCGCACAACCTCGCCCGCGCCCTGTTCGACGTGGAGATCGTGCACGCGCTCGCCGACCAGGTGGCCGAGCGGATCGGCGCCGACCCGCTGGGCGGGGACAACCTGCTCTCCGAGGCCGACCGCGCGGAGATCCGCCGCGAGCTGCGCGAGGAGCCGGAGATCCGGGCCGCGCTGGACGAACTGTGGCCGGTGCTCACCCCGCAACGCCTGCTCGCCGACCTGTACGCCTCGCCGGAGCGGATCGCCACCGCAGCGCCGATGCTCACCGACGCCGAGCGGACCGCGCTGCACCGCGAGCCGGGCGGCTGGACGCCAGCCGACGTGCCGCTACTGGACGAGGCCGCCGAACTGCTCGGCGAGGACGAACGTGCCGCCGTCGCCCGCCGGGAGCGGATCCGGGCGCTGGAACGCGAGTACGCCGAGGGCGTGCTGGAGATCTGGCGCGGCTCCCGCTCCATCGACGTGGAGGACGAGGCCGACGGCGGTGAGATCCTCGGCGTCACCGACCTGATCGACGCGGACCGGCTCTCCGAGCGGCAGGAGGAGTCCGACCGGCTCACCACCGCCCAGCGCGCCGCCGCCGACCGGAACTGGGCGTTCGGGCATGTGATCGTCGACGAGGCGCAGGAGCTGTCGCCGATGGCCTGGCGGCTGCTGATGCGCCGCTGCCCGAGCCGGTCCATGACGATCGTCGGCGACGTGGCGCAGACCGGTGCGCTCGCTGGCACGCCGTCGTGGGGCGAGGCGCTGGCGCCGTACGTGGCGGACCGGTGGCGGCTGGAGGAGCTGACTGTCAGCTACCGCACCCCGGCCGAGATCATGGCGGTCGCCGCCGACGTGCTGGCCGAGATCGACCCGGCGCTGCGGCCACCCCGCTCGGTACGCGCCACCGGCGTACCGCCGTGGGACCGGACCGTACCGGCGGACCGGCTGGTCACGGAGCTGGTCGAGGCGACGGCCCGGGAGGCCGCGTCGCTCGGAGACGGGCGGCTCGGCGTGCTGGTGCCGACCGGCCGGGTGGCCGAGCTGGGCGGCGCGGTGGTGGCGGCGCTGCCGGAGGCGACGGTGGGCGAGCAGCCGGAGCTGGCGAACCGGATCGTGGTGCTGACCACCGAGCAGGCAAAGGGCCTGGAGTTCGACTCGGTGCTGGTGGTCGACCCGGCCCGGATCGTCTCCGAGTCCCCGAGGGGCCACAGCGACCTCTACGTGGCCCTGACAAGAGCCACCCAGCGCCTAGGCATCCTCCGCACCCCCTGACTCCCCCCTCCCGCCCCTCCGCCCGCCCTCCGCCCCGTCGATCATGAAGTTGACGGCGATGTCGATCTCCATTTCCGCCGTCAACTTCATGATCGACCGGCCCGGGCACGTGCTGCCCGACATCCCGCCGGGCGCACCCTCCCGCGCTCCTCGCGCCCCCGCCCCTGCCCCGCCCCTGCTCCGCGATCATGGAGTTGCGGCCCCGGAAGGATCGACAAAGCGGACATCTTTCGGGCCGAGAGTGCAAGATCGGCGAGTGAGGGCGGGGTGTGTGCCGGGTTAGGCGCGTGTTCCGTCGGCCTGTTCCCGCCAGATCGGGGAACTGGCGGGCGCCTGCGCCAGATCGGGGACGTTGCTATGTCACGCCCGCTCTGACCACACCACCTCCCCGAAGTGGCGACGCGTGCACCACCTCGGGGAAACGGCTACATCCCATCCACCCCGACCGCACCACTTCCCCGACGTGGCGGGACGCCGTCAGCGCGAGCCGGGAGAAAGCCCCACGACCGGGTAGAGCGGGAGCGGGTCGGGCGAACAAGCCACTTCGCCGAAGTGGCGACGCGCGCGCCAGACCGGGGACGTTGCTATGTCACGCCCGCTCTGACCACACCACATCCCCGAGGTGGCGACGGCAGCGTCCGCACGAAGTGGACATCACACCGGGAACGGGGCTGGGGAGGGGAAGCGCAGACACGGGACGGCGGGGCGGCCGGAGGCCGTCCCGCCGTCCCCGCCGTGACTCAGTCAGCCTGGGTTGGGGCGGTTGTTGGTGAAGTTGCCCACCTGGGCACCCGTGGCCGAGTTGTCGCTCGTGGAGCCGCCGGCCGGGGTACTCAAACCACCCGTGCTCGCGTCACCGGTCGTCGTCGGCGCCACCTTGCCCGGGTGCTTCTCGGGCTGGCGGGCCAGCCGGCGC
Organism: Micromonospora aurantiaca ATCC 27029; assembly: GCF_000145235.1. Lineage (NCBI taxonomy): Bacteria > Bacillati > Actinomycetota > Actinomycetes > Micromonosporales > Micromonosporaceae > Micromonospora > Micromonospora aurantiaca (nom. illeg.). The sequence goes on along the minus strand of NC_014391.1, from coordinate 1,801,313 downwards.
ACACTCGCCGGGCCGGCGGTGCCACCTGTCGTGGTCACCGCTCCCTGACCCCGGGTCGGTCCGCCGTCGCGCAGCACCGTCGGGTCGACGGGTACGTCCGCCGGGTCGTCCGGGTCGAGTTCCTGCCGCATCCGCTCGACGTCGGTCTGGGGCACCGTGACCTCGTCCAGCGCGCCCTCGCCGTACACGCCTCCGGCGACCCGCTGCTCAGCCTGCCGGGCGGCGTCCTGCCGCATGTCGTCCTCACGCACGTCAACCACCTCGCAGCTCTCTCGGGGTATCGGTGTTGCGTGCCCGAGGGTGGATGGCTGAAACCGGAACCGGCGGCGGGAGGACCGGTGTGCGCCCCGGTGTCCGGTTCCGGCCGCGAGCCGAGCGCGACGGCCATTCGACGGTGACCGGCGGTTACCTTGTCTCCGGCCCCGGGTAGACCCAGGGTGCCCCCGCCACAGAGCGCGAACCGCGCCGTGGCCGACCTGCGGTAGCGGGGCGAGGGTGTGCAGGTTAACGACTCATCAAATCCTGAGGAGGACCAGATGAGCACGCAGGCTGCATCCACCAGGCCGATGAACCGGCCGATGTCCGACGTCCAGAACCGGTCGAGCATGCAGGACACGTCGACCCGGCAGATGCCGTCGATGCACGACGGTCACCGGGAGAACATGCCGTCCCCGGGTACGGAGACGAAGCAGGCGTTCCTGACCACCGAGTTCTGGGTGTACGCCGCAGCGGTCGCGGTCGTCGTGATCGCCGCGTTCTGGCGAGGCGCCGCCACCAACGGCCTGAACATCAACAACCCGAACCAGGCCTGGTGGTACCTGACCGCGCTGACCGGCGCGTACCTGGTCAGCCGTGGCCTGTCGAAGGCGGGCAGCGCGCGTCGCTCCGGCAAGGAGCGCCGGGGGCGTTGACCCCCCGCCGCGCTAACGGCGACGCCCCCGGGATCCGTCCCGGGGGCGTCGTCGCATGTGCTCACTCCCCGCCGAAGTCCCCGAAGTCGTCGCCGCCGTCGAACGCGTCATCGAGCATCTCACCGGCGATCATGCCGCCGGCGACACCGAGCGCGGCGCCCGCGACCACGCCGCCCATGCCCGGGCCGCGCCGCCCGTGGCCGTGGTGACCCGGGTAGCCGTGGCCGCCGCCGTGCGGCATTCCGAAGCCCTGGGCCCGCAGGCTGCCGTAGCGGCCGGTGGTCTCCCGCAGCCAGCCGTCGACGACCTGCACCCAGTCGGTACGGGCGGCGTCGCTGTGCGGAATCGAGTACCTGCCGATGACGTCGTGCCCGGGGCTGAGGAAGCCGCCGCGCTTGTCGCACTCCAGGATCACCTCGACGCCCTGCTGGCTGGTCACGAACGTCAGCTCGACCTCGGTGACGGTCTGCGCGTACTGCGGCGCGGCGAAGAACTCGATCTCCTGGTAGAACGGCAGCGTCTGCGGCACGCCGTAGATGTGACCCCGCTCCAGGTCGGCGTGCTTGAACCGGAAGCCGAGCGCCTGGAACGCCTCCAGGATCCGCTCGTGGATCGGCAGCGGGTGCACGGACACCTGGTCCAGGTCCGACTTGTCGACCGCGCGGGCCACCGCCAGCTCGGTGCGCAGGCCCATGGTCATGCCGTGCAGGCGCTGGCCGTACACGTCGGTGATCGGGGTCTCCCACGGCACCGGCATCTGGAACGGGATGGAGAGCTGCTGCTTCGGGGCCAGCTCGAAGGCGCCGCTGACCGGCATCCGGTGGAACTCCATCACGCCCGCGAACTCGTGGTCGCCGCTCTCGATCTCGACCCGGGTCACCAGACCGATGTTGATCTGCTCGATGCGGGCCGGCGCGTCGCCGCCGACCAGGTTCACGTGCCCGTCCAGGGTCAGGCCCGGCCGGGTGTTCGGGTTGCTGAGCACCGTGTCGACGGTCGGGCCGCCCACGCCGAACGCGCTCAACATCTTCTTGAAGACCATCGGTCACTCCCGTGCAACTGCGCTCCGACATGGACCGTCGGGCACTTCGTCAGGGCACCCTAGACGGCGGGGCTGAGAAGTGCCTGTGAGGCACGCCGCGGTGTCAGTCCGCGCGGACCACCACCAGCTCGCCGACCTGCTCACCGAGCTGCCGACGGGCCTCCGGCGGCAGGCCGCCGTCGGTGATCAGCACGTCGGCCTCCTCCAGCGGCGCGATGGTGGCGATGCCGATGGTCTCCCACTTGGTGTGGTCGGCCAGCACCACGAGCCGCCGGGCGGCGCCGATCAGCCGCCGGTTCACCGCCGCCTCCAGCAGGTTGGGCGTGGTGAAGCCGGTACGCGGGCTCATCCCGTGCACGCCGAGGAAGAGCAGGTCGACGTTGAGCGCGGCGATGGCCGCCTCGGCGACCGGGCCGGTGAGCGCGTCCGACGGGGTACGGATGCCGCCGGTCAGCACCACCGTCTGGTCGGCGCGGGGGTTCTGGTAGAGCGCGTCGGCCACCGGGATCGAGTTGGTGACCACTGTCAGTCCGCGTACCTCGGCCAGCCGGGCGGCCAGCGCGGCGGTGGTGGTGCCCGCGGACAGCGCCACCGCCATCCGCGGCTCGACCAGCTCGGCGGCCCGCTCCACGATGGCTCGCTTCTCGGCCTGCTGGCGTACCGACTTGGCGGCGAAGCCGGGCTCCTCGGTGGAGCCGGGTCCGGCGAGCGTCGCTCCGCCGTGCACCTTGTCGATCAGGCCGCGGTCGGCCAGCACCTCCAGGTCGCGGCGGATCGTCATGTCGGACACCCCGAAGCGGCTGACCAGGTGACTGACCCGGACGCCGCCGCTCTGGCGGATCAACTCCAGGATGGCGCTCTGCCGTTGCTGGGCGAGCATGGGGACCTCCTCGGCGCGAACGGCAGGGTACCGGTCAGGCGGTCGCGGGCACCGGCGCGGGCTCCTCGCGGACCACCGCCACCTCACCCGCCGGCACCTCCAGCTCGCCGTCGCAACGGGCGCCGCCGAGCAGCTCGACGCCGCTGACCGCCAGCCGGGCCGGTTCGGTGGTGTGGTTGACCACGAACAGCCAGCTCCGGTCCGCCGAGCGGCGGCGGACCACCTCCACCCCGGCCGGCGCGCGCACCGGCGGACGTACGCCGGTCTCGGCGAGGAGCCGGGCCACCAGCCGGTCGGTGGCCTCGTCGTCGAGCCGGGTGCCGACGTACCAGGCGGCGCCCGCGCCGACCGCGTGCCGGGTCAGCGCCGGCACGCCCGGCAGGGGCCCGTCGGTGTACGCGGCCAGCACCTCGGCGCCCTCGGCGTGCAGCCACTCGGTCCACACGTCGGCGCGGGCGCCGTCGTCGAGGCGTACCGTCTCGCCTTCCCGCAGCGGGAAGAACTCCTCGACGCGTACGCCGAGCAGGTCGCGGAACGCGCCGGGGTAACCGCCGAGCCGGATGTGGTCGTGCTCGTCGACGATGCCGCTGAAGTAGGTGACCACAGCGGTGCCGCCGGCCTCCACGAACCGGCGCAGCGAGTCGGCGTCGGCGTCGCGGACGAGGTAGAGCGTGGGCGCCAGGACGAGCCGGTAGCGGGACAGGTCGGCCGACGGGTGCACCACGTCGGCGGTGACCCCGGCCCGCCACAGCGCGGCGTGCAGCGCCGACAGCCGGTCGGTGTAGGTGACGTCGACGCTCGGGTGGGAGTCGAGTTCGGCACCCCACCAGGCCTCGTAGTCGAACAGGATCGCCACGTCGGCGTCGACGCGGCTGCCGCGTACCTCGGCGAGCGCGCGCAGGTCGGCGCCGAGCCGGCAGACCTCGCGGAACACCTTGGTGTCCGGCCCGGCGTGCGGCACCAGCGCGGAGTGGAACTTCTCCGCGCCGGCCCGGGAGGCCCGCCACTGGAAGAACAGCACGCCGTCGGCGCCGCGCGCGACGTGGGCGAGACTGTTGCGGCGCATCTGGCCGGGCGTCTTGGCCACGTTTCGGGGCTGCCAGTTGACGGCGCTGGTGGAGTGCTCCATCAGCAGCCACGGCGCGCCACCGGCGACGCCCCGGGTGTGGTCGGCGGCCAGCGCGAGGTTGACCTGCGGCTGCGGGTCGGCGGCGGTGAGGTAGTGGTCGTTGGAGACGACGTCCACGTCGGAGGCCCAGGAGTGGTAGTCCAGGTACTTGATGCCGGTGCCGATCATGAAGTTCGTGGTGACGGGCTGCGGGACGAGCCGGTTCAGCAGTTCCCGCTCGGCGCGCAGCTGGGCGCGCTGCTCGTCGGAGGAGAACCGCAGGAAGTCCAGCTGCTGCGTCGGGTTGGCGAACGTCGGCGCGGTACGCGGCGGGTTGATCTCGGCCCAGTCGTGGTAGCGCTGGCTCCAGAAGGCGGTGCCCCAGGCCGCGTTGAGCGAGTCCAGGTCGCCGTAGCGCTCGCGCAGCCAGCCGCGGAACGCCTCGGCGCTGACGTCGCAGTAGCAGTGCACGTTGTGGCAGCCGAGTTCGTTGGAGACGTGCCAGAGCACCACGGCGGGGTGGCGCGCGTACCGGCGGGCGACGGCCTCGACCAGGGCGAGCGAGTGGTCCCGGAACACCGGTGAGCTGGGGCAGTACGCCTGCCGGCCACCGGGCCAGAGCACCGTGCCGTCGGCGCGGCGGGGCAGCGTCTCCGGGTGCCGGTGCGCCAGCCACGGTGGCGGGCTGGCGGTGGCGGTGGCCAGGTCGACGCTGATGCCGCCGTCGTGCAGCAGGTCGATCGCCCGGTCCAGCCAGTCGAAGACGTACCGGCCGGGGGCGGGCTCCAGCAGTGCCCAGGAGAAGATGCCGACCGAGACCAGGTTGACCCCGGCCCGTCGCATGAGTTCGACGTCCTCGGCCCACGTCTGCTCGGGCCACTGCTCCGGGTTGTAGTCCGCGCCGTACCAGATGCCGTCGCCGTGCCAGTTCCGCATGACAGCAGAGGGTGCCCCCGAACAGCACCCAAGTCAACACTTTCCAACATCGACTGAAGTTCCAACGTTTACCGACTCTTTGCCCTGCCTCACCGCCGACAGCGTCGTCTTTTTGCCCTCTTGACAGCGCCGCGCCAAGGGGTAGCTTCAAGCGCCACCGGCTGTTTGTGTTCGGACGTGTGGATTCTCGGTGGATCTGCCGCGGCCGACACGAACACCGCTCACCGCCAACGATCACGGTCCATGAGCGCAGCGCACCTCTTCCACGCAGGAGGCACCATGTCCCGTCCCCGCTCGCAAGCCGAATACCTCGCCCGGCTCGTACCCCCGTCCGTCGCCGGCCTGAACCGGCGCTCGCTGCTCGCCGGCGCGGCCGGCGCGGGGGCGCTGCTCGGCACCGGTCTGCTCGCCGGCTGCGGCGACTCCGACTCCGGGTCCGGCGGCGACGCCAAGAGCGTCTCCCTCGGCTCGAACCAGTCGGACCCGAAGCCCAAGGACGTCGTCGCCAAGGTGATGGACGGCTTCAAGACGTCCTCCGGCGTGACGGTCAACATCAACACGGTCGACCACAACACGTTCCAGGAGAACATCAACAACTACCTGCAGGGCAAGCCGGACGACGTGTTCACCTGGTTCGCCGGCTACCGGATGCGCTTCTTCGCCGCCAAGGGCCTGGCCGGTGACCTCAGCGACGTGTGGGGCAAGCTCGACGGCTACTCCGACGCGTTCAAGAAGGCGTCCACAGGCGACGACGGCAAGCAGTACTTCGTGCCGGCGTCGTACTACCCGTGGGCGGTCTTCTACCGCAAGTCGGTGTGGCAGCAGCGCGGCTACGAGGTGCCGAAGACGCTGGACGACCTGAACACGCTCGGCGCGCAGATGAAGAAGGACGGCCTGAACCCGATCGCGTTCGCCGACAAGGACGGCTGGCCGGCGATGGGCACGTTCGACATCCTCAACCTGCGGATCAACGGCTACCAGTTCCACATCGACCTGATGGCCGGCAAGGAGGCGTGGACCTCCGACAAGGTGAAGAAGGTCTTCGACACCTGGGCCGGGCTGCTCCCCCTGCACCAGCCGGACTCGCTCGGCCGCACCTGGCAGGAGGCCGCGCAGTCGCTGCAGCAGAAGAAGAGCGGCATGTACCTGCTCGGCCTGTTCGTCGGCCAGCAGTTCAGCGGCGCCGACCTGGAGGACCTGGACTTCTTCACGTTCCCCGAGATCGACTCCACGATCGGCGCGAAGGCGCTGGACGCCCCGATCGACGGCTACATGATGGCCCGCAAGCCGAAGTCCAAGGACGCGGCGCAGAAGCTGCTGACGTACCTCGGCTCGAAGGAGGCGGCGGACATCACCGTCAAGAACGACCCGAGCACGCTTGTCGCCAACAGCGGCGCGGAAACCGGTGCCTACACCGCGCTGCAGAAGAAGGCCGCCGAGCTGGTCGGCTCCGCCACCGAGATCGCCCAGTTCCTCGACCGGGACACCCGGCCGGACTTCGCCTCCACCGTGATGATCCCGGCGTTGCAGCAGTTCATCAAGGACCCGAAGGACATCAGCGGGCTGCTCACCAGCATCGAGAACCAGAAGAAGTCGATCTTCACCAGCTGACGGCGGAAGGGGGAAGGACATCATGTCCGACCTGCCCCTGATCCAAGAGGATCGCGCCGTGCCGCCGCCGGCCGCGACCACCACGAACGGTGGTCGCGGTCGCCGGCTACGGCTCCTGTCCCGCACCGACCGCGTGGTCATCACGCTGATGGTGCTGGTACCCCTGTTGCTCGTCACCGGGCTGGTCTGGCTGCCCGCGGTGGCGACGGTGCTGCTCTCCGGCACGAACTGGGACGGCATCGGCCCGATCTCCGAGATCGAGTGGGTCGGGGCCAAGAACTACGACGACGTGGTGAACATCTACCCGCCGTTCGTCCCCGCCGTGCAGAACAACCTGCTGTGGCTGGCCGCGCTGTTCGTGGTGGCCACCCCGTTCGGCATGTTCCTCGCCGTGCTGCTCGACAAGGAGATTCGCGGCAGCCGCTTCTACCAGACCGCGCTCTACCTGCCTGTGGTGCTGTCGCTGGCGCTCATCGGCTTCGTCTGGCAGCTCATCTACAGCCGCGACCAGGGGCTGCTCAACGGTGTGTTCGGCGGCGAGACCGACTGGTACGGCGACCCGGACGTCAACATCTGGGCCGTACTGGTGGCGGCCGGCTGGCGGCACGTCGGCTACATCATGCTGCTCTACCTGGCCGGCCTCAAGGGCGTCGACCCGTCGCTGCGCGAGGCCGCCGCGGTGGACGGCTCCTCGGAGACCAGCACGTTCTTCCGGGTGGTCTTCCCGGTGCTGCGCCCGATCAACATCATCGTGCTGGTGGTGACGGTGATCGAGTCGCTGCGCGCGTTCGACCTGGTCTGGGTCATCAACAAGGGCCGCAACGGGCTGGAACTGATCTCCGCGCTGGTCACCCAGAACGTGGTGGGCGAGGCCAGCCGGATCGGCTTCGGCTCCGCGCTGGCGACCATCATGCTGGCCGTCTCGCTGGTCTTCATCACCATCTACCTCTGGACCGTGATGCGGGAGGACAAGCGATGACCGCCGTCTCCGCCGGCCGCCGCCGCCCCGTGCGGCCCGCCCGGGTCGTCCTGCACCTGTTCCTGGGTACGGTCGCCGTGGGCTGGCTGTTCCCCATCCTCTGGGCGGTGCTCACCTCGTTCCGCTCCTACGAGTACACAGCCGCCAACGGCTACGTGTCGCTCGGCGGCTGGACGGTCGACAACTACGTCACCGCCTGGCGTACCGCCGAGTTCGGCAAGCACTTCCTCAACTCGGCGTACATCACCGTCCCGGCGGTGCTGCTCACGCTGTTCCTCGCCTCCTGCGTGGCGTTCGTGATCGCCCGGTTCAGCTGGAAGCTCAACATCGCGCTGCTCGGCCTGTTCACCGCGGCGAACCTGCTGCCGCAGCAGGCGCTGCTCATCCCGCTGTTCCGGATGTTCACCGAGATCCCGCTGCCGGCCTGGATGAGCGACTCGGAGCTGCTGTACGACAGCTACTGGGGGCTGATCCTGGTCAACGTCGCGTTCCAGTGCGGCTTCTGCGTGTTCGTGCTCAGCAACTACATGAAGGCGCTGCCGCACGAGCTGTACGAGGCCGCGATGGTCGACGGGGCGAACGTGTGGCGGCAGTACTGGCAGGTCACGATGCCGCTGTGCCGCCCGGCGCTCGCCGCCCTCGCGACGCTCGAAGTCACCTGGATCTACAACGAGTTCTTCTGGGCCACTGTGCTCATGCGTACCGGCGACAAGTTCCCGGTCACCAGTTCGCTGAACAACCTTCGCGGCGAGTTCTTCACCGACAACAACCTGGTCTCGGCCGGCTCGGTGCTGGTCGCGATCCCCACCCTGGTGATCTTCTTCCTGCTGCAGAAGCAGTTCGTCCGGGGTCTGACGCTGGGAGCCTCCAAGGGATGACGATCGTCCACCTGCGCCGCGCGCGGACCAGCCTGGTGCTCGACGCCCGCGGCCCGGGGCTGCCCCGGGTCGTGCACTGGGGCGCCGACCTCGGCCCGCTGCCCGACGAGGACCTGCCCGCGGTCGTCGACGCCACGGTGCCGCCGGTGGTGCCGAGCAGCTTCGACACGCCCACTGTGCTGTCGCTGCTGCCCGAGGCGAGCGCCGGGTGGAGCGGACGTCCCGGTCTCGCCGGTCACCGCGACGGCCGGGACTGGTCGACGGCGTTCCGCCTCACCGGCCTCGACGTGTACGACGAGCCCGCGGCACCGTCGCCCGCCCTGTTAGGAGGGGCCCCTTTACATGCACCAGGCGTTAACAAGGGGCCCTTCCTTTCCTCCGGGCGGGTGGAGGTGCGGGCGGCGGATCCGGGCGCGGGGCTGAGCCTGACCGTCGAGATCACGCTGGACGCGGCGGGCGTGCTGACGCTGCGGCACCGGCTGCGCAACGACGGCGACGGCCGGTACGAGGTGCGGGAGCTGACGCCGGTGCTGCCGGTGCCTGCGGTCGCCACCGAACTGCTCGACCTGACCGGCCGCTGGTGCCGGGAACGCGCGCCGCAGCGGCACCCGTGGCCGATGGGCGCCTGGGTACGCGAGGGGCGGCACGGCCGTACCGGCCACGACGCCACGTTGTTGCTGGTCGCGGGCACCGCCGGGTTCGGTTTCCGGCACGGCGAGGTGTGGGCGGTGCACACCGCGTGGAGCGGCGACCACGTCACCGCCGCCGAGCGCCGCCCCACAGGTGAGTCCACGCTCGGCGGCGGTGAGCTGCTCGCACCCGGCGAGATCGTGCTCGGGCCGGGCGAGGAGTACGCCACTCCCCTGCTCTACGCGGCGCACTCGGCCGACGGGCTGGACGGGCTCAGCGACGCGCTGCACACCCACCTGCGATCACGCACCTCGCACCCCCGCACGCCGCGACCGGTGACGCTGAACGTGTGGGAGGCGGTCTACTTCGACCACGACCTGGACCGGCTGCGGACGCTGGCCGACGCGGCCGCCGAGGTCGGTGTGGAACGCTTCGTGCTGGACGACGGCTGGTTCCGTGGCCGACGACACGACCAGGCCGGGCTGGGCGACTGGTGGGTCGACGGCGAGGTCTGGCCGGACGGGTTGCAGCCGCTGATCGACCACGTACGCGGGCACGGCATGCAGTTCGGGCTCTGGGTGGAACCGGAGATGGTCAACCCCGACTCCGACCTGTTCCGCGCCCATCCCGACTGGGTGCTCCAGGCGCCGGGCCGGCTGCCGCCGCCGTGGCGGCACCAGCAGGTGCTCGACCTGGCCCACCCGGACGCGTACGCGTACCTGCTCGAACGGCTCGACGCGGTGCTGAGCGGGCACGACGGGCTCGCGTACCTGAAGTGGGACCACAACCGCGACCTCACCGAGGCCGGGCACGCCGGGCGGCCCGGGGTGCACGCGCAGACCCTCGCGGTCTACCGGTTGCTGGACGAGCTGCGCGCCCGGCACCCGGACGTCGAGATCGAGAGCTGCTCCTCCGGCGGCGCGCGCGTCGACCTGGAGATCCTGCGCCGCACCGACCGGGTCTGGGCCAGCGACTGCAACGACGCGCTGGAACGGCTGTCCATCCAGCGCTGGACCGGCCTGCTGCTGCCGCCGGAACTGATCGGCACGCACATCGGCCCGGAGCGCTCGCACACCACGCACCGCGTGCACGACCTGAGCTTCCGCGCGGTCACCGCGCTGTTCGGCCACCACGGCATCGAGTGGGACATCACCGCGATCGACGCCGGCGAACGGGCCGAACTCGCCGCCTGGGTGGCGCTGCACAAGCGGCTGCGCCCGCTGCTGCACACCGGCCAGGTGGTCCGGGTCGACCACCCGGACCCGGCCGTGCAGGCCCACGGCGTGGTCGCCCACGACCGCAACCATGCGGTGTACGCGGTCAGCCGGGTCGCCACCTCGGCGGCGCAGGTGCCGGGCGCGGTGCGGCTGCCGGGGCTGGACCCGCAGCGGCGCTACCGGATCCGCCCGCCCGCCGGAGTACCGGAACCGGCCCTGCTGGAGCTGTCCCCGCCGGGCTGGCTGGCCTGGCCGGGCGACGGCATCACGGTGAGCGGTTCGGTGCTGGGCACGGTCGGCGTTCAGCTCCCCGCCCTGCACCCCGAACAGGCCCTCCTCCTGGAGGTCACCGTCGTCGGCTGAGAGACGCCGGCAGCGGTGACCGGCCCGTTCAACCGCGGGAGCCTACGCGCCCGGGACGTTCGTGGGTCACCGGCGCCGCCGCGGGACGCGGGTCGAGGTGGCCGCAACCCCACCGGCCAATGGATGGGTCACGGTGGCCGGGCCGGACTCGCCGGTCGAGCGCCACAGCTCGTGGAGCGTGGGCCACCAGTCGGGGTGGCTCTCCACCACCTCGACCAGGACGGGGCTCTGCTCCAGCATGTGCGCGGGCCACCGGTGCCAGGAGTGGGCGAGTCGGAAGTCGGGCAGCAGCCCGGCCACCTGCAGCTCGCACTCCAGCACGTCCGCGAGTAGCTCCGCGAGGGTGATCACGACGGACCGGTCGGTGTCGGTCGGCGCGGAGGGCTTCCGGTCGAAGAAGTATGCGCGAAGCGGCGGATTCTCCAACAGGCGGTCGTGCCAGGCGCGAGACAAATTGTTCACTTCCATCAGCGCGGTGGCCGAGCCGATGCCGTTGTTGATGCGGCTCTGTTTCGCCACCTCCCGCGTCTGCACGGCGGAGAAGCACAACGACACCGCGACCAGCATCAGACTGACGAAGCCCAGAATCGTTTCCCACATGTCCCCGCCCTTCAAGGAGTACGACTCTCCTCACGCTAAGCGGAGAGCGCAACACCCTGAGTCACCAATTACCGGCCGCGTTCCTCTCGACGGCGATCAGCGGTCCGGCCGTCCTCAGGCGGCGGCGCGACGGACGGTGTCCCGCAGGGCCAGGGCCACTGCGGCGAACAGGGCCGCGCCGCAACCCACGCCGGAGATCAGGCCGACGGTGCCGGCGCCCGCGCCGAGCGCGTGGGCGAGGAACCCGGCCAGGCCGAGCGCTGTCATCACGGCGCCCAGCCAGTGGTAGAGCGGCATCCGCCAGACGTGGGCGAGGCCGAAGAAGTGCACGCCGACGACCACCGCCACCCAGGCGACGGCCACGGCGGGGCGGTCCAGCACGTTGTTGATCACGGACAGGCCACCGAAGAGCGCGACCGCCTCCAGCGCCACCACCAGCCAGTAGCGGCGGTCCATGAACCCGGCGGCCTCCCGCTGCGGGGCGGGCGTCTCCCGGCCGGCCACCCGGAACAGCGTGACCAGGAGCAGCGCGGCCACCAGCAGGCCGGCGACGCGCAGCACCAGCGGCCAGGGCGCGTCCAGACCACCGCTGTTGACCAGCACGAACACGGTGCCGAACGAGACGGCCACGAGCGAGCCGATCACCAGCCCCGACGGTCGTCCCCTGGTCCCCGTGCTCATGGCGTCCCCTCCGGTCCCTCGCGCTCGCGCCTCGACCCGCGATCAAGGGCGTGGCGTCTGTACCCGCGCCCGGACGCGGCACAAACCCCTTGATCACTATGTCGGAGAGCGGTGGCCGGGCCCGCGCGGGCCCGGCCACCGGTGATCAGCTCGCGGTGCAGGTTACGGCGGGGGTGGAGTTCGTGCCCTGCCAGCTGCCGATGAAGCCGAAGCTGGTGCTCGCGCCGGCGCCGAGGCGGCCGTTGTAGTCGACGTTGCGGGCGGTGTACGCCGACCCGCTGTTGCTGACGCTGGCGTTCCACGCCTGGGTGACGGACTGGCCGTTGGCGAACGTCCAGCGGACCGTCCAGCCGGTGATCGCGGCGGCTCCGGCGGTCACCTTGACCTCGCCCTGGAAGCCGCCCTGCCACGAGTTCGCGACGGTGTAGGTGGCGGTGCAGCCACCGGACGGCGGGGGCGTGGTGGTCGGCGGCGGGGTCGGGCTGGGGCTGCTCGTCGGCGTCGGGCTGGTGGTCGGGCTGCCGGTGGGGCTGGCGGTCGGGGTGCTGCCGGCGTACACCGACGCCTCGCGGGACGTGGCGGCGATGCCGTTGGCGCCGTTGAAGATCCGCTGACCCCAGCTGGTGAGCTGGGCCGGGTTGAACGCGGTGGTCATGTCCAGGTACTCCACGCCGCCGCCGTTGCCGCTCCACGACCAGCCGAGGTAGCCGATGCCGTTGGCCTGGGCGTACGCCATGATGGCGTCCTCGTCCGGGTTGCCGTCGGAGTGGTTGAAGCCGAACTCGCCGACCACGATGGGCAGCCCGGCGGTCCGGAACCGGCCCAGGTAGTCGCTGATCTCGGCGGCGGTGTCGAACACGCCGTACATGTGGATGGAGAAGACGGTGTTGCGCTGCGGGTCGGCGGCGAACACGGTGCCGGCGTTGTCGCGCATGGTGAACGTCCAGTCCTGGCCCCAGTTCGGCGCGTCCACCATGATCGTGTGGGTCAGGCCGGCGGCGCGCAGCCGCTTGATCGCGTTCGACGTGTCGGTGGTCCAGGCGCTGTAGCCCTGGTTGCCGAACGGCTCGTTGCCGATGTTGACGATGACGTACTTCTCCTGGCCCTTGAGCACGTCGGCGATGCTCAGCCAGTAGTCGGTGGCCTTCGCCAGCGTGGTGGCGGCGCCGTCCTCGCCGTACCCGGTGGTGTCGTGCACCTCCAGTACGCAGATCATCCGGTTGGCCTTGCACAGCGAGATCACGTTCGCCACGTCGGCGGCGCTGTTCTTCGTCCAGCGGTCGCCGCTGGACAGGACGACCCGGACGGTGTTCGCGCCGAGCGCCTTGATGCTGGCGAAGGAGCTGGTCTGCTGCGGGTACCAGGTGTGCGCGTGATTGACCCCGCGCATCACGAACTCGACGCCGTTGGCGTCGTAGAGCCGCCCGTTGGAGACGGAGAACCCGGTGGCGGCGTGGGCCGGCTGCCCGAGGGCGAAGACGGCGGCGAGGGCCGTCAGCAGGGCGGCGCCCGCGACGGAGAGCAGTTTCTTCATGGCTGTCCTCAGGGGAAGGTCTCCCCCGTGCCCGAGCGGGGGTGCGGTGACGGTGACGAGGTGGTGGCGACTGAGCCCGGTAGCCGCCGCCCGGTTCCCGAACGGACGCAGGCATCAGCGTAGGGCGATGGAAGGCATTAGGCAACCGGTTAAGCGGGGCAAGCCGGGAGGCGGCGAGGTGCGACCGCGGCAATTCGACTGAACCGGTTAAGAAGCCGGGGCACGTCAACCGGGAAAGCGGACAGCAGGGTTGACCCGCGCCGGGCGGGGTATCCGGGGACGATCCGCCCCGGGAAGGAGACGTGCCATGGTCAACGTCGGTTACACCCTCATGTGCGAGCAGGCCGGCCCGAAACAACTGGTCGACCACGCCGTACGCGCCGAGGCCGCCGGCTTCGACCATCTGGTCATGTCCGACCACTACTACCCCTGGCTGGAGTCCCAGGGCCACTCCCCGTACGCCTGGTCGGTGCTCGGCGCGGTCGCCCACGCCACCAGCCGGGCCGAGCTGATGTCGTTCGTGACCTGCCCGATCCGGCGGTACCACCCGGCGGTGGTGGCGCAGAAGGCCAGCACCATCGGGGTGCTCTCGGACGGACGGTTCACGCTCGGTCTCGGCGCCGGGGAGAACCTCAACGAGCACGTGGTGGGCGGGTGGCCGCACGTGCAGCAGCGGCACGAGATGTTCGAGGAGGCGCTGCAGATCATCCGGCCACTGCTCAACGGCGAGACGCTGACGTTCTCCGGCAACCACTTCGACGTGCCCGACGCGTACGTCTGGGACCGGCCGGAGCGGCCGGTGCCGATGGCGGTGGCCGCGTCCGGGCGGCAGTCGGCCACGCTGGCCGCCGAGTACGCCGACGCCATGATCGCCACCGACCCGCTGTCCCACCTGATCGACATGTACGAGGAGGCGGGCGGCGCGGGCCGCCCCCGCTACGGGCAGGTCGCCATCTGCTACGGCCCGGACGAGGACGAGTGCCGCAAGATCGTGCACGACCAGTTCCGCTGGTTCGGGCTGGGCTGGAAGGTCAACGCCGACCTGCCCGGCCCCGAGTCGTTCGAGGCGGCCACCCGGTTCGTCCGGGAGGAGGACGTGGCCGAGGGCATCTCCTGCGGCCCGGACACCGACCGGCACGTCGAGGCGTTCAAGAAGTTCGTCGACGCCGGCTTCACCCACGTCGCGCTGGTCCAGGTGGGCGGCGACACCCAGCCGATGTTCCTCGACTGGGCCCAGGAGGAGCTGCTGCCCCGGCTGCGCGAGCTGTGACCGCCGCACCGCTACCTCCCCCGCTGAGGAGTTGACGCCATGCGTATCGGGAACACCGAGATCCGGCCCGCCGGGGGCGGGCTCGGCTGCCTGCTGATGATCCTCTTCTCGATCGTCGCCTCGGTGGTGCTCACAGTGCTGCTCAACCTGGTCCTGTAGAACCCGGCCCGGCGCGCGCGACGGCGACACCAGAATGGGGCATGCCCCTGCTGACCGCGCTGCCGCTGGCGCTGGAGATGGTCGCCGGGTCGAAGCTCGTCAGCGCTGTCGTCCTCGCCTCCGGCCGCCACCCGCGGCGCAGCTCGGCGGCCTTCCTGGGCGGTGTGGCGGTCGGCGTCCTCGGGCCGCTGACGCTCTGGTACGCGGCGTTCCGGGTGGTGCGGCACACCGCCGTGCACGGCATCGGGGCAGGCGGCAGCCGGCGGCTCATCGACTGGATCGTGCTGGGTCTGCTGGCGGTCCTCATGGTGGTCACGTTCCGCAGGCGGCGGCGCGACCGGCCGTCCGGGTGGCTGCGCCGGTTGCAGGACCCCCGGCCCGCGTACGCCTTCGGTCTGGGGCTGGTGCTCGCCGTCGCCGTACCGAGCGACGAGCTGGTCATGGCGTCGGTCGCGGGGAGCATGGCCGGGCACGGCCGCCCGTGGTGGCATCTGCTGCCGTTCGTCGCGCTCACCGTGCTGCTGCTGGCCCTGCCGCTGCTCACGCTGCTGCTGTCCGGCGAGCGCGCGGAGCGTCTGCTGCCCGCCTTCCGCTCCTGGACCGACAGGCACTCCTGGCTGGTCAGCGAGACGGTCATCCTCATCTTCGCGGCCTTCGTGGTGGCCGACCTGGCGGGGTCGTTCAGCCGGCCGTGAGGTCCACCTCGGCCAGCACCGGATAGTGGTCCGAGGCCGAGTCGGCGTCACCGTCGCGGACCACGCGGACCGCTCGTACCCGGTCGGCCAGCGCCGGGGTGGCGAGCAGGTAGTCCAGCCGCATCCCGGCGAACTCGGCGCCGCCGTGCCGGGTCGGCACGGTCAGGCCGCCGGGTTCGTCGCCGCCGGACCACGGCCACAGATCCACCAGACCGGCGTCGAGCAGCCGGGCCACCGCGCGGGTGTCCACGGTACGGCCGTCGCGGCGCAGGTGCCGCCGCCGGTACGGCGTGGCCAGCCCGGCCAGCCGGGCGGTGTGGTCGGCGGTGGGCTCCAGCGTGTTCATGTCACCGGCGAGCAGGGCCAGCTCTCCCCCGGTGCGCCGGAGCGCGGCGGCCAGCCAGTCCGCCTCCATCCGCCGCCGCCCGCCCGAGTAGGGGTTCAGGTGCGTGCTGAACACGGTGAGCGGTCCCGCGCCGGTGGCGACCTGCACCCGGGCGGCGGCGTGGTGGAACGGGCGGCGGACCCGGCCGGCGCGCAGCACCCGCAGCGGCGGGCGGACCAGCACCGCCACCGGCTGGCCGAAACAGGACCGGGCCAGGTACGGCGTCATCCCGAGCCGCCCGGCCAGGCCGCCCAGCGTGGCGTCCATGCCGCGCAGTTCCTGCAGGGCCAGCACGTCGGGGCGCTGGGCGGTGACGACCGAGACGATCCGGTCCCGGCGGTCGGTGCCGTCGCCGTCCCGCCCGCCGGTCCGGATGTTCCAGGTCATCACCCGCAGCATCGGCTCAGTCCGGCCGCGCGGCCTTGGCCAGCTCGTCGTCCAGCTCGTCGACCTGTTCGGACTCGATCGCCGGCCGGTTGCCCTCGTACACGTCGGCGTTGGGCCGGATCACCCAGTACAGCAACGACAGCCAGAGCGCGCCGAGCAGGATCGCGCCCATGAAGTCGGTCGGGTGGTGCATGCCCCGGTACATCCGGGAGGTGGCCACGCCGACCGGCATCAGCACCGCCAGGCCCACGAACAGCCACCGCCACCACCTGTCGGTACGCGGGAACACGATGACCGCCATGGCCACCCAGAGGCAGATGGTCGCCGCGATGTGCCCGGAGGGGAACGACGAGGTGGGCATCTGCCCGTCCAGGTTCTCCACCGGCGGACGGGGGCGGTCCACCACCCGGGCGCTGGCCAGGAACAGGCTCAGCTCGCCGAACATCGCCAGCACCACGTACAGCACCGGCCGCCACCGCCGCCACACGGCCAGCACGATCGGGCAGAACACCAGCGACACCAGCAGGATCGCGTGGGTGTCGCCGAACTTGCTCCACCACCAGCTCAGCTCCGTGAGCGCGTCGGTGTGCCGCTCGGCGAACCAGCGCGGCACCTCGGTGTCGAGCGTGTCGAAGAACGTGCCCTTGGCGTGGTAGCTGACGAACATGCCGAACGCGTAGAGCACCCCGAAGACGAGCACCCAGCCGACCAGCAGCTCGGCGATCGCGGAGCGCGGGTGCTCCAGCACCTTCTCCTCGTCCGGCGCGAGCGCCAGGTCCTCGCCCGCCTCCGGCTCCAGGCCCTCGCGCAGCGGCGGCACCGGCCGGCCGCGTTCGCGCCGCCACAGCCGGAAGGCGTACGCGGTGACGCCCAGCCAGGCCGCGCCGAGCAGCCAGCCGCCGATCACGTCCGACACGAAGTGCACGCCCAGCGCGATCCGGGTCAGTCCGACCAGGAAGATCAGCAGGGCGGCGATGCCGATGGCGGGCTTGCGCCAGCGCGGCGACATGGCCGGCAGGAACACCAGCAGCAGCGCCCCGTACGCGACGAACGAGCCGAGCGCGTGACCACTGGGGAAGCTGTTGCCCGGTGCGCTGGCGATCGGCACGTCCACCACCGGGCGCAGCCGCCCGACCAGCGCCTTGAGCGACGGGTCGAGGATCAGCCCGCCGGCGCCGGTGACGATCAGGTAGACCGCCAGCCGGGACTGGCGGCGGATCAGCAGGCCCACCACCGCGATGGTGACCAGCCAGATCAGCACCGGCCGCCCGCCCAGGTCGGTGATCGCCTGGAGCACTGTGACCAGCGGGCCGTGCGGGGCCACGAGGTTGTTGAACCACTCGGCCGTCTCGTGGTCGGCGTGGTAGAGCGGGCTCCACCGGAACCGGACCAGCATGAGCAGCACACCGAACCCGACTCCCGCGCCGGCCACGGCGAGCAGGCCCGCGAGGCTCCGCTCCGCGAAATGGCTGAGCGGCCGGCTCCCGGCTTCCTTGACCGCGGTCACACCGCACCTCCCTCGTTCTTCTGCGAGGCGCGCTGTACCCGATCGGCGTGTTCCGTACACGCCGGACCGGCGTGGCGTCAGAGCGAGGTCATCTCACCGGTGTCGAACAGCTCCGCCCGCTGCGCCTCCGGCTCCCACAGGTCCGGCTGGGCGGGCTCCTCCACCCCGATGCGCATCGCTTCGAGCTGCGCGGCGAACGCCAGCCCGCCGAACAGCGCGATCCCGGTGAGGTTGGCCCAGAGCAACAGGGCCATCATGCCGGTCAGCGCACCGTAGGTCTGGCCGAATCCGCCGCTGTACTTCACGTACGCGGCGAGCAGCAGGCTGGCCAGCCACCAGATCGCGATGGCGATGGACGCGCCGAAGAAGAGCCAGGACAGGCCGGGCTGGCGGCGTCGCGGGGCGTGCCGGAACAGCACCGCGACGGCCAGCACGGTGAGGCCGAGGCTCAGCGGCCAGCGGATCACGTCCCACCCGGCCATGGCGACGTCGCCCCACTCGTAGTGCCGCCGTACCGACTCGCCCATCGCCCGGCCGCCGACCAGGATCAGGAAGCCCGCAAGCGCGGGTACGCCGGCGACCACCGCGAGGACCGCGGCGCGCAGGTACTTCGCCAGCGCCGGGCGGTCCCGCTCGACGCCGTAGATCCGGTTGGCGCCCCGCTCGATCTGCGCCATCGTGGTGGTCAGCGCGACCAGCCCGGTGAGCAGACCGAGGGTCAGTGCCAGCTCGCCGGCGTCCTCGGTGCGCTCGCTGTCGGTGAGCAGGTCCTGCACCATGGCTTCGCTCTGGCCGGGCGTGATGGCCAGCACCGTGTCGGCGACGACCTTGCCGCCCTCGTCCACGCCGAGGTCGGTGATCAGGCCGGTGAGCGCGATCAGGAACGGCACCACGGCCAGGCAGAGCTGCAACGCCAGCGCCCGCGAGTGGCTGAACCCGTCGCCGTAGCGGAACCGGATGAACGCGTCCCGCAGCAGGCACCAGCCGCCGTGCCGGCGCAGTGTGTGCCAGGCGTCGTCGGCGGACAGTTGGTCCTCGGTCATCAGCCGGGTCTCGGGGACCAGCTTCGTGCTACTCACGGCGGGCCTCCTCGACCAGGTGCTCACCGCGCTCGCCGACCGCGTCGGCGTCCACCGCCAGGTCGGGATGCTCCTGCGGGCGCGGTACGCAGAGCCAGAGCGACTCGGGGCGGATGGTGGCCTTCAGCGACCGGCCCGGCTCGATCAGGTCGCCGTCGAGCTGCCGGGGCTGCGCCCGGGTGCTGGTGATCTCGACCGAGCGGGCCCGGAACACCTCCATCCCCGGCACCCTGTCGCGGCGGCGCAGCACCGCCCAGCCCATGGCGAGCCAGTGGCGCAGCGTACGCGGCGTCAGCACCGCCACGTCGAGCCAGCCGTCGTCCGGTTCGGCCTCGGTGAGCAGGCGTACCCCGCCCTGGAGACGCCCGACGTTGGCGACCAGGACCGAGCGGGCCCGGCGGCGCAGCGGCGGCTTGCCGTCGATGCGCACCGAGACCCGCATCGGCCGGTCGCGCAGGTGGCGGGCGGCGCCCACCACGTACGCGGGCCAGCCGATCCGCTTCTTCGTGGTCTCCGAGGTGGAGTCGAGCATCTGGGCGTCGAAGCCCATTCCGGCCATCACCGCGAAGCACTTGTCGCCGACCACGCCGACGTCGAGGCGGCGCATCCCGCGCTCGACGGCGACCTCCAGCCCGGCGGCCAGGTCGTTCGAGAGGCCGAGGTTGGCGGCCAGCAGGTTGCCGGTGCCCTGGGGCAGTACGGCCAGCGCCACGTCGGTGCCGGCCAGCGCGGTCACGCAGGCCATCACCGTGCCGTCGCCGCCGCAGGCGAAGACGACCTCCGCGCCCGCCTTCACGGCCTGTTCCGCCTGCCCGCGGCCCGGGTCCTCGACTGTCGTCTCGTACCAGGTCGGGGCCGGCCACCCGGCGGCGGCGAGGGCGCCGTCCACGGTGCGGCGGAACTCGTCCAGGTCGGCCACCTTCACCGGGTTGACCACCACTGCCGAGCGCGGGGTGCGGTTCTCCGCGTTCACCGGGCGCTTGTCGTCTGCACCGTCCACGGCGTCAGTGTGCAGGACACGGGGCGTGACGGCGACCCGGCGGGGCGGGACGTTGCGAGGACCGCAAACAGGTTTGAAAGCCGGGTGGCCTCAGGCCGCCTCGCGCAGCGCCGCGTCGACGCGCCGCCGCAGGTCGTCGATGTCCACCCCGGCCTCGGTGAGCACCACGGCGGCCGGGCCGCCGCCCTCGCGCAGCAGGCCGAGAAGGATGTGTTCGGTGCCGATGTGCCGGTGGCGCAGCCGCAGCGCCTCGCGCAGCGACAGCTCCAGCACCTTCTTGGCGCGGGGCGAGAACGTGCCGTGGTGCGACCCGCGACGCCACCACCGGCGCGGGCGCGGGGTCGCCTCGCGCAGCGCGTCGGGGCCGAAGGACTCCTCGATCCGGGACACTATCGCGGCGAGGTCGATGCCGATCTCGCGCAGCGCCGCGGCGTCCGCGGCGCCGAGACCGTCCACGCCCTGGGCGGTGTGGCGGGCCACCGCGGCGCGCAGAACCTCGGCGTCGACGCCGCCGGCCGCGAGCAGCCGTACCGCCAGGCTGTCGCGGTCGGCGAGCACGCCCAGCAGCAGGTGCTCGGTGCCGACCGGCCGCCGCCCCTCGGCGCGGGCCTCGTCGAGCGCGTGGTGCACCACGGCACGGGCCCGGTCGGTGAATCGTTCGAACATCACGCCTCCCAGCTCTCGCGCACCGCCGGCCGCCCGGCGTGCTTCTTGTGGACCGCCTGCCGGCTGACCTCGAGGGCGTCGGCGATCTCCTGCCACGACCAGCCCTGCCGCCGGGCGTTGTCGACCTGGATCACCTCGAGCCGTTCGAGCAGCCGGCGCAGGGCGAGCACCGCGCGCAGGCCGACCTTGGGGTCGGTGCTGCCGGCCGCCGCCGCGAGTTCCGTCGCTTGACTCATGCTGTCAATGTAGGTTGACAACACCCTCGCGTCAACCCTGGTTGACAGGTGACCCGGCCTGCCACTGTCCGGCCCGTCCCGGTGTTACGGTCCGCTGGTGTTCCGCCGCCGCCCGCTGGACCGGCCGGTCGAGTCCGCGCGCCGGCTCACCGCCGGCCGCCTCACCCTGGAGATCGCCGGCGGCAGCGTGGTCGGGCACCGCTACCCGGAGAACTACGACGTGCTGCACGTCGACCCCGAGCTGCCGCTCGCGGTGATCTGCGACGGGATGGGCGACGGCGAGGGCAGCCGGGTGGCGGGCACGACAGCGGCCCGGACGTTCACCGCGCGGGTCCGCGCCGGCTGGCCCGCCGTCGGCGCCGCCGCGCTGCGGGCCGCCGTGGCCGAGACCCAACGGCGGGTACGCCAGGCCGGCGCCGCGCAGTCCGGCCTGACCGGGTGCACGCTCACCGCGCTCGTGGTCGAGCCGGACGGCGAGCAGGGCTGGCTGGTGCAACTCGGCGACTCGCGGGCGTACCGGCTGCGCGACGGTCTGCTGGAGCTGGTCACCGTCGACCACACCATGGCCTGGCTCGGCCTGCTGCACGGCTGGTGGCCGGCCGACTCGCCGGAGGCGGCGCGGGCGCGCTACCAGCTGCTGCGCTACGTCGGCCACCCGGACCGGCCCGAGCCGGACCTGCTCGCCGTGCCGCTGCGCCGGGGCGACACCTGGCTGCTGTGCACCGACGGGATCAGCGACCAGCTCGGCTACCACCGGCTGCGCGACCTGCTCTCCGCGCGGCGCGACCCGGCGCGCACCGCCGAGGCCCTGCTCGCCGCCAGCCTGGACGAGGGCGGCGAGGACAACGCCACAGCCGTCGTGCTGCGCGTCCACCCGGCGCTGCCCGCCCCGCGCTGACCGCCAGTTCCGCCGACCCGCTCCGGCGCACCCGGTCCCACGACTACGGTGGGTGAAAAGCAGGGGTCGGGAGGTGAGCCGGGGTGGCCGCACCCAGCCACGGCGCGGTGGTGGTCGGAGTCAGCCGGTCCGAGGCCGATCTGACGGTGGTCCGCACGGCCGCCGCCGAGGCCGCCGCCCACGACCGGCCGCTGCACCTGCTGCACGCGTTCAACTGGGCCGCGACGCCCGGCCCGGCCCCGGCCGGCGGCACCCGCACGGACGCGGAGAACGTGCTGGAGCACGCCGGACAGGTCGTCGCCGAGTGCGCGCCGGAGGTGCCCGTCAGCGGCCGGATCGTCGAGGGCTCGCCGGTCGAGGCGCTGCTGCGGGTCGCCGACACCGCATTCATGATCGCGCTCGGTGACGGGGGCATGTCCGCCCACCCGGACCGCGTGCCGGCCGACACGCCGGCGGTGGACGTGGCCGCCCGGGCGGGTTGCCCGGTGCTGGTCGGGCGCACCCAGCCGGCGCCGCCCGGGCCGCTGCTCGTCGGCTTCGACGGATCGCCCAGCTCGCAGGCCGCCCTCGCGTACGCCTTCGACTGCGCGCAGCACCGCGGCGCCCGTCTGCTCGCCGTCCGGGTGATCGAGCCGGAGTCCGGCGACCGCGCCGACGGGCGGCTGGAGGAGGCGGTCACCCGGCAGGCCCGGCGGTATCCCCGGGTCACCGCCGACTGCGAGACCGTCCACGGTGAGCCGAGGTCCGTCCTGCTCGACCGGTCCCGCGCCGCGCAGCTCGCGGTGGTGGCCGCCTGGGGAGACGGGCCGGTAGGGTCCACTCTGGGCGCAGTCAGCCAGTCCCTGCTCTACCACTCGCCGGCCCCGCTGATCGTCGTACGGGGCATCCCCGCGGACGCCGGGGACGGGTCATGACGCCCGCGCGAGGCGGGACCTACGGCCCTGACCGGCGACCCCCGATGGGACGAGGCTGGACGCGCCGGGGAAGAAAATGTGGTCCCCGAGTGGCAGCCGACCCCGAGCCACGAGAGGCTAAGGCAGCATGGACACCGCGGTGAACCTGCACAGCCCCCTGACCGAAGACGAGTTGCGCCGGCTGGACGCCTACTGGCGCGCGGCGAACTACCTGACCGTCGGCCAGATCTATCTGCTCGACAATCCGCTGCTGCGCGAACCGCTCAAGCCCGAGCACGTCAAGCCGCGCCTGCTGGGCCACTGGGGCACCAGCCCCGGGCTCAACCTGCTCTACACGCACCTCAACCGGGTCATCGTGAACCAGGACCTGTCCGCCATCTTCGTCACCGGCCCCGGCCACGGCGGCCCGGCGCTGGTGGCGAACACCTGGCTGGAGGGCACCTACAGCGAGCTGTACCACCACATCCCCCGGGACGAGACCGGCATGCAGCGGCTGTTCCGGCAGTTCTCCTTCCCGGGCGGCATCCCGAGCCACGTGGCGCCGGAGGTGCCGGGTTCGATCCACGAGGGCGGCGAGCTGGGGTACGCGCTGAGCCACGCGTACGGCGCCGCGTTCGACAACCCGGACCTGCTCGTGGCCTGCGTGATCGGCGACGGCGAGGCGGAGACCGGCCCGCTGGCCGGCAGCTGGCTGTCGAACGTGTTCCTCAACCCGGCCCGCGACGGCGCGGTGCTGCCGATCCTGCACCTCAACGGCTACAAGATCGCCAACCCGACGGTGCTGGACCGGATCCCCCGCGAGGACCTGCGGGACATGATGCGCGGCTTCGGCTACGAGCCGTACGTGGTCGAGGGCGACGACCCGGCGACGGTGCACCAGCTGCTGGCCGCCACGCTCGACCGGGCGGTCGACGAGATCACCGCGATCCAGCGCCGGGCCCGCTCCGGCGAGCACGTCGAGCGTCCCCGCTGGCCGATGATCGTCCTGCGGACGCCGAAGGGCTGGACCGGGCCGTCCCGGGTCGACGGCAAGCAGGTCGAGGGCACGTTCCGCGCCCACCAGGTGCCGATCTCCGAGGTGCGGGACAACCCTGAGCACCTGGCCGAGCTGGAGCGCTGGCTGCGCAGCTACCGGCCGGAGGAGCTGTTCGACGCCACCGGCGCCCCGGTCGCCGAGGTGGCCGACCTGCCGCCCACAGGTGACCACCGGATGAGCGCCAACCCGGTCGCCAACGGCGGCAGGCTGCTGCGCAACCTGGAGCTGCCGGACTTCCGCGACTACGCGGTCGACGTACCGACGCCGGGTGAGCCGATGGCCGGCGCGACGGGTGTGCTCGGGCCCTGGGTCCGCGACGTGATCGCCCGCAACCCGGAGACGTTCCGCCTGTTCGGCCCGGACGAGGTGGCCTCGAACCGGCTCGGCGCGGCGTTCGAGGTGACCGACCGCGCGTTCGTGGGCGCCGAGGTGCCCGGCGACGACCACCTCTCCCCCGACGGCCGGGTGATGGAGGTGCTCTCCGAGCACCTGTGCCAGGGCTGGCTGGAGGGCTACCTGCTGACCGGTCGGCACGGCATCTTCACCAGCTACGAGGCGTTCATCCACATCGTCGACTCGATGGTCAACCAGCACGCCAAGTGGCTGAAGGTGACCCGGAACATCCCCTGGCGGGAGCCGGTGGCGTCGCTGAACTACCTGCTGTCCAGCCACGTGTGGCGCCAGGACCACAACGGCTTCTCGCACCAGGATCCGGGCTTCATCGACCACGTGGTGAACAAGAAGGCCGAGGTGGTCCGGGTCTACCTGCCGCCGGACGGCAACACGCTGCTGTCCACGATGGATCACTGCCTGCGCAGCCGGCAGTACATCAACGTGGTGGTGGCCGGCAAGCAGCCCGCGCCGAACTGGCTGACCATGGACGAGGCGATCCAGCACTGCCGCCGCGGCCTGGGCATCTGGGACTGGGCCAGCAGCGACGACGGCACCGAGCCGGACGTGGTGCTCGCCTGCGCCGGTGACGTGCCGACGCTGGAGACGCTCGCCGCCGTCGACCTGCTGCGCCGGCACCTGCCGGACCTGAAGGTGCGGGTCGTCAACGTGGTCGACCTGATGCGCCTGCAACCGCCGTCGGAGCACCCGCACGGCCTGCCGGACAACGAGTTCGACACCATCTTCACCCGCGACAAGCCGGTGATCTTCGCGTACCACGGCTACCCGTGGCTGATCCACCGGCTCACCTACCGCCGGACCAACCACGAGAACCTGCACGTGCGCGGTTACAAGGAGGAGGGCACCACCACGACCCCGTTCGACATGGTGATGCTCAACGACCTGGACCGCTTCCACCTGGTCATCGACGTGATCGACCGGGTGCCGGGGCTGCGGTCGCGCGCCGCGCACCTGCGCCAGGACATGGTGGACGCCCGCCAGGCCTGCCGCGACTACACCCGCCGCTACGGCGAGGACGACCCCCGGGTCGCCGAGTGGCGCTGGATCCGCGAGAACGACCCGGCCGTGAGGAGTGGGGAATGAGCGGCGAGGAGATCCTGGTCGGCTACGACGGGTCCGCCGACGCGGCGGTCGCCCTGAACTGGGCGCTGGACGAGGCGGGCCGGTCGGGTCGGCCGGTACGCCTGGCGTACGTCTTCGAGTGGCTGACAGTGACCGGCTGGATCGGTCCCGGCGTGGCGCCGGGGGTGTGGCCGGACGAGGCCGCCCGGCAGCAGGTCGACGAACTGGTCCGCAAGGCGGCGGCGGACGCCGCCGCCGAGCGGCCGGGCCTGACCGTGCACGGCGAGGTGTTCGACGGCCCGCCCGCGCTGGTGCTCCAGGAGCGGTCCGCCGACGCCGGGATGCTGGTGCTCGGCAGCCGGGGCCACGGCGGCTTCGGCGGGCTGCTCGCCGGTTCCACGGCGGTCTCGGTCGCCGCGCACGCCCACTGCCCGGTGGTGGTGGTCCGCGACGGCCAGGCCGCCACGTCCGGGCCGGTGGTGGTCGGCTCGGACGGCTCGGAGTCGGCGCTGCGGGCGCTCGGCTTCGCCGTCGAGCGGGCCGCGCAGCGGGACGTGCCGCTGCGGGTGCTACGGGCCTGGGAGCCGCCGGGCGACCGGTGGGTGCCGCCGGACTTCGACCCGGAGCAGGTCGCCGCGAGCGAACGGGCCGCCGCCGAGGCGGAGCTGGCGCCGTGGCGGGAGAGCTTCCCCGACGTGCCGGTCGAGATCGAGGCGGTCCCCGGCAGCGCGTCCGCGCTGCTGGTGGAGGCGAGCCGGTCGGCGCAACTCGTGGTGGTCGGCAGCCGGGGCCGGGGCGGCCTGCGCGGCATGCTGCTCGGCTCGGTCAGCCAGCAACTCATCCAGCACTCGCACTGCCCCGTCGCTGTGGTACGCGAGCGCTGACTCAGCGGCCGGGCGCGGTGGAGCCCTCCTCCGGGTTGAGCGAGAAGTAGTCCTCCTCCTCCTGGGCCAGATGCAGGCGCAGCACCGCGTCCAGGCCGTAGAGCGCGGCCAGCAGATCGGGCACCTCGTCACGGCGCAGCCGGCCGTCCGGCTGCGCCGTGAGGTGCCCGCCGATCCGCTCCACCAGCCGCACGATCTCCACGTGCGCCCGGCTCATCGTGGAGGTCGCCTCGTCGCTGCCGAGCGGCCCGGCCAGCGCCGGGTAGAGCTGCCGGTCCTCGGCCGCCTCGTGCGGCAGCACCTCGTCGACCAGGCGCCGGTGCACCTCGCGCAGCGCCGGCAGGCACGCCGGGTCGTCCGGGCGGGTCGCCACCATGTCGGCGGTGTCCCGCAGCCGAGCCAGCACGTCGCGGACGCCGCCGTGCTCGCCCGCGTACCGGTCGAGCAGCTCGCGTGTGTGCGCCGGCAGGTCCCGCCGCCGCAGGCCGCCGCCGAGCGCGCGCAACGCGTTGAGGATCACCAGGACGTCGATGCCCTCCTGGAGGAACGCGCCGGCCACCGGGGGCAGCCGGCCCGCCGCGGCCACCAGCATCGCCAGCACCGCCAGGCCCATGCCGACGGTGGCGCTCTGCACCGCGATGCGGCGGGCGTACCGGGCGATCTCGACGGCGTCGGCGAGCCGGTCCAGCCGGTCCACGGTGAGCACCGCGTCGGCCACGTCCGCCGAGGCGGTCGCCCCGGTCGCGCCCATCGCCACGCCCACGTGCGCCTCGGCCAGCGCGGGCGCGTCGTTCACACCGTCGCCGACCATCACAGTCACCGCGCGCGCCGACTCCTGGCGTACCCGATCGGCCTTCTCCTGCGGCGAGCACCGCGCGATCACGTCGTCCACGCCCACGATCTGCGCCACCTGCCGGGCCGTGCCCGGACGGTCGCCGGTCACCATGACCAGGCGCTCCAGGCCCGCCTCGCGCAGCCGCCGCACGGTCCGCCGGGCGTCCGGGCGGACCGGGTCCTCCAGCAGGATCGCACCGAGCGGCCCGTGGTCGTCGCTGACCCAGACCGCGGAACGCCCGGCCCGTTCGGCGCGCTCACCGAGCCGGCCCGCCCACTCCGGCGGTTCCCCGGCGAGCTGACCGACGTGCACCATCCGCCCGTCGACGCGGCCGCTCACCCCGTGCCCCGGCTCCTCGGTGACCTGCGTCGGCTCGGCCAGCGGCAGCCCCCGCTCGCGGGCCTGCCGCACCAGCGCGGCGGCCAGCACGTGCGGGGAGAGCTGCTCGACCGAGGCGGCCAGCCGCAGCACCTCGTCGCGGTCGCCGCCCGGCGCCACCACCACCTCGGCCGCCCGGGGCCGCCCGGCGGTGAGCGTGCCGGTCTTGTCGAGCAGGAGGGTACGGGCGCGGCCGAGCTGTTCCAGCGACCCGCCGTCACGGACCAGCACACCCCGGCGGGCCACCCGGGACAGCCCGGAGACCACGGCGATCGGGGTCGCCAGCAGCAGCGGGCACGGGGTGGCCACCACCAGCACCGCCACCGCCCTGGTGAACTCGCCGGACAGCAGCCACGCCAGCCCGGCCAGCACCAGCGTGAACGGTACGAACGCGGCGGCGTAGCGGTCGGCCAGCCGTACCATCGGGGCCTTGCGGGCGGTGGCCTCGCCGGCCAGGCGGACGATGCCGGCGTAGGTGCTCTCCGCCGCGTTGCGGCGGGCCCGCAGCCCGAAGCCGGCGCCCGCGTTGACGACGCCGCTGGCCACCTCCTCCCCGGCCGCGCGGGTGACCAGCTGCGACTCGCCGGTGACCACCGACTCGTCCAGCGTGGCGGACTCCTCGACCACGCCGTCCACAGGCACCACGTCGCCCGGTCCGACCACCAGCCGGTCCCCCACCGCGACGCGGTCCAGCGGCACCACCTCGATCCCGCCGTCCGGGGTGCGCCGGCGCGCCTGCCGGGGCGCGCGTTCCAGCAGCGCCCGCAGGTCACGGGTGGCGCGGCGCTGGGCGTACTCCTCCAGCGCCCGCCCGGTGGCGACCATCACCGCGATCACCGCACCGGCCAGGAACTCCCGCACCAGCAGCGCGCCGAGCAGCGCCAGCACCGCGATGACGTCCACCCCGAACTGCCGCAGCCACAGCTGGCGCAGCGTCGTCCAGGCCGCCGGCACCAGGGCCACCACAGTGACCGCCGCCCAGACCAGCCGGGCGGCGTCGTGCGCGCCGGCGAACCACAGCGCCGCGCCGGCCAGCACGGCCACTGTGAGCAGCACCAGCGGCGCCCACTCGGCCCAGGCCCACCGCCGGGCGCGGGCCGGCTGCTCGGGTACGCACTCGCGTGGTTCGGTTCCCACGTGTGGATCGTCTCAGCCCGGACGTGGGGCGGGCGGGGCGACCCGGGTAATCCGGGGGCGAAGGACCCCTGCGGGGGCGGCCGGGCATGCCCGAGGATGGAGCGGCATCCCCACCCGGGCGTCCCGGGCGTGGGGCACGATGGGGAAAACAGGAAAGGTCGTGACGATGAGCCACGAGACGCCGGCCGGCGATCGCCCGTTGACCACCGCGCTCGCGGAGGCCGCCGGAATGGCCGGCCACGCCCCCTCGGTGCACAACACGCAGCCGTGGCACTGGACGGTCCTGCCCGACGCGCTGGAGCTGCGGGTGGTCCGCGAACGGCACCTCAGCGCCATGGACCCGGAAGGGCACCTGCTGGTGGTGAGCTGCGGCGCCGCGCTGCACCACGCCCGGGTGGCGCTGGCCGCCGAGGGCTGGACCCCGGTGGTGGAACGGCTGCCCGACCCGAAGGAACCCGACCTGCTGGCCCGGCTCACCAGCCTCGAGCACACCGGCGCCGACCCCGACGCCATGCGCGTCGTGCAGTGCATGCAGGTGCGGCACACCGACCGGCGGCCGGTCAGCGACGAGCCGATCCCCACCGCCGCGCTGAACGACATCGACCGGGCCGCCACGCTGGAGGGGGTGAACCTGCAACTGCTCGACGACACCCAGAAGATCCAGCTCGCCAGCGCCGCCCAGCAGGCCGCCGCCGTCGAGGCCGACAGCCCGGACCTGCGCGAGGAACTGGCGTACTGGATCAGCCGGGCCGGCACCGGCACCGGGCTGCCGCCGGAGGTGCTGCCCGACCAGGCCCCGCAGACGACCGTTCCGGCCCGCGACTTCGGCCGTGCCGGCTCGCTGCCGATCGGACCCGGCCACGACAAGGCCGCCGTCTACGGGATCCTGTGGGGCTCCGACGACGAGACGATGAGCTGGCTGCGCGCTGGCGAGGCACTCTCCGCCGCCTGGCTCACCGCCACCCGGCACGGGGTGTCGCTGGTGCCGCTGTCCGGTGTGGTGGAGGTCGAGAGCACCCGCGAGGTGCTGCGGCAGATGCTCTCCGGCCTGGGGTTCCCGTACATCAGCATGCGGCTCGGCCTGGCCGACCCGACGCACGCCGGCCCCCCGCACACGCCCCGGCTGGACGTCGCGCAGACAGTCGACACCTCGGCGGTCCGCGACCGTCTCGCCTGACCGGTCTCGATCACGGCGGCCACCGGGCGATACCATCGCCGGGTGGCCGCCGCACCCCAGTCCCGGCACGAGCACCTCACACCGTCGCTCGGGCTGACCCCGCTGTCCCGCGTCCGCCTGGACGAACTGCTCCAGGAGATGCTCGACCGCGTCGGCGAGGTGGTGACCAGCCGCGAGCGGCTCCGGGCACTGCTGGACGCGGTCGTCGGCATCGGGTCCGACCTCGACCTGCGCAGCACGCTGCAACGGATCGTGCAGTCGGCGTGCGAGCTGGCCGGTGCCCGCTACGGCGCGCTCGGCGTGATCGGGCCCGACCGGATGCTGCACGACTTCATCGTCCACGGCATCAGCCCCGAGCTGCACGCGAAGATCGGCGAGCTGCCGCACGGGCGGGGCGTGCTCGGCCTGCTCATCGACGACCCGAAGCCGGTCCGCATGCCGGACATCACCAAGCACCCCAACTCGTACGGCTTCCCGCCGAACCACCCGCCGATGCACAGCTTCCTCGGCGTTCCGGTGCGCATCCGCGACCACGTCTGGGGCAACCTCTACCTGGCCGAGAAGCAGGGCGCGGCCGAGTTCACCGAGGACGACGAGGAGATCGTGGTGGCGCTGGCCGCCGCGGCCGGCGTGGCGATCGAGAACGCCCGCCTCTACGCGCTGGCGCACCGGCGGGAACGCTGGCTGGCGGCCGCCGCGGAGATCACCTCGGTGCTGCTCGGTGAGGTACGCCGTACCGACGCGCTGACGCTCGTGGCGCGCCGCGCCCGTGAGGTCGCCGAAGCCGAACTGGCCCTGGTGCTGCTCTACGACGAGGACGAGGCGCAGTTCACCGTCGAGGTCGTCGACGGCGCCGACCCGGTCACCCGGGAACTGGTCGGCGCGGTGCTGCCGGCCGCCGAGACCAGCTTCGCCGCGTCCGTCACGCAGAGCCGCCACGACCAGGTCGAGGACCTCGCCGCCGCGGCGCCCTGGCCCCGGCCGGTGGTCGCCGGGCCCGCCGTGGTGTCCCCGCTCGCCGCCGCGGACACGCTGCACGGTGTCCTGGTGATCGGCTACCGGCCCGACCACGGGCCCGCCGCCGACGACGACCTCGCGCTGCTCGCCAGCTTCGCCGGGCAGGCCGCGCTCGCCATGGAACGCGCCCGCGGCCAGGAGGAGCGGGAACTGCTGGTGGTCCTGGAGGACCGCGAACGCATCGCCCGTGACCTGCACGACGTGGTGATCCAGCGGCTGTTCGCCACCGGCCTGCAACTGCAGAGCGGCGCGATGAACGCCCGCCCCGAGGCCGCCAAGCGGATCAACCAGGCCGTCGACGACCTCGACGCCACCATCCGCGACATCCGCCGCACCATCTTCGAGCTGCGCACCCCGATGAGCGCGGCGCTGCGCACCGAGATCCGCGAGGCGATCGAGGTGGCCGCCGAGTCGCTCGGCTACCGCCCCGAGCTGGAACTGATCGGCCCGATCGACAGCGCCGTCCCGGACGACCTGCGCCCCGAACTCACCGCCGTGCTGCGCGAGGCGCTCTCCAACGCGGTACGCCACGCGCAGGCCGACCGGGTGTCGGTGCGCGTCCGCGTCGACTCCGGCCGCGTCGAGATCACCGTCACCGACGACGGCGTCGGCTGCGACCCGGAGGCGGCCCGCAGCGGCCTGGTCAACCTGCGGGAACGGGCCGAGCGGCTGGGCGGCGAGTTCTCACTGCGCCGGGCCGAGCCGCGCGGCACCGAGGTGCGCTGGAGCGTCCCGCTCGACTGACAGCTGTCAGGTGTTCTTGCCGAGCAGCCGGGTGGCCAGCACCGCCGCCTGGGTACGCCGCTCCAGCCCGAGCTTGGCGAGCACGCTGGAGACGTAGTTCTTCACCGTCTTCTCGGCCAGGAACATCTTCCCGGCGATCTCCCGGTTGGTGAGCCCCTCCGCCACGTACTCCAGGATCCGCCGCTCCTGCTCGGTGAGCGACTTCAGCTCCCGCGGCTGCTCCACGCCGCTGCGGATGCGCTCCAGCACACGGGTGGTGATCGCCGGGTCGAGCAGCGACTGCCCGGCCGCCACCCGGCGGACCGCGTCCACCAGGTCGGTGCCGCGGATCTGCTTGAGCACGTACCCGGCGGCGCCCGCCATGATCGCCGCGAACAGCGCCTCGTCGTCCTCGTACGAGGTGAGGATCAGCCCCTTGATCGAGGAGTCCACCGCGCGGACGTCCCGGCACACGTCGATGCCGTTGCCGTCGGGCAGCCTGGCGTCGAGGATCGCCACGTCGGGGCGCAGCGCCGGGATGCGACGCGCCGCCTCCTGGGCCAGGCCGGACTCGCCGACCACCTCGATGTCGCCGCTGCTCTGGAGCAGGTCGGCAAGGCCACGACGGACGACCTCGTGGTCGTCGAGCAGGAACACCCGGATCATCAGTCCTTTCTACCCGCTTTCCCGCCCTCGTAGCACGGGTCGAAAGTCCCGTCCTGCCCGCGCCGGCCGGGACCGACGGCCGGGCCCAGGTGGGGACCTCCGGCCCTGCTCACCGCGCCGCCCCCTGACGCACCGTAGTGGTGTACCCGGCCGGGGGAGCCGGCGCCGCACGAGAGGGAGCACCACCATGACGACCGAATACACCGCCGAGCAACTGCGGGCCGCGGTCGCCGACGCGGTCCGGGCCCCGTCACTGCACAACACCCAGCCGTGGCGGTTCCGGCTCGTCGACGGCGGCATCGAGGTGTCCGTCGACCCGCTGCGCGGCCTGCCCGCCACCGACCCGACCGGCTGGGGCGCGCGCATCGCCGCCGGTGCGGCCCTGTTCAACCTGCGCCTGGCGCTCGCCGTGGCGGGCACCCCGGCCACGGTACGGCTGCGCCCGTACCCCGCCGACCCGGACGTCGTGGCCCGGCTGGTGCCGGACGTGCCGCGCCGTCCCACCCCGGTCGAGCAGAGCCTGTACGGGGCGATCGGCCACCGGTTCAGCAACCGCGCGCCGTTCTGGCCCGACCCGGTGCCGGCCGAGGCCCGCTGGCGGCTCGGCGAGGCGGCCCGCGCCGAACAGTGCTGGCTGGAACTCGTGATCGGTACCAGCGCCGTCAACGCGGTCGCCGAGGTCGCCCGCAGCGCCCACCGCGTGCTGGAACGCGACCCCGCGTACGTGGCCGAACGGGCCGAGTGGATCCGCTCCGAGCCGGCCCCCGACGGCGTGCCCTCCGGCGCCGGCGGACCGCAGAGCGAACCGCAGGACCTGCTGCCCCAGCGCGGCTTCGGCGGACGCAACCGCGCCCCCGGCCGCGACTTCGAGCCGGAGCCGCTGGTCGCGGTGCTCGGCTCGGCCGGCAACACCTCGGCCGACCAGATCCTGGCCGGGCAGGCGCTGCAACGCGTACTGCTCACCGCCACCGACGCCGGGCTGAGCGTGTCGATGCTGTCCCAGCCGATCGAGGTGCCCGCCGCACGCGAGGCGCTGCGGATGTCGCTGGGCCGGTTCGGCACCCCGCAGATGGTGATGCGGATCGGGTACGGCCAGCCGGGCCGCGCCACCCCGCGTCGCCCGGTCGAGGAGGTGCTCGACCTGCCGGTCGTGCCGGCCTGACCCGTACCCTCCTGCAGGTCAGGCCGGGAGCGCGGCCCTGCCTCTCGGGGTCAGGCCGGGAGCGCGGCCAGCAGGGCGGCCTCCCGCTCCGGCGCCAGGCCGACCGGTGCGCGCGCCGGCCGCCCCGCCCGGTCCGGCACGCGCCCCACCTCGCGCAGCCACCGCCAGGTGTCGGCGACCGTCTCGGTCACCGGCCGGCAGACCAGCCCCGCCGCGTACGCCCGTTCCACGTCCCGCTCCTGCAACCACCGGTACTCGTGCCCGCGCGGAATCCACACCGGCAGGTCGTTCCACGGCTCCACCCCGGCCGCCAGGATCGGCTCCGGCGCCGTCCACCGCAGCGTCGCGTCCGACCCGGCCACCGCCACCGCCGCGTCGAGCAGGTCACCCATCGTCGCGTGCCCGGTGCGACCCACCACGTTGTACGCCCCGCCCACGCCCTCGGCGCCCCGGTCCAGCACCCAGGTCGCCAGGTCCCGGACGTCCACGTACTGGATGGGCAGGTCACGCGGCCCCGGCGCCAGCACGTCCCCGCCCCGGGCGACCCGGTTCAGCCACCACGGCAGCCGCCCGATGTCCTCCCCCGGCCCCAGGATCAGCCCGGCGCGCGCCAGCAGCGCCCGGTCGCCGAACACCCGAGTCGCGGCGAGTTCCCCGCCGGCCTTGTTCGCCGGGTAGTCACCGTCGTCTCCGTCCGCGTCGGCCGGCACTGTGGGCGCCTCCTCGCCGCTGCCGGGCGCGACGGGTGGCGCGTACACCGATCCGCTGGACACGTAGACGTAGTGCGGCACCGCGTCGACGAGCGCCAGCGCGGCGTCCCGTACCGCGCGTGGCGCGCCGTCCCAGGTGTCCACCACCAGATCCCACTCGCCGCCGGTGAGCGCGGCCAGCCCGTCCGGCGCGGTCCGGTCGCCCCGCAGCCGGTGTACGCCGTCCGGCACCCGCCCGTGCACACCCCGGTTGAACACGGTCACCTGCCAGTCGCGGCGTACCGCCTCGGCCACGACCGCACCGCCGACAAAGCCCGTACCGCCAAGCATCAGGAGTCGCATAGGACCCAGCCTGCCGCCGAGCACCGCCCGGCAGGCACCAAGTTCACAGTCAGCAGATCTGCCAACGGCAGAACCGGCTCTACTGTCCCTCCCCGGCCCCGCCGCCCTCGTCCGCACCGGACATGACCCGCCGATCTTGGAGTTGTGGCACCTCGCGAACTGCGCTTACCGGGCATTAGAGGCGCCACAACTCCAAGATCGACGGTGATGGGCGCGGGCGCGAAAGACTCCGGACAGCGCGGGGCACGATCCCCTCCCGAGCAGCCCGCGATCTTGCACTTTCGTACCCCGCAAACCTCGCGAATAGGGCAACTGAAGGGCTCGAACTGCAAGATCGCGCGGGTGATCACCGACGCTTCGCTCCCACCCCCGGCCAGCCCGGCCCGGGTGCGTCGATCATGAGGTTGACGGCATTCCGTGTCCGGTTTGTCGCCGCTAACTTCATGGTCGACGGGGCGGAGGGCCTGCGGTTGTGGCCGGTGCAGGTGGTGCGGCGGGTGCAGGGGGCGGTACGGCGGGCTGGGTGTGCTGGTGGGAGGATCCGGGGGGGTGCGGCGAGGTGCGGGGCGCGGGAGTGTTGTGACAGTGTGGGCGGGGGTGTCCGGTTCGGGGGTGGTGGGTGGCACTCTGGGGGTGGAATCGCGGGCGGGTGGGTGGCGTTGTAACCGGGTGAACGACCGAGCAAGGCTCGCCCCGCGAGCGGGTGGCATCTGCAAGGCCTTGGGAATCACCCCGGGGCCGCTGGTCGTTGAGTACGGTTCCGGCGACCTGAGCCGCGGGGAATCATCCTGGCCGGCTGGTCGTTGAACACGGTTCCGACGACGTGAACCCCCGCGCCTGCTCTCCGGAGGCGTGTGGCGCGCCCCCGGGAATGATGGCGGGTGGCGGGTCGTTGAACAGTGTTCCGGCGCCGCGACGAGGCCCCCTGCCCTCGCGAGCAGCCGGATCCCCCGAAGACTTTTTTGAGCGCCTGACGGTGCTCGCACCCGCGCCGGCCCCCCTGTCGGTGTGGGCGTCGATCCCCCGAATGGAGCCCCCCATGAACACGATTCTGCGTAAGAGCATTCTGGGTGTTGCTGGTCTGGCTTTCACCGGTGGCGTGTTCGCCGGTCCGGTGGCTGCGCACGCGGCGGACACGACCCACACCAAGCCGGTTGCGGTGGCGGTGCAGGGTGACAAGCTGATCCCGCACGGTGTGCAGGGCGAGCAGTCGCGTATCGACCTCAACGACGAGCAGACTGCCAATGTGAAGGCGATCATTGCGGCGACGAAGAAGGCCGGCATGGACGAGCGTGCCGCGGTCGTGTCGATCGCCACGGCGTTGCAGGAGTCGAAGCTGGAGAACCTCGGCCACCTCGGTGACCGTAACGACCACGACTCGCAGGGCCTGTTCCAGCAGCGCCCGTCCAGTGGTTGGGGCACGGTGGAGCAGATCACCGACCCCGAATACTCCACCACCGCGTTCCTGAAGGGTCTGAAGCAGGTCGACGGCTGGCAGGACATGCCGCTGACCAAGGCCGCCCAGACCGTCCAGGTCTCCGCCTACCCGGACCACTACGCCCAGTGGGAACAGCAGGCCGCTGACCTGGTCGCCGAGCACTGGAACAAGTAAGAGAACAAACAGCGAGAGGCCGGCACCCCGAAACGAGGGGTGCCGGCCTTTCCGCGTACCCGATGGGTCAGGCCGGGGGCAGGACGAACGTCCACGTGGTGGTGGTCGTGCTGGCCGCGGCGCCCGTGGCGGTGAGTCCGCCGTAGCTGCCGGTCGGCACGCTGCTCGCCGAGTCGGCGAGCAGGCCGGTCACCCGGCCGCCGCCGGTCTGCGAGGTGTTGCTGCGCACCGCCACGCCGGACGGCGGGGTGAGCGCGGTGGAGGTGCTGTCGCCGTGCAGCCAGTACGACACGGCCCAGCTCTGCGCGGCGGTCACCGGCGCGTAGGGGGTGATCCGGGTGGCGGTGCTCGCCGGGTCGGTGGCCCTGGCGAAGACCGGCCCTCCCGGTGCCACCCCCCGGTACGCGGCCAGCACCAGGTTGCCCTTCGCCTGGCTGTCCAGTGTCACCCGGACCGCAGTGCCGGCGTCACCCGCGCTCGCGGTCTTCCACCAGGCGGTGGTGGTGGCGAAGCCACCGTCGAGGCGGTCGAGCCTGGCCCAGCCGGTCACCCCGGTCGGCTCACCGGTGCCGGTGTGCGTGTTCTGGCTGAGCACGAGCAGCAGCGTGTCACCGGCCTGCACACCGGCCGGGACGGTGACCGTGTGGCTGGTCCAGTTGGCGTTCGCGGTGGCCTGGCCGACGAACGAGATCCGCTCCGGTACGGGCGCCACCGTCACGTCGACTGTCGCGGTGCCGGTGGCGCCCCGGTCGTCGGTGACGGTGAGCGTGACCGGGTAGGTGCCGGCAGCCGCGTACGTGTGCGACGTGGTCGGTACGGAGGCGGTGCCCGTGGTGTCACCGTCACCGAAGGCCCAGCTGTGGTCCTGGATCGCGCCGTCGGCGTCGGTGGAGGCCGCGCCGGAGAACGTGCACACCAGCCCGGAGCAGGTGGGTGTCAGCGCTGCCACCGGCGCCTGGTTGGCCGGGCCGCCCGATCCCTTCAGGATCTTCACGTAGTCGATGTCGCCGGCGAAGTAGTCGCAGGTGACCTTCGTACCGTCGCACTGGCTCTTGCCACCCACGGACAGCGGCCAGGTGTTGGCGATGGTGCCGGTCGGCCCGTTGAGGCGGCTGGTCCGCACGCCGTCGACGTACATCTCCACGTACGCGGAGGTGCGGTTGCAGGTGACCGTGTGCCACTGGCCGTCGGAGATCGGCACGTCCGTGTAGCCGGTCCGGGAGGCGCCGTCCGCGCCCCGGAACAGGCACTTCGGCTTACCGTTCGGGGCCTCGAACTTCCAGTAGCCGCCGGCCGTGTTGCCCTGTCCCTTCTGGAGGATGTTCCCGAAGGAGTACGTGGTCCGGTAGCGGATGGTCACCGAGAAGTCCCCGGCGTCCGGGTTGAAGTCGGTGCTGTGCGGCACCAGGTCGACGTGGCCCGGGACGTACTCCTTGTCGGTGGGCAGGTGGGTGGCGAAGCGGTGGCCGGTCGCCCCGGCGTAGAGCGCGCCGGTGACCACCTCGCCGCCGATCGTGCCGTGGCGGCCGTTGCCGCTGTAGTCGGTCAGCACCGTCGACGATGTCGGCTCGTCCATGCTGAAGAACGCCACCGTCCGTGTCGCGGTGGCCTGCGCGGGCGCGGCCGAGACCGTCACCCCGGCAGCCGCGACGACAGTCGCCACCCCTAACCGGGCGGCCGTCCGCCGCCACCGTCCCCGCTCGATCATGTGCATGTGACCGCCTCCCTGCGTATCGGGCATCACAGTGACACGCGTGGTGGCAACGGCTGAATAACCCGCACGGTGGAGCCGGGTGACCGATGTGGCCGGTACGAACCGTCCGAGGGGATACGTCCGCCGATCGACCGGCGGCACCGGCGGCACCGGCGGCACCGGCGGCACCGGCGGCACCGGCGGCACCGGCGGCACCGGCGGGCGGGGAGGGTGACTCTCGGTGGGCGATACTGGGTTTGAACCAGTGACCTCTTCCGTGTCAAGGAAGCGCGCTCCCACTGCGCCAATCGCCCGGGCAATCGCGAGCGGACGACGGGATTCGAACCCGCGACCCTCACCTTGGCAAGGTGATGCGCTACCAGCTGCGCTACGTCCGCGTGCCGCCGGTTCGCGCCGGCGACGGGGTGAACTCTACCCGATGCCAAGATCGCCGTGCGGAGACCCCCACCGCGCCCGGTGGCCGTGTGGTTGCGCTGCTCGCCGCCGGGGTACTGAGGCCGGTG
Source organism: Micromonospora aurantiaca ATCC 27029 (assembly GCF_000145235.1). Classification (NCBI taxonomy): domain Bacteria; kingdom Bacillati; phylum Actinomycetota; class Actinomycetes; order Micromonosporales; family Micromonosporaceae; genus Micromonospora; species Micromonospora aurantiaca (nom. illeg.). Next base: position 1,763,378 of record NC_014391.1, on the reverse strand, counting down.
ACAGCACAACCATCCCCCCGAAGGAGGCTGTCGTGGGTATCGGTACGAGCATTTTCCTGATCGCGGTCGGCGCGATCCTCACGTTCGCGCTCAACGCCAGCGTCGGCGGGGTCGACCTCGACGTCGTCGGCTGGATCCTGATGGCGGCCGGCGTCCTCGGCCTCATCATGACCACGCTGGTCTGGGGCCGCCGTCGCCAGGTGGTCACGACCACCGCCGAGCAGCCGGTGGAGTACCGCCGGGTCGAGGAGCGCCGGGACGTCGCCCCGCCGATGTGACAGTGACCGGGGCCGACGGAGCTGATCGGTCCCGGATCGGGCCGGCCGGATCACTCGATCCGGCCGGCCCGCTCTGCCAGGGCCGCCCGCGGTCGGTGGCGGCGCGCGGAGTGCCGTCCGGGTCAGCTCCGCATCAGCTCGTTCAACGCGTCGAAGTCGAGCCCGCCGGCGAGCGCGTCGTACGTCCCGGCGCCGAGCACCTCCGCCGCCGCCCGCTGGGCCACCGCGTACGCGGCCTCGGCCACCGCCGGTCCGATGCTCACCCGGGCCACGCCGAGCCGCGCCAGTTCGGCGACCGGCGGCGCGCCCGGCCCGGCCAGCACGTTCAGCGGCGCCGGGATCGCCGCCGCCAGCGCGGCCACCGTCTCCGGTTCCACGGTTCCGGGTACGAAGATCCCGTCCGCGCCGGCCGCCAGGTACGCCTCGGCGCGCGCGACAGTCTCGGGTACGCCACCGGCCCGGCGCAGACAGGTGTCCACCCGCGCGTTGACGTACAGCGGGATGCCGGCGCGGTCGGCGGCGGCCCGGATCGCGGCGAGCCGGGCGACCTGCTCGTCGACCGGGCGCAGCGGGCCTCCGCCGTCGTGCCGGGAGTCCTCCACGTTGACACCGACGGCCCCGGCGGCGAGCACCGCGGTGACCGTCTCGGCGACCTCGGCGGGGCTGTCGCCGTACCCGGATTCGATGTCGGCGGTGACCGGCACGCGGACCGCGTCTGCCACCCGGCGGATCACGTCGACGGCGGTGTCCCGGGCGAGCGCGTCGCCGTCCGGGGCGCCGCGGCTCCACGCGACCCCGGCGCTCGTGGTCGCGACCGCGCGGGCGCCGGCTGCGGCGACGATCCGGGCGCTCAGCGCGTCCCAGGCGTTGACCAGGATCAGTGGTTCACCGGGCAGGTGCAGGGCACGGAACTGCCGGGCTCGGGTCTGCTGATCGTCCACCGGGCCAGTCTGGGTGGGGCGATCCGGCCGCGGCAATGGCCAGCGGCGCGGCACTGGACTGATCGATGACGACGAGAAAGGCCGTGCCGAGTGATCGGCACGGCCTTTCCGCTGGTGGGCGATACTGGGTTTGAACCAGTGACCTCTTCCGTGTCAAGGAAGCGCGCTCCCACTGCGCCAATCGCCCTCGTCTACTGCGAGGTGGAGACGGGATTTGAACCCGTGTACACGGCTTTGCAGGCCGTTGCCTCGCCTCTCGGCCACTCCACCGAGGTTGCCCCCGAACTGCGTGGCGGCATCTCCGAGCGGACGACGGGATTCGAACCCGCGACCCTCACCTTGGCAAGGTGATGCGCTACCAGCTGCGCTACGTCCGCACGCCCCCGGTGTTATCCGGTGACGGATGAGAACTTTAGCCGAGCCCGGGAACGGTTGCCAACTCGGGGGCCCTTCCGGCGCGTCCGGATGTTGCCGGCGCCTCATGGCGCGGGCTTCCTAGGAGCCTGGGTGGCTGCCGTCGAAGGCCCGTGGGCAGGGCCGCGACCTGCGGAATTTGCTCGGCGAGTCGAGTGTCCGGCATCCGACTGTCCCGCCGCCGACCGGCCGCTTCGGTAACTCCCTGTGGTCAGACGGATGGGTTACCGTAACGCCGTGACGAGACGAGCCGCCGAGATCCGCCTGGACGCGCTGCTGCGTACGGCCTGCGAGGTGATCGCGGAACGAGGGCTCGCCAACACCCGCACCGCGGACGTGGCCGAGGCCGCCGGGGTCAGCCAGGCGCTCGTCTTCTACCACTTCGCGACCAAGGACCGGCTGCTCGCGCAGGCCTTCGCGTACGCGGTCGAGCAGGACCTGGCCCGCCTCGACGCGGTGCTGCGCTCCTCCGCCCCGCCGCTGGCGAAGCTGCGCCGGATGCTACGCCTCTACGCGCCGACCGGCCGGGCCACCTCCTGGTCCATGTGGATCGACGGCTGGGCGGAGTCGCTGCGTACGCCGGAGCTGGAGAAGCTCTCCCGCCGCCTCGACCTGCGGTGGCGGCAGGACCTGGCCGCGGTGATCAGCGACGGGGTCGCCGAAGGCACGTTCGACTGCCCCGACCCGGCCGGCGCGGCCTGGCGGATCAGTGCGGTGATGGACGGGCTGGCGGTCCAGCTCGCGGTGCACGAGCGGGTGATCACCCGCCGGCAGATCGCCGAGTGGATCCGCCTGGTGGCCGCCCGGGAGCTGGGCCTGGAACCCAGCCAGCTCGACTGACCCCACCCGCCGGCGGGTCAGTGCCAGCGAGGGCGGGGGCGTTCGAAGGGGGGCGGGAGCGTCTCCGGTTCGGCCTGCGCGGACGGGCGCAGCAGGCGGCGCATCCGCAGCAGCAGCCCGGCGCCGAGGAACAGCAGCAACCCGCCGAGCAGGAACGCGGCCTGCACCAGGCCGAATCCGCCGCTGTCCGCCACCGGCCGCCCGGCCACGCCACCGGGCGCCGGCGGTTCCACCACCGCGGCGTCGGTCGGCTCGTCAGTCGGCTCCTCGTCGGGCGCCTCGGAGGACGGCTCGTCGCTCGGTGTGGGCTCCGCGCTGGTCGGCGAGGGCGTCGGCTCGGCCGCCTCCTCCCCCACCACCTCACGGGAGGCGGTCCGCCGGGCCAGCAGCCGCAACTGCGGGTCGTACGCCTCGGCGGCGAAACTCACCCGGCCACGCCCGACGTCCTCGGCGAACGCCACCCGGTAGCGGGCGGTCACGGTACGGCCGGGACAGAGCACACCCGGGTCCAGCTGCCGGTCGGTGAGCCGGGCGGTGTCTCCCTCGGTGCGGATCTCCAGCGGGAACGATCCGCTGTCCTCCACCCGGTCCACCTTGAGCTGGTCCAGCCGCAGGCCCTGCACCCGCACCAGCATCGACCAGCGCACCTTGACACAGCCGCCCCCGTCGGAGCGGGACACCACGGCGGACAACGTCTCCACCCGGTTCCCGGCGGTGAACTCGTCCGGCAGGCCGCTCAACTCCGTGGAGAAGGCCGCCGCCGCCCGCGCCGGCAGGGCTCCGCCGTACCCGGTCCCGGCCACGAAGGTCAGTACCAGTCCGATCCGCAGCGCGTGCCGCCAGCCGCTCACCACGCCTCCTCACCCTCGGTCGTGTCCACAGGCAACGCTAGGAGCGCGCCGGGCACGCCGGTAGACGGGCGTGTTCGCATCCAACGCCACAACACGGGGGTCATTTCACCGAGCGTGGTGAACCGGTCACGACCTCGCCGCGACACGCCCGGGATCGGTTCCGGAACCCGGGTGGGACACAATTCTCCGATGTCCGAGCTGTCCGCCGCGTTCGTCCGGCTGCACGCCCGCCTCGCCCCCGTGGCGTTCGTACCCGAGGTGCTGCTGCACCAGGCCGACGAGCCGATCGGCCTGTGGGAGCTGACCGAGGGCGAGTTCCGCAGCTCCCAGCCGCCGCCGTTCTGGGCGTTCGCCTGGGCCGGCGGGCAGGGCCTGGCCCGTTACGTCACCGACCACCCCGACGTGGTCGCCGGCCGCCGGGTGCTCGACCTGGCCTCCGGCTCCGGCCTGGTCGCCGTCGCCGCCGCCCGCGCCGGCGCCGCCGCCGTCCGGGCGGTCGAGGTGGACGAGCGGGCCGTGGCCGCCGTCGCGCTCAACGCCGAGGCCAACGGGGTACGCGTCGACGCCGAACTCGGCGACATCCTCGACTCCGACGCGGGCGACGCCGAGGTGGTGCTGGCCGGGGACGTCTTCTACAGCGAGGCGATGGCCCGCCGGATGCTGCGCTTCCTGCTCCGGGCCGCCCGTTCCGGCGCCCGGGTGCTGGTGGGCGATCCGGGCCGGGCGTTCCTGCCCCGCGAGCGCTTCCACGAGCTGGCCGCGTACGACGTGCCGGTGTCGGAGGCGCTGGAGAGCGTACGGGTGAAGCACACCACCGTCTGGGAGCTGGACCCGAACCCGCCCGGCGCCCGCCGCTAGCGTTACCGCGTGCTGTTCCGGGGCTGGGGGGAGTCCGTCGACGGGCCGTGGCCCGACGCGGCCACCGTTGTCGACCACGTCGGCGTGCCGCACCTGGTGGTGACCCGGCACGCGCTCGTACGCAGGCTGCTCACCGACCCGGTGACGTTCCGGCCGGACAACGCGCTCGACGCGGTCACCCCGATCCCGGTGGCCGCGCTGCGGGTACTCGCCGGGCACCGGTTCCGGCTGCCGCCGACGCTGGCGAACAACGGCGGCGCGAGCCACCCGGAGATCCGCGGCATCGTGGCCGACGCGCTGCACCCGCACCGGGTGGACGCCCAGCGCCGGTGGCTGACCGGGCTGGTCCGGGAGCGGGTGGCGGGCCTGGCGGCGGCGCTGGACGCGGGCCGCCCGGTCGACCTGTATGCGGGTCTCGCCGCCGACCTGCCGCTGCTGGTGCTGGCCCGGCTGGTCGAGCTGCCGGGGGCCCCGGTCGGCGCGGTGAAGGACTTCGCCCGGGCCGCGCTGGAGCTGTTCTGGGCGCCGCTGGACTCCGCCCGGCAGCTCGCGCTCGTCGCCGAGGTGGGCCGGTTCCACACCGTGCTGCGGGAGTTCGCCGCCACCGGAGGCGGGCTCGCCGCGCGGCTGCGCGAGGCGGGGCACTCCCCCGACGTGGTCGTCGGGGCGCTGTTCTTCCTGCTGGTCGCCGGTCAGGAGACCACCTCGCAGTTCCTCACCCTGCTGCTGCACCGGCTGTCCGGCGAAACGGCGGTACGGGCTGGGCTGCGCGCCGGTGAGATCGGCGTGGACGACGTGGTCGAGGAGGGGCTGCGACTGGAGCCGCCGATCGTCACCTGGCGGCGGGTGGCGGCAGTCGACACCACGCTCGGCGAGGTGCCCGTACCGGCGGGCACCAGCGTGGTGGCGTGGCTGGCCCGCGCCGGCCGCGACCCGGCCGTGGTGGACGCACCGGGCGAGTTCCGCCCCGGGCAGCCCGGCTCGCGGCGGCACCTGGCGTTCGGCGCCGGGCCGCACCGCTGCGTCGGCGCGCAGCTGGCCCGGATGGAGGCCGCGGTGGTGGTCGCCGAGGCCGCCACGCTGCTCGACGACGTGACAGTCGTCCGTCCACCGTGGTGCCCGGACAACCTCACCTTCCGGATGCCGGACGCGTTCGTGGTCCGCCGCGCCTGAGCCCTGCGGGTGTTAACAGGGGGCCCTTCCTCTACCGGAGGCGTTAAGAAGGGGCCCTTCCTTACTCCTCGGCCCAGGCCCGCCAGTCGTCGAGCACGCCGTACAGGGCGGGGGTGAGCCAGCCGGGCGCGGACCGGCGGAACACGCCCGGGTCCATCCCGCCCGCGCCGGCCGGTACCGCGCCGAGCAGGTTCGGCAGCAACTCGGACAGGTTGAGCCAGTGCACCAGTTCCGGTTCGGTCGGCCAGGCCCCGATCACCACGCCGGCCGGGACGGCCCGCCGCTCCAGCGCCTCCAGCGTCAGCGCGGTGTGGTTGAGCGTGCCGAGCCCGGCCCGCGCCACCACCACCGCGGGCGCGCCGAGCGACACCGCCAGATCGGCCACCGTCCACGGCTCGCCGGACGGGCGCAACCCCATCGGTACGAGCAGCCCGCCCGCGCCCTCGACGAGCACCAGATCGTGCTTGTCCGCCTCCTCGCGGATCGCGTCGACCGCGTTGTACAGCTCCAGCGGCGGCAGCTCCGCCACCCGGGCCGCGGCCAGCGGGGCCAGCGGATCGGGGTAGCTCGCCAGCGTCCGGCCGGTCAGCGGGGCGGCCAGCCGGGTCACCGAGTCGACGTCGCCGGGCTCTCCCGTCGCCGTACCCGTCTGGCCGGGCTTGACCACCGCGACCCGCAGGCCGGCCGCCTGCGCGGCGGCGGCGACGGCGGCGGTCACCACTGTCTTGCCGACCTCGGTGTCGGTGCCGGTCACCAGCACCGGCCCGGTCCAGGCGTCGCCGAGGCTCATGGCGCACACTCCACGATCACGTCCAGGGCCCGGTCGAAGCCGGCCCGGTCCACCCCGGCGCTGACGGTGAGCCGCAGCCGGGAGCGGCTGTCCGGCGTGGACGGGGGACGGAAGCAGCCGACCGCCACACCGTGTTCCCGGCAGGCGGCGGCCCAGGCGGTCGCCTCCTGCGGGCCGGGCGCGGTCACCGAGATCACGGCGCCGTCCGGGGCGGACACGGCCAGCCCGGCCGCGCCGAGCCGGCGCACCGCCGCGGCGACCCGGTCGGCCAGCTCGGCGCGCAGCGCGTCGCCGTCGCGGGCCAGGCGCACCGCGGCGCGGACCCCGGCCACCACCGCGGGCGGCGGCGCGGTGTCGAAGATGAACGTGCGGCCGGTCTCCACCAGGTGGCGGACGAACTCGGCCGGCCCGGCGACCACGCCGCCGGCCCCGCCGAGCGCCTTGGACAGCGTCGCGGTGACCACCACGTCGGGCGCGCCGGCGAGCCCGGCGGCGGCGACCCCGCCGGCTCCGGCCGGGCCGGTGACGCCGAGCGCGTGCGCGTCGTCGACGAGCAGCAGCGCGCCGTGGCGGCGGGCCACCGCGTGCAGCTCCGCGAGCGGGGCGAGGTCGCCGTCGACGGAGAAGACCGACTCGGTCACCACCACCGCCGGGCGGCCCGGCGCGGCGGCGAGCGCCGCGGCCACCGCTGCGACGTCGGCGTGCGGCGTCACGAGCGTCTCGGCGCCGGAGATCCGGCAGCCGTCGATCAGCGAGGCGTGGTTGTGGGCGTCGGAGACGAGCAGCGTCCGCGGCTGGGTCAGTCCCCGGACGGCGGCGAGGTTGGCCAGGTATCCGGAGGAGAACACCAGCGCCCGGTCGACGCCGAGCCAGCCGGCCAGGTCGTCCTCCAGCGCGTGGTGCGCGTCGGTGGACCCGCGCACCAGACGCGACCCGGTGGCGCCCAGCCCGTACGCGGACAGGGCCTCTGCTGCGGCGGCGGTGACCTCCGGGTGGGTGGCCAGGCCGAGGTAGTCGTTTCCGGCCAGGTCGACCACGGCGTCGTCGGCGGCGCGGGGGCGCAGCGTGCGGGTCAGCCCCGCCCGGGCCCGCAGCTCGGCGCGGCGGTCCAGGGCCGCCAGCCAGTCCGCCACCGTGCCGTCCCCTCCCGCCGACTTCACGCCCCACGCCGGGCGCTTCCGCGGGGCGAAGTTACCACCCGCCCCGGCGGCCCCGGCGTGGCGCGGTCCCGGCTCGCCGGAGGGCCGGCGGCGGTGTTTCCCGCGTTCACGGTGGCCTGTTAGGTTACGAGCCATGCCAGAGATCCTCGACCAGGCCCGGGAGCGGGTGCTGGGCAACGGCGTCGGCCTCGACGAGGCCGGTGTCCTCGCGGTGCTGAACCTTCCCGACGAGCACCTGCCCGCCGCGCTCCAGCTCGCCCACGAGGTCCGGATGCGCTGGTGCGGTCCGGAGGTCGAGGTCGAGGGCATCGTCTCGCTGAAGACCGGCGGCTGCCCGGAGGACTGCCACTTCTGCTCGCAGTCCGGTCTGTTCACCTCGCCGGTGCGCTCGGTCTGGCTGGACATCCCGGCGCTGGTCGAGGCCGCGAAGCAGACCGCCGCGACCGGGGCGACCGAGTTCTGCATCGTGGCCGCCGTGCGCGGCCCGGACGCCCGGCTGATGAAGCAGATGCGCGAGGGCGTCGCCGCCATCCGCGCCGCTGTCGACATCCAGGTCGCCGCCTCGCTCGGCATGCTCACCAAGGAGCAGGTCGACGAGCTGGTCGAGATGGGCGTGCACCGCTACAACCACAACCTGGAGACCTGCCGCTCCTACTTCCCGAACGTGGTCACCACGCACTCGTGGGAGGAGCGCTGGGAGACGCTGCGGATGGTCCGCGAGTCCGGCATGGAGGTCTGCTGCGGCGGCATCCTCGGCCTCGGCGAGACGGTCGAGCAGCGGGCCGAGTTCGCCGCGCAGCTCGCCGAGCTGGACCCGCACGAGGTGCCGCTGAACTTCCTCAACCCGCGCCCCGGCACGCCGCTGGGTGACCGCCCGGTGGTGGAGGGCAAGGACGCGCTGCGCGCCATCGCCGCGTTCCGGCTGGCCATGCCGCGCACCATCCTGCGGTACGCGGGCGGCCGCGAGCTGACCCTCGGTGACCTCGGCACCCGCGACGGTCTGCTGGGCGGCATCAACGCGGTGATCGTCGGCAACTACCTGACCACGCTGGGGCGGCCCGCCACGGCCGACCTGAAGCTGCTGGAAGACCTGAAGATGCCGGTGAAGGCGCTCTCGGCGACCCTGTGAGGCAGCGGTGACCGAATCCTCCCCCGCCACGGCGGCTCCCGCCGCGCTCTGGTGCGACAGGTGCGGCGAGTCGGTGGCGGCCGGGCCGCACCCGGCGTGCGAGGCGGCCCGCGCGTGGGAGCCGCCGCGCTGGTGCGCGTCCTGCCGGCGGCGGATGAAGGTGCAGGTCGTACCGTCCGGCTGGTCGGCGGTCTGCGTCGAGCACGGCGAGCGGCGGGGCTGAGGCGTGCTGCGCGGGCGGGCGGTGACGCTGCGGCCGGTGACCGACGCCGACGTGCCCGCCCTGGCCGCGATCCGGGCCACCCCCGAGGTGCGCCGCTGGTGGCGCGGCGGTGACGACCTGGCCGCGTCGGTCCGGGCGGACCTGGCCGACGACTCGGTGACGATCTACGCCGTCGAGCACGACGGCAAGCTGGTCGGCGCGATCCAGTGGTACGCCGAGACCGACCCGGACTACCGCCACGCCAGCCTGGACGTCTTCCTCGACCCGGCGGTACGCGGCTCGGGGCTGGGCGGCGACGCGATCCGCACGCTGGTCCGGCACCTGATCGACGAGTACGGCCACCACCGGTTCACCATCGACCCGGCGGCGGCGAACACGGCGGCGATCCGGGCGTACGCGAAGGTGGGGTTCCGTCCGGTGGGCATCATGCGCCGCTACGAGCGCGGCGCGGACGGGCGCTGGCACGACGCGCTGCTGATGGACCTGCTCGCCGAGGACCTGGCCGGCTGAGTCAGCCGGCCCAGAGCAGGTGCCCGTCGGGCAGCCGGCGGGCGCCCTCGGCGGGCCGGTGCGGGCTGAGCCGGCCGTCCGGCATGAGGTGCGACACCGGCACTCCGCGGCCGAGCACGGCGACGTCGGCGATCAGCCGCCGGTGGCAGCGCCACCAGACGCTCTCGCTGCACATCACGGCTGTGGTCTCCCGGGCGGCGTCGGCCAGCACCTCGTCGAGTGCCGCGTCGAAGTCGGGCGTGCGGGTGTACGCGGCGTACGCCCGGAAGGCCGCGACCGTCCACCACGTGTCCGGTTCCGGCTCGCCGGCGCGGACGTGCCGGCGGCCGCCGAGGCGCGGTTCCCAGCGGTAGCCGATGCCCCGTTCGGGCAGCCAGTGCTCCAGGGCCTCGCGGCGGACGTCCGGGTTGGTCCGGCTGGCCGGGTAGCGGCGCACGTCCACGATCAGGGTGACAGCCGCGCCGGCCAGCAGGTCCCCGAGCTGGTCCCGGTGGGCGGCCCCGTGCCCGACGGTCAGCAGCATGCGCTCCACCGACTCAGCTTGCCCCGGGTCGGCGCCGTCCGCCCGCCGGCCGGGCCGGCCCACCGGAAAGGGCGTGCCCGGCACCGCACGGGTGCCGGGCACGCCTTCCTCGTACGGTGTGGCGCCTAGCGCTGGAGGGTCAGCACACCCGGCCGCCACGGCAGCAGGTTGTAGTCGCCTCCCGCACTGGGGTTCTTGCCCTGGTACAGGAACTGGAGGTTGCAGGCGTCGACGGTCTTGGTCTGGTCGGGGTTGGTGCGGACCAGGTCACCGTGGCTGATGTCGTTGGTCCACGTCGCGCCGCTGTTGGCCTTGCCGGCGAAGGGGTTGCTCTCGCTGGCGGCCTGCGGGGTCCACGAGCCGCTCAGGCTGTTGGACGTGAACGACCGGAAGTAGCGTCCCTGGCTCCCGATCGCCTCGACGATCATGAGGTACTGGTTCTGGCCCGCCACCTTGTAGACCTCGACGCCCTCGAACAGGTTGTTCGTCGAGTCGGTCATGATCGTCGTGTAGTTCGAGCCGAAGCTGCCCGGGAAGTTCCCCAGCGGCATGCTCGACCGGTAGATCTTGCCGTTGTCACCGGCGAAGAACAGGTACATGTTCTGGTCGTCGCCGATGAGCGTCTGGTCGATGACGCCGTACGGGGCGTCGGGCAGGGTGGCGGTGGAGAGCGTCTGCGCCGAGGACCAGCCGTTGGCGTTCGTCGGGTCGCTCGACGTCTTGTAGCTGAACGAGGTCGGTCCCCACTGGTACGCCAGCACCCAGATGTTCTTCGGGGCGAAGTACAGCAGGGTGGGCGCCACGGTGCCCTGGCTCATCCCGGTCTGGCTGGCCGAGGCCATGTCGGACCAGTTCGTGAACAGGCTGAAGTTCATCGAGCTGTACTGGCCGCTGCTGTTGACGTACGACCCGTAGACCAGGTGCTTGCCGTTGTAGACCACGTTGGTGAAGTCCTTGAGCGAGACCCAGCCGTTCTGCGGGTTGGCCAGCGCGCCGGTCGACGACCACCGGTACGTCGACGGGAGCGCGCAGCCGCCCGGCGGCGGCGGCGTGGTCGGGGGCGGCGTGGTGCCACCGAAGTCGGTCCGCCACTGCTGGTTGGTCTGCCCGTGGCAGTCGTACAGCTGGATCTGCTGGCCGTTGCCGGTGCCCCAGACGTCCAGGCAGCGCCCGGACTGCACGCCGCTGATGGTGCCGTTGGAGTTGATGTTCCACTGCTGGTTCGACTGGCCGTTGCAGTCCCAGATGATGATCCCGGTGCCGTTGCCGGTGGCCGCGCCGTTCGCGTCGAGGCACTTGGTGCCGTAGACCATCAGCTGCTTGTTCGAGGTGTACGTCCACTGCTGGTTCGACTGACCGTTGCAGTCCCAGAGCTGGACCCGGGTGCCGTTGGTCTGGGTGGCGTTCGGTACGTCGACGCACCGGCCCGACTGCGCTCCGACGATCCGGCCGGCGCCACCGCTGGGCGGCGGTGCCGTGGTCGGGGTCGTGGTCGGCCCGGAGGTCGGGGCGGCCGCGTTGAGGGCGTTGAGGACCGAGGTGTACGCAGCCTTCTTGTTGCCTCCGCCGTCGAACAGCAACGGGTTCTCGCCTGAGCGCCACGAGTCGCTGTCGCGCACGCCCCACACCGTGATGCCGATGCAGCGCGGCACGTTCAGACACGCCTGCGTCAGACCCGCGTACTGGCTGGTCGACGAGTTGGTGACGTCGACCTCGGTCAGCGCCACGTCGACACCGAGCGCGGCGAAGCTCGACAGCGTGGTCTGGAAGTTGCCCGGCAGCGAGCTGCCACCGGTGAAGTGCGTCTGCAACCCCACGCAGTCGATCGGCACACCACGGGACTTGAAGTCCCGGATCATGTTGTAGACGCCCTGCGTCTTGCCGTACGACCAGTTCTCGATGTTGTAGTCGTTGTAGCAGAGCTTCACCGACGGATCCGCCGCCCGCGCCGTACGGAACGCCACCTCGATCCAGTCGTTGCCGGTGCCCTGCAGGTTCGACTGACGGCGGCTGCCGTCCTCGTTGAACGCCTCGTTCACCACGTCCCACGCGGCCAGCTTGCCCCGGTAGTGGCCCATCACCCCGTTGATGTGGTCGATCATCGCCTGACGCAGGTTGCTGCCGCTCAGGCTCTGCATCCAGCCCGGCTGCTGCGCGTGCCACGCCAGGGTGTGGCCACGGACCTTCAAGCCGCGCTGGGTCGCCCAGTTGTAGATCTGGTCACCGGAGTTGAAGTTGAACTGGCCCCGCTGGGGCTGGGTCGCGTCCGGCTTCATCTCGTTCTCGGCGGTGATCATGTTGAATTCGCGTCCGGCGATCGTGCTGTACGTCGAGTCACCGAGCCGGCCCGCCGCGATGGCGGTGCCGAAGTACCGGCCCGACTGCGCGGCGGCGGCGCCCAGCGTGGACGCGGCGGCGTTCGCCGACGGCATCATCACCGCGACGGCTGCCACCGTCACGGCGCTGACCGCGCCGGCGAGCAGCGCCCGGACGGCCGGTGATCGCCGTCGCCGACTCCCGCCGCGATGAACGGATGGGCTCATTGCCATCTTGGCCTCCTTACTGGCCAACACCCAGGCCGTCGGGGCGGAACGACTGGACGTCTCGATTGGGGTATCTAGCTCAGTCGATGCTTCCATCGCGCATCGGCGGGGACAATGGTGTTTCGGAAAAGTTTCGGAACGTTTTTGGTCGCGCGAGGCATGGCGTGGCGTGGCCGGTCACCCGGGGTGCGGTACCGGCCACGCCACGCCGCCTCGGCGGTCAGGAGACGGTGCAGGCGGAGCCGTTCAGCGTGAACGCGGTGGGCCTCGGGTTGGCGCCGGTGTGGGTGCCGTTGAAGCCGAAGCTCGTCGACGCGCCCGGCGCCAGCGTCCCGTTGTAGGACAGGTTCGACGCGGTCACCGCCGTGCCGGTCTGCGTCACGTTCGCCGACCATGCCTGCCCGACCTTCTGGCCGCTGTTGCCGAACGTGAACGCCAGCGTCCAGCCGTTGATCGCCGTGGTGCCGGTGTTGGCGACAGTGATGTTCGCGGTGAACCCGGTGTCCCAGGTGTTCGCCGTCCAGGTCACCGCGCAGGAGCCGCCGGCGGGCGGGGCCGTGGTGGTCACCGTGACGCCGGGCGACGCGGGCGAGACGTTGCCGGCCGCGTCCACCGCCACCACTGTGAACGTGTACGTGGTGGAGGCGGTCAGCCCGGTCACCGCCAGGGTGGTGCCGGTGGCGGAGCCGACCAGGACGTTCCCGCCGCGGTAGACGCGGTACCCGGTGACGCCCACCGCGTCGGTGGACGGGCCCCAGGTCAGCGTCAGGCCGGTCGGGCCGACCGCGGAGGCGGTGGGCGTGCCGGGCGCGGTCGGTGGTGTGGTGTCCGGCGCCGGGCCGGCCGGCGTGGTGACGCTGACCGCCGCCGACGACGCGGACCGGTTGCCGGCGCCGTCGAGCGCCCGCACTGTGAACTGGTACGTCCGCTCCGGCAGCAGCCCGGTCACCGCGAGCGTGTTTGTGGTGGCGGTGCGCAGCACCAGCGCGTCGCTGCCGGTCTGCGACTGGGTGATCTCGTACCCGGCCAGGCCGCTGCCGCCGGTGTCGGTGGACGCGGCCCAGGTCAGCGTGAGCCCGCTCGACGTGACGGCGGACGCGACGGGCGTGCCGGGCACTGTGGGCGCGGTGGTGTCAGGGGTGACCGGGCCGGGCTCCTCGCCCCAGACGCGGACGCCGCCGGAGTAGAGCGGCACCTTCCGGTTCGGCCCGGCGGTGGCCTGGTAGGAAGGGTCGTTCGCCGGATCCCAGGTGCCGCCCTCCGGCACCCCGATCTTGAACTGGACCTCCATCCGGTGCTGCGACTGCCCGGCCGGCGCGATGGTGTAGCCGGTGCAGTCGACCTCGACGTACCAGACGTCACCGGAGAACTGCTTCGCCGTCGACGGCGACGGGCAGCCCTGGGTGTAGCCGGGCGTGACGGTGACCGGTCCGGTGCCGTCGGGCCGGAAGAAGTACCGGAACTTTCCGGTCGTCAGCGCCCGGGCCGGGAACGCCGACTTGTTGTAGATGATCGCCTTGAGCCCGGTGGCGCGCGGCTCGGCCTGCATCACAGTGGTCTCCACTGTCAGCTCGTCCATGTCGGGCGTCTCGGCGGACGGGAAACCGGCGCGCGGGCTGCCGCCGTACTCGTTCGTGAGCCGGGCCAGCGCGGAGGTGAAGCCGGCGTTGTAGTCGGTGGCGACCTCGTTCATCACGTAGTCCGACCGGCTGTCGGTGTACGCGTCGTTGGCCGAGGACGGGCCGCCGACCAGCGCGCCGTAGAGCACGTGCCGGGTCTCGGTGGGCACGGTCTGGCTGTCCCACCAGGAGCCGTGCGCGGTGCGGTGGTGCGGGTTGCGCGGCGAGTTGGTGCCGAAGCCGATCTGGTAGCTGGAGTTGCGCGGGTTGTCGCCGAGCGCGTAGTTGATCTGCCGGACCGCGAAGTCGTGGTAGCGCGCCTTACGGGTGGTGTCCGTGGTCCTGTCGCTGTAGACGAGCGCGGCGAACGCGGTGTTGGAGGCGTACCGCAGCGCGCCCCACGAGTCGAGCACCGCCATCCCGCCCGGCGAGTACGGCACCCGCTGGCCGTTGACGCCCACCGTCCAGTAGTCCAGCCACCGGTTGGCGTCGTCGACGTACTTCTGCTTGCCGGTGAGGTTCGCCAGCAGCACGTACGCGCCGAACTGCTTGTTGTCCCAGGCGATGGTCCATTTGTAGGAGCGGGTGGTGGACTGCGGCTCGGTGCCGAGCTTGTCGTACTCGCTCTCGGCCTTGGCCAGGTAGGTGGCGTCGCCGGTGGCCCGGTACAGCCAGATCGCGCCCCACACCAGTTCGTCCTGGTAGCCGCTCCACGACTTGTAGAAGCTCGTCGCGTCGGTGATGCACTCGTGGTAGTTCTTCCGCACGGTGTCGGCGAACGTGTAGAGCTGCTTGGCGTGGCCGAGCAGCTTGTCCGCGTAGGCCGCGTCGGTGGGCCGGAACACCATGGACGAGGCGGCCATCGCGGCCGCCGTCTCCCCCGCCAGGTCCGCGCCGCCACAGCTCGCGTCGATCTTGTACGCGGGCCGCGCCATCGGCATCACCTCGGCCGGACCCCACCACTTGTGGTCGTCGTCGCCCTTGCCGACCTGTCCGTAGAGGACGTTCGCGGCGGGGTGCGCCTTGACGAAGTAGTCGTTGACGAAGCGCAGGTTGTTCAGCAGGTGGGTGAGCTGGCCGGAGGCGACGTACCCGTCGCGGTACTCGACCGCGCCCCACGCCAGCATGGTGGCGCTGAACGCCATCGGGAAGCCGAACTTCACGTGGTCGCCGGCGTCGTACCAGCCGCCGGTGAGGTCGACGCCGACGTCGGCGCCGTCGGTGAGCGCCGAGTCGCCGCGCCAGGAGACCCGGTTCCAGGAGGGCTTGCGGCCCGACTGCTGCGCCTCGTAGAAGAACAGCGACTTCTGCAACGCCTCGGCGTAGTTGAACGCGGGCGCGGCCTGTGCGGCGGAGGCGGACGCGGGTGGCGGGGCGGCGACGGCCGTGGCCAGGCCGACGGCCAGCGCGGCACCGGCGGCGAACAGCCGGCGGAGCCGGGACCGGCCTCCCGGCGGCGGAATCGGACGGGGCATGGCGAGCTCCTGTGGCTGGCGCCGGGCGGCAGCCGGAGCGGGGACGGTATCGCAGGGCTCCGGCTGCCGCGAGGCGGTGGTGGTGGGGTGTCCCTGAGAGGTTCGGGAGCGCTCCCATGGACAATCGACAATGTAATGCGCCGTTCATCACAGGGGAAGAGCGCGCCGATCCGGGCCACCCGGGCGTACTCACGGGTAACCATCGGGAGCTGGATCACACCATCGATACTTGTCAATATAGAGCGTGTTCGGTCCCAGCTCAGCGGCATCGTCACGGTGGTGAATGCAGCCGCCGGGGCGTCGTCGGCGGCGCGGCCGTCCTGGCATACGAGCGTACGGTTGCCCGGCCGCTCCGGCCCGCGGGACAGTACGCCTCACCTGCGGTGCCATCGACGCCGCCGCTCCCCGGACGACACTGAGGAGATCGCGATGGCTCTACGACTCGCCGAGGGCACCTCCTGGTCCGACACCCTCGCCCGGGCGGTGGCCGCCACGCCCGAGGCGTTCGGCACCGGCCCCGACGGCACCACGACGCTGCACAACCTCGTCCAGGGCGATTGGCGCGCGCTCGGCACGCCCACCGCCGTACGGACCCCGGTGGACAACACGGTGCTGGTGAACCTCGCCCGGCTCGACGCCGAGACGGCCCGCGCCGCCGTCGCCCACGCCGCCGACGCGCACCGGGAGTGGGCACGGACCCCGCTGGCCGAGCGCGTCGCCCGGGTCACCGACGCCCTCGACGCGCTCACCGCACACCGCGACCTGCTCGCCCTGCTGCTGGTCTGGGAGATCGGCAAGCCGTGGCGCCTGGCCTGCGCCGACGTGGACCGCGCGCTGGACGGCGTGCGCTGGTACGCGCAGGAGATCGAGCGGATGCTCGCCGACGGGCGGGAGCCGCTGCCCGGCCCGGTCAGCAACATCGCCTCCTGGAACTACCCGATGAGCGTGCTCGTGCACGCCGAGCTGGTGCAGCTGCTCGCCGGCAACGCGGTGATCGCCAAGACCCCGTCGCAGGGCGGCGCGGTCTGCCTCACCGTCGCGCACGCGCTGATGCGCCGCGCCGGGCTGCCCGCCACGCTGCTGTCCGGCAGCGGCGAGGAACTGTCCGAGGTGCTCGTCCGCGCACCGGAGATCGGCGCGGTGGCGTTCGTCGGCGGGCGCTCCAACGGCGGCAAGGTCGCCGCCGCGCTGCTCGACTGCGACAAGCGGCACTTCATCGAGCAGGAGGGCCTCAACGCCTGGGGCATCTGGAACTTCTCCCAGTGGGACTCGCTCGCCGCCCACCTGCGCAAGGGCTTCGAGTACGGCAAGCAGCGCTGCACCGCGTACCCCCGGTTCGTGGTCCAGCGCGACCTGGTCGACGAGTTCCTCGACATGTACCTGCCTGTGGTCCGCTCGATCCGGTTCGGGCACCCGCTCGCCGTCGGCGACGACTGGTCGGCCGGCGACCCGCTGCCCGAGCTGGACTTCGGGCCGCTGATCAGCGGGGCGAAGGCCGACGAGCTGCGGCGCAAGGTCGACGAGGCGGTACGCGGCGGCGCCGTGCCGCTGCACCGCGGCAAGCTCGACGGCGCACCGTTCCTGGACGGGCAGGACACGTCCGCGTACGTCGCACCGGCCGTGCTGCTGGCCCCGCCCGGCCGGTCCCGCCTCATGCACGCCGAGCCGTTCGGCCCGGTCGACACCATCGTCGTGGTGGACACCACCGACGAGCTGCTGGCCCAGATGAACGCCTCCAACGGCGCGCTCGTCGCGTCGCTCGCCTGCGACGACGAGGAGCTCGCCGGCAAGCTGGCGGTGGACCTCCAGGCGTTCAAGGTGGGCATCAACAAGCCGCGGTCCCGGGGCGACCGGGACGAGCCGTTCGGCGGCCGGGGCGCGTCCTGGAAGGGCGCGTTCGTCGGCGGCGACCTGCTCGTGCAGGCGGTCACAGTCGGTGGTGACGGCCGGCTCTACGGCAACTTCCCCGACTACAACAGCTACCCGGCCACCTGATCGCACACAGACGGGCGGGGCCCCCGCATCGGGAGCCCCGCCGTGTCACCGTCCCCCGTATCGGAGGCCGGCCCGGGTGGCGCGTGACCGCGCCGGTTCCGGCCGTCGGGCCGTACCCCTCGGGTGTGCCGCGCCGTTGCGGCGCACCTCCGGGATCCGGCCGGCGGCCGTCAGCTCAACTCGACCGCTGTGCCGGCACCGTCACCCCGGCCCGCGCGGCCGGCTCGGCCGGCGGCCGTGCGGCCAGCGGCAGCGTCGCGGTCAGCACGCCGCCGTCGCGTTCCATCGCCACCGGCCGGTCCAGCCGGCGCAGCGTCCGCAGCATCGGCGTGTTCTCGGACTGCACGTGCAGCAGCACGGCGGCGTATCCGGCCCGGTCGGCGTGGCCCACCAGGCGGCGCAGCAGCGCCGAGCCGAGGCCCCGGCGCTGCCAGTCGTCGCGGACCAGCAGCGCCGCCTCGGCCTCGTCGCCCTCGCCGAGCAGGTTCGCCATCGCCACGACCGGCTCCGCCGCCCCGCCGGAGCCCGCCGTGGCGAGCAGTGTCACGCCCCGCGCCGGTTCCAGCAGCCGGCGCAGCCGGGCCGGCGACGGGTCCGCCGCCCCGCTCAGGTAGCGCCGCTGCCGGCTGCGGGCCGAGCAGGCGGCGTGCAAGTCGCGTACGCCGGGGACGTCCTCGGCGGTCGCGGCCCGCACCGACACCTCACCGCCGTCCGGCAGCACCAGCGTGATCCGGTCGGCGTCCCGCCGGGCCAGTGTCGCCGCCAGCTCGACCAGGGCCTGCGCGCGGGCGTACTCGGCCGGGGTGAAGCTGGGCTCCCGGCGGTGCAGTTCGTGGGCGCCGCCGGCCGGGTCGGCGAGCACCATCGTGGTGCCGCCCACCCCGCCCGGCGCGGTGGCGGGCGTCGGACGCCAGGTCACCGAGTCGGCGCCGAGCAGCGTGCGCAGCACCTCGCCGGTCGCCTCCGGGTCTCGCACCAGCCGCCCGGCGAGCCCGAGCAGCCGGGTCGGCTCGTCGGCCAGCCCGCGCGCCCCGCTGCGCGCGATCCAGCAGTCCCGGCCCCGGCCCCGCTCCACGGCGGCCCGCAGCTCCGCCTCGGTCACCTGCTCGGGCGCGTCGACCAGGAAGTCGTCGACCGCGCCGGCCTCGGTGGTGTGCACCTGCACGCTGAGGATGTTGACCCCGCGCAACGCGAGGCTCGCCGTGAGCACCGACAGGTAACCCGGCCGGTCGTCCACCGTGGCTCGGATCCGCCAGAGCGCCATGGTTGTCTCCCTTCCTCGGCACCGACCATGCCGTGCGCCTGTTGCGGGCCCGTTGCCCCCGGGTGACGCGGGCCGTCCGGTCAGGTGACGGTGGTCACGGGTGGCGGGCCGACCAGGTCCAGCCGGTCGCCGAGGATCACCGCGCCGGCGCGGACGAGCTGGGCGAGCCGGTCCACCTCGGTGGAGTGGAACCCGGCGGCGGCGAGCGGTTCGCTGTGGTCACGGGCGACCACGAGCACCAGCCCGGCCCGGCCGAACGGCGCCACCGCGTAGTGGTGCCCGTCCGGGTTGGTCATGGCGCGCGCCCGCAGCGGGGTCACCTCCGGCAGCCGCGGCGGCACCGGCGCCCGCCAGCTCGCGTGCCCGATCGCGGCGACGCCGGCCTCGCCGCTGCGCGAGGCCCAGTCCAGGGGTACGACGGCGACCACCGCCCAGTCCGCGGCGAGCAGCCCCGGCACCGCGTCGACGAGCGTGGCCACCCCGTCGACCGGGTTCGCCGCCACCTGGGCGAGCAGTTCGGCGTCCTGCCCGGTGGTGGTGGGCGCGCCGATCGCCCGCCACACGCCGTCCACCCGGACGCCGGGGATCGCGGCCAGCCCGGCGAGCATCCGCTCCACCCGCGCCGCACCCGGCCAGACCACCGTGAAGTCGTCCACCGCCCGGCCGCCGAGCCGTTCCAGCACCACCACCTGCACGATGTCCGCGCCGGAGACGCCGAGTGTCCGGGCCACCTGGCCGAGCGTGCCCGGACGGTCCGGCAGGGTCACCCGAACTCTCAGCAGCATGTCTGATCCCCTCCGCTCGGCGGGCCGGCCGAGCGGCCGGCAGGCTGGGGCCCAGCCTGCCGGTTGACCATTTCGCCCCTGTTGCAAGGGCATGTCCCGCCGGGAAAACCCGACCTTGACAACAAAGCTGAGCTGCCATCAACTAATTGGATGACCGATCCGGCCGCCGATGTCGCCGCGCCCTCGACCGGTCCGGCCCCGCGCGGGCTCGACCTCGACCGGCTCGCCGCCCACCTGGCCGTCCACCGGCCGGACCTGAGCGGGCCGCTGTCGGCGCGGCTGATCGCCGGCGGCAAGTCCAACCTCACCTACCTGCTGCGCGCCGGCGACCGCGAGGTGGTGCTGCGCCGGCCGCCCCTGGGGCACGTGCTGGCCACCGCGCACGACATGGCCCGGGAGCACCGGGTGATCTCGGCGCTCGCGCCGACCGGCGTACCGGTGCCGGAGGCGCTGCTGCTGTGCGCCGACGAGAGCGTCATCGGCGCGCCGTTCTACCTGATGGCGAAGGTCGACGGCGAGGTCTACCGGCGGCGGGAGCAGACCGACGCGCTCACCGCCGCCCAGCGGCGCGACCTCGCGATGGCGATGATGGACACGCTCGCCACGCTGCACCGGGTCGAGCCGGCCGAGGTGGGGCTGGCCGACTTCGGCCGCCCGGAGGGCTACCTGGCCCGGCAGGTGCGCCGCTGGGCCGGCCAGCTCGACCGGTCCCGCAGCCGGCCGCTGCCCGGCATCGACGAGCTGCGCGACGCGCTGGCCGCCAGCGTGCCCGAGGGCGCGAACGCGGGCCGGATCGTGCACGGCGACTACCGGCTGGACAACCTGCTCGCCACCGTCGACCCGGTGGCGGTGCGGGCGGTGCTCGACTGGGAGATGGCCACGCTCGGCGACCCGCTGGCCGACCTCGGGCTGCTGCTGACGTACTGGGACGTGCTCGGCGACAGCGACCACGGCGAGGGCAACCCGGTGGCCGACGGCATCGGGCCGCGCGCCGGCTTCCCCACCGGCGCCGAACTGATCGAGCGGTACGCCGGGCGCAGCGACGTCGACGTCGGCCCGCTGCACTGGCACGTGGCACTCGGCTGTTTCAAGCTCGCGGTGATCTGCGAGGGCATCCACTACCGGCACACGCTCGGCCAGACGCTGGGCGAGGGCTTCGACCGGATCGGCGACATGGTGGCGCCGCTCGTGGCACACGGACTGCACGCGGTGAGGGAGAGCTAGATGGAGTTCGCGTACGACGACCGGACGGTCGAGCTGCGGCAGCGGCTGGAGGCGTTCCTCACCGAGTGCGTGTACCCGGCCGAGCCGGTGCACCACGAGCAGGTGGCCGCGGCCGGCGACCCGTGGGCCCGCCCGCCGGTGATGGAGGAACTCAAAGCCGAGGCGCGGGCGCGCGGGCTGTGGAACCTGTTCCTGCCCGACGCCCGCTACGGCGCCGGGCTGACCAACCTCCAGTACGCGCCGCTGGCCGAGCTGACCGGCCGCAGCCCGCACCTGGCCCCGGAGGCGCTCAACTGCGCCGCGCCGGACACCGGCAACATGGAACTGCTCGCCGAGTTCGGCTCCGAGGAGCAGCGCAAGCAGTGGCTCATGCCGCTGCTCGCCGGTGAGATCCGGTCCGCGTTCTGCATGACCGAGCCGGAGGTGGCGTCCTCGGACGCGACGAACATCGCCACCCGGATCACCCGCGACGGCGACCACTACGTGATCAACGGCCGCAAGTGGTGGTCGTCCGGGGCGATGGACCCGCGCTGCGAGATCTTCATCGTGATGGGCAAGACCGACCCGGACGCCGACCGGCACCGCCAGCAGAGCATGATCCTGGTCCCCCGGGACACCCCCGGCGTGACCGTTCGGCGCGGGATGCGGGTCTTCGGCTACAGCGACGCCCCGCACGGCGGGCACGCCGAGATCGACTTCACCGACGTCCGGGTGCCGGTGGACAACCTGGTCGGCGAGGAGGGCACCGGGTTCGCCATCGCCCAGGCCCGGCTCGGCCCCGGCCGGATCCACCACTGCATGCGCCTGGTCGGCATGGCCGAGCGGGCCCTGGAGCTGCTCTGCCGGCGCGTGCTCGACCGGATCGCGTTCGGCCGCCCGCTCGCCGAGCAGGGCGTGGTCCGCGAGTGGATCGCCGAGTCGCGGGTCCGGATCGAGCAGGCCCGCCTGCTGGTGCTCAAGACCGCGTGGCTGATGGACACCGTCGGCAACAAGGGCGCGCACAGCGAGATCCAGGCCATCAAGATCGCCACGCCGCTGATGGCCGAGTGGGTGATCGACAAGGCCATCCAGGCGTACGGCGGGGCCGGGGTCAGCCAGGACACCCCGCTGGCCGAGCTGTGGGCGCAGGCCCGCACGTTGCGCCTGGCCGACGGCCCCGACGAGGTCCACCGCGCGTCGCTGGCCCGCCGCGAACTGCGCCGCTGGTCCTGACCGCTCCCCCGTCGCCGGGGGTGGGTCAGCCGGAGGCCCGGTGGATCAGCTCGGTGTCCAGCAGCACGTGCGGGGAGGGGACCTCCTCGCCGCGGATGCGGGACACCAGCAGCCGGGCCATCTGCCGGCCCATCTCCTCCACCGGCTGGAACACGGTGGTGAGCGGCGGCTCGGCCTGACGCGCGATCGGGGCGTCGTCGAAGCCGATCACCGCCACGTCCTCGGGCACCCGGCGGCCGGCCTCGCGCAACGCGCGCAGCGCGCCGAAGGCCATCAGGTCGGAGGCCACGAACACGGCGTCCAGCTCCGGGCAGACGTCGAGCAGCCGGCGCATGGCCGCGGTGCCGCTGCCCTCGCTGAAGTCCCCGTACGCGATCAGGCCCGGGTCGACCCGGCCGCCGGCCGCGCGCACGGCCTCCTGGTAGCCGGAGAGCCGGGCCAGGCCGGCGCCCATGTCCTGCGGGCCCGCGATGGTCGCGACCCGCCGGCGGCCCTGGCGGAACAGGTGCTCCACCGCCTGCCGCGCGCCGCCGACGTTGTCCATGTCGACGAACCACGCCGGCTGCGCGTTCGGGTGCAGCATCCGCGCCGGACGGCCGCCGAGCACCGTCGGCAGGCCGCGCTCCTCCAGCAGCGTGGGCAGCGGGTCGGCGTCGTGCAGGGACAGCAGGAGTACGCCGTCCACGTGCTGGTTGGTCAGGTGGTGCTCGACCCGTTCCCGCTCGATCGGCGACTGCACCATGGCCAGCCAGAGCTGCATCGGCGTCTCCACCAGCCCGGAGCTGACGCCCCGGACGATGGCCGCGAAGAACGGCTCGGTGAAGACCCGCTCCCCCGACTCGGACACGACCAGTGCGACCGAGTCGGTCCGCTGGGTGACCAGCGCACGGGCGGCACGGTTCGGCACGTACCCCAGTTCGGCGATGGCCTGCTGGACGGCGGCCCGGGCCTCCGGACTGACCTGCGGCGAGCCGTTGACCACGCGGGAGACCGTGCCGCGCCCGACGCCGGCGCGGGCCGCGACCGCGTCGAGGGTCGGACGCCCGAGCGAGCGGGTGCGCTGCGTTGTCATCGTTGTGCTCCTCCGACGGTCGGGCGGACCCGGCACCGATTGAGGCGTCGGCGCCGGGCCGCCCGTTACTGGCTGGCCCAGCTTATTGTGCGGGCAGTCCGTTGCGTCGGATCACGTCGGCGTACCACCTGGCGCTGGACTTCGCGATCCGGGCCTGGCTGTCGTAGTCGACATAGACCATGCCGAACCGCTTCGTGTAACCCCAGGCCCACTCGAAGTTGTCCAGGAGCGACCAGGCGAAGTAGCCCTTGAGCGGCACGCCGGCCTCGATCGCGGCGTGCGCCGCGCGCAGGTGAGCGGCGAAGTAGGCCAGCCGGTCCGGGTCGTCCACCCGGCCGTCGACCAGCTCGTCGACGAACGCCGAGCCGTTCTCGGTGACGTAGAGCGGCAGGTCGGTGTACTCCCGGTGGACCCGCTCCAGCGTCTCCACCAGGCCCGGGGCGTCGATCTCCCAGTCCATGTCCGTCACCGGGACACCCCGGGTGACGAACCGGACGTCCTCGCTGCCCGGCCAGCAGGACGGCGCCCGCCAGTAGGGCTCCGGCTCCGCGCCCTCGACCGGCGCGGCCACCACGTGCCGGCTGTAGTAGTTGACCCCGACCATGTCCAGCGGCGTGGAGATGGTCGCCAGGTCACCGTCGCGCACGTGCCCCATGTCGGTGACCTGACGCAGGTCCGCGACGAGGTCCGCCGGGTACGACCCGCGCAGCACCGGGTCCAGGAAGAACCGGTTCGCCAGCGCGTCGATCCGGCGGGCCGCGTCGGCGTCCGCCGCCGACCCGCTCGCCGGGGTCACCGGGTACAGGTTGACGGTGATGCCGAGCTGCGCGTCCGGGCGGACCGCGCGTACCGCCTGCACGGCCAGGCCGTGACCGAGCATCAGGTGGTGCCCGGCCCGGACCGCGTCCGCGCCGTCCCTGCGGCCCGGCGCGTGCACGCCGGAGCCGTAGCCGAGGAACGCCGAGCACCACGGCTCGTTCAGCGTGGTGAAGTACTTCACCCGGTCACCGAGCGCCTCGGCGACCAGGTGGGCGTACTCGGCGAAGCGGGCCGCGGTGTCCCGGGCCGGCCAGCCGCCCGCGTCCTCCAGCGGCTGCGGCATGTCCCAGTGGTAGAGCGTCAGCCACGGCTCGATGCCGTGGCCGAGCAGCTCGTCGACCAGCCGGCGGTAGAAGTCCATGCCCTCCTGGTTGACCCCGCCGGTGCCGCCCGGCTGCACCCGCGGCCAGCTCACCGAGAAGCGGTACGACCGCAGGCCCAGGTCGGCCATCAGCCGCACGTCGTCAGGCATCCGGTGGTAGTGGTCGCACGCCACGTCGCCGGTGTGCCCGGCCACCGTCCGGCCCTCGGTGTGGCTGAAGGTGTCCCAGATCGACGGGGCACGGCCGCCCTCCGTCGCCCCGCCCTCGATCTGGTACGCGGCGGTGGCCGCGCCCCAGAGGAAGTCGGACGGGAAGGTGAGGGCCGGACCGGCGTCGAGGACGCCGACAGCGGGCGGGCTTGCTGGGTTGCTCACGACTTGACGGCGCCTTCCATGATGCCGCCGATGATCTGGCGGCCGAACAGAACGAACACGACGAACAGGGGCAGGGTCGCGATCAACGTACCGGCGAAGATCTGCGAGTTGTCGGCGAAGTAGGCGGTGTTGAGGCTGCGCAGCGAGATCTGGACGGTCGGGTTGGACGGGTCCGCCAGCACCACGAACGGCCAGAAGAACTGGTTCCACTGCTCCATGAAGGTCAGCAGGCCCAGCACCGCGGCGGCCGGACGCAGCGCGGGTGCCACCACGTGCCAGTACACCCGCCAGGTCGAGCAGCCGTCCACCCGGGCGGCCTCGATCAACTCGTTCGGTACCGCCTGCTCGGCGTACTGGCGCATCATGAAGATGCCGAAGCCGCCGATCAGGAACGGGACGGTCACCGACGGCATGGTGTTCAGCCAGTCGAGCTTGGCCATCAGGATGTACAGCGGCAGCACGCCGAGCTGGATCGGCACCATCATCGAGGTGAGGATGATCAGCAGCAGCGCGTTCTTGCCCCGGAAGCGGAGCTTGGCGAACGCGAAGCCGGCCAGCGAGCCGAAGAACACGGTCGCGACGGTGATCGTCCCGGAGACCAGGAACGAGTTCATCAGGCCCTTGACGATGTTGGCGTCGCTGTTGGCGAGTACCCGCTCGATGTTCTCGCCGAGCTTGCCGCCGGGCAGGAACGGCGGCGGCCAGGAGTTGGCCGCGTCGTTCGTCCGGCTGGCGATCACGATCATCCAGTAGAACGGGAACAGGGACAGCAGCACGCCGAAGATCAGGCCGATCATGGTGAGCGGGCTGGCCTTCCAGAGCCGCTCGGCCCGGTGGGCGGTCTTGATCGGCGGACTCTGCCGGGTGGGCGGGCGGACGGCGGTGGTCGTCATCTCGTCACCTCACTTGTCGGAGCTGATGCGGCGGGCGAGCAGGTAGTTGATCGCCGACATCAACGCGATGAGCACGAAGAGCACGAGCGCGACCGCCCCGGCGTAACCCCACCGGAAGCGCTGGTTCATCACGTCGAGCAGGTACATCGTGATGGTCTGGAACTGGCCCTCCGAACCACCGGAGAGACCGCCCGAGCCGCTGGTGAACAGCAGGGGCTCGGTGAACAGCTGGAGGCCGCCGATGGTGGAGATGATCAGCGTGAAGATGATCGTGGGGCGCAGCTGCGGGACCGTGATGGACCAGAACTGGCGCCGCCGGGAGGCGCCGTCCAGCGCCGCGGCCTCGTACATGTCCTTGCTGATCGACTGCATGGCGGCCAGGTAGATCAGCGCGTTGTAGCCGACCCAGCGCCAGTCGACCATGGTGGAGATGGCGAACCAGGAGGCGAAGCGGTTCGCCCGCCAGTCGATCGGGTCCAGGCCGACGCTGTCGAGCAGCCAGTTGACCAGGCCGAAGTCCTTGGCGTAGATCATCGAGAAGATCAGCGCGACCACAGCGGTCGAGGTGATGATCGGCATCGCGATGGCCATCCGGAAGAACGTCTGCGCGCGCAGCTTCCGGTTCAGCGCGTTGGCGAGCATCAGTGCCAGCAGCAGCTGGGGCACTGTGGAGAGCAGGAACATGCCGAACGTGTTGACCACCGCGTTCCAGAACTGCGGATCCTCGGTGATCAGTTCGACGAAGTTGTCCATCCCGACGAAGGAGATCGTCGAGTTCAGCGGCGACCGGTCGGTCAGCGCGATCCAGACCGTGTACGCGATCGGGTACACGCCGAACACGGCGAAGATCACGAAGAACGGCAGGACGTACAGGTACGGCGAGTACTTCAGGTCCAGCCGGGTCATCGAGGCGGCGCGGCGGCGTGTGTGCCGTGCGGCGCGGGGCGCGCCGGGCTCGGGCGGCGCCGCGGCGTGCAGGTCGAGGCTCATGGGGAGTCCTTCTCCTCGGCCGGCGTCACCCGCCACACGGGCGACGCCGGACTCTGCGGGCACCGCGGGTGGCGCCGGCAGCCAGGGCTGCCGGCGCCACCCGCGGGCGGCTCAACCGGTCACTTACCGGCGGCCGCACCGTTCTTCAGGGCCGCCTGCCACTGCTCGTCGGCCGACTTGCCCTGCTCCACGGCGCGCAGCGTGTTCTCCACGGCGGTGCGGACCGCGTTGTTCTTCGGGCCGAGGTAGACCGGCTTCAGGTCGGTGGCGCCGGCGGCGAAGATCTTGCCGACCGGGGCCTTGCTGAAGTAGTCGTTGGTCGAGTCGGCCACGGCCGGGTCGGTGAGCGCCTGCGGGTTCGAGGGCAGGTTGCCGACCGCCTTGTACGCGCCGATCTGGCCCTTGGCGCTGGTCAGGAACTTGGCCAGCTCCGCGGCCTCCTTCTGGTGCTTGCTCGACTTCGGCACGCCGAGGAAGGAGCCGCCCCAGTTGCCACCGGCGCCCGGCGCCTTGGCGATGTCCCACTTGCCGGCCGCCGCGTCACCGGCCTGGCCCTTGATGACACCGGTCATCCAGGCGGGGCAGGCGATGGTGGCGAAGGTGCCGTTCTTGAAGCCGGCGTTCCACTCGTTGGAGAACGACTGGAGGTTGTTGGACAGCCCGGCGGCGATCATCTTGGTGGTGAGCTGGTACGCGGCCTGCACGTCCGGGTTCTGGTCGATGACCAGCTTGTTGCTCTTGTCGTAGTAGGTGTAGCCGGTGCCCTGGCCCGCGATCTGCATCAGCACGACGTTGTAGAAGTTGGTCGCCGAGTCGACGAACTTGTGCTTCTTGTCGGCGGCGGCGAACTTCTGGCCGGTGGCGATGAACTCGTCCCAGGTCGGCCAGAGCGCGCCGACCTGCTCGCGGTCGGTGGGCAGCCCGGCGGCCTTGAACAGGTCGCTGCGGTAGCACAGCGCCATCGAGCCGACGTCGGTGCCGAGGCCCAGCACCTTGCCGTCGGGGGTGGTGCCCTGCTCCCACTTCCACGGCAGGAAGTTGCCCTTGAGGTCGTTCGCGCCGTGGTCGGCGAGGTTCACGAACTTGTCGGCCTGGGCGTAGAACTGGACGATGGTGCCCTCTTCCAGGGCCACCACGTCGCCGGCACCCGAGCCCGCGGTGATCTGCTGGGTCAGACGGGTGTTGTAGTCACCGAGACCGAGGCCCTTGCCCCGCTCCTGGATCTTGACGTTCGGGTGCTCCGCTTCGTACTGCTTGTACAGCTCTTCGTAGCCGAAGCCCTGGTCGCCGAAGACGTCGACGACCAGGGTGACCGGGCCGCCGCCGCTGCCGCTGTCGCCGCTGTCCGAGTCATCGCCGCAGGCGGCGGTGGTGCCGAGCACGACGACGGACGCGAGCGCGATGGCCGCGAACCGCCGACGACGGATTGGGACGCTCATCCGAGACCCCTCTTTCGGTGGTGAGGCGATATCTGCTGTGTGGTGGGGGGTGCGTTTCGCGCGGGCCGGAGCGGGCAGGAGGGAGATCCGCACCACTCTCGGGAGCGCTCCCATGAGGTTGCCGGGAGGTGACAGGGGTGTCAATAGACCGTTGGGAGCGTTCCCATTTCGTTACCGCGTCGGCATGCGGCCCCTGCGCGGGGACCGCGCGGTCAGCGGTGCGGGGTGGCGCCGCGGGTCGCGCGGTCGGTGACGCGGCAGGTGCGCGCGGTCGGTGGCCCGGCTGGTCGCGCGGTCGGTGACGCGGCAGGTGCGCGCGGTCGGTGGCCCGGCAGGTGCGCGCGGTCGGTGACGCGGCAGGTGCGCGCGGTCGGTGGCCCGGCAGGTGCGCGCGGTCGGTGGCCCGGCTGGTCGCGCGGTCGGCGGTGCAGTGGTCGCGCGGTTCGGCGGTGCAGTTGGTCGCGCGGTCGATGGCGCGAGGGATCGGGTCAGCAGCAGCGGCGCAGCAGGACGGTGGCGCGGTCCGGGTCGAACACGGCCGGATCGAACGCCGGGCCGGCCCACTCGCGCATGGTCGGATGCTCCGGATGCGCGGGATCGGCGAGCGCGGCCAGCAGGACCGCGTACCCGCCCGGACCGCCCACGTCCTCCGGCGGGCAGGCCCGCTCCCCGTCCAGGCACAGCGGGTAGCGCTCGTCCGGATCGGCGGCGCAGCAGTCCTCCACCACCAGGTCGTGCTCCCACCAGTCACCGAAGTCGTACGTGTAGCGGAACCGGTCGCCCTTGCCCACGAGCGCGTCCAGCCGGACGTCCAGCTCGTCGCGCAGCGCCAGCTCGCCGTCCGGGTCGGGCTCGCCGTACTGCCGGCCGTCCACGTCGAACGAGTGCAGGTGGCAGTCGCGCCAGCCCATCGCGTGCTGGATCACCCGGTGCAGCCGGTCCAGCGTGTAGCCGCCGGGCACCAGCACCCGCCGCCACACCGGCGGCCGGACGCCGGCCAGCGACACCATGAGCTGGAAGATCTGACGCGACACGACGTCCCATCCTTCCTGGGCATAGGCTGCCTGCATGATCTGCCGAGCCTGCCGGGAACGGCGGCACGACGACTGTCCTGGCCGGAAGTGGTGCGACTGCCAGCACCGTACCCCCGAACCCACCCCTCCGGTCACCGGTCCGGCCGGCGAATGACCGTCGGAACCCCGATCGAACGGATCTGGCCCGCACCCGTCACCGGTGCGCTCACCGATCCGCAGCTCACCGCGCTCTACGGCCGGACGGCCGGCCCGCACCTGCGGGTCAACTTCGTCGCCAGCGCCGACGGCGCGGTCACTCTGGACGGATACTCGGCCGGGCTCTCCGGCGAGCCGGACAAGCGGGTCTTCGGCCTGCTGCGGATGCTCTGCGACGGTCTCGTGGTGGCCGCCGGCACACTGCGGCACGAGGGCTACCGGGCGGTCCGGCTGAGCCCGGAACGCCGGGCGTGGCGCCGCGAGCAGGGGCTGGCCGAGTTCCCCACGCTGGTGGTCGTCTCCGGTTCGCTCGACCTCGACCCGGCGCAGGCCGCGTTCGCAGACGCCCCGGTCCGGCCGATCGTGCTCACCCACGCCGACGCCGTACCGCCGCCCGGGCTGGCCGACGTCGCCGACGTGATCCGCTGCGGCACCGACACGGCCGACGACGCTGGGCAGGCCGACGGCACCGGGCAGCCTGGTGGCGCCGGTCAGCCCGACGACGGTGCCGGACGGGTCGACGGCAGCGGCCCGCCCGACGGGACCGGGCGGATCGGCGGCGCCGGTCAGTCCGACGGCAGCGGCCGGGCCGACGGCTCCGGGCGGACCGGTGGCACCGGTCAGTCCGACGGCAGCGGCCGGGCCGACGGCTCCGGGCGGACCGGTGGCACCGGTCAGTCCGACGGCAGCGGCCGGGCCGACGGCTCCGGGCGGACCGGTGGTGCCGGGCAGGTCGATCTCGTCGCCGGCCTGGCCGAGTTGCGTCGGCGCGGGCTCGGCCAACTGCTCTGCGAGGGCGGCCCGCACCTGTTCGGCGCGCTCACCGCCGCCGACCTGGTCGACGAACTGTGCCTGACCGTGGCGCCGCTGCTCGCCGGCGCCGGGCCGGGCCGGATCACCGCCGGGGACGCCAGCGTCCCGCGTCACCTGCCGCTGCGGCACGTGCTGGCCGCCGCCGACGGCGTGCTGATGCTGCGCTACGCCCGCGACCCCGCCGAGACCCCGCCCGCCGGCGCCGCCCCCGCCGCCTGACCCACTGCGGCTCGCGGCACGCCCCACAACCCCCGACGCGCACCACGCGCTGGCGCCGCCCTCGCCGCCTGACCCGCACGCGGCACGCGGCACGCGGCACGCGGCACGCGGCACTCGGCACTCGGCACGCGGCACTCGGCACTCGGCACTCGGCACTCGGCACTCGGCACTCGGCACTCGGCACTCGAGATCTTGGTATCAAACGGCCCCTAGAGGGGCCCTTTCGTACCAAGATCTCCGCGTCGTCCTGACACGTGGGACACGACTCCCGCGGCTCGGGACGCGCAAACCGGAAACGGCGAGTTCGGGGTGGGCAGGCGACGGGTGGAACGCCATGGGTGTCATCGGCCTGCGGAGGCACCCGTGGTGTTCCACCGAGCGGCCGGGCCGGGCCGGACAGCACCGCGCCGCACCGCACCGCGCCGGGCCGCGCCGCACCGGGCCAGGCCGCGCCGGGCCAGGCCGCGCCGGGCCGGGCCGCATCTCGGCCACCCGACGGCACCGCTGGCGGTCATCGAGCGGGCCGCCCGGGAGCCTGCGGCGCCGGCGCAGCAGACGGCCCCGCAGCGGCGGGCGGCTGGCGGCGCGGCAGGCTGCGGGCGGGGCGGCGCGACGGGCGGCGGAGGGGCGGGGCGGCGGGCGGCGGAGGGGCGAACGTGGAGGAAAGGCACGCATCGTGATCGGGCGGATTCGGGTGGCTACCGTTCGGCGCACGCGTGACGTGGCGTCCGCCGCGTCGCGTGGCAACCTGTCGCATCCCTCGGGCAGGATGCACGACGTGCACCGCCAACGGTACGACCAGCCGACCGGAGACCGCCGATGACCGACGATCAGCTCGACGGGCCCGGCGAGGGTGTCGGCCGGGTGCTCGGCACCGCCGACGCCACCCCGCTCACCTTCTGGACCGCCGTCGCGCCGGGCAGCTACCTGCAACTCGACGACGTGGTGGTGACCCGTCGCGACCTGCCCGACCGTGAGCCGGTGACGATCGCCGGGGTGGTGACCCAGGTGCGCGCCCGGCACGAGGGGGCGCAGTTCGACTCCGACGTCTTCGCCATCGCCGACGGCACGCTGCCGGCGCAGGTGCAGGAGGCGGCCGAGGTGACCACCACGCGGGTCGACCCGGAGTTCTACGTGCCGCCCACACCGGGCGCGGTGGTGCACCGGGCCGAGGGTGACGCGCGGGCGCGGGCGCTGCACTTCGACCGGATGGAGCGGCGGATCCCGATGGGGATGGGCCGTGACGGCGTGCCGGTCTACCTCAACGCCGACTTCCTCGACGGCACCCGGGGCGCGCACGTGTCGATCTCCGGCATCTCCGGTGTCGCCACCAAGACCAGCTTCGCCACGTTCCTGCTCTACTCGGTGTTCCGCTCCGGCGTGCTGGGCGGCGACGCGGTGAACGCGAAGGCGCTGATCTTCAACGTCAAGGGCGAGGACCTGCTCTTCCTCGACCACCCGAACAGCCGGCTCGACGACCCGACCCGGGCGGCGTACGCGAAGCTGGGCCTGGACGCCGGCGCGTTCCCGGACGTGCGGGTGTACGCCCCGCCGCGGGTCGGCGACTCCTCCGGCACGCCGGATGTGAGCAGCCGGCTCACCGGGGTGGACAGCTTCTACTGGACGCTGACCGAGTTCTGCGCCGACCGGCTCCTGCCGTACGTGTTCGCCGACGCGGACGACGAGCGCCAGCAGTACACGATGGTGGTCCACTCGGTCGCCGCGCACCTGGCCCGCTACGCCCAGCCGGCCGACGGCGGGGTGAGCATCGACGGGGTGCGGCTCGGCTCGTACGCCGATCTGGTCGACCACGTGGTCGAGCAGCTCAACGACGACGAGACACGCGGCGAGTGGGCGGGCAGCGCGGTCGGTCTGGGCACCGTCAACGCGTTCGCCCGGCGGCTGATCGGCAGCAAGAAGGACCTGGGCCGGCTGATCCGGGGCGACCTGGCGACCCGCCGCCCTCACTCGATCAACACGGCGGAGAGCGCCCAGGTCACTGTGGTCGACCTGCACAACCTGCCTGATCGCGCGCAGCGGTTCGTGGTCGGCGTGACGCTCAAGAGCGAGTTCGAGCGCAAGGAAAAGGCCGGCACCGCCAAGCCGCTGCTGTTCGTCGTCCTCGACGAGCTGAACAAGTACGCGCCGCGGGAGGGCTCGTCGCCGATCAAGGAGGTGCTGCTCGACATCGCCGAGCGGGGCCGCTCACTGGGCGTGATCCTGGTCGGCGCGCAGCAGACCGCCAGCGAGGTGGAACGGCGGATCGTCACCAACTCGGCGATCCGGGTGGTGGGCCGGCTCGACCCGGCCGAGGCGTCCCGCCCTGAGTACGGCTTCCTGCCGCCCGCCCAGCGGCAGCGGGCGCTGCTGGCCAAGCCGGGCACGATGTTCGTCAACCAGCCGGACATCCCGGTGCCGCTCTGCCTGGAGTTCCCGTTCCCGGCGTGGGCCACCCGGGTCTCGGAGGCGGGCCGCGCGCCCTCGGAGACGCTACGGTCGATCACGCAGGCCGCCGATCCGTTCGCGGTGGTCGGCTCCGGCTCCTCCGACGACGACATCCCGTTCTAGGCGGCACCCAGATGAAGATCCTGCACACCTCGGACTGGCACGTCGGCAAGGTCCTCAAGGGGCAGTCCCGGGCCGAGGAGCACAAGCAGGTCCTCGCCCAGGTGATCGAGATCGCCCAGCGTGAGCGGCCCGACCTGGTGATCGTCGCCGGTGACCTGTACGACACCGCCGCGCCGACCCCGGAGGCGACCCGGCTGGTCACCCGGGCGCTGACCGCGCTGCGGCGTACCGGGGCCGACGTGGTGGCGATCGGCGGCAACCACGACAACGGCGCGGCGCTGGACGCGCTGCGCCCGTGGGCCGAGGCCGCCGGGATCACGCTGCGCGGCAGCGTCCGGGAGAACCCGGACGAGCACGTCGTCGACGGGGTCACCGCCGGCGGGGAGCGCTGGCGGCTCGCCGCGCTGCCGTTCCTGTCCCAGCGGTACGCGGTGCGCGCGGTGGAGATGTACACGCTCACCCCGGCCGAGGCCAACCAGACGTACGCCGACCACCTGGGGCGGGTGCTGGACCGCCTCGCCGAGGGGTTCACCGAGCCGGACCGCGTGCACCTGGTCACGGCGCACCTGACTGTGGTCGGGGCGAGCACCGGCGGCGGTGAGCGGGACGCGCACACGGTGCTCGGATACGCGGTTCCGGCGACAGTCTTCCCCGGCAACGCGCACTACGTGGCGCTGGGTCACCTGCACCGCTCGCAGCGGGTCATCGGCCCGTGCCCGATCCGCTACAGCGGCAGTCCGCTCGCCGTCGACTTCGGCGAGCAGGAGAACGTCGGCTCGGTGACGATCGTGGAGGTGACAGCCACCACGGCCGCCCGTATCCGCGAGGTGCCGGTGCCGGGCGCGGTGCCGCTGCGCACGGTACGCGGCACGCTCGCGCAGCTCGCCGAGATCGAGGCGCCGGAGGGCTGGCTGCGCGTCTACGTCCGGGAGCAGCCCCGGGCCGGGCTGCGCGAGGAGGTGCAGGAGCTGCTGCCCCGGGCGCTGGAGATCCGGATCGATCCGGATCTGGTGCCCGCGCCGGGCAGCGGGACACGGACGGCTCAGCGGGCCGGCCGGTCGCCGGGCGAGTTGTTCGGCGACTACCTGGACAGCCGCGGGCACGCCGACGAGGGTGTCCGGGAACTCTTCGACGAGCTGCTCGAGGAGGTGGAGCACTGATGCGGCCGATGCGGCTGGACATGGCCGGGTTCACGGTGTTCCGCGACGAGACGACTGTCGACTTCACCGACGCGGACTTCTTCGCGCTGGTCGGGCCGACCGGTTCGGGCAAGTCGACGGTGCTCGACGCGATCTGCTTCGCGCTCTACGGGACGGTGCCGCGCTGGGGCGGCGCCCGGGGGCTGGCGAACGCGCTGGCGCCATCGGCGACCGAGGCGCGGGTCCGGCTGGTCTTCGAGTCCGCCGGGGACCGCTACGTGGCGACCCGGGTGGTGCGCCGCGACGGCCGGGGCACTGTGAAGACCGCGAACGCCGGTCTCCAGCTCATGCCGCCGGGGTTCGACGTCACCAAGCTCGACACCGGGCTCAGCCCGGACGATCTGGGCGAGGTGGTGGCGGGCACCCCGGCCGAGATGGAGCAGGCGGTGCTGGACGCGGTGGGGCTGCCGTACGAGCAGTTCACCTCGTGCGTGGTGCTGCCGCAGGGACAGTTCGCCGACTTCCTGCACGCCAAGCCGGCCACCCGTCAGCAGATCCTGGTGAACCTGCTCGGGCTGGGCGTCTACGAGTCGGTGCAGAAGAAGGCGGTCGAGCGGGCCGGGCAGGCCGAGGCGAAGCTGGAGACCGTCGACAAGATGCTCGGCGGGCTCGCCGACGTCGACGACGAGAGTCTGACCGCCGCCCGGGAGCGGGTGGACGCGATGCGGGAACTGGCCGCAGCGGTCGCTGCCGCCGTACCCGAATGGGAGCGGGCCCGGGCGACGGCGGGTGAGCGGGCCGCGGCGCTTGCCGCCCTCGACGCCGAGCTGGGTGTGCTGGCCGGGGTGCGGCCGCCGGACGGCACCGCCGAGCTGGCGCGGGCGGTGACGCAGGCCCGGGTCGCGGCCGACGAGGCGGCGGCCGCGGTCGGGCTGGCCGAGGAGCGCGAGGAGAAGCTGCGCGGGGAGCTGGCCGCCGCCGGTGACGAGAGCGCGCTGCGGCTGCACCTGAAGGCGTACGCGGACCGGGACCGGCTGACCGCGGAGGCGGCGACGGTCCGCGCGGCGGTGGACGCGGCGCGGACCGAACACGAGGCGGCGGTGGAGGCGCTGGCGGCGGCGCGGGCGGACGCGCAGCGGGCCGAGACGGAGCTGGAGTCGGCGTTCCGCGCGCACGAGGACGCGAAGGCCGCCGACCAGGCGGTGGCGCTGCGGGCGCACCTGGTCGGCGGCGCGCCCTGCCCGGTGTGCGAGCAGACCGTCACCACGGTGCCGGCGGTGCCGAAGGGTTCGGCGGTGAGCCGGGCGATCGAGGCGGGCAAGGCGGCGCGGGCGGCGAGCGAGGCGGCCAAGCGGGTGGTGCAGGAACGCGACACCGCGGCCCGTGACTCCGACCGGGTGCTGCTGCGCGCCCGGACCCAGCACGACCAGCTCGGCGCGCGCCTGGCCGAGCTGGACGAGCAGCTCGCGGACGCGCCCGCGCCGGAGCGGCTGCGCGAGTCGCTGGCCGAGCACGCACGGCTGCGGACGGCGCTGGAGGAGGCGGCCGGCGCGGTGCGGGCCGGCCGGGAGGCGGCCCGGCGGGCGCGGGGCGCACTCGACGCCGCGCAGGAGCGGCTGCGCCGGGCCTGGCGTGACTTCGACGCGGTACGCGACGGGCTGGCCCGGTTCGGGCCGCCGGCCGCCGACCGGGACGACGTGGCGGCGGCGTGGGCGGCGCTGGCCGGCTGGGCGGGCGAGCAGGCGCAGGCGCGACGCGCGGACCGGGACGGGCTGGCCGACTCGGTGGAGGCGGCGCAGCGGGCCGCGGCCGGGGTCGCCGACGGGATCGCCGCGTTGTTCACCGCGGCGGGGCTGGACGCGCCGCAGGACGCGCCGCGCGACGTGGCGGTGGCGGTGGAGCGGGCCGAGGCGGAGTTGCGCCGGCTCGACGAGCGCCGCGAGCAGGCCGCCGGGCTGCGGGAACAGCGGGCCGGGCACGAGCACGAGGCCCGGGTGGCGCGGGCGCTCGCCTCGCACCTGCGGGCCAACAACTTCGAGCGCTGGCTGCTCACCGAGGCGCTGGACCTGCTGGTCGACGGCGCGTCGGGGATCCTGCGGGAGCTGTCCGGCGGGCAGTACGACCTGGTCCACGACAAGGGTGAGTTCTTCGTGGTCGACCACCACGACGCGGGGCTGCGGCGCGGGGTGCGCACGCTGTCCGGCGGGGAGACGTTCCAGGCGTCGCTGGCGTTGGCGCTGGCGCTGTCCGAGCAGCTCGCCGGCATGTCCACCACCGCCGCGAGCCTGGAGTCGATCGTCCTGGACGAGGGTTTCGGCACGCTCGACGCGGCGACGCTGGACACGGTCGCGGCGACGCTGGAGAACCTGGCCGCCCGGGGCGACCGGATGGTCGGCGTGGTCACCCACGTGCCGGCGCTGGCCGAGCGCATCCCGGTCCGGTTCGAGGTCCGTAAGGACGCGCGGACGGCCCGCGTGGAACGGACCGGCCTGTGACCGGCACGGGCCGGCGGAGCGCCGCGTGACCGGGCCGTCGCCGGCGTTCTTCGTCGACGCGTGGGATCCGTCGTACGGCGCGTCGTTCGAGGCGGCCGGCGGGTCCGGGCCGGCCGCGCCGAGCAGCGCGCAGGTCGACGCCGACGTCGAACTGCCGGCCACCGACTGGCGGGCGATCGGCCCGCGCGCGGGCGTGCGGGCGCCGGACGTGGTGCTGCTCGTCGACGGGGTACGCCGGATCGACGCCAGCGTCTGGACGGCCGAGGAGGACGGCGGTTCGTTCCCCGGCATCGCCGCCTCGTACGCGGCCGGTGTGGTCCGCTGCGACCTCGACCGGGGCGCCGCCGAGATGGCCGGTTCCCGGGTGGGCCGTGGCCTGTTCACGGCGAGTCCGTCGGCGCAGGACGTGGTCGCCGGGACGGTCCGCTACCCGGTGCACCGGGTCAGCGGCACCGGTGAGCTGAGCAAGCTGCCCGCGGCGGTGCAGGCGCCGCTGACCGCGCTGGAGGTGGCCGTCTCCGACGCGGTACGCACCGACGGCGACCTGCTGGTGGTGGACGGCCCGCTGCGTAGCCGGCGGAACCTGCCGCGCACGCTCGGGTACATCAAGACGCAGCACAGCCAGTACCTGGACGCCCGGCTCACGGCTGTGGTGACCGGGCTGGCGCCGGGCGAGCGCTGCCCGGTGTTCCGGCTGGGCACGGCCTGGGGCGGCTGGTCGTGGTATCTGCGGCTGCCGGTGCGCGCGGGCGCGCCCTGGGCGGGCATCGTGCGGGTGGAGTGCTCGGCCGACCTGACCGTG
This sequence comes from Micromonospora aurantiaca ATCC 27029, assembly GCF_000145235.1. Lineage (NCBI taxonomy): Bacteria > Bacillati > Actinomycetota > Actinomycetes > Micromonosporales > Micromonosporaceae > Micromonospora > Micromonospora aurantiaca (nom. illeg.). Next base: position 1,726,396 of record NC_014391.1, on the reverse strand, counting down.
CCGGAGGCGATCGCGCTTGCCGACCTGTCGCTGGTGACGCTGCCCCGGTTCGCCTCGACCCCGTACAAGGATCCGCGCGCCCCGCAGAACCTGGTGCCGATCGCCGGGCTGGAACGCCGGCTGCGGGGCATGCTCGGCGACGCGCGGCTGCTGCACCGGGTGCTCACCGCCGCGGCGCGCGGGATGCGGCGCTGATGGGCCGGCGACGCGACTCCGACCGGGTGACGGCCGACGTCGACACCGGCCGGGCCGAGCTGGTGCCGGACGCCGACCGTCCGGGCTCCTGGACGCTGCTGCTCGACGGTGCGCCGCAGTCGCATGTGGATCTCGACGATCCTTCGCACCTGGAGTTCGAGTACGTCCGGCGGCTGGCCGCCGCGCTGGACCTGGTGGCGCCGGCCGGGACGCCGCTGCGGGTGCTGCACCTGGGTGGCGGCGCGCTCACCCTGCCCCGCTACGTGCAGGCCACCCGGCCCGGTTCGACGCAGCGGGTGTCCGAGGTGGACGGCGCGCTGGTGGAGCTGGTCCGCCGCGAGCTGCCCTGGCCGTCGGATCCGCGCCTGAAGGTGCGGGTGGCCGACGCGCGGGCGACGCTGACGTCGAGCCGGGACGGCGCGTACGACGTGATCGTGGCCGACGTGTTCGCCGGCGCCCGTACCCCCGCGCATCTGACCTCGGTGGAGTACGCCGCCGAGGTGGCCCGGGTGCTCGCGCCCGGCGGCAGCTACCTGGCGAACGTGGCCGACGGACCGCCGCTGCGGCACGCCCGCGCCCAGGTCGCGACGGTGCGTACCGTGCTGCCCCGGGCCTGCCTGGTCGGCGACGCGGCGGTGCTGCGCGGCCGGCGCTACGGCAACCTGGTCCTGGTGGCGTCCCGGGTGGAGCCGCCGGTTCCGGAGCTGACCCGGCGGGCGGCGGGTGACTGGTTCCCCGGCCGGGTGCTGGCCGGTGCCGAGCTGGACCGGTTCACCGGCGGCGCGGCGGTGGTCCACGACGCGGACGCCGTCGACTCCACTCCCCCACCGCCGGGAATTTTTTCGGTCAGACGTTGATCCGATCGGCTGATCGCTGCGTATCCCCGGGCGGCCATGCCCGTGGGGGGCCGGCTGATGTCATTGGACAGCGGAGGTCTGCATGCATGCGGTGGCGGCCGGCTGGCACGGCGAGGTGGCGCGGCCCGAGTGGATGTTCGCCCGGGCACAACCACACTCGCGCGCCTCGCGTTCGGGCCGGGGGGTCGACGCCCGGTCCACCGATCGCCAGAATGACCCGGTGCCGCCGCGACCCGCTCCCGGACGCCACCAGGCGACCTCCGCCGAGGCCAGCCACTCCGACCAGTTGATCCGCCTGCTGTACGCCGAGCACGCCGGCCCGCTGCTGATGTTCGTGATGCGGCTGACCGGCGGGGACCGGCAGCGCGCCGAGGACATCGTGCAGGAGACGCTGCTGCGGGCCTGGCGCAACGCGCACCGGCTCGGCGTGCAGGGCCAGGGCTCGCTGCGCCCCTGGCTCGTCACCGTGGCCCGGCGGATCGCCATCGACGAGCACCGCAGTGAGCAGGCCCGCCCACCCGAGACGTACGACCGGGATCTGACCATGTTCGCCGAGTCGGACAGCACCGACCGGGTGCTGCGCACGATGACCGTAGCGGACGCGCTGCGTACGCTGAGCCAGTCGCACCGGGAGATCCTGGTGGCGACCTACTTCCGGGGGCGCACCGTGCCGGAGGCGGCCGAGGAGCTGGGGCTCCCGCTCGGTACCGCCAAGTCACGGGTCTACTACGCGCTGCGCGCGTTGCGCACGGCTCTGCAGGAGAGGGGGGTGACCGAATGAGCCGGGCCGATCACATGGACGTCGCCGCGTACGCGCTCGGCGTACTGGACGCGCAGGACGCGGAGCGGTTCGAGGAGCACCTGGCCACCTGCTGGGCCTGCGCGGCGGAACTGGAGACGATGGTCCCGGTGGTGGGACTGCTCTCCGGCATCGACGGCGAGGCGATGGCCGCGCTGGAGCAGACGCACACCGATCCGGCGCTGCTGGACCGGACACTGATGGCGGTACGGCGGGACCGCCGTCGTACCCGGGTGCGGCAGTTGCTGGCGACGGCGGCGGCCGTGGTGGTGTTCGGCGGCGCGAGCGCGGCGGCGGCCGGGATGCTCGGCGACGATCCGGCGCCGCCGCAGGCCGGGCCGACGCAGGCCGCGCCGAGCGTGGCGCCGAGCGGCGAGCCGGGCAACCCGAACGACCCGGGCGTCGGCGGGAAAGAGGACATCGAGGGCGACCAGCACAACGCGACCGACCCGGGGACCGGCGTGCAGACCACGATGTGGCTGGCCCGCAAGGAGTACGGCACGCAGATCGCGGTGCAGCTCAGCCGTCTGCCGGGGCCGCGCACGTGCCGGCTGGTGGTGGTCCGCAAGAACGCCACGAGCGAGGTGATCTCCACCTGGTCGGTGCCGGTCGGCGGCTACGGGACGAACCAGAACCAGCTTCCGCTGGAGCTGAGCGCGTCCACCTCGGCCCCGGTGCGCGACATCGACAAGCTCCAGGTGCAGTCGGTCGACGCGAACGGCGTGGCCAGCACGCTGGTGACGGTGGACGACATCTGATCTGGTGTGCCGACGGCGCCGGGTGGCTGAGCCACCCGGCGCCGTCGCGTCGTGCCCGGGCCGGCGGACCCCCTCGTGTTGACGCACGCATGCCGGCTTCCATCGGTTCAATCGGTCCACTGTGAAATGTGCCACCCTTGCGGGTTCAACCTTGACAGCACCGCGCCCGTACTACTCGGCGAACTGCCAAGAACGAGGAGGGCACGTGGCACACCACAAGCGGACGACCGTCATCGTCGCGAGCGCGATGGTCGCACTTACGGCCTGCGCCCCAGCGGGCTACAACGGGGCGAACTCGGGCGCGGCCGAGCCGGTCGCCGTCGCCGCGGCCGAACCCACCGCGGCGGCCGAACCGGAGGCGTCGGCGGCTCCCGAGGAGGAGCCGGTCGCGGACAAGGCGCCCCCGGCCAACGTGAAGATCACCGACGAGCTGGTCGGCAAGAAGCTGCCGCGGATGGGCCGCGTCGTCACCGACCAGGACGGCTGGGTGCTGTACCGGTTCGACAAGGACTCCGACGACCCGCCGCAGTCCAACTGCGTGGACAAGTGCGCCGAGGTGTGGCCGCCGTCGCTCACCGACGGCAACCCGCAGCTGCGTGGCGTCTCCGACGACAAGGTCGGCACCATCACCCGTCAGGACGGCACCCGGCAGCTCACCATCGGCGGCTGGCCGGTCTACCGCTACATCGGCGACAAGAAGCCCGGCCAGTGGAAGGGCCAGGGCGTCGGCGGCACCTGGTTCGTGGTCGACCCGAACGGCAAGAAGAACCTGACCTGCCTGCCGACCGGCACGCCCAAGGCGGTCGTGCCGCCCGCGGCGGGCAGCTCGGACAGCTCCGGCGGCGGCTCGGACTACTCGTACTGACACCGCAGGACACGGTGACCGGTCGCCGCCGGGGAGGGCGCGGCCGGTCACCGTCGCGAACCCCGGGAGGCGGGCCGCACCGGCATCGGCCCGCCTCCCGGCCAGGCGTGCCCGGCGTCACGGCCGGGCCGCGTGGCAGAGTGGCCTGGTGACCTCGCCCGACGCCCGCCGTACGCTGCGCCCGCCGGCCGGCTACCGCCTGGCCCCGTCGGTGCGGGCGCTCACGTTCAGCCCGTACGACCCGTGTGCGCGGATCGCCGCCGGCACGTTCTGGTGGGCCACCCGCACCCCGGACGGCCCGGCCACGCTGGCGCTGCGCCCGTCCGCCGGCGACCTGCTGGCCGAGGGGTACGGCCCCGGCGCGGCCTGGGTGGTCGACCGGGCCGACCGGATCGCCGGGCTCTGCGACGACCTGACCGGGTTCGCCGCGCTCGCCGGTACGCACCCGCTGGTGGCCCGCCTGGCCCACACGCACCACGGGCTGCGGATGCCCGCCACCGGCCAGATCTTCCCCCGGCTGCTGCGGGCGGTCTTCGAGCAGAAGGTCACCGGCAAGGAGGCGTACCGGGCGTACGCCGCCACAGTGCGGCACTTCCGGGAACCGGCGCCCGGCCCGCTGCAACCACTGCTGCTGCCGCCGGAGCCCGCCGCGGTGGCGGCCACGCCGTACTGGGTGTTCCACCCGTTCGGGGTCGAGCAGCGGCGCGCCGACACGCTGCGCCGCGCGGCGGCCGTCGCGGACCGGCTGGAACGCTGCGCCGACTCGGCGGAGGCCACCCGGCGGCTCACCGCCATCCCCGGCATCGGGCCGTGGACCGCTGCCGAGGTGGTGCGGATCGCGTACGGCGACGCGGACGCGGTGAGCGTCGGCGACTACCACGTGCCGAACACCGTGGCGTGGGCGCTGGCCGGTGAGGCGCGCGGCGACGACGCCCGGATGCTGGCGCTGCTGGAGCCGTTCCGGGGGCACCGCGGCCGGGTGTGCGTGCTGCTGGAGGCGGCAGGCGTCCAGGCCCCGAAGTACGGCCCGCGCGCCCCGATCCGCTCCTTCGCCCGCTACTGACCGGTCAGCGCCGCCGGCACAGCCGCCGCAGCGTCCGCCCCAGCCACCAGGCGTACGCCCGCTGGAAACCCGGCACGACCGGCCCGCCGGCCCGCACGTACCAGTGCGCCGGGCGGCTGAACGCGGTCACCTCGAACCAGACGCCGTCGACGCCCCGGGTCACCAGGAACGCCTCCTCACCGACCTCCGGATGCCCGGGCAGCGTGCCGTAGCCGAACCCGGCCCGGTCCGGTTCCTCCACCGTCCAGACCACCTCGGTCGGGCCCCACAGCCGCACCGGGCCGACGCCCAGCCCCGGCGTGACCCGTACCCCGGGTGCCGCGCGCGGCGCGTCCGCGCGCATCACCACGCCGGCCGCGCGGTGCAGCCGCCAGCCCAGCACCGCGTCCGCCGCCAGCGGGAAACCGCCGTCCGGCAGCCGGACCCGGTGGCGCAGGTGGTGGTAACCGGCCGGCAGGGCGCCGTCGCGGGTCGCGCCCACCTCCGGGTACGTCAGCTCCGGCACGCCGGTCACCTCCACGCTCATGGGAACACCCCAGCCAGCGTACGGCCGCCCGGGAACGCTGTGGTGAGCTGAGCCGGTGACCGACGTGACCATCGCCCCCGCCGGCCCCGCCGACGCCGGGGAGATCCTCACCGTGCAGCGTGCCGCGTACCTGGTGGAGGCGCAGCGCTACCGCGACGTGTTCCTGCCGCCGCTGACCGAGACGCTGGACGAGGTACGGGCGGCGCTGACCGGGCCGGACGTGGTGCTCGCCGCCCGGCGCGGCACCCGCCTGGTCGGCTCGGTCCGCGCCCGCCTCGACGGCGACACCGCCCACGTGGGCCGTCTCTCGGTCGCCCCCGACCAGCAGGGCCGGGGCGTCGGCGGACGGCTGCTGGACGCCGTCGAGCACGCCTGCGCCGGCCGGGTGACCCGGTTCGCGCTGTTCACCGGCGCGGACAGCGCGGCGAACCTGTCCCTGTACGCGGGCCGCGGCTACCGGGTGGTGGCGCACCGGCCGGACGAGAACGGCAACCGCCTGGCCGTGCTGGAAAAGACGGTCCCTGAACCTCCGGACGGCGCCTGAGCGGGCGCTCCGGCCCCGGTCAGCGGGCCTCGCAGCGGTGCCCGAGGCCGTCCGCCTCGGTCAGTTCCGCGCACAACGGCGCCTGAGCCCGTCCGCCTCCTGCCGCAGGTAGCGGCGCATGGTGGAGCCGCCGAGCAACCCGACCAGCCAGGCCAGCGGACCGGTCTGCACCAGGATCAGCTCGGCCCGGGTCCGCCCGTCCTCCAGCGGGATCAGCCGGTGCTCACCCCGGGTGCGCACGCCGGGGCTCGCCGACTCCCAGGCGAACGAGTACGGCGGACAGATCTCCACGACCCGCCACACGGCCGGGCGCAGCCGGGGCTGCTCCAGCCGGGCCGTCGAGCCGAGGAGCAGCGGACCGGGCTCCAGCCGACGGGCGGCGGTGACCGACGGCGTCCACTCGGGCCAGCGCTCGACGTCGCTCTGCACCTCCCAGACCCGGTCGACGTCGGCGGCGATCTCGACGGACTCGGCGAACCGCATGGGCTTCTTCCCTCCCCCGTGGACGGTCCACTCAGCCTATGCCCGCCCTCCGCTCGCGCGCCGCCCCTCGCCCTCGCTCGCCCGCTCTCGTCGATCTTGGAGTTGTGGCGCCCAGGATGTCCGTTCGGCGAAGTCTATGAGGTGCCACAACTCCAAGATCGGCGGTTCGCCCGGGCCGGAGATGCCCGGCCCCAGGGGTCACCCGGCGTTCCGCCGCTCGGTGCCGGCCGACAGGCGGTTCGCCCCGGCCGGGTCAGGCGGCCTCGTGGAGATCGGCCAGGGAGACCGGGGCGTACCGCTTCAGCAGGTGTTCCAGCTCGGCGACCGAGCCGACCTCGCCGAGGACGTTCGCGCCGCCGCCGTGCTCCGGCGGGTAGCGGTGCGACAGCCGGTAGCGGTAGCGGCCGCGGACCAGCTCGACGCTGACCCGCCAGCGCCCGCAGCATTCGCAACTCCACTCCGGCACGCCGCGACGGTAGCTCTGACCTGCGGTTCCACCATTCGGGCGGCGGTGACGAACGCGGCCGGGACGGGACACGGCACCCGGCCACCGGCGGTGATCTGCCTCACCACTGTCGGTGGGGTCTGGTTGACTGGTCGCCGTGGACCTGCCGATCAACCCTCCGGTCGAGCCGATGCTCGCCAAGAGCGTCGCCGAGCTGCCCACCGATGCCGGTCTGACCTACGAGCCGAAGTGGGACGGCTTCCGCTGCATCGTGTTCCGCGACGGCGACGAGGTCGAGCTGGCCAGCCGGGGCGGCAAGTCGATGACGCGCTACTTCCCCGAGGTGGTCGAGCAGGCCCGCCGGCAGCTCCCGGCCCGGTGCGCGGTCGACGGCGAGCTGATCGTGATCCGCCGGGACGGCCCGGGTGGGCAGCCTCGGCTCGACTTCGAGCTGCTGGCCCAGCGGATCCATCCGGCCGCCTCCCGGGTGAAGCTGCTGGCCGAGACCACCCCGGCCGACTTCGTCGCGTTCGACCTGCTGGCGATCGACGACGAGCTGCTCGTCGACCAGCCCTATCCCCGGCGGCGGGAGCGGCTGGAGCAGGCGCTGTCCGGGGTACGCCCGCCGGTGCACGTGACGCAGGTGACCACCGACCCGGAGACGGCCCGCCGCTGGTTCGACGTGTTCGAGGGCGCCGGGCTGGACGGGCTGATCGTCAAGCCGGCCGACCTGCCGTACGAGCCGGGCAAGCGGCTCATGTTCAAGGTCAAGCACGCCCGCACGATGGACGCGGTGGTGGCCGGTTTCCGTTGGCACAAGTCCGGTCCGGTGATCGGCTCGCTGCTGCTCGGCCTCTACGACGACGACGGCGTGCTGCACCACATCGGCGTCAGCTCCTCGTTCACCATGGCCCGCCGCAAGGAGCTGCTCGACGAGCTGGAGCCCTACCGCGACGTCGGCGGTGAGCACCCGTGGGTGCACGGCGACCACGAGCGGGGCCAGCGCATCCCGGGCGGGGTGAGCCGGTGGACCGGCGGCAAGAACCTGGAGTGGGAGCCGCTGCGTCCGGCACTGGTGGTCGAGGTGGCGTACGACGCGATGGAGGGCGACCGGCTGCGGCACACCGCCCGGTTCCTGCGCTGGCGACCCGACCGTGATCCCCGCTCCTGCGACTACGGTCAGCTCGACCGCCCGATCCGTTACGACGTCGACGAGGTGCTGCGCGGCGATCCGGCAGCGACGGTCGGTGACACCCGCGGCCGGGCGTAGCCTGACGGTCGACACGATCATGGAGGGCGCCCACGTGACCCGCTTCCCCGAACGGACCCGCCGGTTCCGGCCCGTCCTGGCCGCGTTCGTCGCGGCGGTGGTGCTCACCGCCGGCTGCACGCTGCCGGCGTTCGCCCCGCGCGCCGAGAGCGAGGGCGAGGCCGCCCCGCCGGGTACCGCGCCGGAGTGGCGGGCCTGCCCGGAGGTGCCCGACGAGCTGGTCGGCCGGGGCGCGGCGGACATGCGCTACGACTGCGCCCGGATCGCCGTGCCGCGCAACTGGGGCACCGGGGCCACCACCGGCGCGACCGCCGGGCCGGGCGCCGGTGAGACGTTCGAGATCGCGCTGATCCGGGCCCGCTCGACCAAGCAGCGCGACCGGATCGGCTCGCTTGTCATCAACCCGGGCGGTCCCGGCGCGTCCGGCGTCGACACCGCCGTCTACCTGTCATTCGGCCCGGCGTTCGGCGGCCTGCCGACGGCGATCACCGACCGGTTCGACATCGTCGGCTTCGACCCACGCGGGGTGGCCCGGTCCAGCCCGGTCAAGTGCATCTCCGACGCCGACCTGGACGCCAGCTTCGGCTACGACCCCGACCCGGAGAGCCAGTCGTCGTTCGACGGCTTCGTCGGCCTCAACCGGCGGGTCGGCGAGCGCTGCGGCGCGAAGTACGGCGACCAGCTCCCGCTCTACGGCACCGAGCAGGCCGCGCGGGACATGGACGCGGTCCGCGCGGCGGTCGGCGACGACAAGCTCACCTACCTCGGCTACTCCTACGGCACGCTGCTCGGCGCCACCTACGCGCAGCTCTACCCGCAGCGCGTGCGCGCCCTGGTGCTCGACGGCGCGGTCGACCCGCAGCAGAAGCTGATCGCCGGGTCGGAGAGCCAGGCGAAGGGCTTCGAGCGGGCGTTCGACAACTTCACCAGGTGGTGCGCGGCGAACGCGGGCCGCTGCCCGATCGCCCCGGACGCCCGCGGTGCGGTCACCGACGCGATCGCCAAGGCGAAGACCTCCCCGGTACGCGCGCAGGACGGCCGCAAGGCCACCGCCGGCTGGGTCTTCTACGCGGTGATCTCGTCGCTCTACACCGAGCAGGGCTGGCAGGAGCTGGCCCGGGCGATCGACGACCTCCAGGGCGGCGACCCGGACGGCGTGTTCAAGCTGGCCGACGCGTACGCGGGCCGCGAGCCCGACGGGCACTACTCGAACCTGTTCGACGCCAACCTGGCTGTCAACTGCGCCGACGAGACCGAGAAGCCGTCGCGCGAGCAGGTCCGCTCGCTCCAGTCGCAGTGGCGGCAGAAGTATCCGCTGTTCGGTCCCGCCCTGGCGGTGGGGATGCTGGGCTGCGTGGAGTGGCCGGGCGAGCGGGATCCGTATCCGACCGGCCGGGCGAACGGCGCCCCGCCGATCCTGGTGGTCGGCACCACCGGTGACCCGGCCACGCCGTACGAGCAGACGCCCGCGCTCGCGTCGATGCTCGGCGTGGGACGGGTGCTGACCTGGGAGGGCGAGGGGCACACCGCCTACCCGCAGACCTCGTGCGTGACGTCTGCGGTCGACGCGTACCTGATCTCACTCACCGTCCCCCGGGAGGGGCTGCGCTGCCCCGCCCGGTGACGGCGTGACCGGCGGTCGGGGTGCGGACGCCGGCCGGGCCGGCGGTCAGCCGGCGGCCGGGGGCGTCCAGCCCTCCGGGATGTGTCCGATACGGACGCGCTGGGGGTGGTCGCCGACCGGGACGCTCGCGACCTTCTGCCCGGTGGCGAAGTTGATCGCGGTGACCTGGTCCGCGCCGGATTCGGAGATCACGCAGTCCCGGCCGTCCCCGCTGACGGTGGCCCAGTACGGCTTGCTCGCGGGCACCAGCGGTCCCTCGCGCAGCGTGGCCCGGTCCAGCACCGTGGCGTAGTCGTCCATGGTGCCGGCGACGCAGATCCGGGTGCCGTCGGGGCTCATCGACAGGCCGTGGTGCCGGGAGTCGTTGACCCAGGTGGTGCGGTCCTCGCTGGTGGCCGGGTTCTTCGGCAACGTGGCGACGCGGGTGACCCGGTCGGTGGCCACGTCGTACTCGACGACGCCGTTGAAGAAGGACACCTGGAAGTAGAGCCGGCTGCCGTCCGGGGTGAAGACGGCGGGGCGGACCGCGTCGGAGAGGTCCCGGCGGCCGGCGGCGTCCAGCCGGTCCCGCATGTCGATCACCTTGACCACCTGGTACGTGCTGGTGTCGGCGACTGTGATCCGGCGGTCGCCCTTGGTCCAGTCGAGCCACGGCGCGTCCAGGTCGGTGTTGACCTCGCCGATGGACATGTTCCACAGCCGGGTGCCGCCGTCGGTGTAGATGTTCTCGTGCGGCTTGTCGCCGGCGCCGAACGAGCCGAGTTGCGCGCCGGTGCGGATGTCCAGCACGTGCACGGTGTTGGAGGTGGAGGCGGAGACCGCGACGCGGGTGCCGTCGGGCGAGACGGCCATGTGGTCGGCGCGGTAGCCGGAGACCGGGAACCGCCAGCGCAGCGCGCCGGTGGCCAGGTCGATCGAGACGACGTCGGCGAAGCTGGGCCGGGACACCACGAGCGCGGTGCCGTCCGGCGTGGTGTACATGTCGTCGATGAGCTGGTCGTGGCCCTCCCCCGGGCCCTGCCGGATGCCGAGGAAGAACGCCAGCTTGATCGGGTTGAGGTAGATCTCGCGCAGCCGCGCGGCGCGGTCCGGGATCACGTTGATCCGGCCGAGCCTGGCGTAGTCGCCGCGGGACCGGATCACGTCGGCGGTGCCGTCCCAGTTGTTGCCGACGAACATCACCTCCTGGAGCGCTGCCGCGGCGGCGGCCGGCGCGGGCGCGGTCACCAGCGGCGCCGGCGCGACCAGGGCGAGCGCGGCCAGCACGGCCAGGCCGGCGCGGCGGCGGCGGGTACGGGACGGGTGCTGTGGCACGGGTGTCATGGACGCCTCCTGGCAGCCGGTACGACATCGACGTTTCTCAGTGGCGCGAGCGGTGTTACCTTGCGGTAACAACCAGGAGAGCAATCGGCCGCCCGCCCGGGCTAGGGACCTGACGCCAACGCCCGCGCGGCCCGGTTGTACCGCGTCGACAACCGGAGGGCGGCGGACGCCGATGACCCGGATCGGACAGGCCCCGACGTTCGGCGCGCTGCTGCGCGACCTGTCCGCCGATCCGGCCGCTGTCGACGAGGTGGCGCGGGCGGCCCGCGCGGACTCCCCCGAGGTGGCCCGGCTCCCGGCCGACGAGGTACGCCGCCAGGTCGTGCTGCTGCTGACCAGTGGCCTGGGTGCGCTGGAACGCCGCGAGGACCCGGCCGGACGCGACTTCGCCGAGGCCCGGCGGCTGGGCGCGGACCGGGCGGCGCAGGGCGTCTCGGTGGCCGGTCTGCTGCGCGGGGTGCAGGCCGGGCGGGACCGGGCGGTGGAGCTGGTGGTCCGGCACGGGCGGGCCGCCGGCATCCCGGACGAGGTGCTGCTGGAAGGGCTGCTCACCATCGGCCGGTACGCCGCGGCGGTGGAGCGGGCGGTGGTCGACGGGCACCGCGGCGCCGAACGGGAACTGGCACGTACCGGCGCGGCGGCCCGGGCGCACCTGCTGCGGCGGCTGCTGCGCGACGGCCCGGCGGGCCTGCCCCCGGCCGAGCTGACCCGGTTCGGGCTGCGGCCGGACGGGCGCTACCACTGCCTGGTCGCCGCCCCGCCCGACCCGGTCCGGGCGTACGCGCTGCACCGGCAGCTCACCGCGCGGGGCGGCCTGCTCGGCACGGTCGGGGACCGGCTGGCCGGGCTGCTGCCGCGACCGCCCGACGCCGCGCCGGCCGACATGCTGACGCTGGTGGCGCCCGCGCAGCCGCTGGCGCGGGCCCCGGACATGTACGCGCTCTGCCTGGCGGCGCTGGCCACGGCCGCCAATCGGCGGCTGCGCGGGCTGCGTCAGGTCACCGACCTGGCCGGGGAGACCGCGCTCGCCGCCCAGCCGCTGCTGGCCGAACTGCTGCGGGGCACGCTGCTCGGCGCGCTCGACCCGGCCGACGAGTTCCACCGGGAGCTGGCGGGCACCGCGCTCGCCTGGCTGCACCACGGCCAGCGCCTGGACCAGACGGCCGCCGAGCTGCACGTCCACCCGAACACGGTGCGCTACCGGCTGCGGCGGCTGCGGGAGCTGACCGGCGGGCCGCCGGTCGAGGAGGGCGCCCGGTGCACGGTGCCGGAGACCGTGCACTGGTGGTGGGCGCTGCGGAGCTGGCTGGACGACGGCTGACGCCGCCCGGGCCACACCGGCGCGCGGCGCTGTGCCAGGCTGGCCCGGTGACCGAGGTGATCTTCCGGGAGGCGGTCCGCGCCGACCTGCCCGCCGTGCTCGCGCTGCTCGCCGACGACGTGCTGGGCCGCACCCGCGACCTGCCCGAGGTGGACGAGGCGTACGAGCGTGCCTTCGCCGACCTCGACGCCGACCCGCGCAACCATCTGATCGTCGCCGACGACGGCGGGGAGCTGGTGGGCTGCTTCCAGCTCACGTACATCCCGGGGCTGGGCCGGCACGGCGCCGAACGCTGCCTGATCGAGTCGGTGCGGGTCCGCTCCGACCGGCGCGGCCGCGGTCTGGGCCGGACGATGATGCGCTGGGCGATCGACAGGGCCCGGGAACACGGCTGCGCGCTGGTGCAGCTCACCACCGACAAGCAGCGCGCCGACGCGCACCGGTTCTACCGCGACCTGGGCTTCGTGGCCAGCCACGAGGGCATGAAGCTGGCGCTCTGACCCGGCACCGGGCCGCCGCCCGGAGGCGCGCGGCCCGGCACCCGGATCAGTCCTCCGACACCAGCCGGCCGTCGCGCAGTGTGAGCGTACGGTCGGCCAGCTCGATGAGCGCCGGGTCGTGCGTGGCGACGAGCGCTGTCATGCCCCGGGCGTGCACCACCGCACGCAGCAGGTCCATGATCGACCGCCCGGTCTCGGAGTCGAGCTGACCGGTCGGCTCGTCGGCGATCAGCAGGTCCGGTTCGTTCGCCAGCGCCCGGGCCACCGCCACCCGCTGCTGCTGCCCGCCGGACAGCTCGTACGGGCGCTGCGCCGCGTGCCCGCCCAGCCCGACCAGCTCCAGCAGCACCGCGACCCGCTGCTCCCGCTCGGCCGCCGGCACCTTGGCCAGCCGCAGCGGCACCCCGACGTTCTCCGCCGCGGACAGGATCGGCACCAGGCCGAACGTCTGGAACACGAACCCGATGGTGCCCCGGCGCAACGACAGCAGCTCCCGCTCACCTGCGGCGGTGACGTCGTGCCCGGCCACCCGGATCCGCCCGGCGTCCGGCCGGTCCAGGCCGCCGACCAGGTTCAGCAGCGTGGTCTTGCCGGCGCCGGAGCGGCCCCGGACGGCGACCAGCTCGCCGCGTCCCGCCGTGAACGAGGCGTCCCGCACGGCGTGCACCGCGTGCTCACCCTTGCCGAAGGTGCGGCTCACCCCCTCGACCCGGACCACGTCGTCGACGGCCGTCCCCGGCACCGCCGGCAGCACCACTGTCTGGTCGGTCATCACTCACTCTCCTCGCCGTGCGCCCGGTCGCCGGGGCGCACCTCGACGTGGTCGGGTTCCAGGTTGAGCCGGACCCGGTCGCGCAGGGACAGCGCCTCCACGAACTGCGCCGGCAGTTGCATCCGGCCGGTGCGATCGAGCACCGCGTACTCCTCGCTGACCATCTCGGTGCCGCCGTCGGCGGTGACGCGCGCGGTCCGGCGTACCTCGGAGGCGGTCCGGCCGTCGCGGATCGCGACGGTACGGCGGACCTGGCCGGCCACGGCGTGGTCGTGGGTGACCACCACGATGGTGACCCCCAGTTCGGCGTTGATGGTGCGCAGCGCGGCGAAGACCTCGGCGCCGGTGGCCTCGTCCAGCTCACCGGTCGGCTCGTCGGCGAAGAGGATCTCCGGGTCGTTCGCCACCGCCACGGCGACCGCGCAGCGCTGCTGCTCGCCGCCGCTCATCTGGCCCGGCCGGCGGTCGGCGCAGTAGCCGACGCCCACCATGTCCAGCAGCTCACGGGCGCGTTCCCGCCGCTTGCGCCCTCCGCCGGCCCGGCCGGCCAGCTTCATCGGCAGTTCCACGTTCTCCAGCGCGGTCAGGTACGGCAGCAGGTTGCGGCCGGTCTGCTGCCAGATGAAGCCGACCACGTCCCGCCGGTACGCGAGCCGCCGCTTGTTCGACAGCGACAGCAGGTCGTAGTCGGCGACCCGGGCGATGCCCGCGGTCGGGGTGTCCAGCCCGGACAGGATGTTCAGCAGCGTCGACTTGCCGGAGCCGGACGCGCCGACGATCGCGACCAGTTCGCCCCGGTCGATCACCAGGTCGAGGCCCTGGAGCGCGACGACCTCGACGCCCTCGGTCTTGAAGATGCGCACCAGGCCGTCGCAGACGATGTGCCCGCGCAGCCGGTCGCGCCCGCCGGCCCGTTCGGCGGCCCGCTGGGCGGCGCGCTGTTGCAGCGACGCCAGGTCCGGTACGGCCGACGACGGTTCGTCACGCGGCGTGAGACGCGCCGGGCCCGGGTGGCCGGAAGCGGTCGCGGTCATGTCAGCTCTCCTCTCCGAGCCGCAGCACCTCGCCGAGGCGCAACCGGCGGTTGTTCACGGCTTCCACGGTGATCGCGAAGCCGAGGGCCAGCATGGCCAGGACCGACACCCCGGCCACCAGGCCGGGTTCGAAACTCGGGCGCACGTCCACGCCCCCGGTGAAGGCGGGCAGCCCGAGCACCGGTGTGAGCAGCAGCGGCAGCAACGCGCCGACCACCGCTCCGGTGAGCACCGACACCAGCACCAGCGGCGTCAGCTCCACCATCAGCAGTCCGCGCCACTGACGGCGGGACAGGCCCATCGTGCGCAGCCGGGACAGCACCTGACCGCGCGAGCGGGCCCCGGCGAGCACGGCGAGCGCGAGCCCGAGCAGCCCCAGCGCGGCGCCGCCCCCGGCGCCGAGCACGAACCCGAACACCAGCAGGCCGTTCACGCCGGTGCCGCCCAGGTCGGCGCGCACTGCCGAACGGGTCGTCACCTCCGGCGCGCGGGCCTTGTCCCCGGCGTCGACCTCGCCGATGCGCAGGTAGCGCCGCTGCCCGTCGCTCGCGACCCGGTCCACCTCGGCCGCGTCCACGCCGGACCCGGCGAGCACGAAACCGGTGGGCGCGAGCTGGTGCGGGGCGTCGGCCGGCAACGCCGGCCACGGCAGCACCACGAACCGGCGTATGCCCTCGCCCACGAGCGCGAACTCGTCGACTGTGGCGGCGGTCCGCACCGGCAGCCGGTTGCCCTGCACGTCCAGCCAGGCGGGCCGCTCACCTCGGGCGTCGGCGAGCCCGGCGTCGGCCAGTTCCCCAGCCACCGCCGGAGACACCAGCGCCGGCAGCGGCGTGCTCCCGTCGGTGCGGGCCCGCACCGGGTCGGGCACGTCCACCGGTACGCCGGCCTCCCGTGCCACGTCGGCGAACCGCTCGCCGTCCACGAGCACCACGCGCAGCTCGGTGACCGGGGCGGGGCGTCCGGCGCGGTCAGCGTACGGACGTTCGGCCGGCACTGTGAGCAGCGGCGCGACAGCGCGTACCCCGGGCAGCGCAGCCAGCTTCTCCGCGGTGTCCGGCGTGAAGCGCTCCCCGCGTACCAGCAGGTCACCGGGCACGGCCTGGGCGGCGGCGGTGTCCCGGCCGGTCTCGATGCCGGTCGCCACCACGCCGCAGAACGCGGCGGTGGCGACGGCCAGCACCACCACGACCAGCGGCCCGGTGGTCGCGGCCCGGCCCGCCCGGGCGGTGCCGAGGAACGCGACGCTGCCGGGCGCCCGGGCGGCGACGCGGCTGACCAGCCGCAACGGCCAGGGGTACGCGCGCAGCGCCAGCAGCGCCGCCGCGATCGCCAGCAGCACCGGCACGGAGACCAGCAGCGGGTCCACCGAACCGGCGGTGAGCCCGCGGCGGCGCAGCAGGAACGCGCCGAGCACGGCGAGCCCGAGCACTACCACCTCGACGGTGAGCCGGATGGCGGGTGACCGGCCGCCCAGGTCGGCACGTCCACCGGCTCGGCGGCCGACGGCGAGCGCGGCGAGCGGCGGCAGCAGCGTGGCCAGGAGCGCGGCGATCACCACCCAGCGCCACGACGCCCCGGTGCCGGGCAGCAGCCCGCCGAGCAGCCAGCCGATCCCGGCCGCGGCCGGCAGCACCAGCAGCGACTCGGCCAGGCCGCGGCGCAGCACCGCGCCGGTCGAGCCGCCGCGTGCCCGGATCAGGTGGAACTCGGCGCGGCGGCGGCGCGCGGCCAGCCGGGCGGCCAGCAGCGTCAGCCCGGCCAGCGTGGCGAGCAGCCCGGCGGCGATGACCGCGAGCAGGGTACGCGCGGCGGCGAGCGCGTCGGCGAAGCGCCGCAGCGGGATGTCCACGCCCTGGGTGAGGGTCATCTCGATCTGGGCGGGCCGGGCCCGGTCCAGCCCGTCGACGCCGGCGATCAGCGCGTCGAGACGGCCGGGTTCGAGCCGGTCCGGGGCGATCCGGTACCGCCAGCCGAAGCTGACCGGCCAGCCGGTCGCGCCGGCCTCGTCGACGCCGCCGTCGGCGGTGTAGGCGACGCCCACGAACGGGTCGCCGTCGCCCTCGGGCGGGGAGAGCTTGAGCATCGACGGCAGCGTGTCCCAGACACCGTCGGCCGGGTCGTTCGGCCGCCACACACCGACCAGGTGGACCGGGAGGGACTTGAGCACGTTGTCGTCCGGGTCGAGCATCAGGAGCAGGAACCGGTCGCCGGTCTTCACGCCGAGCGTGCCGGCGATCGTCTCGGCGAGCGTCACCTCGACCGTGCGGGCCGGGGCGACGGGACGTTCCGGCCACCGCCCGTCGACCAGTGTGGCCGCCTCCTTGATGCCGGTACCGGCGCGCAGGTGCACGTCGATGAGCCCCTTCTCGGGGGCGAGTGTCGGGCCGCGCAGCCGTCCGGGCACGGTCTGGGCGACGTACCAGCGCTGGCCGATGGTGTCCCGGACCACGCCGGGCATCGCCTCCTCGATCCCCGCCAGCTCGGCCGCGTGACCGGTCACGGCGGTCCGGGTCGACGGCGGGAACGCGGTCGGCGCGGTGCTGTACGTGAGGTCGCGGCGGGCCACCGGCTGCCCTGCGACGTACTCGGTGAGCCCCTGCCCGGTCAGCCGGTCGGCGACCCGGGGCACGCCGGTGATCAGCAGGGCGGTCACCAGGGTCAGGACGGCGAGCAGCAGGAACTGCCCTCCGTATGCGCGTACCCGGCGCGCGGCACCAGGAAGGCTCATCGTTCTCCTCCGATCCGGAGCTGCGCGGCGGCGACCCGCTGGCGGATGCCTGTGGTGATGAGGGCGGCGAAGGCGAGCGCGGCGAGCAGCAGCCCGGCGGCTGTCGTCCCGATCGGCAGCCAGGGCACTGTGAAGGCCGCCTCGGGCACCGGCCGGCCGGCGGCCGGGGTGAGGATCACCAGCGGCACCATGGTGGCCGCGACGAGGGCGCCGACGAGCATCCCGACGCCGACGCCGATCGCGGCCAGGAACGTCTGTTCCGCGAGGTACGCGCGGGCGAGCAGCCGGGTGTTCGCGCCGAGCGTGTTGAACACGGCGAACTCGGTGAGCCGGCGCCGGGTGGTGGCCCAGACGTCGACCGCCAGACCGACCAGGGCGAGCAGCACCGAGCCGAGCGCGGCGGCCAGCAGCCCGGTGCGCGCGCCCTGCCAGTACGGATCCTCGGCGGCCTCCGCGGCCACCGCCCGCCGGTCGAGCAGCACCGTGCCGCCGGTCGAGGCGAGCGCGTCAGCGGCGGCGGTGTGCCCGCCGGGAGTGGTGCCCAGCCACCACTCGGCCACCGGCCGGACGCCGCCGCTGCGTTCGAGGAGTTGTGTGGTGGCGGTGGGCAGGTCCAGCAGCACCCCGTCGCCCCCGGTGCCGGGCACCGCGGCGACCTGGCCGACCACTGTGACCTCGACCGGCACCTCGGCGACCGACAGCTTGACGGTGTCGCCGGTCTTGAGGCTCATCGCGGCGGCCACGCCGGGGGTGACGAGCACCGGCACCGGACGGTCCGGCGCCTGCGGCACCAGCGCGAACCGGGACGAGGGCACCCGGGCGAACTGCAACAGCCCGGCCGGCACGTCGAAGCCCTGCGTCCCGTCGATCCGGGTCGGGCTCGCCTCGGCGGTGTCGCGCGGCCCGGCGCCCGGGTCGATCACCCGCCAGGACCCCTCCACCGGCAGCTTCAGGGCCGCCCCGGCGGCGTCGGTGAGCCGCAGCTCGTCCAGGAGCAGCCGGTACGAGCTGCCGGTGGCGTCACCGCCGTCGGCCTCGAAACCGGCCAGGCGCAGCGGGACGCCGCCGCTGTCCGGCAGCGGCACCGAGAAGCGCACCGGCTTACCGTCGCCGTCCCCCTCGGCGAGCCGGACCCGCCAGGTGGCCCCGGCGTCGGTGGCGAACAACGCGGTGACAGCCACCCGGGGCCGCTCGTACATGCTCTCGACCGGGGTGCGCACGGTGCCGGACAGCGTCTTCGCCCCCTCGGGCAGGACGCCGCCGGCCGGCGCGGTCCGGCCGTTCGCGAGCCGGTCCAGCAGGGCGCCGGTGGACGCGTCACCGCCGGCGTCGTCGAGCCGGATCATCCCCTTCGCGGCGGCGGCGTCGAACGCCACCACTGTGGCCGGCCGGGCCTCACGGCCCAGGCGTACGTCGTCGCGCCAGGCCGGCAGCACCCGGTCCACGCCGGGCACGGCGGCCAGCTGGGCGGCCCGGTCCGCGGGGGCGGTGCCGTCCCGTTCGGTCAGCCGCAGGTCCGCGCCGACCGTGTGCTGTGCCTGGTCCCGCTGCGAGCGTTCCCAGGAGGCCACCAGCGACCAGGCGAGCGTGCTGCCGCCGACCGCGAGCGCGAGCAGCAGCACCGGCCCGGCGTGCGGGCGCCGGCCCGCCTGCCACATGCCGAACATGGTGGCGTTCCACGTCCGCCGGTCGACGAAGCGTTCCGCGAGCCGGGTGGTCGGCGGCAGCAGCCGCAGCGCGATCACCGCGCCGGCCAGCACGCCGATGGTGGGCGCGGCGGCCAGCAGCGGATCGATGCCGAGGCTGCCGTTCGCGCCGGCGAGCGGCGAGGAGTACTGCCGCAGCTGCGTCCAGGCGAGCACGGCGAGGGCCACCAGCGCGATGTCCACGCTCGCCCGCTGCACGGCCGCTCCCCGGGAGGGCCGCGACCGGGACGCCATGTCCGCGACGTACGTGCCCGCCCGGCGCATCGCCGGCAGCACCATGGCGAGCAGGCAGCCCACCGCCGCGCCGACCGCCACCACCCACACCCGGGCCAGGTCACCGTCGGCCAGCCCCAGGTCCGCGCCCAGGTAGTGGATCGCCTGCCCGGTCAGCGCCGGGGCCAGCAGCAGCGCCGGCGCCACCACGAGCGTCGCCTCGCGTACGGCCAGCCCGGCGATCTGCCCCCGGGCGGCACCCCGGGCCCGCAGCAGCGCGGTCTGCGCCCGCCGGTCCTCGTTCAGCAGCGCCGCCACCAGCACCAGCGCGTACCCGCCGAGCACCACGATCAGCAGCAGCGGGGTGAGCAGCGCGGACCGGCCCACCAGGTCGGCCCGGCTGAGCCGGTCGACGAGCCGGTCCAGGTGGCTGACCTGCTGTGTCGAGGAGCCCAGGCCGGTGGCCTCGGGCAGCTTCGCGGTGATCTCGTCGAGCGCTGTGGTCACGGCGGGCAGCCGGGCCGGCTCGACCGCCACCAGGTCGGGGTCGACCACCCAGGCCGCCGAGGTGGAGCCCGGGAAGGTGCGGGCGAAGTCGGCCGGGTCGAGCGCGAACGGCCCGTACGACGTGATCTCCGCGTCGCCCTGGCTCTCCCCCACCCCCGGGGCGAGACGCCAGTACGCCTCGGACGCGTCCCGCGGCCGCCACGTGCCGACGACCACCACGGTGCCGGCGCGCTCCGCGCCCCTGTCGTACAGCGGCACCCGCTCCCCGACCTCCAGGCTCAGTTGCGCGGCCACCTTCTCCGGCAACGTCACCTGCAACGGGTTGCTGCCGGGCACCGGCCACGCCCCGGCGGCCAGCTCGGCGTGCGCCGGCAGGTCGTCGAGCGTGGCCAGGTTGGCGAACATCGGATCGTCGTCGGTACGGGCGGCGCCCACGTCACCGGTCAGCTCCCGCCCGGTCCCGGAGCGGCTCGCGGCCACTGTGACCGGGGCGCCGCCGAGCCCCTTCGCGAACTGTGCCCGTACCGCCCGGTCCCGCTCGGCGAACGCGGCGGCGTCGGCACCACCGGAGCCGCTGATCAGCAGGCTGCGTTCCTCGGCCGGTGCGGCGTCGAGCACCGCCCGGGCGCCCGCCTCGACGGCCCGGCGGTTGTAGTCGGAGAGCCCGGTGACCAACGCGACCGCGACGAGTGCCGCGACAGCGGCGGCGAGCAGCAGCCCACGGGCCTCTATCGCCCGCCTCCACACCAGCTTCATCCGACGTCCTCTCCTGGCCCCGGCGGGCCGATGCCGAGAGAGAGCAGTGACGCCCACCAAAAGGTTCGCGCCCGTTACATGATCGTTATCGGTCCCCCCGGCCCCCTTCCCCACCCCGCCGCCGCCCCGCCGCCGCCCCGCCGCCGCCCGTCCCCGTCGATCTTGGAGTTGTGGCACCTCGAATGCGCTCTATGTGGCTTTTGGGAACGACCACAACTCCAAGATCGACGGGGAGCACCGGCGCGGAGGGGACGGCTGTCCACAGGGGCGGACTTTGCGGGCGGCGGGCGGGAAGGTGGGCGGGTGTGGCGGTACGGGGAGTTGCTGGCGGGCGGGATGAGCCGCGGGGCGGTACGGCACCAGGTGGGGGCGGGACTGCTGGGCCGGCTGTCCCGGGGTGTCTACGGCTGCACCGACGACGAGACGAGCCGGTTGCGCGCGCTGTTCCGGCGACTGCCGCCGGGAACCGTCGCGGGATTCCACACCGGCGCGCGACTGCACCGGTTCGGGGCGGTGCCCGGCGACCGGGTGCACGTGATCGTGCCGCCCGGTGTGAGTGCCCGGCGGATCCGGGGCGTGGCGACGCATCAGACGGTGCTGCCGGTGCCGGACGCGGTGGAGATCGCCGGCATCCCCTGCGCGCCCGCCGCCCGCTGCGCCGTGGATCTGGCCCGGGTGATCCGGCGGGCGGACGCGCTGCCGGTGCTCGACCTGTGCCTCCGTGTCGGCGCCTGCCGCCGCGAGGACCTGCTCACCGAGGTGGCGTGGCACGCCGGCCTGCGGGGAGTACGGCAGGCGGGGGAACTGATCGCGCTCGCCGACCCGCGCCCGGAGTGCCGCCAGGAGAGCCAGTTGCGTCTGTTGCTGATCGACGGCGGGCTGCCGCCTCCGGAGCCGCAGCTGTGGGTTCCCGACCGGGACGGGATCCCGATCTACCGCCTCGACCTGGGCTATCGCGACCGGCGGATCGGCTTGGAGTACGACGGCGGATCCCACCTCGACCCCGGCCGGCTGCACCACGATCGATCACGGCTCAACTGGCTGGCCGAGCACGGCTGGCGCATGCGGGTCTACACCGCCACCGACCTCTACCGCCGCTCCCGGCACATCGTGGCCACCGTGCGAAGCATGCTCACCGCTCCCGCCTGAGCCGTGGTCACCCGAACGCGGCGCACGCCGCGCCACCCCACGCCGCGCCCACTCCGCGGTCGAGTGGAACGTCACGGGTGTCTCAGGGCCTCGGAGACACCCATGACGTTCCACTCGCCGAAAACGAGACCGGACCAGGGACCGCGTCAGGGGCGCGGGCGGTCGCGGTCCTTCGACGGCTGGACCCGCTTGGGCTCGCCGGGCATCTTCGGGTATTCCGGCGGGTAGGGCATGTCGCCCAGGCCGTCGGCGGCGTCCCGCTCGGCCCACTCCAGCAGCGGCGTGATGTCCCACGGGGCGTCGTCGATGCCGGCGTGCGGGTCGCCGCGCTCGGCGAATCGGGCCGGCACCGTGCCCAGGTGGAAGTCGTCCGGGTCGACCTCGGGCAGCTCGTCCCAGCCGACGGGGGTGGAGACGGTGGCGCGGGCGTTGGCGCGCAGCGAGTACGCGCAGGCGATGGTGCGGTCCCGCGCCATCTGGTTGAAGTCGACGAAGACGCGCTCGCCGCGCTCCTCCTTCCACCAGGCGGTGGTGACCAGCTCGGGGCGACGGCGTTCCAGCTCCCGGGCCAGCGCGATGGTGGCGCGGCGTACCTCCACGAACGTCCAGCGCGGCTGGATGCGCAGGTAGACGTGCACGCCCCGGCCGCCGGAGGTCTTCGGCCAGCCGGGCACGCCCAGCTCGTCGAGCAGACCGCGCAGCTCACCGGCGGCGGTCACCGCGTCGGCGAAGTCGGTGCCGGGCTGCGGGTCGAGGTCGACGCGCAGCTCGTCGGGGCGGTCGGTGTCGGCGGCGCGCACCGGCCACGGGTGGAACACCACTGTGCCCATCTGCGCCGCCCAGGCCACGTGCGCCAGGTCGGCCGGGCACAGCTCGTCGGCCGGGCGGCCGCTGGGGAAGGCGATCCGCGCGGTGCTGACCCACGGGGGCACGCCCCGCTGCGGCACCCGCTTCTGGAAGAACATCTCTCCCTCGATGCCGTCGGGGAAGCGCTGGAGCGTGGTCGGCCGGTCGCGCAGGGCGCGCATGATCCCGTCGCCGACGGCCAGGTAGTAGCGGAAGACGTCGGCCTTCGTGAAGCCGCGCTGCGGGAAGATCACCCGATCGGGGCTGCTCAGCCGCACCGCGTGCCCGGCCACCTCGATCTCCTCGACCGCACCCTTGCCCGCCATCACGCGACCATATGCGATGCCACCGACACCCGACGTACCGTGGAACGGTGAGTCTTTCCGACAACGAACTGCCCCGTACCGAGGACGAATGGCGCGTGCGGCTGAGCCCTGAGGAGTTCCGGGTGCTCCGCGAGGCCGGCACCGAGGCGCCCTGGACCGGTGAGTACGTCGACACCAAGACCCCCGGCGTCTACCACTGCCGGGCCTGCGGGCTGGAACTGTTCCGCAGCCAGGACAAGTTCGACTCGCACTGCGGCTGGCCGAGCTTCGACGACGCCATCCCGGGCGCGGTCAAGGAGATCCCGGACAACACGCTCGGCATGCGGCGCGTGGAGATCCGCTGCGCGCGCTGCGACAGCCACCTCGGGCACGTCTTCGAGGGTGAGGGCTTCACCCCGAAGGACACCCGGCACTGCGTCAACTCGATCTCGGTGCGGCTGGAGCCCAGCGCCGGCTGACGGCGGCGTCAGAGCCGCAGCAGGCCGCCGGCCTCGTCCACCTGGTCGGCGGCCTCGTCGTCCAGCCACACCCCGCCGGTGGCGAGGTAGCGGAAGCGGTACTCCCCCGGCTTCAGCCGGACCGTCACGGTACGCGTGCCGTCGCGGCGCGGCACCAGCTCGTGCCGGCCGGGCTCCCAGCCGTTGAAGCAGCCGACCACGCTCACAGTGCCGGCCGGGGTGTCCCGGGGCAGCGAGAACGTCACCCGGGTCTGGTTGCCGAAGAGCTTGTTGCGCTTGATCACGAATCCTCCGGGGATTTTCGGCGGTCACAGCAGTCAACGCGCGACACGCCGGGAGCGACTCGCCGTGGGGCCGGATCAGGTTCGCCGGTTCCGGTTGCTCGAAGGTGTCGTCTGCGCGACTCTCGGATGACAGGTCCGTTTTCGGGGGGTTTCGCATGGCTGCCTGCGAGGTTTGCGGCAACGACTACTGGATGGCGTTCGAGGTGCGCACCGTCGACGGGTCGCGGCACACGTTCGACTGCTTCGAGTGCGCGGTGCACAAGATGGCGCCGATCTGCGAGCACTGCCAGATCAAGATCGTCGGGCACGGCGTCGAGGTCTCCGGCCGCTTCTTCTGCTGCGCCCACTGCGCCCGCGCCGTCGAGGGCGAGCAGGGCGCCGAGGTACGCGACGCGGTCGGCGCCCGCCCCGCCTGACGCGGGCGCTCCCGGGGCGGCACCGGCGTCGATCTCCGTCTAGCATCCCTCCGTGACCCGACGGTTGATCATCGCGGCGGCACTCGTCACCGTCCTCGCGGGCTGCTCCCCCGCCACCGAGCCCGGCGCCGCGACCGCCCCCGATCCGGCGCTCGTCGCGCCCTCACCCACCGACGGCGGGGCCGCCGCGGCGCTGCGCGACCGGTACGCCGCGACCGGCGACCTGGCCGGCCTGGCCGAGAAGCCCGAGCACGCCAGTGAGCGGCTCGACTCCGACGGTGTCGCCTGCGGTCGTCCGCTGCCCCTGCTCGACCGGCGGCTCGTCGCGTCCACCCGGGTCTTCGTCACGCCGGAGGGCACCCCGGCCGGCGAGTTCGTCGAGATCGCCCAGGAGACGGTGGTCTACCCGGACGAGCCGACGGCCGCGGACGCGGTACGGCAGGTCTTCGGCCTGCTGGAGGCGTGCGAGCGCGACGAGGAGGAGGGCCAGGTGACCACCGGGCACACCGCGGGGGACCTGCCCGCCGGGCTGGGCGTGCCGGGCCGGGTGGTGTCGGCGACCATGACCGTGTCCGACGGCACGCGCTTCCCGCACCGCTACGGCTGCCTGCACCGGGGCCGGGTGACCCAGTGCGTCGCGGTCTGGACCCGCTCGGCGGCCGACACCGGCACCTGGTTCGAGCGCGCCGTCACCGCCACCGCCACCGGGCTGCGCACGTCGAAGGGCTGAGCAGCGCCGGCCCGGCCACGCCGAACCGCCGCGCGTTGAGCCAGCACACCGGGACCGCGCCGGCCCGGCGCGCCGAGCCGACGTGCCGCGCCAGGGGGAGCACGACCGGGCGGAGACGCGCCGCCTACCCTGGGCCGATGCCCGTCGAGTCCCACCTGGCAAGCTTCGCCGACCTGGACACCAGCACCTTCCACGACCTGCTCCGGCTGCGCATCGACGTGTTCGTGGTCGAGCAGTCCTGCCCGTACCCGGAACTGGACGGCCGGGACGTCGAACCCGGCACCCGCCACCTGTGGCTGAGCCGCGACGGCGCCGTGGTCGCGTACCTGCGGATCCTGGCCGACCCCGGCGGCGTCGCACGGATCGGGCGGGTGGTGGTGGCGCCGGCGGCCCGCGGCGCGGGCCTGGCCGGCGCGCTGATGACCGAGGCGCTCGCCGTGGTGGGTGACCGGCCGTGCGTGCTCGACGCGCAGACGCATCTGGTCGGCTTCTACGAAGGGCTCGGCTTCGAGGTCAGCGGCCCCGGCTACGTCGAGGACGGCATCCCGCACACTCCGATGCGCCGCGACCCAACTCATTGACGTTCGTCGCTTTCTGTGGCAGCGTGCGGGCGGAGCCGCCACGCGGGAGAGGGCAACTCCCGAGTCCGGGCGTCGTGCACCGACACCCTTCCCGGAGGCTTTCCATGTCCACTCCGTACCGCCGCCCGCTACCGCTCGCGGCGGCGATCCTCGGCGTCTGCGCGGTCGTCGCGGCGCTGCTCACCACCGCGTTCTCCGGCCCGGCCTCGGCGCACGGGTCGGTGGTCGACCCGGCGTCGCGCAGCTACAGCTGCTGGCAGCGTTGGGGCGGTGACTTCCAGAACCCGGCCATGGCCACCCAGGATCCGATGTGCTGGCAGGCGTGGCAGGCCGACCCGAACGCCATGTGGAACTGGAACGGCCTGTTCCGCGAGGGCGTGGCCGGCAACCACCAGGGCGCCATCCCGGACGGGCAGCTCTGCAGCGGCGGCCGCACCCAGAGCGGCCGGTACAACGCGCTCGACACGGTCGGCGCCTGGAAGACCGTGCCGGTGACCAACAACTTCCGGGTCAAGTTCTTCGACCAGGCCAGCCACGGTGCCGACTACATCCGGGTGTACGTGACCAAGCAGGGCTACAACGCGCTCACCTCGCCGCTGCGCTGGAGCGACCTGGAACTGGTCGGCCAGATCGGCAACACGCCGGCCAGCCAGTGGACGCGTGAGGTGGACGGCGTGTCGATCCAGATCCCGGCGAACGCGCCGGGCCGCACCGGCCGGCACGTCGTCTACACGATCTGGCAGGCCAGCCACCTGGACCAGTCCTACTACCTGTGCAGCGACGTGGACTTCGGCGGGTCCGGCCCGACCACCCCGCCGACCAGCACGCCGCCCACCAGCACCCCGCCGACGAGCACGCCGCCCACCAGCCCGCCGCCGACCACGCCGAACCCGGCCGGTGGCTGCACCGCGACGTACGCGATCACCGGTTCGTGGGGTGGCGGTTTCCAGGCCGACGTGAAGGTGACGAACGGCAGCGGTTCGCCCATCCGCGGCTGGTCGGTGAGCTGGAACTACCAGAACGGCCAGCAGGTCAACTCGGCGTGGAACGCCACTGTGACAACGAGCGGAACGCTCGTCACGGCACGCAACGTGGCCTACAACGGCTCGCTCGCGCCGGGTGCGAGCACCTCGTTCGGCTTCACCGGCTCGGCCGGTGCGACGAACCCGGTGCCCAGCATCGTGTCCTGCACGACGACCTCCTGACGACCGCCGTCCCGGTCGGGGCCCTGCTCGACACCGTCGCGGTGTTAAGCGGGGCCCCTTCCTCTACCGCAGGCGTTAAGAAGGTGCCCTTCCTTTCACACCAGGCAGTTGACGATGGCGGCGACCGAGCGACGGCGGCCGGTGTAGAACGGGATCTCCTCCCGTACGTGCCGGCGGGCGCCGGAGGCGCGCAGGTCACGCATCAGGTCCACGATCCGGTGCAGCTCGTCGGCCTCGAACGCCAGCATCCACTCGTAGTCGCCGAGCGCGAACGAGGCGACCGTGTTGGCCCGCACGTCCGGGTAGCCCCGGGCCATCTTGCCGTGCTCGGCCAGCAGCTCGCGCCGCTCGGCGTCGGGCAGCAGGTACCACTCGTACGAGCGCACGAACGGGTAGACGCACAGGTAGGCGCGGGGCTCCTCGTCGTTCAGGAAAGCCGGGATGTGGCTCTTGTTGAACTCGGCCGGGCGGTGCAGCGCCATCTGCGACCAGACCGGGGTGAGCGCCCGGCCCAGCGTGGTCCGGCGGAACCGCAGGTACGCGTCCTGCAGCGCGTCGCTGGACGACGAGTGCCACCAGATCATCAGGTCGGCGTCGGCGCGCAGCCCGGCCACGTCGTACGTGCCCCGGATCGTGACGTCCTTGCCGGCCAGCTCGGTGAAGAGCGACTCGACCTCGTCGACGACGTTCTCCCGCAGCGACGGCAGCGGGCTGGTGGCCCGGTACACCGACCACATCGTGTAGCGGATGGTCTCGTTGAGCTCGCGCAGCCGCGCCGCGTTGGTCTGCTCGGTCATGCTGCCGATCCTTCCAGTGCCGTGATGATCTCTTCGGCCGCCGTCTCGCCGGAGCGGACGCACACCGGGATGCCGACGCCGTCGTAACCGGCCCCGGCCACTGCAAGCGTCGGGTGGGCGGCGCGCAGCGCCGTCCGGACCGCCGCCACCCGGGCGGTGTGCCCGGGCGTGTACTGGGGCAGCGCGCCACCCCACCGCTGCACGTGCCGGGCCACCGGCGCCGGCAGCGGCGCGCCGAGCACCGCCGACAGCTCCCGGTGCACCGTGTCGGCCAGGTCGTCGTCGGTGAGCTGCAGCGACGTCTCGTCGCCGTACCGGCCCACCGAGGCGCGCACCAGCGCCAGCCCGTCCGGCCGCCGCAGGTGCCCCCACTTGGTGGTGAAGAACGTGGACGCCTTGATCGTCAGCCCTTCGCCGGCCGGCACCAGGAAGCCGGACAGCTCCGGCAGGGCCGGCCCCGGCAGCGCGAGGGTGATCAGGGCGACGCTCGCGTAGTCGAGCGCGCCCACCGTGCCGGCCGCCTCGGGCGCGGCGGCGGCGAGCAGCCGGGCGGCCGGGCGGGCCGGCACCGCGAGCACCACCGCGTCCGCCTCGACGTGCTCGGCGTCGCGGGTCGGCCCGACTGTGAGCCGCCAGCCGTCCGGGGTGCGGCGCAACTCGCGTACCGCGGCGCCCCGGCGGATCGTCGCCCCGCTCGCCGCCGCCGCCGCCTCGACCAGCGTGCTCAGCCCACCGGCGAGCGTGCCGAAGACCGGTGCGCCGGGCGCGCGCGGCGCGGCGGCCTGCGCGGCGCGTACCGCACCGACCAGCGTGTGCTCGGCGCGGGCCGCGCGGGCCAGCGCCGGCATCGTGGTGACGAGCGACAGGTCGTCGGCCCGCCCGGCATACACGCCGCCGAGCATCGGGTCGACCAGCCGCTCCACCACCGCGTCTCCGAGACGCTTGCGGACCAGCTCACCGACCGAGGTGTCCTCACCCTCGGCCAGCAGCGGGTGGCCCGCGTCGCGGTCGGCGTCCGCGGCCGGCGGCGCGACCGCCGCCACCTTGTCCAGATCCCCGGGTACGCCGACGAGCGTCCCGCCCGGGACCTGGCGCAACGTGCCGTCGACGAGCAGGGCCGCCTGCCCGACGGTCGGGTGCACGATCGACGCGTCCAGTCCGAGGCGGCGGGCCAGCGTCACCGCCGCCGACTCGCCACCGGCCGGGTCGCGCATCAGGAACGACTCCGCGCCGAACTCGACCGGGCCGCCGGCCAGCTCACCGGTGTGCAGCTTGCCGCCGAGGCGGCCGGACTGCTCGTACACGGTGATCTCGGTGCCCTCGGGCGCCCGGTCGCGCAACCGGACGGCGGCGGCCAGCCCGGTGATCCCGCCACCGACGATCGCCACCCGCCACGGTCGCACCACTGTCTCCTCCTAGCGCTCCGGTCGCGCGGTCAGCTCGTGCACCAGCGCGACCACCCGGGTCAGCACCTCGGGGTCGGTCTCCGGCAGGACGCCGTGACCGAGGTTGAACACGTGGCCGGGAGCGGCCCGGCCCTGCTCGACGATGCGCCGCACCTCGGTCTCCACCACCGGCCATCCGGCGAGCAGCACCGTCGGGTCGAGGTTGCCCTGCACCGCCTTGTCCGGCCCGATCCGGCCGGTGGCGACGTCGAGCGGCGTCCGCCAGTCCACGCCCACCACGTCGGCGCCGGCCTCGCCCATCGCGCCGAGCAGCTCGCCGGTGCCCACCCCGAAGTGGATCCGCGGCACACCGGCGTCGGCGAGGCCGCCCAGCACGTACGTCGAGTGCGGCAACACGAAGCGGCGGTAGTCCGCCTCGGAGAGCGCGCCGGCCCACGAGTCGAACAGCTGCACCGCGGAGACCCCGGCGTCGATCTGCACCTGGAGGAACGCCAGCGTCACCTCGGCCAGCCGCGCGCACAGCGCGTGCCACAGCTCCGGGTCGCCGTACATCAGCGCCTTGGTCTTGGCGTGCGTACGCGACGGGCCGCCCTCGACCAGGTAGCTGGCGAGCGTGAACGGGGCGCCGGCGAAGCCGATCAGCGGGGTGTCGCCCAGCTCGACGACGAGCCGGCGGACCGCCTCGTCCACGAACGACACGTCGTCGCGGCCGATCGGGGTGATCCGCTCGACGTCGGCGGCGGTACGGACCGGCTCGGCCACCACCGGGCCGGTGCCGGGCACGATGTCCAGGTCGATGCCGGCCGCTGCGACCGGCACCACGATGTCGCTGAACAGGATCGCCGCGTCCACGCCGTGCCGGCGCACCGGCTGGAGCGTGATCTCGGTGACCAGGTCGGGCCGGCGGCAGGACTCCAGCATCGGCACGTTGGCCCGGATCTCCCGGTACTCCGGCAGCGACCGGCCGGCCTGGCGCATGAACCAGACCGGGGTGTGCGGGCCCGGCTCGCGCCGGCAGGCGCGGACGAAGGGCGAGTCGGCCGGCCCGCCGCGGCGGGGTTCTCCGTCTCGGGCGGCAGTGCCCGTGGTGTCGGTGGTCATCGCGGCAATCGTGCCACGCCCCCGGTGCGCGCCCGCGTTCACCGTCCGCATTTGTGACGTAGAAGGAAGGGCCCCCGCTTAACGCCTCCGGTAGCGGAAGGGCCCCTTCTTAACCGTCGATCACCCGGCGCGCCGTCGCGCGCCGCGCGGTGAGCGCGGCATAGGCTGCCCGCATGGCCCCCCCGATCGCGCTCCCGGAAACGTTCGCCCGCGCGGTCGCGGGGCTGCGATCGGCCACACCCCGACCGGAGATCATCCTGGAGGAGGTCGGCGCGCCGCAGCGGCTGGCCCCGTACGCGTTCGCGCTCTCCGCCGCCGTGATGCGCGACGACGACGAGGTGGCCACCGGCCGGCTGATCCTGCTGCACGACCCGGCCGGGCACGAGGCGTGGCAGGGCACGCTGCGGCTGGTCACATACGTCACCGCCGAACTGGAGGTCGACCTGGCCAGCGATCCGCTGCTGCCCGGTGTCGGCTGGACCTGGCTGACCGACGCGCTCGACGCGCAGGGCGCCGGGCACCGGGCGATCGGCGGCACAGTCACCCAGACGCTCTCCACCCGCTTCGGCGAGCTGGCCGGGCCGCCCGCCGCCGGTGACATCGAGATCCGCGCCTCCTGGACGCCGCTGCGCGCCGACCTGGGCCCGCACCTGCTCGGCTGGTGCACGCTGCTGGCCTCCACAGCCGGCCTGCCGCCGCCCGGCGTCACCGCGCTGCCCACCCGCCGCTCCGCCGGCGCCGCCTGACCGCACCCCGCCCGGGGACACACGAAAGGCCGCCCCGGACGAACCGGGACGGCCTTCGGTGGACGCCGGTCAGAGGTAGTTCTCGGCCTCGTCGCAGATCTTGTCCAGGCCCTTGCTGGCCGCCTCGAAGGCGGCCCGGTCGCCGCGCGACGCCGCCGCCATGGCCGTGGTCAGCTTGTCCAGGCAGTTCGCGATGACCTTCTTCTGCCGGGCCTGCTCGTCCCGGTCGTTCTTGGTGCCGGTCAGGTCCTGCTGGGTGTCCGACAGCCGCTCCTGGACCGCCTTCAGCTCACCCTTGAGCTTCTCCATCTCCTGCTGGTTCGCCGAGATCGTGCCGTCCCGCTGGCTGACCGTCTGCCGGGACTTGTCCAGCTCGCCGTTCGTGGAGACGTACAGGAACGTCATCACGCCGCCGAAGACGAACAGCAGCGCGGCGACGAGGCCGAGCACCAGCGCCGCCCACTTCCTGCCGCCGCCGGTGGCCGGCGGGGCACCCACCGGGCCGTACGGGCCGGGCGGCCCGGACATCGGCGGCGGCCCGAAGCCGGGGCCGGACACCGGCGGAGCCGACGCGGGCGGGACCGACATCGGCTGCGCGTAGCCGGGGGCGGAGACCGGCGGGACGGAGACCGGCGGCGCCGACATCGGCTGCGCCGGCGGGGGCACCGGGGCGGCGCCGGGCGCGTATCCCGGCTGTCCCGGCGTGGCGGGCTGGTATCCGCCGTACCCGGGGGCGCCGTCGGACACGGTGGGCTGGTGCAACGTCGGCGCTGGCTGGTTCGGGTCGTACTGCTGGGGCGCGGGCCGGCTGCCGTACGGGTTGCCGTAGACCGTGCCCCCCGGCGCCGGGGGCGGGTTGTCGCCCCCGGCCGGTGGGTAGGACATGTCGTTCCTCCAGATGTGCTGGTCCCCCGCGGGGTGGCCCGATGGGCCGGGGTCGATGCGGTGCGGCCGGGCCGGTGCGGCCACCGGTCAGCAGAGCCGGAACCGGTCGCAGGCGGTCTTGATCGGCACCGCGAGCCCGATGCCCTCGGCGTTGCGGGCCTTGGCCGTGGCGATGCCGACGACCTCCTTCGAGCCGTTGATCACCGGGCCGCCGGAGTTGCCCGGGTTGATCGGCGCGTCGAACTGGATCACCGGGCCGCCGCCGCGCTCGTCCTCGCGGAACGCGCTGACCACGCCCGTGGTGACGCTGTCCTGCAACCCGAGCGGCGCGCCGACCACGATGATCTGCTGACCCGACCGCACCGGGTCGCGGGCCGCGACCAGCCCGGTGAACTTGGCGGTGGTCTGCAGCTGCGCCAGGTCCTTGTCCTTGTCGGTGGCGATGATGGTCGCCTCGAACCGCTGGTCCTTGCGCTCCAGGAACACCTTGCGCTCACCCGCGGTGAAGACCGACTCGACCACGTGGAAGTTCGTCAGCAGCGTGGTGCCGCCGCCGGACGGGGCCTTGCCGACGGCGAACGCCGTACCGGTGAACTGCCCGGCCCGCACCCGGAACACGCTCGGCAGCACCGCGCTGGCCACCGCCTCCGGGTTGAAGGCCGCGCCGGCCTTCTTCTCCAGGCTGCCGGCGCGCTGCTCCAGGCCGTCGAGCCGGCTGGCGTCCGTGCCCTGCCCCTCGGCCATCCGCTTGTCGGCGGCGGCGAGCCGGTCGTCGAGCCGGTAGATCTGGTACGCCTGCACGCCGGTGACCACCGTCAGCACGGCGGCAAGGGCCAGCGCCACCACCGCCACCCGGCTGCGCCGCGCCGGCTGCGCACCGAAGCCGGCCGGGCCGCCGACGGGGGCCGCCTGACCGGGGTACGCGGAACCGGGCTGGGACGGCGCCGACACCGGCTGCCCCGGGTAGGCGGGCGCGGACACCGGCTGGCCGGGGTACGACGGGCCGCTGCCGGACAGGCCCGGATACGACGGTGCGGCGGGCGCCCGGTCCGGGTACGACGACGAGCCCGGCCCGCCCGGATAGGACGGTGACGCGGCCGGCTGGCCCGGATAGGACGGTGACGCGGAGACCGGCTGGCCCGGATACGACGGTGACGCGGCCGGCTGGCCCGGGTACGCCGGGGCGGCGGACCGGGAGGTCTGCGCCGGTACGGCGCCGAAGGACGACGGCTGGCCCGGCGCGGAGCCGTAGGACGGCTGGGCCGGCGCGGAGCCGTAGGACGGCTGGCCAGGTGCGGTGCCGTAGGACGACCGGCCCGGCTCGGACGGCGTGGTGCCGTAGGACGGCTGGCCCGGCTGGGCCGTGGCGGGCGGGGTCGCGACGCCGGACGAGGCCGCGTAGGGCGTCGGCTGCGGCGTGCCGGCCGGGTCCGGGAGACCCGGGTAGCCGGCGGGCGGCTGGACCGCGGCCCGCGCCGGGTAGCCGGGGGTGCCGGCCCACTCGGATCCACCGGGGAACGATCCCGGCACCGGGGCCGAACCGGCGGGCGGGGCGAAGCGCGGCGGCAGCGGCCCCGGCCGGTCGGCTGCCGTGTCGCCGCCGCCGTGCCCCGGCACGTCGTCGCCGGTTCCGTACCCGCCTGTCATGCTCGACCGTCCTCCCCGTCGGCTTCGCCGACGCCCCCCGACCCGCTGCGGCACCCGTACGCCGTTCGCGGCTCGATGGACC
Source organism: Micromonospora aurantiaca ATCC 27029 (assembly GCF_000145235.1). Lineage (NCBI taxonomy): Bacteria > Bacillati > Actinomycetota > Actinomycetes > Micromonosporales > Micromonosporaceae > Micromonospora > Micromonospora aurantiaca (nom. illeg.). Next base: position 1,693,445 of record NC_014391.1, on the reverse strand, counting down.
GTACCGGCGGGAACGGGCTTTGTCTTCCCCCTTGTCCGACCCTCTCACGGCCCCGCAACCCGCACCTTTCCGGTCACCTGACGGCCATCGCGCCGACACACGCCGGACCGGCTGCGCACACCGGATCGTCCGGCCTACTAGGGTTGTCAGGTGACCGACGAACCACCCCTGCGCCGTCGGGCCGCCGAAAGCCGTACCGGGGAGGCGTCCGCCCAGCCGACGTCGGCCCTGCCGGAGCCGGCGGACGCGGGGTCCGAGACCGACACGGGCGCGGCCGTCCCTCTGACCGCGCCGCGCGACGGCACGCCCGCCCCGGTGGCCACACCTGCCGAGTTGGACGAGGTCGTGGCCCGCTTCGCGGCCGGCACCGGCCCGGTGGCCCTCGATGCCGAACGCGCCTCCGGCTACCGCTACAGCCAGCGCGCCTACCTGGTGCAGCTGCGCCGCGGCGGCGCCGGCACCGCGCTCATCGACCCGCTGCCGCTGCCCGACCTGTCCGCCCTGGACGCGGTGATCGCCGAGACCGAGTGGGTGCTGCACGCGGCCAGCCAGGATCTCGCCTGCCTGGCCGAGGTGGGGCTGCGCCCGCGCCGGTTGTTCGACACCGAACTGGCCGCCCGGCTGGCCGGTTTCGAGCGGGTCGGCCTGGCCGCGCTGACCGAACAGCTGCTCGGGTTCAGCCTGGAGAAGCACCACTCCGCCGCCGACTGGTCGAGCCGGCCGCTGCCGGAGTCCTGGCTGACGTACGCGGCGCTCGACGTCGAACTGCTCGTCGACCTGCGCGACTCGCTGGACGAGGAGTTGCAGCGGCAGGGCAAGTCGGGCTGGGCGGCGGAGGAGTTCGACGCGCTGGTGCGCAACGGCGCCTCGCCGCGCGTCCGCGCCGAGCCGTGGCGGCGCACGTCCGGCATCCACCGGGTGCGCGGCGCGCGGGCCCAGGCCCGGGTGCGTTCCCTCTGGTACGCGCGGGACCAGATCGCCTCCCGCCGGGACGCCGCGCCGGGCCGGGTGCTGCCCGACTCGGCCATCGTGGCCGCCGCCGAGCTGGACCCGAAGGACGAGAAGACGCTGCTCACGCTCCCCGGGTTCGGTGGGCGGTCGGTGCGCCGGCTGGCGCGTACCTGGCTGGCGGCGCTGGACGACGCGCGCCAGTTGCCGGACGACGCGCTGCCGGTGAGCCCGGCGGTGGAGGGTCCGCCTCCGCCGCACCGGTGGGCCGAACGCGACCCGGTGGCGGCCGGGCGGCTGGCCCGGGCCCGGGAGGTGGTGGTCGGCACCGCCGGGGCGCACCGGCTGCCGGCGGAGAACCTGATCGCGCCGGACTCGATCCGCCGGCTGGCGTGGCAGCCGCCAGCGGAGATCACCGACGAGACGGTCGCGGAGACGCTGCGCGGCTTCGGTGCCCGGGAGTGGCAGATCGGGCTGCTCCTGCCCGCGTTGACAGAGGCGTTGCACACCCCGCAGCAGTGACGGCCGCGGCCGGGGTGTGAGGTGGGCCACGCGGGGGGTGGTGCCACGTCTGGTTACTGGCGAGTAGCATCCGGGGAAATGCCCGTGCCGAGGGAGGCTCCAAGTGCCCCGTGAAGTCCGGGATGTCGTCTTCGTCGACGGCGTCCGTACCCCGTTCGGCAAGGCGGGTGGGATGTACGCCAACACCCGCGCCGACGATCTGGTGATCCGCTGCATCCGCGAGCTGATGCGCCGCAACCCGCAACTTCCGCCGGAGAAGGTGGAGGAGGTGGCCATCGCCGCCACCACCCAGATCGGTGACCAGGGCCTGACCATCGGCCGCACCGCCGCCCTGCTGGCCGGCCTGCCCAAGACCGTGCCCGGCTTCGCCATCGACCGGATGTGCGCCGGCGCGATGACCGCCGTCACCACCGTGGCCAGCGGCATCGCCGTGGGCGCGTACGACGTGGCCATCGCCGGCGGCGTCGAGCACATGGGCCGCCACCCGATGGGCGAGGGCGTCGACCCCAACCCGCGCATCGTCGCGGAGAAGCTCGTCGACCCGTCCGCCCTGGTGATGGGCTCCACCGCGGAGAACCTGCACGACCGCGTCCCGCACATCACCAAGGAGCGCACCGACGCGTTCGCGCTGGCCTCGCAGCAGAAGACCGCGAAGGCGTACGCCAACGGCAAGCTCCAGGGCGACCTGGTGCCGGTGGCGGTCCGCGACCCGGAGGCGGGCTGGGGCCTGGCCACAGTGGACGAGGCGCCCCGCGACACCTCGATGGAGAAGCTGGCCGGCCTGAAGACCCCGTTCCGGCCGCACGGCAAGGTCACCGCCGGTAACGCGGCCGGCCTGAACGACGGCGCCACCGCCGCGCTGCTGGTGGCCGAGGACACCGCCCGCGAGCTGGGCCTGCCGGTCGGCATGCGCCTGGTGTCGTTCGGCTTCGTCGGCGTCGAGCCCGAGGTGATGGGCGTCGGCCCGATCCCGTCGACCGAGAAGGCGCTGCGCATCGCCGGCCTGAGCATCGACGACATCGGCCTGTTCGAGCTGAACGAGGCGTTCGCGGTGCAGGTGCTCGCCTTCCTCGACCACTTCGGCATCGCCGACGACGACCCGCGGGTCAACCCGTGGGGCGGCGCGATCGCCATCGGTCACCCGCTCGCGTCCTCCGGCGTCCGGCTGATGACCCAGCTCGCCCGCCAGTTCGCCGAGCACCCCGAGGTCCGCTACGGCCTCACCGCCATGTGCATCGGCATCGGCATGGGCGGCACCGTGATCTGGGAGAACCCGCACTGGGAGGGTGGAGACAAGTGAGCCTCGCCGCACCGAACGAGGTCGTCACCAAGGCGCTGCTGCGCCAGGTGGCCGTACCCGGGCTGGACCGGCCCGCCGCCCTCATCACCCTGGACAACGGCTTCGACCACACCAAGCCGAACACCTTCGGCCCGGCCGGCCTGACCAGCCTGGACGAGGCGATCACCGCCGCGCTGTCGGCGGAGCCGGCGTTCATCGCGGTCACCGGCAAGCCGTACATCTTCTGCGTGGGCGCGGACATCACCAGCCTCCCGGCCCTGGAGAACCGCGAGCAGGCGCTGGAGATCGGCCGGCTGGGCCACCGGGTCTTCGCCCGGCTCAAGGACAGCGGCGTCCCCACCTTCGCGTTCGTCAACGGCGCGGCGATGGGCGGCGGCCTGGAGCTGGCGCTGCACTGCCACTACCGGACGCTGTCGGCGGGCGCGGCGGCCCTGGCGCTGCCCGAGGTCTCGCTCGGCCTCATCCCCGGCTGGGGCGGTACGCAGCTGCTGCCGAACCTGATCGGCATTCCGGCCGCGACGCAGGTGATCATCCAGAACCCGCTGATGCAGAACAAGATGCTCAAGCCGAAGCAGGCTGCCGAGATGGGCATCGCGGACGTGCTGCTGGAGCCGGCCGACTTCCTGGAGCGGTCGCTGGAGTGGGCCGCCGGCGTGGTCCGGGGCGAGGTCACCGTGACCCGTCCCGAGGTCGACAAGGACATGTGGGCGGGCGTGCTCTACTTCGCCCGGCAGACCCTCGACCAGCGGCTGCACGGCGCGGTCCCGTCCGCGTACAAGGCGCTGGACCTGCTGGAGACGGCGAAGGACGCCGACTTCGCCACCGGCACCGCGGCGGAGGACGAGGCCCTCGCGGACCTGGTCTTCTCCGAGGAACTGCGCAGCGGCCTGTACGCCTTCGACCTGGTGCAGCGGCGGGCCAAGCGCCCGGCCGGCGCGCCGGACAAGGGCCTGGCCCGTCCGGTCACCAAGGTGGGCATCGTCGGCGCCGGCCTGATGGCCAGCCAGCTCGCGCTGCTGTTCGCCCGGCGTCTTCAGGTGCCGGTCGTGATGACCGACCTGGATCAGTCCCGCGTGGACAAGGGCGTCGGCTACGTGCACACCCAGATCGAGAAGGCCGTCAGCAAGGGCCGGATGGACAAGGGCACCGCGGCCAAGCTGTACGGCCTGGTCAGCGGCTCGGTCGACAAGTCCGTCTTCGCCGACGCCGACTTCGTCATCGAGGCCGTGTTCGAGGACCTGGGCGTCAAGAAGCAGGTCTGGGCCGAGCTGGAGAAGATCGTCAAGCCGGAGGCGGTGCTCGCCACCAACACCAGCTCGCTGTCCATCACCGAGATGGCCGCCGAGCTGGAGCACCCGGAGCGGGTGGTCGGCTTCCACTTCTTCAACCCGGTCGCGGTGCTGCCGCTGCTGGAGATCGTCCGCGGCGAGCGGACCGACGACGCCACGCTGGCCACCGCGTTCGCGGTCGGCAAGCAGCTCAGGAAGTCGTCGGTGCTGGTGAAGGACGCTCCGGCGTTCGTGGTGAACCGGCTGCTGACCCGCTTCCTCGGCACCGTGTTCGCCGCCGTCGACCAGGGCACCCCGCTGGACGTGGCGAACAGCGCGCTGGACCCGCTGGGTCTGCCGATGCGTCCGCTGGCGCTGCTCCAGCTCGTCGGGCCGGCCGTGGCGTACCACGTCGGCGGCACCCTGCACGAGGCGTTCCCGGACCGGTTCGGCGTCAGCGAGAACCTCAAGCGGATCGCCGACTCGGGCCAGCCGATCGTGGTCGACGACCAGATCAACGACGAGGTGGCGAAGCTGCTCGTGGTCGGCGACGAGCCGCTCACCGCCGAGCAGGTCCGGCAGAACGCGCTGGACGCGCTGGCGCAGGAGATCCGGCTCATGCTCGACGAGGGCGTCGTCGCCGAGGCGCAGGACATCGACCTGTGCATGATCCTCGGCGCCGGCTGGCCGTTCCACCTGGGCGGCGTCACGCCGTACCTGGACCGGACCGGCACCTCCGAGCGGGTGACCGGCAAGCGGTTCCTGCCGCACGGCGTGGCAAGCCTGCGCTGAGGCGACCGCAACGCATCGATCGCGGTGGTCGGGCTGTCCGTTCCGGACGGTCCGGCCACCGCGATCGGCGTCTGCGGCCCAGGTCACGGGTAGGTCGCGGTTTGGTGTCGCCGCCCTTGTGCGGACAGCGGGCTGTCGGTGGTGCTGGCTACCATCACGCGTCCAGTTTTCTCACAGGAGCTGCCTACATGTCCCAGCCGCCGTCCAGTCCCTACTCCGGCAACTACCCCTCCCCCCAGCAACAGCCCGGTGGCTACCAGCCGCCGCAGCAGCCGCAGTACGGCGGTGACTACCCGCAGGCTCCCCAGCAGCAGTACGGCGGCGACTACCCGCCGCAGCAGCCGCAGTACGGCAGCCAGCTCGGTGCGCCGGTCCCGCCGAAGAAGTCCGGCGTGGGCAAGGTCCTGCTGATCGTCCTCGCGGTGGTCCTGGTGCTCTGCGTCGGCGGCGGTGTCGCCGCCTACTTCGCCACGAAGGACACCGTCAACGAGGTGGTCACCGCCACCAAGACGCGGGTGGTCGAGCCGCAGACGCTCGGCGGCCGGGCCAAGGTCACCGACCCGCAGCTGCAGACCGCCGCGGCGCAGATGAAGTCCGAGCTCAGCAAGGACGTGCCGGACGCGACCAGCACCGTCGGCGCCTTCTACGGCGACCCGGCCAAGAAGGACCTGGTCATGATCGTCGCGGTGTCCGGCGTGATGGCGGACCCGAAGAAGGAACTGGCCGACGCCACCGCGGCGGTCACCCCGGACCTGGCCACCAAGGACTTCAAGACTGTCGACGCGGGCCCGCTGGGCGGCGACGCCAAGTGCTCCGACGGCAAGGCTTCGGACGTGCCGGTGGCCGTCTGCATCTGGGCCGACCGGGGCAGCCTCGGCATGGTGGTCGTCTACTTCAAGTCCGCGGCCGAGCTCCAGTCGGAGTTCGTGACGATGCGCGGCGAGATCGAGAAGCAGGACTGACACCCGTCACGCACCGGGCCCCCGCCGTGACGGCGGGGGCCCGGTGTCGTTTCCGGATCAGGCGGACGCGGCCCGCTCGGCAGGGCTCCGGCAGACGCAGAACTCGTTGCCCTCGGGGTCGGCGAGCACCACCCAGCCGGTTCCGTCCGGGCGGCGCCGGTCGGCCACCAGCGCGGCGCCGAGCTCGCGCAGCCGCGCCACCTCCTCGTCCCGGGTGCCCTCGGCCGGGTGCAGGTCGAGGTGGAACGCGCCCTTGCCGTGCCGCTCGTCCACCCGAACGAACAGCAGGTCGGGGCCGTGCCCGTCGGGTGCGGCGAGGACCGCCTCCGGGTCGCCCGGGTGGTCGTCGTCGGCGAGCCGGCGGTCGAGCACGCGTGCCCACCAGCCGGCCAGGGCGTACGGGTCGTCGGTTTCGACTGTCACGCAGTGGATCTGTGCACTCACTGTGCTTCCTCCTGTGGGGAGCGCGCCCCGGCGGAGTGGGAACGTCAGCGGGGAACGCGGGGCGCGGGACGGTTCACGAAGGACATCGACCACACCCCCTTCCACCTCTCGGGCTGACCGGTTGATCATTCCACCGCCCGCGCCGCGCACACAACCCCGCTCGTGCAAGGAAGGGCCCCTTGTTAACAGCGAGGTGTTAACAAGGGGCCCTTCCTCTACCGCAGGCGTTAAGAAGGGGCCCTTCCTTACGGGCCGACGAAGACCGCCTTCGCGCGCCAGTCGACGCCGTCGACCGCCGGGCCGCTGCGCACCGTGAACGTCCCCGACGGAGCGCCGTTCACCCAGTCGACGGCGGACAGGTCACCGGTGCTCCGGTTCACCTTGTAGAGCGTGGAGCCGGCCACGAAGACGGCGCCCGCGTCGGAGAACCCGCTCGCCCCGGCCACGGAGAACCGGTCGGCGCCGACCACGCCGCTGTCCGGCGTGAACCAGCGCCAGAACAGGCCGTTCTGCCCGGTCAGCGTGTAGTAGAGCCGACCGCCGGTGTAGAACATGCCGGTCACGTTCGGGATCTCGGCGTAGAAGCCGGTGGTCGCGCCGACGTACGTCTGCCCCTCCGGACCCGAGTTGGTCACCACGGTGTCCCAGTACGGGTCGTGGTACGGGTCCACCAGCTCGGGCGTGCCGAACGTGGTGCCGTCGAACGTACGCCGCCACAGCGCGCCGCCGGTGCCGTAGAACAGCGTCCCGCCGACCCAGAACGCGTTGCGCGTGGCGGACCACGCGGTCTCGTCCGGGTTCGCCACCGGAGCGGGCGCGCCGACGCCGGTCAGCCCGTCGTACGAGCGGACCTGCACCTCCTCACCGGTGCCGGCCGGCGGAGGCCCGGTCTTGACGATCTCGACGGCGTCGACGAGCGGGTTCTCCTTGACGTGGCGGAACTCGATGTCGACGGTGCCGTCGCTGGTCACCGTGAACTCCCGCATGGTGCCCACGTTGTGCCCGACGCTGGCGGACAGGTCCAGGTCGTCGAGGACGACCGCGCCGTCCAGCGCCACGTCGAAGACGCGCGTGTTGGGCGCGGAGGTGCCGTCGTACCGGTTGGCCAGGTAGAGCCGCACGTGCACCTCGGTGCCGGCGGGCACCGGGAACTGCCAGAGCATCTCCGCGCCGCCGGCCGGGTCGTACCGCTCGTCGCTGTAGAGCGCGGCCGGGGTGCCGGCCGGCACCGTCGCGTCCAGGCTGCCGACCGTGTTGAAGCTGGAGGTCGAGCTGCCGGTGTTGTGGTACGGGCTGGGGCTGGAGCCGGTGTCGGCCGCCCAGTCCGGTCCGCCGTCGGCGGCGGCGACCACCGGGCCGCCGGCGTTCACCCGGTACAGCACGTTGGTCGGCTTCGGCAGGCCGGCCTGGTACACGTTGCCGGGCAGCGTCGCCGTGGTGGTCGGGTGCGGTGCCTTGCCACCGGCGAGCGGGAAGAACGCGATCCGCTCCCGGCGGTACTGGAAGTTGCCGATCCAGAGTGTGTCGCCGCCGACCCAGAGGCCGCTCGGGGTCACGAGCATCTCGGAGGCGCCGATGCCGCGCGGGTGCCGGCCCGGGTTCCAGGACAGCGGCAGGCCGTTGGCGGGGTCGAGCGCGGCGATGCTGGCCCGGCCGACCGCGCCGGCCCGGGCGTTGTCGGTTCCCGTGCTGTTGTTGAGCCAGCGGAGGTGGCCGCCGACGTAGACCGCCTGCTCGCTGATGCCGACGGACAGGAACGTGTCGCCGCCGCTGTAGTCGACCCAGGTCGGCTGGAGGCTGCTGCCGGTCGCGCCGGCCTCCCAGCGGGCCGCGGTGTCGCAGAGCGTCCCGCCGTACGGGGCGCCGGTGGTGACCACCACGAAGTAGCTGTTGTCCGGGGAGAACGCGACGTCGCGGACGTACGAGTCGAACGACTGCCACTTGCAGCGCGGCGTGTAGCGGGCCGTGTTCCAGTCCGCGACCGTGGCGGCGGTGGCGCCCAGGTCGATCTTGACGATCTGGTCATGCAGGACCCCGTCGGCCTTCTTGAAGTTGCCGATGACGACGAGCTGCGTGCCGTCCGGGGAGACGGCGAGCTTCTCCGCGCCCACGCCGGCCTTGGCGCCGCTGACGCCGTCCCAGTTGTGGTTCTCGGTCAGCGCCGTGGTGAGGTAGCTGTCGACCGCGCCGGTGGTGGCGTTGAGCGACGCGAGCCCGCCGCGCGGGTTGGGGTTGCCGGCCGTGGTGAAGATGCCGCCGACCAGCAGCCGGTCGCCGACGAGCGCGATGTCCTTGATCAGACCGTTGAACGCCGGCGGCGTGAAGCTGGTGACGACTGCACCGGTGGCGACGTCGAGCAGGGCCACCTTGCGCCGGGTCACGCCGTTGACGGTGTTGAACTTGCCGGCGACGAAGACCGTGCCCGCTGTGGGACCGGCGACGACCGCCGTCACCTCGTTGTCGAGCGTGGGCGCGAACGCGGTGTCCACCTGCCCGGTGGCCTTGTCGAAGGCGAGCAGGTAGTCGCGGGGGATGTCGACGTCGGAGTTGCGGTTCTGCACCCGGGTGAAGGAGCCGCCCGCGATGATCTTCGTACCGGCGTCGTGGATCGCGTCGACCGAGCCGTCCTGGACGTCGGGCGAGGCGGTGGAGGGGACGGTGTGGACCACTTTGTCGTGGCCGGGCGCGGCGACGGCTGCCGCGGGCGTGGCCGGCGAGAGGCCGGCGACGGTGAGGGCGCCGGCGGTGAGGACCGCGAGAAGACGGCGGCGGCGCGGGGCCGAGGGGTGGGTCACGGGCAGCTCCGGTGGGTGAGCAGGGTGAGGCGTCGCTGCGCTTACTCTCCGTTGATCCCCGGCTCCGCGTCCAGCGGGAGCGGCGCATTCTGCCCGACCACCGTGCCGCCGGGGGCCGACCACCGTCGGGTCCGGCCGGGACAGCCGAGGCCGGCCGCACGAAAAGGTGAGGCCGCCTCACCGGCTGGACGGGCCGGGTCGGCGGTCAGGTGGCCGCCGCCGGGTCGGCCGACGGAAGCGTGACTGTCACCTCGAGGCCGCCGCCGGGCTGGGCGACCGCCTTCACCGTGCCGCCGTGCGCGTCGCTGACGGCCCGCACGATCGACAGGCCGAGACCGGAGCCGCGCGCGCCGGTGCGTTCCTGGCCGCCGCGCCGGAACGGCTCGAACAGCCCGGGTACGTCGGCCGGGGCGACCTCGAAGCCGGTGTTCCCCACGACCAGCCAGGACCGTTCCCCGTCGGTGCCGGTGCGTATCCAGATCCGGCCGTGCAGGTGGTTGTAGCGGACCGCGTTCTCCACCAGGTTGCCGGCGAGCCGGTCGAGCAGGCCGGGGTCGCCGACCACCGGCGCCGGGCGCAGCGAGGTGTGCACCTTCAGGCCGATGCGCTCCACCTCCCGGGAGACCGCTGACAGTGCGTTGGCGGTGCCGATGGCGAGGTCCGACTCGGCGCGCCGGCCCAGCCGCCGGCCGGTCTGCGCCTCGCTGCGCGCCAGCACCAGCAGCGCGTCGACCAGGCCGTTGGCGCGTTCGGAGGCGTCGCGCACCACGCCGGCCATGCGGCGGTACTCGGCGAGGTCGGCGTCGTCGTCGCTGAGCGTCACGTCGATTTCGGTACGCATCACCGCCAGCGGCGTCCGCAGCTCGTGCGAGGCGTTCGCGACGAACCGTTTCTGCGCCTCGAAGGCACCGCTGATCCGGTCGAGCATGGCGTCGAACGTCTCGGCCAGCTCGGCCACCTCGTCGTCGGCGCCGGACCAGCCGATCCGCTCGTCGAGCGTGGCCTCACCGAGGCGGCGGGCGGTGGCGGTGACCTGGTGCAGCGGGCGCAGCGCCCGGCCGGCCACCAGGTACGCCCCGGCCACACCGACCACGCTGATCGCCACCAGCGCGAGCAGACCCTTGACCAGCAGTTCCTGTGACGCGGCGTCCACCAGTTGCCGCTGCCACTGCCCGGCGTCGAGCGTGCGCCCGTCGGTGAGCACCACAGTGGTGCCCGGTAGCAGCTCGTCGGTGGGGCGCAGCGCGTCGCGGACCAGCAGCCAGGCCAGCAGCACCAGGATCGCCCCCGCGCCGACCAGCAGCACGCCGTTGAGCAGGGTCAGCCGCAGCCGCAGCGTCGGCCGCACCCGGCGGGCGCTCCGCGCGCTCACTGCCGTACCCCGCCGATGCGGTAGCCCGCGCCCACGACGGTGTCGATGAGAGGCGGGTCGCCGAGCTTCTTGCGCAGTGTCATCACGGTGACGCGGACGATCGTGGTGAACGGGTCGGTGTTGGCGTCCCAGACCCGCTCCAGCAGCTCCTCGCTGGACACCACCGCGCCGCGCGCCTTGAGCAGCTCGGCGAGCACGCCGAACTCCTTGTTGGTGAGGTCGAGCGGCACGCCGCCCCGGCTCACCACCCGGCGGGCCGGGTCGAGCACCAGATCGGCCACCTCCAGCACCGGCGGCGCGGCCGGGGTGGCGCGGCGGCCGAGCGCCTGCACCCGGGCCACCAGCTCGTCGAACGCGAACGGCTTGGCCAGGTAGTCGTCGGCGCCGAGCTGCAACCCCTCGACCCGGTCGGCGACGGTGACGCTGGCGGTCAGCATCAGCACCCGGGTCAGCGCGCCGGAGGCGGCCAGGTCGGCGCAGATCCGGTCGCCGTGCACGCCGGGCAGGTCGCGGTCCAGGATCACCACGTCGTAGCGGGTGACGAACGCCGCCTCGTGCCCGGCGTCGCCGTCGTAGGCGACGTCGACAGCCATCCCGCGCTTGCGCAGCCCGCGCGCGATCGCGTCGGCGAGGTTGCGCTCGTCCTCGACCACCAGTACCCGCATCCCGGCCTCCCACCTCGTGACCCCTGACAACCTAGTGCGGCAGGCAAAACCCGCCGCCGGAGGAGCCGACCCCCGAGACGCCCGCCGACGAGCGCACCGCCGGGGAGCGCGGGTGGTGCGCTCGGGCCACCTCGCCCCGCCTGGAGCCCCGAGTGGTGACTCTTCGTAACGCTGACACCTTTTCACCGGTGCGTCACGCACCGTGATGGCCGCTCACCCGGCCAAACCGGACAGCCGGCGGGCCGAATCTTCTTGACCAGCCGAAACGGCGAAGCGGTCCCCGGCAGCGGAGATACCCCTCCGCGCCCTTTGCTCTGCAGCCTCATGCGCAGCGGTAGCCGTACGTCACGGATGCGTCGGTGGCTGCAGAGCAAAGGGCACGCGGGGGACCATGCCGCTGGCGCGCTGCGGCTACGGTCGGTGACAGCACGGCGGGAGAGCCGGCCGCGTGCGGCGGCACGGGCCGCCGTTGCAGAAAACCTTCGGGTACGCGATGCTCGGCGGCGATGATCGACAAGCGCAGCAGGCACAGGTCACGGCCGCGCCGGGCGGGTTCCCGATGAGCGGCCGCGACATCGCGTACCGCCGGTTCCGCTTCCCGGCGGACCGGGACCGGGGTCGTGCGGACGGGCTGCGCGCCGGGCCGGACGGCCTGACGCTCGACGGCTCGGCCGGCCGGGTCACGCACACCGATCCGCACTCCGGGACCACGGCCGGGTACGCCGCCGGCACCTGGACCTCCCCCGTGACGGCCGTCGGCTTCACCGTCACCGAACTGGTGCCCTCGTGGACCGCCGACACCCCGCCCGGCTGCTGGCTGCGGGTCGGAATGCGCGGCTGGGCCGACGGCACGGCCGCCACCGGCTGGTACGAGCTGGGCCACTGGGCCGCCGACGACAGCGCCGTGCACCGCGCCTCAGTACCCGGGCAGGAGGACGACCGGGCGCGGGTCGCCGCCGACACGCTGCGGGTGACCGGCGCGACGGTGACCGGCTGGCAGGTCCGGGTGACCCTGCTCCGACGGCTCGACACGGCCGCCGGCCCGGTGCTGCGCACCGTGGGCGTGGTCGCCTCGACCGACCCGCCCGGCGGCGCGGAGGCCGCCCCCGCGGAGGCCGCCCCCGCTGAGGCCGGCAGCGCGGAGGCCGGCGACGCGTGGGGGCACGTGCTGGACGTGCCGCGCTACGCGCAGCGGCTGCACGCCGCCGGGGAGACCCGCTGGGGTGGCGGCGGCGACTCCTGGTGCAGCCCCACCTGCGTGTCGATGGTGCTCGACTTCTGGGGCACCGGACCCACAGCGGACCGGTACGCCTGGGTGGCGCCGCCCGGCCCGCGTCCGCAGGTGGTGCACGCCGCCCGGCACTGCTACGACCACGCCTTCGGCGGGCCGGGCAACTGGCCGTTCAACACGGCGTACGCGGCGACGCACGGGGTGGACGCCTTCGTCACCCGGCTGCGCTCGCTGGCCGAGGCGGAACGGTTCGTGGCCGCCGGCATCCCGCTGATCGTCTCGGCCGCGTTCACCGCCGGTCAGGTGCCCGGACTGGACTACGACACCCGGGGACACCTCATGGTGCTGGCCGGCTTCACCGCCGAGGGCGACCCGGTGCTCAACGACCCGTACGCCCCGGACGACGAGCGGGTCCGCCGCACCGTGCCGCGCGGGCCGTTCGAGAGCGCCTGGCAGGCGGGCAGCGGCGGGATCGCGTACGTGCTGCGGCCCGAGTCGACGCCGCTGCCGCCACCTCCGGCGCAGGCCAACTGGTGATCAGCGACCGACCGGCCAGATCGCCATGCCGCCGGTCGGTCGCAGGCACACCAGTTCCGTACCCGTGTCCGCGCACTCGGACCAGGCGCCGGGCAGGATCCCCCGGATCCGTACCTGCCCGGCCGCCACGTCGAGCGCGCCGACGAGCGTCCGGTCCTCGGTGAGCGTGCGCAGCCCTAGTAGCGGCCCGGACGGGAGGTCGTTGCCGGAGACGCGCCAGCGCCCCAGCCGGGCCAGCACGCGGCCGGTCGGCGGGTCGAGCGCCGACAGTTCCAGTTCCTCCCCGACCCCGCGCTCGGCGGCGATCAGCCGGTCGCCTACCGGGCCCATCCCCAGCCAGCGCTCGTCCGACCAGGCCGGACGGCCGGTGGCCGGGTCGAGGGCCTGCGCACCGCCCACCTGGTCGCGCAGGCACACCATCCCGGCACAGTCGGCGAACCAGAGCCCGGCGCGGGAGCCGACCGGCAGGCTCCATCGCTCGTCGAGCCGGTCCAGCCCGTATCCGGTGACCGTGCCCCGGGCGTCCTCGACCAGCAGGAGGTCGGCCACCACCTGCGCGTACCGGTAGGCGGCGCGATCGGCTGCGGGCGCCACCCGCCCGGTGTGCGCGACCGCGCCGGAGTCCGCGTCGTACACGGTCACCCGGCCCTGCGGGGTGACCAGCACGAGCTGCGTCACCCCGTGGTCGTCGCGGCGGTACCCCACCTCCTGGCCGGGCACGGGCAGCGTCCACCGCACCTCGCCGGAGGCCGGGTCCACGGCCCGGACGGTGCCCGCACCTGGTGGGCGGGGGTTCTCCAGCAGCAGCCCGCCCGATGCGGTCCGGACCGGGTAGCCGGGATGCCGCCAGCGCAGCGTGCCGGTGGCCGGGTCGAGCATGGCCGACACGGAGTCGCCGTCCCCGGCCGGGCTGCTCGTCACCAGCAGTCCCCCGGCCACGGCGGTGAGGCCGAGCACGTGGTCGCCGTCGGTGAGCGCGAACCGCCACGCCGGTTCCCCACCGGGCAGCCGGTACGCGGCGACCACCCGGCCACCCCGGCCGATCGCGCCCGGGCCGTCGGCCACCACCACCCGATCCGCCAGGACCACGAACGCCGCGCCCTGCGGGGCGGGCACCCGGATCGGCTCGGGCCGTCGCGACGGCCCGGCGGCGGCTGTGACCACGAGCAGCACCAGGCACCCGAGCACTGCCACCCGCGCCGTGCGGCCCGGCGGCCGGCGGGGCGGTGCGTCGGCCGGGTCGTCGGCGGACTCGCCGTGCCGCATCTCCCCCAGCTCGATCACCGGGCTCACGTCAGCCGCCGCACCATGTAGTCGCCGCCGGGCCGGCGGCAGACCAGAAGCGTCATGCCGGTGGTGCAGTCGGTGCCGGTGAGCGTGCCCCGGATCGTGGGCGGATCGCCGGACAGGCCCACCTCGGCCAGGAGCCGGCGGCCGCCGCCCAGCGGCCGTGTCGCCAGCAGCGGGCCGCCCGACTCGTGCTGCGGAACCAGGGTCCAGCCGCGCAGGTCGGCGATCAGCCGCCCGTCGTCCTGGTCGAGCACCGCCAGGCCGCCGTCGGCGTCGGTGTCGGTGTCGGGGGTACCGACGAGGAACCGGCCGCCGCGCGCCGCCGCCACGCTCGCCCACCGGTCCACGCTCCAGCGCACGGCGCCGGTCGCCGGGTCGAGCGCGGTCATCCCGCCGGTTGGCCCGACGGCGCAGAGCAGGGCGCCGCAGCTCTCGACGTGGCCGACGAGTTTCCGCGCGACGGTCCAGCGCGGCCGGAGCGTGTCCAGGTCGTACGCCTCGATGGCCCCGTCGCCGTCGCGGAACTCCAGCAGCAGTCCGCGGGCGAGCTGCAACCGGCGCGGGCCGGGCCGTCGTACCGGGTCCAGATCGCGGGCCACCAGCCGCGCGCCGGTGCGCGCGTCCACGACCACCGTCTGCCCGGTCGCCGGGGACAACACCATGCGTACCGGCCCGGTCGGTTCGACGTCGAAACCCAGCGCGCCCGTCATCGGCGCCGTCCACACCGTACGGCCGTCGGCCGGGTCCACCTCCATGATCGACGTCGTGGTGTCGGAGGCGGCCGACTGCATCAGCAGCACCCGGCCCACAGCGAACGCGATTCCGGGCCGGCGCCAGACGTCCGCGCCGGTGGCCGCGTCGTACGTCACCGTCTGCCAGTCCGTGTTGTCGACGCTCCGGCCGGCCACGATCACCCGGCCGTCCTGCTCCCACACCGACACGGCGGTGCCCACGCCGGGCAGCGGGCTGCGCCACCGCTCCCGGTCGCCCCGGTACGCGAGGAGTTCCCGCCCGCTGACGGCTCCTGCGCGGTCCGGCCGCACCACATACACCACGTCGCCGGAGACGAACACGGCCGATCCCAGCCCGCCGGGCAGCGTCCACTCGACCGGGCCTCGCGGCGGCGTCGCGGCGGTGAGCGTGAGCAGCGCCACCAGCAGCACCACGAGAAGGCGGAACGGCCGTCCGACGGCACGCGGAGGGCGGGGCGCCGGGCCTGGCGGGGCGTCGTCGCGCAGCTCCCCCAGATCGATGACGGTCACGACCATCCTCTCCCGCGCGCCGAGCCGCCGCCCGACCGTGACCGGCCGTGTGACGAACCGCCTGTACGATGGCGCGTCGTGGCCGTGCCCGTGGTGGACCCCTCGTTGAACCCCTCGTCCGTCGAGGCGGACGCCGTCGTGGCCGACCCGCCACGCCGCGCCCGTCGCCGGCCGGCCCGCGCCGACGTGCTGGCCATCGGAGCCTATGTGCTCCTCGGCGTTCTCGTCTGCCTCAACTACTGGGGCGACGTCGAGCACCGGGTCTCCTCGCACCTGCCCACCGACCACAGCTGGTTCGAGTGGCTGTTCGCCCATGGCGCGTACTCGGTGCAGCACCTCGAGAACCCGCTGTTCACCACCCGGCAGAACGCGCCGGACGGGGTGAACATGATGGCGAACACCTCGCTGCTCGGGGTGACGCTGCCGCTGGCGCCGCTGACGCTGCTGCTCGGCCCGCAGGTGATGTACGCGCTCTACCTGGGCGCCGCGCTGTCCGCGACCGCCGCCACGTCGTACTGGGTGCTGTCCCGGCACCTGGTCCGTTCCCGGGCCGCGGCGTTCGTCGGCGGCGCGTTCCTCGGTTTCGCGCCGGGCATCGTGCACCACGCCAACGGCCAGCCCAACTTCGTGTCGAACTTCCTGCTGCCGCTGATCGTGGCCCGGGTGCTGCGGCTGGGCGAGCCGGGCCGCTGGCGGCGCAACGGGCTGGCGCTCGGGCTGCTGGTGGCGTACCAGATCTTCATCAACGAGGAGATGCTGCTGCTCACCGCGCTGGCCTGCCTGGTCGTCGTGGTGGCGTACGCGGTGCAGCGGCCCCGCGCGACCCGCGAGCGGGCCGGGTCGTTCGTGGCCGCGCTCGGCCTCGGCGGCGGCCTGGCGCTGCTGCTGACGGCGTACCCGATCTGGTTCCAGTTCAACGGCCCGCAGTCCTACCGGGGCTTGCAGGGCGGCGTCTTCCACAACTGGGGTGAGGACCTGGTCGCCTTCGTCACGTTCGCCAGGGACACGATCGCCGGTGACGAGGCGGTGGAGAAGACCATCGGGCTGACCGAGCAGAACACCTGGTTCGGCTGGCCGCTGGTGCTGGTGGCGCTGGCCGCGCTGGTGCTGCTGGTCCGCCGGTCGGTGCCGGCCCGGATCCTGGCCGTGCTGGTGGTGGTCTTCACGATCGCCTCAATCGGTCCGGTCGTGCGGTTCAACGGCGTGGAGACCGACATCGACGGGCCGTGGGCGTACGTGCCGGACGACCTGCCGCTCGTCGAGATGATGATGCCGACCCGGTTGAGCCTGGTCGTGGTGGCCGCCGTGGGCGTGCTGCTCGCCCTGGCGTGGGACACGCTGGCCGGTGCCGGCCGCCCGCCGGTGCCCGCCCCCCGCTCCGGCGCCGACGACGGCGGGGACGACGACGGCGGGACGACCGCGCGCGACACGCGCCGCCGGGTGCTGCGCCTGGCCGGGTTCGTCGCCATCGCCGCCGCCGTGGTGCCGCTGATCCCGCGTCCGCTGCCGGCCGAGCGGATCGACCCGCCGCCGCACTTCATCACCGCGGGCGGCTGGCGGCCGTACGTGCCGGAGGGCCGCACGCTCGTGCCGGTGCCGATCCCCAGCAACGTGCACGGGCTGCACACGCTGCGCTGGAGCGCGCTGACCGGCCAGGAGTTCCCGGTCCCGGGCGGCTACTTCATCGGCCCGAACGAGCGCGGCGAGGGCGTGTTCGGCGCCCCGAACCGCCCCACCAGCACGCTCATCTACTCCACCATGGACGCCAACGAGGTGCCGGAGATCACCGAGGAGAACCGCCGCCAGGCCGTGGACGACCTGCGCTTCTGGCGGGCCTCGGTGGTGGTGCTCGGGGCCGGCCCGCGCGAGGCGGTGCTGCGCGACCTGATGGCCGAGTTGCTCGGCCCGCCGCAGCGGGTCGACGACGTGTGGATCTGGGACGTCCGCGACCGGGTGTGACCCCCGGTACCGGTCAGCCGACGAGCGGGCGGACGTCCCACAGGTACCCGCCGGGCACGTCCCGGCCGGGGCCGACCAGCGCGTCCACTGTGGCGCGGACCGGGTCGCCCGGTGACGAGTCGGCCTGCACGAGTGCCGCCGCCCGCCAGTGCCGCAGGTCGTCGACCGCCTGCCGGCGTTCCGTCTCGCCGACCGGCGGCACCCGGCCGGTCTCGGCGGCCCGGCGCAGCAGCAGCGACGTGGGCCGGTCCGGCGCGCCCCAGCGGGCCGCCGGGTCGGTGGCCGAGCGCGGGCCGATGAAGTAGCCGCCCGGCGCGTCGAACGCCAGCGCGGTGCGCGCCGACCAGAACATGGCGGGGCTGACCGCCGCCCCGGTCACCGGCGGCACCGGCACCAGCGTCCGGCCCGGCGGCACGTACTCCCGCCAGCCGCCGCCGGACACCACGGCCGGGACCGGCGGGACCGGCACCGCGCGGATCGGCGTCGGCGCCAGCGGCAGCAGCGCGGCGGCGACCGCGCCGGCCCACGGCGCCCAGGTGCGCACGCCGCCGCGCCGGACCCGGTCCAGCGCCAGCGCGAGCAGCACCCCGAGCACCGGTACGCAGACCAGCGCGAACCGCGCCGGCACCACCAGGTCCAGCAGCGGCACGCCGGCGAGCAGGCGGTACGGGCCGGGCAGCCCGGTGTCGTGCCGGTTCACCACCACCGGGGAACCGAGCGACAGCAGCGCGAACAGCAGGCCGCACGCGGCGAGCGCGCGCACCAGCGGCCGCCGCCACAGCCGCACCACCACGAGTACGGCCAGCAGCGGCAGGAACGGCCCGAGGAACGAGTTCTGCTCGGTCGGGTTCGGTGACAGCAGTCCGGCCCGGCGGGCGTCCCCGGCGACGCTCTGCCGGGCGGTGGTGACGAAGGAGACCACGTCCAGCCGGTAGCCCTCGGTGTGGAACGGCATCCCCCGGTAGTGGCCCGGCCCGGCGAACTGGAACCACAGCGGGTACGCCAGCAGCACACCCGCCACCAGCGCGCCGACGCCCAGCCGCCGGGCCACCACGGGCGCCAGCCGGCGCGCGGCGGCCCGGTCGGCGAGCGCGTACGCCCCGGCGAACACCCCGGCGGCCAGCGCCAGGAAGACCAGCACCTCCTCGCCGAGGAACACCTGGTACGCGACTGCGAGCCCGAGCAGCACGCCGTCGCGCCGGACCCGGTCGGTGGCCGGGCGGAACACCAGCGCGAGGATCACCGGCACCAGGAACTGGGCGGCCATGTGCAGGTGCGCACCGGCCTGCGCCACCATGCCCGGGGCGAAGCCGCAGAACAGGCCGCCCACCGCGGCGGCGGCCCGGGAGCGGACCAGCCGGCGGGCGAGCAGCGCGTACCAGGCGGTGGCGGTCCCGGCGAGGCTGAGCGTCACGGCGACGAGGAAGGCCGCCTGGGAGCCGAAGACGACTGTGACCGGGGTGAGCGGCACGCCCAGCCCGAGCACCGACGTGTTCGCCATCAGGTTCACCCCGTCCGGGGCGTTCAGCGCGCCGCTCCACAGCGGGTTCTCGCCGCCGGTGACAGCGCGGGCGGCCCGGGCCAGCATCCACTCGAACAGCATCTGGTCGCCGGCCTGGTGGAACAGCCGTTCCGGCCGGCGCCACTGGCCGGTGGTGAGCAGCACGGCGAGACCGAGGTAGCCGGCCACCACCAGCACGTCGGCCGGGCGGGGCCGACGGCGGCGGGGCGCGGGGGCGGGGACCGCCGGTTCGGTCAGGCGGACCGGCTGGTCAGTTTCCGCACGTCCCACAGCCACACGTCCAGCTCCTGCCGTCCGGGGCCGACCAGCTGCTCCACGGTGCGGCGCAGCGGCTCGGCGTTCTGCTCGTCGCGCGGCAGCACCACCACCGCCGCGTTCCAGTGCCGCAGCTCGTCCAGGTAGCGGCGCCGCTGGCGGTCGTCCAGCTTCGGCGTACGGCCGGTGGACGATACCTCCCGCAGCATCTCGCCGATGCCGCTGGGGCGGCCGCCGAAGCGCCCGGGGTCGCCTGTGACGCCGTTGCGCGGCGCGAGGAAGTAGCCGCCGGGGATCTTGAAGTCGAGGTTGGTGCTGGCCGCCCAGCGCATCGGGTCGGTGTTGCCCATCGCGGGCACCGGCACTGACACGAGCGTCTGGTCCGGCCCGACGTACTTGCGCCATCTGTCGGCGGTGATGAACTCCGGCACCGGCTCCCGCGTGGTGACCTGCAACGGCATCGGCGCGATCGGCAGCAGCGCGAGGACCAGGCCCGCGGCGGTGAGCTTGCGGGCGGTACGCCGGTCCACGCCGCGCAGCGCCCAGGCGCGCCGGACCGCGTACGCGAGCAGGATCGCCACCGTCACGCCGGTGATCAGGCCGAAGCG
The DNA here is from genome assembly GCF_000145235.1 of Micromonospora aurantiaca ATCC 27029. NCBI lineage: Bacteria > Bacillati > Actinomycetota > Actinomycetes > Micromonosporales > Micromonosporaceae > Micromonospora > Micromonospora aurantiaca (nom. illeg.). Next base: position 1,673,713 of record NC_014391.1, on the reverse strand, counting down.
GGTCGGCACCACGGCGTCGAGCAGCGGCAGCCGTACCAGCAGCTCCCACGGGCCGGTGGCGATCTCCCGGTCCCACCAGGAGATCCGCTCGCCGAGGGAGAGCACGGCGAAGAACAGCCCGGTGGCGGCGAGCGCGCGGACGATCACGTCCCGCCGCAGCCACACCACGATGCCCACGACCAGCAGCGACAGGCTCCAGCCGAAGAACGCGTTCTCCTCCGAGTAGTTCGGCGCGAGGTTGACGTTGGCGCGTTCGTTGCCGCCGAACGTGGGCGAGCCGGGCGCGAAGAACGCGGCGATGTCGTTGCCGTAGTCGCGCACCGCGTCGCTGAGCCCGTGGTACGCCATCGGCCCGGCGAACTGCACCCACAGCGGGTACGCCAGCAGCGCCCCGGCCAGCGCCGCGCAGACCGCCAGCCCGGCGCCGAGCGGCCGCCACGCGGTCGTCCACCGCTCCCGCTGCTGCACCACCACGGCGATCAGGAACACGCCCAGGGCCAGCGCGGTGAAGAGGAGGATCTCCTCGTTGATGAACGCCTGCGCGGTGACCAGCAGCGCCAGCAGCACGCCGTCGCGTACCGGCCGGGCCGACCGGGTCAGCACCAGCACCCGCCACACGATGAACGGCAGCAGGAACTGGCTGATGATGTTCGGGTGCCAGTTGGCGTGCGACAGCATGGCCGGTGAGAACCCGCAGAACCAGGCCGCCACGGCGGCGGCCGGGCGGTGCCGGATCAGGTGCCGGGACAGCACCCGGTACCAGGCGGCGGCGGTGCCGGCCAGGCCGAGCGTGACCAGCGTGACGAAGGAGACCGCCGGTCCGAACAGGAGGGTCACCGGCACCATCGGGATGCCCAGCGCCAGGATGGCGGTGTTCGCCATCAGGTTGACGCCGTCGGGGTAGTTGAACTGCTCGGTGAAGAACGGGAACTCGCCGTGCAGCACCACCCGCACCGAGTGGGCGAGGAAGAACTGCACCTGCGCCGGGTCGCTGCTGTAGAGCGCGGCGACCCGTCCGGCCGGGTCGACCCAGATGCCGCTGGTGACCCAGATCGCGGCGAGCAGGAATCCGCCGTACACGGTGAGGTCGATCCGGCGGCGCGTCCACCGCCACCGGCGCGCGCCGCGCGCCCGGCGTGGCCGATGCCTCGGGTGTGGTCGGCGTGGTCGTGGTGGCCGGCTCCGGCTCGGCGGTGATGGTGACCGATGGTGGGTCCAGGGTGACGGCGCGGTGGCCCGTCGGGGCGGCGGCGTCCGGCGTCGAGGCGCCGCGGGTCTCGGCAGGCGTCACAGTCGGCGGAGTCTACCGGAGCCGGATATTGGTACCCGAATCGCCCGTCACGTTCCGCAGTGGCCGATCGGCCGAAAGGGTGAGCCGGGCGCGGCCGGGTGACCGGTCGTCTCGTACCATGTGGGCTTCCGACCGACGACCGGCGAGGGGATCAGGGTGCTTTCAGCCCGCCGAGGCGCTACGACGGGCATCGCGCTGGCAGCTCTGCTGCTGGTCACGGCCGGTTGCGGGCCGGTCGCCGAACGGCAGCCGGCGGACCTGCGGGTCGGCTACGACAGCCTGGACGGCACCCTCGCGGTGTGGCCGCCGCGCGGCAGCCTGGCCCGCGACGCCGCGGCCACCGCCGCGATCACCACTGCGGTACGCGACTGGCGCTCCCCGGTGGACGACCGGGTGCACGTGCCCACGTCCGGCATCCTCTTCTCCGGTCAGGTCGCCGGGTCGGCGCTCGCGCTCGTCGCCGCCGACGTGCCCGGCGAGTCCGCCTCCTGGCTGCTGCAACTCGACCGGGACGGGCAGCGCTGGCGGGTCGTCCACGCCACCGAGTACACCGACCCCGGTTACCTGGTCTACTCCGACGTGCTGCCGGTGCGGGAGCCGTCCGGCCGCCGCTACCTCACCTCGGCCCGCGTCGAACGCCTGACCGGACCCGACGGCAAGGTGCTCGGCACCACCGACGGCGTCACCGACCCGGTCGCCGTACCGGACTGCCGGGCCGTCGAACTGACCGCGACGCTGCGGGCCACACCGTCGCTGCCGCGCGGCCGGGCCGCGGACCGCGTCCTCGACCTGGGTACGGCCACCGAAGCGCCCCGCTACCCTCTGGTACGCGACGAGACGGGCGCCGGCAAGCGCGCGCTGACCGGATTGGACACCTGCGTGCTCGCCGGTGAGCGGGGCCCGTTCGGCAGCGTGCCGCGCCGCATCGGCGACCGCGAGGCACCCCGCTCCGCGCCCGAGTCCTGGCCGATGGCGAAGATCGCGACGCGTTCGCTCGGCTCGGTGGCTCTCGGCGAGGGCGAGCCGGGTGAGTTGGAGCAGCTCAGCTGGGAGACGCCGGCCGGGACGATGACGGCCGTGGTCTACCGGCCCGCCGACGGTGGCACTCCGGTGGTCTCCCCCGCCGACCGGTCCACCACGCTCCAGGCGTACCACCTGCCGATGCCGGGCCGGCCGCTGGCGGTGCTGTCGTGGCGTACCCGGGACGCCTCGTTCTCCGCCCCGCCCGGCACGACCCGCCTGGTCGACCGTCCCGGCCTGGTGGTCGTGGAGCACACCGACCAGAGGCAGACGTTCAGCCTGGCCGGCACCGAGAAGACCTGGTACCGCTCCCTCCCCACCCCCTGACCCCGCTTCCCTCTCTTCCCCTCCCCGCCCCGCCCGCGTTGGCCCGACCCCGTCGATCATGAAGTTGACGGCGACAAACCGGACACCCCGAACGGCCAACCTCATGATCATCCACCCTGCTCGGTGATCAAGGAGTTTGTGTCACCCGGGAGTCCCTCCACGCCCCCAAACTCCTTGGTCAACGGGGCGGGCCAAGGCGGGCGCAGGGGCAGGGGCAGGGCTGGCGCGACTCGGCGATCTTGCAGTTGGGGCCCCGTTGAACAGGGCATAACCGGCAATCTGGGGGCCGGAAGTGCAAGATCGACGGAATCGGGGCGGGTGCAGAAGGCTCGGGCCCGGGTGTTGCGCTCCCACACCTCCAGCACGCCCAGCGCCAGTCCATCGTCCTCGAGGTGCCCTACGAACAGCGTGCAGCGCACCACCCACGCCTCGTCCCCACATCTCCGGGTCGACGTGGATGGAGCTGCGCGGTCGTCCGCGGATCCAGGTCGGAGGAGTGCGGCGACCCCAGGGCCAGCACGCCGGCCAGGGCACCGTCCACGATGGCGCAGCGCACCCGCTTGTGCGCCGAGGTGATCGCCGCCGCCCAGCCCCGCCTCGCGTACCTCCACGACCCCTCCCTCGACCCCAGACATCCGGCGATCTTGCGATTGCGGCCCTCCCTGATCGGGCGAAGCCGACATCAGGAGGGCCGCAAGTGCAAGATCGACGCGGAAACCCGGCGCGGAGGGCGCGGGTGGGGGGCAGGTCAGGTCAGCTCTGGGCTCGGGCTCCGTTTGTGGCCGGGTCGACCGGGGCGGCGTCCAGGCCGGAGATCCAGCCGGTGACGTCGCGCGCCACGTCCTGGGCGGTCAGTCGCAGGTCGGCCAGGATCTGCGCGCGGCTGCCGTGCGGGTGCCAGTCGGCCGCTACGCCGAGGTCCTTGACCGGTACGCGGACGTCGGCGTCGCGCATCGCCTGGGCCAGCGCCGAGCCGACGCCGCCGATGCGTACGCCGTCCTCCACGGTGACCACGAGCCGGTGCGCGGATGCCAGCTCGACCAGTTCGGCCGGCACCGGGCGCACCCAGCGCGGGTCGACCACCGTCACGCCGTAGCCCTGCTCGGCGACCCGGGCGGCGACCTCCACGCCGAGGCCGGCGAACGAGCCGACCGCTACCAGCAGCACGTCGGTACGCGCCGACTCGGCCAGCACGTCGACCGGGCCGACCCGGCGTACGGCCGGCAGGTCGGCGGCGACGGCGCCGGTCGGGAAGCGCAGGATGGTCGGGCCGTCGTCCACGGCGACCGCCTCGCGCAGCTCCTCGCGCAGCGTCGCCGAGTCGCGGGGCGCGGCGATCCGCAGGCCGGGCACCACGCCGAAGACCGACATGTCCCAGATGCCGTAGTGGCTGGGCCCGTCCGGGCCGGTGATGCCGGCCCGGTCCAGCACGAACGTGACCGGCAGCTTGTGCATGGCCACGTCCAGCAGGACCTGGTCGAACGCCCGGTTGAGGAACGTGGCGTAGACCGCGACCACCGGGTGCAGCCCGCCCATGGCGAGGCCGGCGGCGGAGGTGGCCGCGTGCTGCTCGGCGATGCCCACGTCGTACACCCGCTCCGGGTACTTGCGGGCGAGCGTGGCGATGCCGGTGGGCTCGGCCATGGCGGCGGTGATGCCGACCACGTCGGGGCGCTCGTCGGCGATCGCGACCAGCTCGTCGGCGAAGACGTTCGTCCACTTCACCGACGGCACGGCGAGCAGCTTGCCGGTCTCGGCGTCGAACGCGCCGGGGCCGTGCAGGCAGTCGGCCTCGTCGTCCTCGGCGGGACGGTAGCCGTAGCCCTTGCGGGTGACCGCGTGCACGATCACCGGGCCGCCGAAGTTCTTCGCGGCGCGCAGCGCCGCCTCGACCGCCGGTACGTCGTGACCGTCGACCGGGCCGACGTACTTGATGCCGAGGTCCTCGAACATGGCCTGCGGGGCGACCGCGTCCTTGATGCCCTTCTTGACCGCGTGCAGCACCTCGTACATCGGCTTGCCGACGAACGGGGTGTTGCCGAGCGCGTCCTTGACCGTGTCGAGCACCTTCTCGTAGCCGGGGTTGAGCCGCAGCGACGACAGGTGGTCGGCGAGGCCACCGATGGTCGGGGAGTAGGACCGGCCGTTGTCGTTGACCACGATCACCAGCGGGTTGCCGGCGGTGGCGATGTTGTTCAGCGCCTCCCAGCACATGCCGCCGGTGAGCGCGCCGTCGCCGACCACGGCGACCACTGAGCGCTTCTCGCCGCGCAGCGCGTACGCCTTGGCCAGGCCGTCGGCGTACGACAGGGCGGTGGAGGCGTGCGAGTTCTCGATCAGGTCGTGCTCGCTCTCCGCCTGGCTGGGGTAGCCGGAGAGGCCACCGCGCTGGCGGAGCTTGTCGAAGCCCTCCTGCCGGCCGGTGAGGATCTTGTGCACGTACGCCTGGTGGCCGGTGTCGAAGAGGAGCCGGTCACGCGGGGAGTCGAAGACCCGGTGCATCGCCAGGGTCAGCTCGACCACACCGAGGTTGGGGCCGACGTGGCCGCCGGTGCGGGAGACCTTGGCGATCAGGAAGTCACGGATCTCGGCGGCGAGGATGTCCAGCTGCTCGGCGGTCATCCGCTTCACGTCCTGCGGGCCGCGGACGGTGCCCAGCAGCCGACCGTGGTTGGCCGTGCCCTCTTCAACACTCATGACCGGAGAGTCTATCGGCCGCGGAACAGTCCGCAGCCTGGCCGTGCATCGACCCAGGTCAGGCGTCCACCACGAGCCGCCGGGGCGCGGGTGGGCGCGGCGCGGCGACGGACGGGCCCGCAGGGGTCCAGGAGCCGAGCACGGCGGCCCGGGACGCCCCGGTCACCGACGGCACCGCGCCTGGTAGCCCGTGCCAGGACAGCCAGCCCAGCAACGCGAACGCGTACGCCTCCTTGGCCTGGGCCGGTACGCCCAGCTCGTCGGTGGTGCGCAACCGCCAGCGTCCCGCGCCCAGGGCTGCCAGCCGCGCCCGGAGTGTGGGATTGCGCACTCCCCCGCCGGCGGCCACCACCTCGGTGACCCGGTGCCGGTCGCAGGCGCCGGCCACCGTGCGCGCGGTCAGCTCGGTGAGCGTGGCCAGCACGTCGTCGGCCGCCACCGGCTCCCCGAGCGCGGCCAGCGCAGCGTCCAGGTAGCCGCCGTGGAACAGCTCCTTACCAGTCGACTTGGGCGGCGGCGCGGCGTAGTACGGCTCGGCGAGCAGCCGGGCCAGCAGCGCCGCGTGCACCCGGCCGGCCGCGGCGCGGGCGCCGTCGACATCGCAGGGCCGGTCCAGGAAGCGCCGGGCGGCGGCGTCCAGCAGCGCGTTCGCCGGGCCCACGTCGTACCCGAGGACCGGCGCCCCGGGCGCGACCACCGTGAGGTTCGCGATCCCGCCGAGGTTCAACGCGGCCCTGGCACCGGCCTCCGGGTCGAGCAGCAGCGCGTCGAACGCCGGGACCAGCGGCGCGCCCTGGCCGCCGGCCGCGACGTCCGCCGAGCGCAGGTCGTGCAGCACCGGTACGCCCACCCGGGCGGCAACCCGGGCCGGCGCGCCGAGCTGGAGCGTGCCGCGTACCCGGCCGTCCTCGACCCAGTGGAAGACCGTCTGCCCAGGCGACACCACCGCGTCGGCGGTGCCCCCGGCCAGTTCGACGCCGGCCGCCGCCGCCTCCGCGAACACCTCGCCGAGCCGGTTGTCCAGCCGGCAGACCGCCTCGATCGTGGTGGCCGCCGGGGGCAGCAGCGCGCCGATCTCGGCCCGCAGGTCGTCCGGGTACGCCAGCTCCCGGTGCCCGAGCGGCCGCAGCCGCAGCGTGTCGCCGTCGGCGGTGAACTCGGCCGCCACCACGTCCACGCCGTCGTAGGACGTGCCCGACATCAGCCCGACGATGCGCAAGGAAGGGCCCCTTCTTAACGGATCCGGTAGTGGAAGGGCCCCTTATTAACGCGATCAACGCGATCAACGCGCGGAGCCGGGGACAAGATCAACGCTGTGGAGGCAGGAACAGGCCGACCAGCTCCACGTGCTGGGTCATCGGGAACAGGTCGAAGCCGCGCAGCGCGGCCAGCCGCCACCCGGCCTCGGCGAACGTGCGCACGTCCCGGGCGAAGGCCGCCGGGTCGCAGGCCACGTAGGCGACAGCACGCGGCCCGGCGGCCACCACACCGCGGACCACCGGCGCGCCCGCGCCGGAGCGCGGCGGGTCGAGCACCACCAGGTCGACCGGTCCGGTGATCCGGCGCCGGGACAGCGCCGCCTCCACCCGCGCGGCGACCACCTCGACGGCGCGCAGGTCGGCCAGGTTCTGCCGGGCCGCGGCCACCCCGTCCGGCGCCGACTCGACGAGCGTCACCCGGGCCCCGTCGACCCGTTCGGCGAGCGCGGCGGCGAACAGGCCGGCCCCGCCGTACAGGTCCCAGGCCGTCTCCCCCGGCCGCGGGTCGAGCAGGTCGAGGACCGCGCCGGTCAGCGCGTCCGCCGCGGCCGGGTGCACCTGCCAGAACCCGGAGGCGGGCAGCGTGAAGGAACGCCCGGCCGCCGTCTCCCGGACCCGCTCCGGCCCGCTCACCGCCGTCGGAACCCCATCGGTGTACGCGACCACGGCGACGTCCCCGCCGGTGCTGGCGACCGTCTCCACCGCGTCGGCGTCCGGCCAGCGGGCACCGGTCGGCGGGAGCACCGGCAGATCCTGGATCGCCGGGTGCGCGATCAGGCACCTGTCGATCGGCACCACTTCGTGCGAGCGGTGCTTGAGCAGCCCGGCCCGGCCGGCCGCGTCGACCGCGTAGCGGACCCGGGAGCGCCAGCCCAGCGGCCCGCCGGGCAGCGCCTCGATGCGTACGCCGAGCGCGTCGATCTGCTCCGCGGTGAGGCCGCCCAGCCGGGTGAGCTGCTCGCGCACCACGGAGAGCTTCCAGTCGAGCTGGGCGGCCGGGGCGACGTGCTGGAGGTCGCAGCCGCCGCACCGGCCCGGACGGGCGTACGGGCACGGCGGGGTGACCCGGTCCGGCGAGGCGGTGAGGATCTCCACGGCATCGGCGCGGGCGAAGCCCCGGTGCAGTTCGGTCACCTCGGCCACCACCCGCTCACCGGGCAGCGCGTGCCGGACGAAGACCACCTGCCCGCCGACCCGGGCCACGCAGTGCCCGCCCGGCGCGACCGCGTCGACTGTCAGCTCGACCCGCTGGGCCTCCTCCAGCCCGGGCCGGTCCACCGACGCAGGACCGGGGCGCTCCACCGCGCTCACGAGCGCTCCTCCCTCTCGGCGGACGGCGTGGACGCCACCGGCGGCGGCAGGGTGCTCTGCGGCGCCACCCGGGGGCCGCGCGCCGGGCCCCGGCTCAGCGTGGCGTCCAGCCGGTCCAGGTTCTTGCCGGCGGTGGACGCGAGCTGCCAGGGCACGCTGGTCACCATCACGCCCGGCTCGAACAGCAGCCGCCCCTTGAGCCGCAGCGCGCTCTGGTTGTGCAGCAGGTTCTCCCACCAGCGCCCCACCACGTACTCGGGAATGAAGACGGTGACCACGTCGCGCGGCGACTCACGACGCACCGATGCGACGAAGTTGAGGATCGGGCGGGTGATCTCCCGGTACGGGGAGTCGATCACGGTGAGCGGCACCGGCAGCTCGCGGCGCTCCCAGTCGGCCTGGAGGTCGCGGGTGTCCTGCTCGTCCACGTTCACGGTGACCGCGGTGAGCGTGTCCGGCCGGGTGGCCCGGGCGTACGCGACGGCCCGCAGCGTCGGCTTGTGCAGCTTGCTGACCAGCACGATGGCGTGGTTGCGGGCGGGCAGCACGCCCCGCTGCTCGGTCGGCTCCAGTTCCTCGGCGATCCGGTCGTAGTGCCGGCGGATGCCGAGCATCACCACGTACATCACCGCCATCGCGACGATCGCGATCCAGGCGCCGAGCAGGAACTTGGTGGCCAGCACGATGATCAGCACCACGCCGGTCATGACCATGCCGAACGTGTTGATCGCCCGGGAACGGAGCATGCGGCGGCGCGCCTCCGGGTCGCGCTCGCGGCGCAGGTGCCGGTTCCAGTGCCGGATCATGCCGGCCTGGGAGAGCGTGAACGAGACGAACACCCCGACGATGTAGAGCTGGATGAGCTTGGTGACCTCGGCCTGGAAACCGATGATCAGCACGATCGCGAAGACGGCCAGGAAGAGGATGCCGTTGGAGAACGCGAGCCGGTCGCCGCGGGTGTGCAGCTGGCGGGGCAGGTAGCGGTCCTGCGCGAGGATCGAGCCGAGCACCGGGAAGCCGTTGAAGGCGGTGTTGGCGGCCAGGAACAGGATCAGCGCGGTCATCCCGGCGACCACGTAGAGCAGCACCGAGCCACCGCCGAACACGGTCTCGCCGAGCTGGGTGGTGACAGTCTTCTGCACGTACCCGTCCGGGCCGGAGATGATCTGCGTGCGCGGGTCCTCGACGAACTGGAGGCCGGTGAGGCGGGCCAGCCAGATGATGCCGACGAGCATGGCCACCGCGATGCCGCCGAGCAACAGCAGCGTGGTCGCCGCGTTCTTCGACTTCGGGCTCTTGAACGCCGGTACGCCGTTGGAGATCGCCTCCACGCCGGTGAGCGCGGCGCAGCCCGAGGAGAACGTCCGTAGCAGCAGGAACACCAGCGCGAACCCGGTGACGCTGTGCTCGGCCTGGATCTCCAGGCCGGCGCTCGGCGCGCGCAGGTCGTCGCCGAGCACGAAGACGCGGATCAGCCCGGTCAGCAGCATGCCGCCGATCACGATCACGAAGCCGTACGTGGGGATGGCGAAGGCGGTGCCCGACTCACGCAGGCCGCGCAGGTTGATCGCGGTGAGCAGCACCACCGCGCTGACCGCGATGAGCACCTTGTGGGTGGCCACGAACGGCACCACCGAGCCGAGGTTCGCCACGCCGGAGGAGACCGAGACGGCGACCGTGAGCACGTAGTCGACGAGCAGCGCGCTCGCCACCGCGAGGCCGGCCTTGGGCCCGAGGTTGACAGTCGCCACCTCGTAGTCGCCACCGCCGGAGGGGTAGGCGTGCACGTTCTGCCGGTAGCTCGCCACCACCGTCAGCATGACCACGACGACCGCGAGCGCGACCCACGGCGAGAAGATGAACGCCGAGGCGCCGGCGATGGACAGCGTCAGGAGGATCTCGTCCGGGGCGTACGCCACGCTGGAGAGCGCGTCCGAGGCGAAGACCGGCAGCGCGATGCGCTTCGGCAGCAGGGTGTGCTGGAGGCGGTCGGACCGGAACGGTCGACCGAGGAGGAGTCGCTTCAGCAGCGAGGTGGGTCGGGCCACAACCGCCAAGCGTACGACCACCGGGTCCGGGGCGCTGGGGTGGTCGATCTCCCCCGCGTGCGGCCGCGCGGTACGGTTCGGTCCCCCGTCCGGCAGGGGGACGTGGCAGGCTCGCAGACGACGGGTCGGCGGGCGGCGCCGTGGGAGGAGCGGACACCGTGCATGTGGTGATCATGGGCTGCGGGCGGGTCGGGTCGACCCTGGCGCACAGCCTGGAGTCGCGTGGACACTCGGTGGCGGTGATCGACCAGGACGCGGACGCGTTCCGCCGTCTCGGGCCCGACTTCGCCGGCATCACCGTCACCGGGGCGGGCTTCGACGGCGAGGTGCTGCGTCAGGCCGGCATCGAACGGGCCGACGCGTTCGCGGCGGTGTCCAGCGGCGACAACTCCAACATCATCTCGGCCCGGCTGGCCCGGGAGACGTTCGGCGTGTCCCGGGTCGCGGCCCGCATCTACGACCAGCGCCGCGCCCAGGTCTACGAGCGGCTCGGCATCCCCACCGTGGCGACCGTCCGGTGGACCGCCGACCGGATGCTGCGCCACCTCGTCCCCGAGGGCAACGTGGAGATCTTCCGCGATCCGACGAGCACCGTCTCGATCATCGAGGTGCCGGTGCACAAGGACTGGATCGGCCGTCCGCTGCGGCAGCTGGAGCAGGCCGTCGGCGCCCGGGTGGCCTACCTGAACCGGTTCGGGATCGGCACGCTGCCCACCGCCTCCACCGTGATCCAGGAGGGCGACCAGGTCTACATGCTGGTGACCGACGACATCAACGGCCCGGTCACGTCGGTGGCGGCGGCGCCGCCGGAAGGGGGGCACTGAGCCATGCGGATCGCCATCGCCGGCGCCGGCAACGTGGGCCGCTCGATCGCCCAGGAGCTGATCGACAACGGCCATCAGGTGATGCTGATCGAGCGGCAGCCGAAGATGCTGCGGCCCGACCGGGTGCCGGCCGCGGACTGGGTGCTCGCCGACGCGTGCGAGCTGGCCAGCCTGGAGGAGGCCGACGTGGCCGGGTGCGACGTGGTGGTGGCCGCCACCGGCGACGACAAGGTCAACCTGGTGGTGTCCCTGCTGGCCAAGACCGAGTTCGCGGTGCCCCGCGTGGTGGCCCGGGTCAACCGGGCGGAGAACGAGTGGCTGTTCACCGAGCAGTGGGGCGTGGACGTCGCGGTGAGCAAGCCGCGGGTGATGGCGGCGCTGGTCGAGGAGGCGGTCACCGTCGGCGACCTGGTCCGGCTGATGACGTTCCGGCAGGGCGAGGCGAACCTGGTCGAGATCACGCTGCCGCCGACCGCGCCCTACGTGGGGCAGGCGATCCACGCGGTGCCGATCCCCCGGGACGCGGCGCTGGTGGCGATCGTGCGCGGCAAGCGGGTGCTGGTGCCGACCCCGGACGACCCGATCGAGGCCGGCGACGAGCTGGTGTTCGTCTGCACTGCGGCGGTGGAGGACGACGTGCGCGCGGTGATCCTCGGCCCGCCCAGCGCGGACCGGCACCGCGACCGTGCCTGAGGCGGCGGCGTCAGGAGCCTGGTAGCGGGGTGGGTGCGGTCTCCCGGGTGACCCGGCGCACCACCCACACCGTGATCAGCAGCAGCAGCGCGTACGGCGGGTAGCCCAGGGCGAGCCGGGCCACGCCGAGCGCGGTGTCCTGGTGGGCCAGGTAGAGCCCGGCCTGTACGCCGACCTTGGCCAGCCACACCACGCCCCACAGCACGGTGAGCTGGGTGAAGGTGCGTACCAGCTTGGGGTCGTCGCGCCACTCGGAGCGGCCCTTGGCGACCAGCACCGACCAGATCCAGCCGACCAGCGGCTGCCGGATCGCGGCCGACAGCAGCAGCGCCAGGCCGTACCCGATGCCGTAGAGGATGCCCGGCAGGTAGAAGTCGCGCTCGTCGCCGGTGCGCAGCGCCAGCAGCGCGCCGACGCCGACGCCGAACAGCCCGTTGACCGCGTGCCGCACCGGCTTGCGCTGGGCCAGCCGCAGCCCGGCGATCAGCAGCGCCACCGCCACCGAGGCGTACACGGCGGGGCGCAGCTCGCCGATCACGTTGGCGATCACGAAGACCACCACCGGGATGCTCGACTCGACCAGCCCGCGCCATCCGCCGAGCTGGTCGGCCATCTGCTCGGCGAGGCTGGGCAGCCGCTCCTCGTCCTGCGGGCCGAGACCCGACGGGGTGTGCTGCTGTCCGGTCGTCACTTCGGCGACTCCAGCTCGTAGTACGGGTTGTAGATCACCTTGCGGTCGTCGCGCACCGCCACCCGGCCGCGCGCGGTCAGGTGCCGGCCCGGCTCGATCCCGGCGATGTGCCGGCGGCCCAGCCAGACCAGCGTCACCACGTCGTTGCCGTCGTAGAGGTCGGCTTCCAGCGTGGGCAGGTTCGTGCGGGGCGTGTAGACGACGGTACGCAGCCGCCCGGCCACCGACACCACCTGACCCCTGTTGCACTGGTGGGCGGGCGTGCCGCCGGACTCGGCGCTCTCCCGGCGCAGCTCCTGCGCCTCGATCTCGGCCTCGCTCGCGGTGAGCCGGTGCAGGAGCCGCCGCAGCGACCCCCGGCTCTCGTCGGTCGTCATGACCTCCGCGTCACCCTCTCCACAGCGGGGCCCCGCGGGCGGCGGAACCGTCCCGCCAGCGTACGCGCAGTGGCCGCCCGGCGGGAGCGGCGTGGCGCGTACCGCCGGCCGGGACCGGACACGCCGCGGGCCCGGCGCCGGTACGACGCCGGGCCCGGGCACGTGTGGATCAGACCTCCTGCGAGTCGGCGGCCTGCTGCTCGGCGACCTCGCGGGGCAGCCGCAGCGGCAGCGGCTCGCGCACCGGCTTGGCCTCCTGGCCGCGGTCGACGACCAGGCCGTCCAGGCAGGCCGCGAGCGGGCCGGCGGCGGCCGGGTCGGTGGCGGCCGCGCCCTGGAAGACGCCGCGCACCATCCAGCGCGGGCCGTCGATGCCGACGAACCGCAGGTCGGTCGGCCCGTCCGGGGTACCCACGCGGGCGCGCAGCTCGGGCCCGTGCTCCCCCTCGACCTCCTGGGCGGTCGCGCCGTCGCTGACGAGCGACTGGCGGATCTCCTCGCGCACCTCGTCCCAGATGCCCTCGGAGCGGGGCGCGGCGAAGACGCCGAGCTGGAGCGCGTTCTGGCCGTGCACCAGCACGACCTGCTGGATCACGCCCTGCGGGTCGGCCTGGACCCGCACCTCGACGTCCGGCACCGCCGGGATCCGCAGGCTGCCCAGGTCGAGGCGAGGCGCCTCCGGGGCCTCGCTGACGTCGTACGGGCCGCGGTCCGGCGCCGACGGGGTCTCCTCGGCGTCGAGGACCCCATTGTCACGCGCCTCGTCGGCCCGCTTCCGGGAGAAGATCACTGCGCCCACCCTCCGCTGTTCACACTCACCCTGCCACCTCTTCGCTCTGCCCGCCGGACGGCGCCGGGACCAGCCCGGCGTGCCCGCCGGTGGACCCGTGCCCGCCCGTGCCACGCCGGGACTCGGGCAGCTCGGCCACCGGCCGGAACTCGGCCCGGGCGACCCGCTGGACCACGAGCTGCGCGATGCGGTCACCCCGGCTGATCTTGGCCGGCGTGTCCCGATCGTGGTTGATCAGGTTGACCAGGATCTCACCCCGGTAGCCGGCGTCGACCGTACCGGGCGCGTTGAGCACCGTCACGCCGAGTCTGGCCGCGAGTCCGGATCGGGGGTGCACCAGCCCGACGTAGCCGTCCGGCAGCGCCACCGCCACGCCCGTGGGCACCAGGGCCCGGCCGCCGGGGGGCAGCTCGACGTCCGCGGCGGCCACCAGGTCCGCACCGGCGTCGCCGGGATGGGCGTACGCCGGCAGTGGCAGCTCCGGGTCGAGCAGCCGCACGGGCACGGGTACGACGTCTGTCACGGTCATCCTCTTCCGTCCGGTCCTGCGGGGTGTCCCTGCCATCCTGCCGGTTGCCGGGCCGCTCGCGCGCCGTACCCTCGTCTGTGTGCGTCAGTCGTCATCTCCGGCCGCCCCGACGGCCACCGCCGCGCCGTACGCGGAGCGTCTCGGGCTGCCCTGGTGGGCCTGGCCGGCCGGGCTGGCCGCGGCCGGTCTGCTCGCGGTCGAGCTCTGGATGGGCGCGACCGGGGTGCGCGCCTGGCTGCCGTTCGTGCTGCTGATCCCCGCTGCGGTGGCCGCACTGTGGTGGCTGGGCCGGATCCGGGTCGAGGTGCGTGACGGCGAGCTGCGGGTCGACGACGCCCACCTGCCGGTGCGGTACGTCGCGGACGTGGTGCCGCTGGACGCGGCCGGCCGGCGCGAGGTGCTCGGCGTCGGCTCCGACCCGCTCGCCTTCGTGGTGCAGCGGCCGTGGATCGGTGGCGCGGTGCAGGTGGTGCTGGACGACCCGGCCGACCCGACGCCGTTCTGGGTGGTCAGCACGCGGCACCCGGTCCAGCTGGCGACCGCCCTGCTGGCCGCCCGCGACGCGGCCTGACCGTCCACCGCGGCCCGCCGCGGCCCACCGCGACCCGGCTCGGCCCGCCACGGCCCGGCTCGGCCCGGGACCGGTCAGGACGGCGCCTCCGGCAGGGCACGCGCGGTACGCCGCAGGTCCTTGCGCAGTTGCTCGCCGAGCGCGCGGGTGGCCCGGCGGTTGAGGTAGCCGGCCACGGCGGCGCCGGTCAGGAACGGCCCGAGCGTGGTGAGGTTGCGCCCGAAGCGGCGCATCAGGCTGTCCCGCAGTTCCCGGCGGGCGGCGGTGCCGAGCACCGCGCTCACCCCGACGCCCGGCATCATCGGGTTGACCCCTCGCTGGGTGGCCCAGGACTGCACGAGCGCCACGGCACGGCCGGTGCCGCCGGGCGGCAGCGGCACCCGGTGGACCTCGTGCAGTTCCCCGATCAGTTTCAGCTCGATCGCCACCACGGCCACCGTCTCGGCGGCCAGCAGGACGGGAGCGGAGAGCAGGGTGGGCGTGACCGCCCATTCGACGGCGGCGACCCCGCCGCCCGCGGCACCGACTCCGGCGGTGGCGCGGGAAGCGTTGCGGACCAGCCGGTCGGCGAGCGCCTCGTCGTCCAGGCCGGGAAAGTGCCGCCGCAGCGTGGCGAGGTCGCGGATCGGCACGTGCGGGGCGACCTCGGCGACCGTGTCGGTCATCCAGCGCACCGCCGCGCGGGGCTTGAACAGGTCGGTGATCCCGCGGGCGCGGGCCTGCCCGACCAGCCGGGTCAGCAGTTGCCGCCGGCGGGCGGGCGCGATGTCGTCGGCGGTCAGGGCGGCGACGGTGGCGCCCAGCTCCGCGGTGTCCGGGCTGTCCGGGCCCGGTACGTCCGGGCCGGGCTTGTCCGGGCCGCCTTCTTCGCTGCGCTCGCTCACCCGTCCGCCCTCCTGCTCCGCGCGGCGTGGCAGCCGCCCGTACGAGTCAAGCAGCTCCCGGCCGAGCGCGCACGGCGGCGGCTCGAACAGCGGCGGCCCCGTCGAGGAGGCCGCCGCTGGTGTCCCCGGCCGGGATCAGACGCACTCGCGGCAGATCAGGTCGCCGTTGCGCTCGACCGCCAGCTGGCTGCGGTGGTGGACCAGGAAGCAGCGGGCGCACCGGAACTCGTCCTGCTGCATCGGGAGGACCTTGACCGTGAGCTCCTCGTCGGCCAGATCGGCGCCGGGCAGCTCGAAGCTCTCGGCCACCTCGGCCTCGTCGACGTCCACGGCACCCGACTGTGAGTCGACCCGCCGGGCCTTGAGCTCTTCCAGGCTGTCCTCGCCGAGGTCGACCTCGTCGCGACGCGGGGCGTCGTAGTCGGTGGCCATCGGTTTCACTCTCCAATATCGATATTGTCGCTGCCGGTTGTAACGCCGGACGACGCCGTTTCGGTTCCCCTGACCGGCCACCATCTCTGTCGGGCACCCGACCCGAAGAGCGGTGGGCCGGGCTCGCCGGTGCGAAATGCCCCCGGTGAGCGCGGAACCTTACCCCCCCTGTGGGCGAGGCATGTATACCGCCCTCGCGGGAGAGATGTACGCCTCTGCGCCCGAAGTTGTTCCCAATGTGACTCAGGCGACACGAAGATAGGGGTAGTCCTACCGGTTCACCGCGTGGCGCGCCGGTATGTCGGACTGTTTCCACGCCTGAGCCGGACAAGCGTTAACCTCAGCGGCGTACTGGACGGCCGACAGGTCGCGGCCCGACCGCGTCGCCCGCCACCACCCAATCACTGTCCGGGGAGCGCCCAGGATGAGTTTTGCGCGAGTGCGGGCACTCGTTGTCGTCGGACTGCTGGCGGTCGTCGCCCTGGTCTTCGTGGTCGTCGCCGTGCTGAAGGACAGTCAGGGCACAGCCGGTACGGCGGCCGCCTGCCCCGATGGCTGGCCGCTGGTCGACCTGCGCCTGCGGGAACAGAAGGACGTCAAGATCAACGTCTACAACGCCACCGACGAGGCCGGCCGGGCCGGCAGCGTCGCGGACGACTTCCGCAACCGCAAGTTCCAGGTCAAGAAGGTCGGCAACGAGACCAAGGCGTTCGACGGCGTGGCCGAGCTGCGGTTCGGGCCCAAGGCCGTGGGCTCGGCGCACCTGCTGCGCGCGTACTTCCTCAACGAGGCCAACCAGAAGTTCGACCCCAAGCGCAAGGACGACGTCGTCGACGTGGTGCTGGGCAACCAGTTCCAACAGCTCGCCACCACCACCGAGGTCAACCAGTCGCTCGGCGACCTGGGCGCACCGCAGGCGCCGACCGGCACCTGCCCGATGCCGATCGAGAAGTAGGCGACGGGCGCACCGACGACACAGGGCGGTCTCCCCCGGGGAGGCCGCCCTGTCGCGTGTCCGGCGCCGTCACGGCCCGCCCGAGGCGTCCAGGTCGGCCAGCCGGTCGTGCAGCGGCCCGTGCAGCGCCGGCGGCGCGGCGAGCACCAGGTCCGGGCCGGCCGGGAGGCCGGACAGGCCGGTCACCAGCAGCCCGGCCTCCCGGGCGACCAGCCCGCCCGCGGCCAGGTCCCAGTCGGCCAGACCCTTCTCGTAGTACGCGTCCACCCGCCCCTCGGCGGCCAGGCAGAGGTCGAGCGCGGCGGCGCCCATCCGGCGGATGTCCCGGATGTGCGGGATCAGCTCGGTCACCACCCGCGCCTGGTGGGCCCGGCGGTCGGCGTCGTAGCCGAACCCGGTGGCGACGAGCGCCTGCCCGAGGTCGGTGGCGGCGGAGCCGTGCAGCCGCTGCCCGTCGCGCCAGGCGCCGCCGCCGAGCGTCGCGGTCCACTCCTCGCCGGTGACGATGTTGCGGACCACACCGGCGACCACCTCACCGGCCACCTCGGCGGCCAGCGAGACGGCGCAGTACGGCAGCCCGTACAGGTAGTTCACGGTTCCGTCGATCGGGTCGAGGATCCAGCGCACGCCGTCGGGGCCGGCCGGGCCGGTCTCGCCCGCGCCGTACTCCTCGCCCAGCACGGCGTCGCCGGGCCGGCGCTGCCGCAGCGCGGCGACCACCTGCCGCTCCACCGCCCGGTCGGCGGCGGTGACCACGTCGGTCACCGTGCTCTTGGTCGCGGCCACCGAGACGCCCTCGACCCGCATCCGGTACGCGGTGGTGGCGGCCTCCCGGGCCACATCGACAGCGATCGTGAGCAACTCCCGCGCCGTGGGCGTCGAGATGATCATGTCTCTCCCCTTCCGGCACGATCGGGACCGGCCGTCTCGTGCGCGGGTATCATCCTTACAAAGTCCACATCTGCGCCGAATCTGCGGTCCCGGACCGCAGGTCCGCCGTGCGGCGCGGGATGATCGCGGCAGACGGCGTTACAATTCACCCTGCCCACGCGCCACGGACCGCCAGCGACCGGACGGCCCGGGACACGGGGGTCCTCAACGACTCGCCCGGCGCGGCCGTCCCATGCTGCGCCGGACGACCCGGCCGTGCTCGCTCTTTCGCCTCCGGAAGGTCTTCGTGACAGATCCCCGCCAGACCGGCGCCGACGTTCGCTCGCTCACCGACACCCTGATCGCCCACGCGCAGAGCGCCGGCGGCCAGCTCACGTCGGCCCAGCTCGCGCGCACCGTCGAGTCCGCTGAGGTGACCCCGGCCCAGGCCAAGAAGATCCTCCGCGCACTCTCCGAGGCGGGCGTGACGGTGGTGGTGGACGGCTCGGCGAGCACCCGCCGCCGCGTCGCCGCCGCCCGGTCCGCCACCCCGGCCTCCCGCGCGACCACGGCCAAGACCACCAAGAAGGCCGCCGCGCCCGCCCCCAAGCAGGCGCCCGCCGCCGAGGAGTCGCCCGCCCCGGCCCCCCGGAAGGCGACCGCGCGCAAGGCCATCACCGCCGACGTGGCCAAGGCCGCGGCCCCGGCGAAGGCCACCAAGACGACCCGCGCCACCAAGGCCACCGTGGCGGCGAAGACCGCAGCGGCCAAGCCGGCCAAGGCCGGCGGCAAGGGCGAGGGCCCCGACGGCGAGATCGATCCGGAGGAGCTGGCCGCCGAGATCGAGGACGTGGTGGTCGAGGAGCCGGCCGAGCTGACCCAGGCCGCCGAGGCCGACGCGGCCAGCTCCGCCACCGACAACGACTTCGAGTGGGACGACGAGGAGTCCGAGGCGCTGAAGCAGGCGCGCCGGGACGCCGAGCTGACCGCCTCCGCCGACTCCGTGCGGGCGTACCTGAAGCAGATCGGCAAGGTGCCGCTGCTCAACGCCGAGCAGGAGGTCGAGCTGGCCAAGCGGATCGAGGCCGGCCTCTACGCCGCCGAGCGGCTGCGCGCCGCCGACGAGGGCGAGGAGAAGCTGGTCCGCGACCTCCAGCGCGACCTGATGTGGATCTCGCGGGACGGCGAGCGCGCCAAGAACCACCTGCTGGAGGCGAACCTGCGGCTCGTGGTCTCGCTGGCCAAGCGCTACACCGGCCGTGGCATGGCGTTCCTCGACCTCATCCAGGAGGGCAACCTCGGCCTGATCCGCGCGGTCGAGAAGTTCGACTACACCAAGGGCTACAAGTTCTCCACCTACGCCACCTGGTGGATCCGCCAGGCCATCACCCGCGCCATGGCCGACCAGGCCCGCACCATCCGCATCCCGGTGCACATGGTCGAGGTGATCAACAAGCTCGGCCGCATCCAGCGCGAGCTGCTCCAGGACCTGGGCCGTGAGCCCACCCCGGAGGAGCTGGCCAAGGAGATGGACATCACACCGGAGAAGGTGCTGGAGATCCAGCAGTACGCCCGGGAGCCCATCTCGCTCGACCAGACCATCGGCGACGAGGGTGACAGCCAGCTCGGCGACTTCATCGAGGACTCCGAAGCGGTCGTCGCGGTCGACGCGGTGTCGTTCTCGCTGCTGCAGGACCAGCTCCAGCAGGTCCTGCAGACGTTGTCCGAGCGTGAGGCGGGCGTGGTGCGCCTGCGTTTCGGCCTCACCGACGGCCAGCCGCGCACTCTGGACGAGATCGGCCAGGTGTACGGCGTGACCCGGGAACGCATCCGGCAGATCGAATCCAAGACCATGTCCAAGTTGCGGCACCCCTCGCGTTCCCAGGTGCTCCGCGACTACCTGGACTGACCGCGTACGTCAACAAATCGTGCCGGTTTGATCACCAGCCGTAGAACACTCTTTGGTGATCGTTCGGTTGCCTGTTTGTGATCGTTGACGTGGCACCCTTGGTGCACGGCACACTGTCCTCCACGCCAGGTGTGACCTCGGTCCCCCGCGGGCACACAGGGAAGGCAGGGCCCGAGATGGGTGTTGCACGATAGGTGAGCAACCGAAGAGAGTGTTCATCGGTGACGACCAGAGGAGGAAGGCGATGACCCCGACCCTCACGCCGCCGCCCGAGACGGTGAGCCCCCCGGCCGCCGATGAACGGTGCGACCGCTGCAATGCTGCCGGCAAGCTCCGCATCACTCTGGCGGGTGGGAGTGAGCTGGTGTTCTGTGGGCACCACGCGAACAAGTACGCGGAGGATCTCGTGAAGATCACCGTGCGGTACGCGTCGGACCCGGAGTTCAGCTGGCGAGGCGCCGATCTGATGGCGAACTGAGGTCCGACAAGAAGTCCACAACCCGACATGACCGGCCGGAGGCACCCGCAAGGGGAGCCTCCGGCCGGTTTTTCGTGCCGGGTGCCAACGGTGCGCGACGGTGTTAAGAAGGGGCCCCTGCTCTACCGGAGGCGTTAACAGGGGGCCCTTCCTTACAGGGTCTGCACGGTGGCGATGCGCTCCTCGAGCTGCTCGATCGTCGCCTGCGCGCTGGGCGGGCCGCCGCAGATCCGGCGCAGCTCGGCATGGATCTTGCCGTGCGGCTGGCCGGTGTGGTGGTGCCGGGCGGCCACCAGAGCGTTCAGCTGCCGCCGTAGCGCCACCCGGCGCTGGGCGGCACTCATCGGTGGGGGCGCCGCCGCCGGGGCCGCAGCGGCCGGCTCAGCGGTCCGCTGGGCGGCCCGGCGCTTCTGCGCGGCGAGCTGCTCGGCCTGCCGCTTGGTCAGCAGCAGCGAGACCTGGTCGGCGGTGAGCAGACCGGGCAGACCGAGGTATTCCTCCTCCTCGGGCGTGCCGGCCTGGGCGGCGGTGCCGAACGAGGCACCGTCGAAGATCACCTGGTCCAGCTCGGCGGTCGCGGAGAGCGCCGCGAAGCGCTTCTCCAGCTCCCCGCTGGCGCCGTCGTCGCGCTGGGCGCGCTCCAGCAGGTCGTCGTCGAAGCCCTCGCGGTCCTTCGGCTTGCCGAGCACGTGGTCCCGCTCGGCCTCCATCTCGCTGGCGAGCCCGAGCAGGTGCGGCACGCTGGGCAGGAACACCGACGCGGTCTCGCCGGAGCGGCGGGCCCGGACGAACCGGCCGATCGCCTGCGCGAAGTACAGCGGGGTGCTGGCACTCGTCGCGTACACGCCGACGGCCAGGCGGGGGATGTCGACGCCCTCGGACACCATCCGCACCGCGACCAGCCACCGCTGCTGGGAGGCGGCGAACGTCGCGATCCGCGCGGACGCGCCCTGGTCGTCGGAGAGCACCACTGCGGCCTTCTCACCGGTCACCTGCTCCAGCAGCTTCGCGTACGAGCGGGCCACCTGCTGGTCGCTGGCGATGACCAGGCCGCCCGCGTCGGGCATGCCGTTGGCGCGCAGCACGGTCAGGCGGGCATCGGCGGCGCGCAGCACCTGCGGCATCCAGTCGCCGGCCGGGTCCAGCGCGGTACGCCACGCCTGGGCGATCAGGTCCTGCGTCATCGGCTCGCCGAGGCGGGCGGCCAGCTCCTCGCCGGCGTTGGTGCGCCACCGGGTCTCCCCCGAGTACGCCAGGAACAGCACCGGCCGGACCACGCCCTCGCGCAGCGCGTCGGAGTAGCCGTAGACCGAGTCGGCGCGGGAGCGCAGCAGCCCGTCGCCGCCGCGCTCGTAGCTGACGAACGGGATCGGGTTGTCGTCGGAGCGGAACGGCGTACCGGTGAGCATCAGCCGGCGTACCGCGGGCTCGAACGCCGCCTTCACGCCGTCACCCCAAGTACGCGAGTCGCCGGCGTGGTGGATCTCGTCGAGGATGACGAGCGTGCGCCGGGTCATGGTGCGCCGCCGGTGCACCTGCGGCGCCATACCCACCTGGGCGTAGGTGACCACGGCGCCGTGGAAGTCGGCGGCGGAGTGCAGGTCGGCGTTGCGGAACGCGGCGTCGAGCTGGATGCCGACCCGTGCGGCGGCCTGCGCCCACTGGGTCTTCAGGTGCTCGGTCGGCGCGACCACGGTGACCGCCTCGACGGTGCCGTCGGCGAGCAGCTCGGCGGCGATCCGCAGCGCGAACGTGGTCTTACCGGCGCCCGGCGTGGCGACCGCTGTGAAGTCCTCGGTCCGGCGGCGCAGGTACTCCACCAGCGCCTTGCGTTGCCAGGCGCGCAGGGGCGGGAACGTGTCGAGCGCCGGCATCCGCGGTGGCACGCGTAGCTCCTCTCCGCCGCGGACGGCGGCGGGCCCGACCGGGGCCACGGGAGCCGCCGCCCATGAAAACGCCCTCGCGCATCCGTGCCGCGAAGGCCGGTTCAGCATAACCAGCGCGGACCGTACGCCCCACTCGACGCCACGCCTGTCACATCCGCCCACCCCGGCGCGGATCGGGTCAGGGCAGTGGTCCCCGGGTGCCGGTGCGCGGCGGCCGCAGCGTCGCCACCGGGGCGGACCAGCGGCGGCGCAGCGCGATCAGGCGCAGCCCGAACACCAGCAGCGCGGCGCCGGTGAGCGGTACGGCGGTGGCCTGTCCGCACGCCGACAGCAGCGCCACCGCGATCGAGCCGGCGAGCGCCGCGAGCGCGTAGATCTCCCGGCGCAGCACCACCGGGATCTCGCCGGTGAGCAGGTCCCGGCCGAGCCCGCCGCCGATTGCGGTGAGCATGCCGATCATGCAGGCGCCGACCGCCGGCACGGCGGCGTCGAGGGCCTTGAGCGTGCCGGTCACTGTGAACAGGCCGAGACCCGCCGCGTCCAGCACCAGCACTGTGGTGCGCAGCCGGGCGAGCTGGGGGTGCAGCCAGAACACGGCCGCGGCGACGACTGCGGCGGTGGCGGCGTAGCGCCAGTCGGCGAACGCCAGCGGGGGCACCTCGTCGATGGCCAGGTCGCGGAAGATACCGCCGCCGAGCGCGGCGACCACGCCGACGAAGACCACCCCGAACAGGTCGAGCCGTTTCGCCACCGCCGCGGAGGCGCCGGAGGCGGCGAAGACCGCCACGCCGGTGAGGTCGGCGAGCAGGAGGGCGGTGGAGGTGGTCACCGCCGCAGGTTACGTCGAGGGGCGGCGGAGCCGCCCGCTGTCACTCGGCGTACGAGTCGTAGATCTCCTTGCACTTCGGGCACACCGGCGAGCCCGGCTTGGCCGCCTTCGTGACCGGGAACGTCTCGCCGCAGAGCGCGACCACGTAGGTGCCCATGACGGCACTCTCGGCGATCTTCTCCTTGCGGACGTAGTGGAACATCTCCGGACCAGTGTCCGCGTCCTTCAGCTCGGGACGCTCGAGAACCTCTGTGCTCACGACTACACCTCCGGCGTTCCAGTTTTGCAGGTCGGTCCGCCCCGGTCCACCTGGGCCCCGGCCGGAAGCGGCCCGTACGGTAACCGACGTGACCAACTTTCACATCAGTCTCGGTAGTGAGGTGGCCGACGCCCTGCGGGACGGCCGCCCGGTCGTGGCGTTGGAGAGCACGATCGTCTCGCACGGGCTGCCCCGCCCGGACAACCTGCGGGTGGCGCGCGAGATCGAGCAGGCGGTACGGGACGCGGGGGCGGTGCCGGCCACCATCGGCATGGTCGCCGGCGAGCTGCGGGTGGGGCTGGACGACGCCCAGCTCACCCGGCTCGCCACCGTCGACGGCGTGAGCAAGCTCTCGGTACGCGACCTGGCCCCGGCGGCGGCGACAGGTGCGGACGGCGCGACCACCGTCGCGGCCACCAGCGCGGTCGCGGCGGCGGCCGGGATCGGCGTGTTCGCCACCGGCGGGCTCGGCGGCGTGCACCGGGAGGCGGCGCAGACGTTCGACGAGTCGGCCGACCTGGTCACGCTGGCCCGGACGCCGATCGCCGTGGTCTGCGCCGGGGTGAAGTCGATCCTCGACGTGGGTGCCACGCTGGAGCGCCTGGAGACGCTCGGGGTGGGCGTGGTCGGCTACCGCACCCGCCGCTTCCCCGGCTTCTACCTCACCGACGCGGGCTTCGACCTGGACTGGTCGGTCGATTCGCCGGAGCAGGTGGCGGACGTTCTGGCCGCCCGCGCGGCGCACGGCGTGCACCACGGCGGCCTGGTGGTGGCCAACCCGCTGCCCGCCGACGAGCAGCTCGACCCGGCGCTGCACGACCGCACGCTCGCCGAGGGCCTGGCCGCGCTGGCCCGCGAGGGGATCACCGGCAAGGCGGTGACCCCGTTCCTGCTGTCGCACTTCCACTCCGCCACCGAGGGCGCCAGCCTGGCGGTGAACGTCCGGATCATCCTGCGTAACGCCGACCTCGCGGCCCGGATCGCGGTCGCCGCGGCGGCCCGCCCCACCGGTACGGCATGAACGCCAGGCCGCGCATCGTCGTCGTCGGCGACGTGATCACCGACGTGCTCGCGGTGCTGTCCGGGCCGCTCGCGACCGGCTCGGACACCGCGGCCGGCATCCGGTTCAGCGGCGGCGGGCAGGCGGCGAACACAGCGGCCTGGCTCGCCGGGCAGGGCGCCGCGGTGACGCTGGTCGCCGCCGTCGGCGACGACGAGACCGGCCGGGAGCGGGTGGCCGAGCTGACCCGGATCGGTGTCGACTGCGCGGTGGAGCGGCACGAGGGCTACCCGACCGGCACCGTCATCGTGCTCACCCACGACGGGGAGCGCACGATGGTCAGCCAGCGCGGCGCGAACCTGCGGCTGACCGCCGCGCACGTGGACGCGGCCCTGGCCGCCGCGCCCGACGCCGGGCATCTGCACCTGTCCGCGTACACCCTCTTGGACGTCGGGTCGCGCGGCGCCGGCCTGCGCGCGCTGGCCACCGCTCGCGAGCGCGGGCTGACAGTCAGCGTCGACGCGGCGTCCGCGGCGCCGCTGCGGCGCGTCGGCGGGGCGTTCCTGACCTGGGTACGCGACGTCGACCTGCTGCTGGTCAACACGGACGAGGCGACGGTGCTGGCCGGCGGGCTGGACCCGGCGGCGCAGGCGCGGGCGCTCACCGCGGTGGCGCACCGGGTGGTGGTCAAGCGCGGCGCGGCGGGTGCGGTGTGGGTGGAGCGCGGCGGTGTGGTGGAGTTCGCCCCCGCGCCCGGCGTGGACGTGGTGGACGTGACCGGTGCCGGGGACGCGTTCGCGGCCGGGCTGCTCACCGCGTGGCTGGCCGGGGCCGACCCGCGTGCGGCGCTGGGCCGCGCCGGTGACCTGGGCGCGCTCGCCGTGACGACAGTGGGCGCCCGCCCGGCTCCCTGACGCCTGCGGCCGGTCCGGGCGGTGCTCCGCCCGGGCCGGTCAGGGCTCGGCGTCGATGATCTTGTGCGGGTTCTCCTCGGCGGTCAGAGCCGTGGGCGCGGGCTCCTCGCGGCGCCGGTTCTGGAACCGGTTCGCCAGGCGGTGCTCCTCCTTCGGCGGCCGGTCGTTCGCCAGCAGCACCGCCAGCCAGGGCACGAGCACCATGCCGAGCGCGCACAGCGGCAGCCAGAGCCAGAGCAGCGGGGCCTTCGCGCCGACCAGGATCGCGCCGGCCACCAGACACGCGACCCGGATGGCCATCATCAGCACGTACCGCTTCTGCCGGCTGTTGAGCTGGTCGTCCTGGCTGCGCGGGGCGTCGGTGATCAGTATCGGCTGGTACGCCTGACGCTTCACCACGGACCTCCTACGAGGGGATAGGGCCCATCCTGTCACTCCGGACGGATGATCGGCGAAATTCGTGACAGCCGGGTGCGTGTTACGTGCGTGGTACGCTTCGCGCGTGGCCAACCGGTTCAGCTTCACCGACGAGGCGCTGGCGAACCTGCGGGTCTACGACGTCACACCCGGGGAAGTCTGGGAGGCCCTGCACAGCAAGCGCCGGGTCATCCGCCACCTCGGGGACGACGTGATGGTGGTCTACGCCACCGACCACCGGGGCCGGCGGCTCGCCGTGCTGCTGGCCGAGGCCGACGGCACCGACAACGACTGGGACATCCTCTCCGCCCGCGAACTGAGCGACGTCGAGGCCAAGCGCTACGACGAGGCGGTGCGGAGATCACGCCGACGAGGAGGCGGTCACGATGCACCGTGACGAGGCGACCAAGCGGTTCCACGCCGGAGGCGACGCGTTCGCCGACCTGATCGACGACACGTCACCGGCGCAGCTGCCCACCCCCGACACCGACGTGCCGATGGTCAGCCGGTCGGTCCGGCTCCCGCTGGAGACGTACGAGCGGGTCCGCGCCGCCGCCGACGCGCGCGGCATCGGGGTGACCACACTGATGCGGCAGTGGATCGAGGCCGGCCTGGCCGACCTGGACGACTCGGCCACCGTCTCGCTGGCCGACGTACGCCGCGCGCTGGCGTCGCTGTCCCGCCCGACCGCCGCCTGACGGCTCACGCCTCCGGGCCGCCCTCGCCGAGCGCCTCCCGCCCGATCGGCGAGGCGGAGCGCTCCGGCGGCCGGTGCCAGGCCCGGCGGGCGTCGGCGAACGCGACGAGCGCCAGCACGAGGGCCACCGCGCCGAGCGCGAACATCGCGGGCACGGTCGCCAGCGCGGGCAGGAGCAGCACCAGGGCCAGCAGCCCGGCCAGCCGGGGGCGGGACACCCGGCCGAAGATCTCGTACTCGAACCGGGAGCGGGCGGCCAGGAACAGCGCCGGGCCGCCCACCACGAAGACCAGCCAGTTCGGCCGGGCCGTGTCGTACGGGTGGGCGATCACCAGCTCGTAACCGACCGCGGCGCTGAGCACCCCGAGCACCATGAACAGGTGGGTCTGCGCCGCCGACTCGGCCAGCCGCCCCGGCGTGCCGGCCATCCGCAGCGCCTCCGCCAGCAGGTGACCGGCCCGGTAGAAGTAGATGCGCCAGAGCAACGCCGTGATCACGAACGAGATCGTGAACGCCACCGCCGCGTCGCCGGAGAACTCCTTCCCGCTGTAGGTCACGCCGATCACCAGGATCGACTCGCCGAGCGCGATGAGGAAGATCTGCTGGTAGCGCTCTGCCAGGTGCTCCCCGGCGACGAGCCACTGCCGGATGCGCGACGCCCCGATCCACGGCAGCGGCCAGCCCAGGAACGTGCCGAGATGGTCCACCGCCAGCGCGACGACCCACAGCGCCAGGCGCGGACCGGGCATCAGCGCGCCGGCGATCCACAGCGGGGCGCTGACCCCCGCCCAGACGGCGAGCCGCAGCGGGACCAGACGCCGCGGGTGGGCACGCAACGCCACCGCGATCAGCAGCGGCCGCCCGACCATCACCACCACGTACGCGAGCGCGAACGGCAACGCCCGCTCCTCCAGGGCGCGGGGCAGCGTCACGCCCAGCACCAGGCTGCCGAACATGGTGCCGACCACCACGACCTGGATGACGGCGCGCTCCGGCTCGTACCGGCTGGTGACCCAGGTGGTGATCGTCCAGACCTGCCAGAGCACCAGGAACAGCAGCAGGGTCCTGCCCACGTCGGCGGCCACCGCACCGGCGGAGCCGTCGACGCCGTTGATCAGCCGCTGGGAGACCCGGGTCAGCGCGAACACGAAGACCAGGTCGAAGAAGAGCTCCAGGAAGGTGGCTCGCCCGGGGCTGGACGCGGTACGCAGCAGCGCCCCGCCCCGCTGCTCGGTCATCGTCCGCCCCTGTCCCCCGTCCTGGCGACCAACGACAGGGACGGCGGGCCGGTTGCGGCGGCGTACGGCGGATCAGCCCTTCGCGGCCTTCGCCTCCGCCTTCATCCGCTGCTTGAACTCGCGTACCCGGCGCAGCGACTCGGGATCGGTCACGTCCGCCACCGAACGGTGGGCGTCCGCGTCGCCGTAGTCGCCGGCTGCCTCGCGCCAGCCGTCCGGGGTGATCCCGAACCGCTTGCCGAGCAGCGCGACGAAGATCTGCGCCTTCTGCCGGCCGAACCCGGGCAGCTCACCCACCCGGCGCAGCAGCTCCCGGCCGTCGGTCACGTCGGACCAGAGCCGGGCCGGGTCGCCGTCGTAGCGCTCGACGAGCGCCCGGCACACCTCCTGCACCCGGGCCGCCATCGCCTTGGGGAAGCGGTGCAGCGCGGGCGGCCGGGCGAAGATCTCCACGAGGGCGTCCGGGTCGTACCCGGCCAGTTCCGCGGCGTCCGGCTCGTGGCCGAGGCGCTGCGCCAGCACGTACGGGGAGGAGAACGCCTTCTCCATCGGCACCTGCTGGTCCAGCACCATGCCGAGGAGCAGGGCCAGCGGGCTGCGTGCCAGCAGCTCGTTGGCCTGCGGGTCGATGGGCAGTGACAGCGTCATGGGGACCATAGTGCCGCGCCGGCCGCCGGTCGGGGGCGGCGACTCCCCGACGACGTGACGCGGCCCGGCGGACCCCTGGGAGGTCCACCGGGCCGCGGCCCACGGAGTGGTCAGGTCACCCGTGCCGTCAGTTGACGACGAAGAGCAGCCGGTTCGGCGAGCCCGAGCCCGGGCTGGTCACCTTGCCGGTGGTGGCGTTGCTGGTCAGGTAGCTGGCCACCTGAGCCGGGGTGTAGGAGGTGTTCGCGGACAGGACGAGCGCCGCCGCGCCGGCCACGTGCGGGGACGCCATCGAGGTGCCGCTGATCGTGTTGGTGGCGGTGTCGCTGGTACGCCACGCCGAGGTGATCGACGAACCCGGGGCGAAGATGTCCACGCAGGAGCCGTAGTTGGAGAAGGACGACCGCGCGTCGGTGCTGGTGGTCGAGCCGACGGTGATCGCCGAGGCGACGCGGGCCGGCGAGGAGTTGCACGCGTTGGCGCTGGAGTTGCCGGCCGCGAGCGCGTACGTGATGCCGGAGTTGATCGAGTTGGCCACCGCGTTGTCCAGCGTGGTGCTGGCGCCGCCGCCGAGGCTCATGTTGGCCACGGCCGGCTTCACCGCGTTCGAGGTGACCCAGTTGACGCCGCTGATCACGCCGGCGGTGGTGCCGCTGCCGGAGCAGTTGAGCACCTTGACGGCCACCAGGCGCACGCTCTTGGCCACGCCGTACCTGGTGCCGCCGACCGTGCCGGCGACGTGGGTGCCGTGGCCGTTGCAGTCGGTGTTGTTGGTGTCCACCGTGTTGGTGCCCCAGGTGGCCCGGCCGCCGAAGTCGCTGTGCGTGGTGCGGATGCCCGTGTCGATGATGTAGGCGCGCACGTTGCTGGCGGTGTTCGGGTAGGTGAAGGTGCTGTTCAGCGGCAGGTTGCGCTGGTCGATCCGGTCCAGGCCCCAGGTGGCGCCGGTCTGGGTGCCCTGGGTGGTCATCACGCGGTCCTGCTCGACGTACGCGACGGCCGGGTCGGCGGCCAGGCGGCGCGCCTGGGCGGGGGTCATCTTCGCGCTGTAGCCGGTGAGAGCGGAGCTCCACACCGTGCCGACGTTGCCGCCGTAGCGCTTGGCCAGGCCGGCGGCCCGGTCCGGGACGGCGGTACGGGCGGCGAGGGTGTTCGCGGTGCCGACCGCGTCGCCCTTGAGCACGACCACGTAGCTGCCGCTGACGGCGTCCGCGGCGCCGGCGTACCGGATCTCCCCGGTGGGCGCGGCGAGAGCGGGCGTGGAGGCGGCGGCGGCGAAGGCCGCGGCGGCGGCCGTGACGGCGAGCGCACGCAGCGCGCGCCGCCGGGGAAGGGACACGTCGGGCATCGTCTGGCTCCCTACCGGGCGGCCCGGTTTGTGGCCGGATCGCCCCATCGACGGATGTTGGCAGGAATGCTAACCAGAGATCGATACACATGAAAGAGATAGTTGCCGATAGATACGGTCCACGTTATGGATCGGCGGGTGCGCGCCACGCCGGACCGCGCCCGAGGCAGGATGAGCACGTGGACCGTCACGACATGCTGCTCTCCCCCGCCGGGGTCGACGCGCTGCGCACCGCGCTCACGCTCGCCCGCTTCACCGCCAACGGGATCGCCGACCGCCTGGGCCCGCAGGGCACCGGCGCGGTGGCCCGCAACGACTACCGGGCCGCGCTGCGCGCCACCGAGGACCGGGACCGGCTGGCCACGCTGATCCGCGTCTTCATCTGCGACCAGACCGAGCCGGAGTCGGCGGTGGCCGCCGCGCTGGCCCCGCTCGCCCTGGACGAGGCGCTGGCCGGAGGCATCGTGGAGCGGCACGGCGACGGCCTGCGCGCCGGGGTCGACCTGGAGCCGTACGGGGACGACTGGTGGGTGCTCGCCGACGTGCCGGCCAGCGCGCGGCCCGGGCGCCCGCTGCACGCCGAACACGTGCTGGGCATCGGCGGCGCCACCCAGACGCTGATCTCGGCGGCCGTCCGCCCGACCGTGGACACCGCGCTCGACCTCGGCACCGGCTCCGGCGTCCAGGCGCTGCACCTGGGCACCCACGCCCGCCGGGTCACCGCCACCGACGTCTCCGAGCGGGCGCTGCGGTTCGCCGCGACCACCGCCGCGCTCAACGGTCAGGACTGGGAGCTGCTGCGCGGGGACATGGTCGCGCCGGTGGCCGGGCGCCGCTTCGACCTGGTGGTCAGCAACCCGCCGTTCGTGGTCGGCCCGGGCACCACCACGCACGTCTACCGGGACTCCGGTCGGGTCGGCGACGCGATCGGCGCGGAGCTGGCCGCGGCCGCGCCGGACCTGCTCACCGAGGGCGGCACCATGCAGTACCTGGCGAACTGGGTGCACGTCACCGGCGAGGACTGGGCCGAGCGGGTCACCGGCTGGTTCGCCGGCACCGGCCTGGACGCCTGGGTGATCCAGCGCGAGGTGGCCGACCCGATGGCGTACGTGAACCTGTGGCTCACCGACGTCGGCGAGAGCGCCGACCCGCAGCGGATGGCGGCCTGGCTGGACTGGTTCGACGCGCACAAGGTGGAGGCGATCGGCTTCGGCATCGTCTCGCTGCGCCGCTCCGGCCACGACCAGCCGGTCGTCCGGGTGGAGGACCTGCGCCAGCGGGTCGAGCCGCCGCTGGGCGAGCGGATCGGCGAGTGGTTCGCCCGGCAGGACTGGCTGCGCACCCGGGACACCGAGGGCCTGCTCGCCGCCCGCTACCGCGCCGCCGACGGGCTCCAGCTGCGGCAGGAGGCCACCATGGGCGACGACGGCTGGGCTGTGGACCGGCAGGTCCTGGCCATGCCGCGCGGGCTGCGCTGGTCCGAGGAGATCGACCCGCTGGTGCTCGCCCTGGTCGGCGGCGCCGACGGCCGGCTGCCGCTGCGCGACCAGCTCGCCCTGCTGGCCGCCGCGCACGACGTGGCCCCGGACGAGCTGGCCGAGGCGGCCGGACCGATCGTGGCGCACCTGGTCGAGCGCGGCATCGTCGAGCCGGTGACCGACTGATGCGGGCGGTGGTGCAGACCGTCGGCCGGGCCCGGGTGACTGTCGACGACGAGGTGACCGGTGAGATCGCCGACGGGCTGCTGGTGCTGCTCGGCGTCACCCACACCGACACCCCGCAGGTGGCCGCCACCATGGCCCGCAAGCTGCACGAGCTGCGCATCCTCGACGACGAGCACAGCGCCGCCGACGTCGGGGCGCCGCTGCTCGTGGTCAGCCAGTTCACGCTCTACGGCGACGCCCGCAAGGGCCGGCGACCGAGCTGGACCGCCGCCGCGCCCGCCGAGGTGGCCGAACCCCTGGTGGACGCCGTGGTCGAACAGTTGCGCGCCCGGGGTGCGAAGGTGGAGACCGGCCGCTTCCGCGCCCACATGCTGGTGGAGAGCGTCAACGTCGGTCCCCGGACCCTCGTGCTCGACCTCTGAGGCCTAGAAGAACAGCCCCCGGCGGGACAGCGACTGACGCAGCCAGCCGTCGAGCTGGGCGGCCCAGTCCGTCCGGTCCGCCGTCGCGTGGTCCACCGTGAACCGGCCGAACGCGTCCCGGCCCTCGGTGAACAGGCCGCCCCGCTTGTCCAGCTCCAGCACCACGTGGACCTGGCGCGGATCGGTCACGAAGGTGACCTCGAGCTGGTTCATCGCGCCCGCGTACTGCGGCGCCGGGTAGAACTCGATCTCCTGGTAGAAGGGCAGCTGCTGGTGCAGACCGTAGATGTGTCCACGCTCGACGTCGGCCCGCGCGAACCGGAAGCCCAGCCGTAGCAGCGCCTCCAGCAGCCGCTCGTGGGCCGGCAGCGGGTGCACCGCCACCGGGTCCAGGTCGCCCTTGTCCATCGCCCGAGCCACCTCCAGCTCGGTACGCAGACCCATCGTCATGCCGTGCAGGTGCTGGCCGTAAAGGTCGGTCAGCGGCGTCTCCCAGGGCACCTGGAAGCGGAACGGCACGTCGTGCCGCTGCCCCGGCTCCAGCCGGAACGCGCCGGTCACCTGGGCCCGGCCGAACTCCTGGTTCACGTCGTACTCGCTGTCGGAGCTCTCCACCTCGACCCGCGTGACCAGGCCGAGTGCGATGTAGCTCACGTCCACCGGGTGGTCGCCGCCGACCACCTGGATCCGGCCCGCCAGCTCGCCGCCGGGGCGGCAGTTCGGGTTGGCCAGCACCGTCTCCACCGACGGTCCGCCCACACCCATCGCCTGCATGAGCCGCTTGAAGACCACCACGTTCTCCGATCGTCAGTGCCGTGCCGGCCCCGACGGCCGGTCGGTGGCACGGTAACCGCGCCGGGCAAGGGAACGCCGGATTCCGGCCGGGATTCCTGTCGGGTCTCCGATCGCCTCACTCCCGTCTCACGCCCCGACCGCCAAGCTGTTTGTCATCGGCCACCACCGCGTGGGCGGCACGGGACCGGTAGGCACGTCGGACACGGGGAGAACAGAGATGACCCAGCAGATGATCGAGCACCAGGACATGGACGTCACCCTCACGGACCTCGACGCCACCGACGAGCGCGGCGTCTCCACCGATCTGGTCCGGGCGTACCTGAACGGCATCGGCCGCACCAAGCTGCTCACCGCAGCGCAGGAGGTCGAGCTGAGCAAGCGGATCGAGGCCGGCCTCTTCGCCGAGGAGAAGCTGGCCACCTGCACCCCCGTCTCCGCCGAGCTGCACGCGGACCTGGCGCTGATCGCGGCCGAGGGCCGCGCCGCCAAGGACCACCTGCTGGAGGCCAACCTGCGGCTGGTGGTGAGCATCGCCAAGCGCTACACCGGTCGCGGCATGGCCTTCCTCGACCTCATCCAGGAGGGCAACCTCGGCCTGATCCGCGCGGTCGAGAAGTTCGACTACACCAAGGGCTACAAGTTCTCCACCTACGCCACCTGGTGGATCCGCCAGGCCATCACCCGCGCCATGGCCGACCAGGCCCGCACCATCCGCATCCCGGTGCACATGGTCGAGCAGGTCAACCGGATGGTCCGGGTGCGCCGCGAGCTGTCGGTGACGCTGGGCCGCGAGCCCACCGTCAGCGAGGTCGCCACGGCGCTGGAGATCCCGGAGTTCCAGGTGATCGAGCTGATCTCCTACGACCGGGAGCCGGTCAGCCTGGACCAGGCCGTCGGCGAGGACGGCGAGAGCGCGCTCGGCGACTTCGTCGCCGCCGTCGACCCGCGTACCGAGCCGGGCGACGCCGCCACCAACGGCGAGCTGCGCAACGAGGTCCGCATCGTGCTGGCCACGCTGTCCCAGCGGGAGCAGGCGGTGATCCGGCTGCGCTTCGGCCTGGACGACGGCCGGCAGCGCACGCTGGACGAGGTCGGCCGCGAGTTCGGCCTGTCCCGGGAGCGGATCCGGCAGATCGAGAAGGTCACGCTGCTCAAGCTGCGCGACCCGGAGCGGGCGAACCGGCTGGAGGCGTACGCCTGCTGACCCACCCCAGCCCCGACAGGCCCCGGCGGTTCGCCGGGGCCTGTCGCGCTTGACCCGGGCGCTCCCACCGTATACAACCGACTGGTTGCACAACCAGGAGGTTATGAAAGTGCCCGCGGATCTGCTCGACGCCACCTTCGCCGCGCTCGCCGACCCCACCCGGCGTGCCATCCTCGCCCGGCTGGCCGCCGGGGAGGCGACTGTCACCGAGCTGGCCGAGCCGTTCGCGATGAGCCAGCCGGCCGTCTCCAAGCACCTCAAGGTGCTCGAACGCGCCGGCCTGGTCACCCGGGGCCGGGACGCCCAGCGCCGTCCCTGCCGGCTCGACGCCCGGCCGCTGCGGGAGGCGGTCGCGTGGTTGGCGGACTACCGGGACTACTGGGCCGAGAGCTATGCGCGACTGGACGAGGTGCTCGCCGAACTGACCGCCGGGGAGCAGCGGTGACCGGCCTGACCGTGTCCCTGCCCGGCGACCGGGAGATCCGGCTCAGCCGCGACTTCGCCGCTCCGCGCCACCTCGTGTTCGCCGCCTTCACCCGCCCGGAGCTGCTGGTCCGCTGGTGGGGCGCCCGGGGCTGGCACCTCGTCGAGTGCGAGGTGGACCTGCGGGTGGGCGGGCGGTGGCGGTTCGTCTCCCGAGGCCCGGACGGCGATCTGATGGGCCAGGGCGGCACGTACCGGGAGGTCGACCCGCCGGCGCGGCTGGTCTGCACCGAACTCTTCGACGACCAGTCCTATCCGGGCGAGACGCTGGTCCGCCACGACTTCACCGGCTCGGCGGACCGGACCACAGTCGTCACCCACCTGCGGTACGCCACCGCGCAGGGGCGCGACACCGTCCTGCGCTACCCGATGACCCGCGGCCTGGGCGAGGCGTTCGACCGGCTCGCGGCAGTGCTGCACACCGATTCGACGACAGGAGCGACGACATGAACTGGACACTTGAAGTGGTGGTGGTGCCGGTCTCCGACGTGGACCGGGCCAAGGAGTTCTACGCGCAGCGGCTCGGCTTCGTCCTCGACCACGACACGGATCTGGGCGGCGCGGGGCGGATCGTCCAACTCACTCCCCCGGGCTCCGGGTGCTCGATCGTCCTCGGCCGGGGCGTCGTACCGGAGATGCCGCCGGGCTCGCTCAAGGGCGTGCAACTCGTCGTACCGGACCTGGAACGGGCGCGCGCCGAGCTGGTCGAGCGGGGCGTCGAGGTGAGCGAGATCCAGGTGATGGGCCAGAACCCGCGCCCGGTGCCGCATCCGCTGGACAACGTCGGCTTCGTGTTCTTCCGCGACCCGGACGGCAACGAGTGGTCGGTGCAGCAGATCTCCGAGCGTGGGTGAGCGGTGTTAAAAGGGGGCCCCTTCTCTACCGGAGGCGTTAAGAAGGGGCCCTTCCTTACAAGCGGCGCGGGCCGGTGTCCGGGCGGGCGGCCTCCGCGCCGGTGCGCACGGTGGCGTGCAGCACCGAGATGCCGTCCGGCCGGGCCAGCACCGGGTTGAGCGTGAGCGACCGCACCCGGGGCTGCTCGTCGGCCAGGCGGCCGACCCGCACCAGCAGGTCGACAAGGGCCGCCCGGTCCACCGGCGCGGCGCCCCGGTGCCCGCGCAGCAGCGGCGCCGCGCGGGGCTCGTCGACCAGTTCGGCGGCGTCCCGGTCGGTGAGCGGGACCGCCCGCCAGGCCCGGTCGCCGAGCAGCTCGGTCGCCACGCCACCGAGCCCGAACCCGACCACCGGCCCGAACGCCGGATCCTCCACCAGCTCCACCACGCACGCCACACCCGGCGCGACCATCGGCTGGACCAGCACCTCCGCGCCGAACACCGGGGCCATCTCGGCGTACGCGCGGCGCAGCGCGGCGGCATCGGTCAGGTCGAGGCGTACCGCGCCCAGGTCGAGGCGGTGCCGCAACCCGGGGGCGGCGGCCTTGAGCGCCACCGGCCGGCCGAGCCGTTCGGCAGCCGCCAGCACCTCGTCGGCGCTGCCGGCCGGCACCGACTCCACCACGTCGATCCCGTACGCGCGCAGCAACGCCGCCGCGTCGGCGCCGTCGGGCCGCAGCGCGGCGTGCCCGGCCGCCCGGTCCACGTCGGCCAGTTCCGGCAGCACACCGGCGGGCCGGCGCAGCCAGCCCGCGTACGCGGTCACCCGGCCCAGCGCGCGTACCGCCTCCTCCACGCTCGGGTACGCCGGCACCCCGGCCGGCACCAGCCCGGCCAGGAACGTCGCCACCACCGGCTTGCCGGTGACCCGCGCGTCGGGCAGCGCCGCCGCGAAGTCGGCCACCGGGTCGGCGAGCTGGCCCGGCAGCGGCGGCGCGAACACCGCCACCACGGCGTCCACCCGCTCGTCGGCCACCGCGTCGCCGAGCGCGGCGGCGTACGCGGCGGCGCCCGCGCTCGGCCCGACGTCCTGCGGGTAGCCGTCGGCGACTGTCAGTCCCTGGGCCGCGCAGGCGGTCGCGGCCAGCCCGGTCAGCGCCGACGAGTTGCCCACCACCGCCACCCGCCGCCCGGCCGGCAGCGGCTGGTGGGCCAGCAGCACGCCCACGTCGAGCAGTTCGGACACGGTGTCCACCCGGATCACCCCGGACTGGGCGAACAGCGCGCTCACCGCAGCCGCGTCCAGCGCGGGCGCGTCCCCCACGCCCGGCGGCCGGGCCAGCGAGGCGAGCGCCACCACCGGCTTGCGGCGGCCGATGCGCCGGGCCAGCCGGGCGAACTTGCGCGGGTTGCCGAACGTCTCCAGGTAGAGCGTGATGACGTCGGTGGCCGGATCGTCCTGCCAGTACTGGAGCAGGTCGTTGCCGGACACGTCGGCCCGGTTGCCGGCCGAGACGAAGCTGGACAGCCCGAGCCCGCGCCGGGACGCCTCGGCCAGCAGCGCCACCCCGAACGCGCCGGACTGGCTGAACACGCCGACCCGGCCCGCCGCGGGCAGCACCGGGGCGAGCGTGGCGTTGAGGCGTACCGCCGGGTCGGTGTTGGCGACGCCGAGGCAGTTCGGGCCGACCACCCGCATGCCGGCCAGGTGCGCGGCGCGGACCAGCGCGCGCTGCGCCGCCGCGCCGGCCGGGCCGGACTCGGCGAACCCGGCGGAGATCACCACCAGGCCGTGCGCGCCGGCGCGGGCCGCGTCGTGCACCACGTCGGTCACCGCGTCCGGCGGGACAGCCACCACGGCGAGGTCGACGTCCTGGCCGGCGTCGGCCGCCGACGGGTACGCGGGCAGCCCCGCCACCGTCGACGCGCTCGGGTGCACCGGCACGATCGCCCCGGCGAAGCCACCGTCGCGCAGGTGCCCGAGCAGCGCCGCGCCGACGCCCTGGCCGGTGGTGCTGGCGCCGTAGACGGCGATGCCGCGCGGCGCGAGCAGCCGGGCGATCGACCGGGCCTCGGTGCGGTGCTCCCGGCCGCGCTGCACCTCCAGGGTCGCCTCGGTGGGCGCGATCGGGAAGCTCAGGTGCACCACGCCGTCGGCGTACTGGCGCTGGACCTGGTAGCCGAAGTCGGCGAAGACCCGCAGCATCGCCCCGTTGGCCGGGAGCACCTCGGCGACGAAGTGCACGATGCCGTTGCGTCCGGCCGCGTCGGCCAGGTGCTCCAGCAGCACCGACCCGATGCCCCGGCCCTGGTAGGCGTCCTCGACCACGAACGCCACCTCGGCCTCGGGCGAGGCGGGGCCGAGCCGCTCGTACCGGCCGACGGCGACGATCCGCTCGCCGGCGAGCACCACGAACGCCTCCCGGTCGCGGTGGTCGACGTTGACGAAGCGCTTCAGGTCGCGTTCCGGGATACGCGGGTACGGCGAGAAGTACCGCAGGTATCGGGTGCGCTCCGAGAAGCGGCCGTGCATGGCCACGATCTCGGGCGCGTCCTCCGGGCGGATCGGTCGCAGCTGGACGGTCGTGCCGTCACTGAGCAGCACGTCCAGCGGTTGCTCGACGGTGGTCACCGGTCGGTCCTCCCCTGCCGCCGGCTCAGTCGCGCGGGTCGTGCGGATCGAGCCCGAGCAGCGGGAAGACGGCCTTGCGGGTGGCCGCGACGGCCCGGTCCACCGCGTTCGGCTCGCCGCTGGGCTGCCACGGCTGGTACGACGGGTCCACGTCGTCGGTCATCCGCAGCGGCACCTCGTGCCCGGGTCGCCGCCGCGCGGCCAGGTCCCGCCAGCCCGGCGGGGTGAGCGTGGCCGGGTCGACCGGCTCGCCGGTGGCGATCGCCAGCAGGTGCGTCCACGCCCGGGGCACCACCTCGACCAGCGCGTACCCGCCGCCGCCGGTGGCGACCCAGCGGCCGTCGCACAGCTCGTCGGCGAGCGCCCGCAGCGCGCGGTAGGTGGCCCGCTGCCCGTCCACCGACAGGTGCAGGTCGGCCAGCGGATCCTTGCGGTGCCCGTCGGCGCCGCACTGGGTGACGAGCACCTGCGGCCGGAACGCGCGCAGCACCGACGGCACGATCGCGTGGAACGCCCGCTGCCAGCCCGCGTCGCCCACCCCCGGGGGCAGCGGCACGTTCACCGCGGTGCCCTCCGCGCCCGGGCCGCCGGTCTCGTCCGGGAACCCGGTGCCGGGGAACAGCGCGAGCGGCGTCTCGTGCAGGCTGATCGTGAGCACCCGCGGGTCGCGGTAGAAGATCTCCTGCACGCCGTCGCCGTGGTGCACGTCCACGTCCACGTACGCGATCCGCTCCGCGCCGAGGTCGAGCAGCCGCGCGATGGCCACGGCCGGGTCGTTGTAGACGCAGAACCCGGCGGCCCGGGCGGGCATCGCGTGGTGCAGCCCGCCGGCCACGCTCACCGCGCGCCGGGCGTCGCCGCGCCACACCGCCTCGGCGGCGGCCGTCGTGGCGCCGGCGATCAGCGCGCTCGCCTCGTGCATCCCGTCGAAGACCGGATTGTCCGACGTGCCCAGACCGAAGCCGGCGAACAGCGGGTCGCGCGGCGCGGACCGGACCGCGTCCAGGTAGGCCGGATCGTGTACGCGCGTGAGCAGCGCGTCGTCGGCCGGCTCGGGCTTGACCAGCCGTACGCCGGGCCGGTCCAGCACACCCAGTTCACGGGCGAGCGCCATCGTCAGCTCGACCCGGACCGGGTCGAGGGGATGGTCGCCCATGTCGTAGGCGAGGAGAGCCTCGTCCCACACCACCACCGTGTCGTCGGCCATGCGGCCATCGTCGCACGTGGTCCGGGACGCGCCCACCAGTCGTACGCTCACCGGCCGGACGTGCCACCGGTCGCGACCGGACGGTCCGGGTCGGCCACCCACTCGCTCCACGAGCCGACGTACAACGCGGCGTCCGGGCGACCGGCCAGGTGCAGCGCGAGCACGGCCTGCGCGGCGGTCACCCCGGAGCCGCAGTACGCACCGACCGGCGCGTCCGCGTCCACCCCGGCGGCGGCGAACCGCTCCCGGAGCGCCTCGGCGGCGGGGAACCGGCCCTGCGTGACGTACTCCGGTGCGGGCAGGTTCACAGCGCCCGGCACGTGCCCGGCGACCGGGTCGACCGGCTCGTGCTCGCCCCGGTAACGCGGCGCGGCCCGTACGTCGATCAGCACGCCGGGCCCGGCGGCGGCGAGCCGGGCGGCAGCGGCGGCGTCGAGCACCGGCAACGCGCCGGGCGCCACCGTCACGTCGCCCGGGACCGGGGCGGGCACGCTCGTGTCGACCGGCAGGCCGGCTGCCGTCCAGGCCGGGAAGCCGCCGTGCAGCACCCGCACCTGCCGGTGCCCGGCCCAGCGCAGCGTCCACCAGGCGCGGGCGGCGGACATGCCGTCGCCGCCGTCGTACACCACCACGGGACGACCGGCGCGGACGCCCGCGGCCCGCAGCGCGGCCTGCAACGCCGCCGGGTCCGGAAGCGGGTGTCGCCCGGCGGCGCCGGGCGGCCCGCACAGCTCGGTGTCCAGGTCCACGAAGACGGCGCCGGGCAGGTGACCGGCGGTGTGATCGTCGCGCCCGGGCGGGCCGGTCAGCCGCCAGCGGACGTCGAGCAGGGTCGGCGGGTCGGCATGATCGAGTTCGGCGGCGAGCCGGTCGGGCTCGACCAGCAGGTCTGTGGTGGCGGCCATGCGGCCCAGTCAACACCATTCGGCCCGCCACCTCCGGCTTCGCCTGCGTCGACGGTCGGTGGGAGCGGGTACCATCGGAGCCCAGGAGGCCGCAGACGTGAAGCACGACCTTGTTGACACCACCGAGATGTACCTGCGCACCATCCTCGAACTCGAGGAGGAGGGGGTGCCGCCGCTTCGTGCCCGCATCGCCGAGCGGCTGAAGCAGAGTGGTCCGACCGTCAGCCAGACCGTCGCCCGCATGGAGCGCGACGGCCTGCTCACAGTCGAGGGCGACCGGCACCTGACTCTCACGCCGCAGGGGCGCAACACCGCCGTGTCGGTGATGCGCAAGCACCGGCTGGCCGAGTTGCTGCTGGTGAACGTGATCGGGATGCCCTACGAGGAGGCCCACGAAGAGGCCTGCCGGTGGGAGCACGTGATGAGCGACGCGGTGGAGAAGCGGGTCTTCGACCTGCTCAACCGCCCGACCCGCTCGCCGTACGGCAACCCGATCCCGGGCCTGGCGGAGCTGGGTGACCCCGGCCAGACGCTTGCCGACGCCGTCGAGGGCGAGCGCAACCTGGCCTTCCCCGGCCTGTCCGGCCCGGTCGTGGTGCGGCGGATCTGCGAGAGCGTGCAGACCGACTCGGACGTGCTCCGGCAGTTGCACGCCGCCGGCGTCGACCCGGGCGCGACAGTGACTGTGGCGCAGGAACGCGACGCCGTCTCCATCGACCGCTCCTGTGACCGGGTCCGCCTGCCCCGCGAGGTGGCGTCCCGGGTGTTCGTCGCGGCCCGCTGAGGCCGGCTTCCGGTCAGAGCTGCCTTGGTGCGACCCGCGATCAGAGCTGCCTGGTGTCGATCACCTTGGCCAGCGTGACCAGCTTGCCGGCCGTCTTGTCCGCCTCCGCCTTCGCGGTGCCGGCCGGGGCGGTCCAGCGCAGGGTGGCCAGCCGTCCCTCGGTGGCCAGCCAGCCGACCTCGGCGGCCGGGCCGGACTTCGCGGTCTTGGGCAGCGTCCGCCGGTAGGCGGCCTTGCCCAGCTTGCTGATCTTCGCCGCGCCGCCCGGCTGCACGTCCAGGGCGAACGTGGCCGCGTCGATCGACGTCTCGGTCACCGACAGCGTCAGCTCCGGCAGCACCGCCCCGGCCGCCCGGACCACGCACGTGTGGGTGTCGCCCCGCTCCGTGGCCGCCGCCACGTCGAACGTGCCGCCGGTGTGCTCGGCGATCACCGCGAAGTCGAGCAGCCGGCACGCCCCGCCCGAGGACGCCGCCGCGACCGGCACCGGCGGAGGCGGGGCCGGCGGCCCGGACTGGGTCGGCGCCTCGTCGGCGCAGCCGGCGGCGAGCAGGACGGCCGGAACGGCCAGCCAGGTACGTGCACGCACGGGAGACCTCCGCGGTCGGCGGCGGGTCCGACCCGCCGGAGTTCCGTCGGACACCGTACGGCGTGCCCCAGCGGGGACGGAAGCCCCCTAATCGGCCACGTACGGACAGTGCCGGCAGCCTCGCCCGCAGCACGTGCCGCGCCGGGCCAGGAACCCGGCGCTGAGCACGAACAGCCCGGTCTCCGGGTCCAGGTAGCCGGCCTCCCCGGCGGCGAGCGCGGCCGCGTGCGCGACGAGGATGCGTTCCCG
Organism: Micromonospora aurantiaca ATCC 27029; assembly: GCF_000145235.1. Lineage (NCBI taxonomy): Bacteria > Bacillati > Actinomycetota > Actinomycetes > Micromonosporales > Micromonosporaceae > Micromonospora > Micromonospora aurantiaca (nom. illeg.). The sequence continues at coordinate 1,632,754 of NC_014391.1, read as the reverse complement.
CCCGGGGTGATCCGGCGACAACCGGGACGGGTGGGGTTCGGTCAGGGGCCGTCCCGCCAGCTCGTCACGCACCGCTGAAGTCTACGGACGCCCTGCCCGCCCTAGTTGCCGCCCGGGCCGCCGTCGGTCCGGAGGCGTTCCAGGTACGGCACGAACGCGTCGGGCCGCTCGAACATCGAACGGTGCCCGGCGCGCGGGATCACCAGATGGTCCTTGCGCGGTGCTTGAAGCTGCGCGTACCACTCGTCGAACAGGCGAAGCCGGCCCGGCACCTCCTGCGCGCCGTCCACGAAGTACGCCGGCACGGCGAGCTGCCGCACGTCACGCCGGAAGTCGACCTCCTGCAACCGGGGGTACAGCACGTCCCAGCCGTCCAGGAACCCGAACAGGTGCACCTTCTCCAGCAGGCTGTATTCGGACACGCCCAGGTTGCCGACGGTCCCGGTCTCGTCCTCGCTCGCGCCTTCCCGGTCGACCGGGAAGGCCCCGGCCTCATTGGTCAGCAACGGCTCGTACGCCCAGACGTCGCGGTAGGGCGGCGGGCCCTGCGCCGTCATCCGGTCCGCGAGCGCCGTCCGGCCGGTGCGGCGGGCCCAGGCCACGGTGTCGGCGTACTGGCTGCGATCGGCCTCGCGCAGGCTCACCACCTGCCCGACGCCCACGTAGGCGGCGAACAGCTCCGGGTGCTGTCGCACGGCGAGCAGGCCGGCGATGGTGCCGCCGGAGTGCGCGACCAGGTGGATCCGATCCCGGCCGAGCCGTTCCCGCAGGTGCCGGGCCACCGCGACCAGGTCGTCCACCTCGTCGTCCAGGCGCCAGTCCGACGGGGCGCGGAACCCCGACCAGGACCGCGGCCCGCCGGCACGGTCCCACACGGCCACCACGAAGCGCTGCTCCAGTTCGGGCAGATGGCGGCGAACCCCGCCGATCTCCGAGCCGCCCGGTGGCCCGGGCACCACGAGCAGTACCGGGGCGCTGCGGTCCGTACCCCTGATCAGCAGGCCCAGCTCGCGCCCGGAGGAGTCGACGGTGTCGAAGCGGGCGATGCCGCCGGGGATCGGGTCGGTGCGGCCCGGCACGGCCGCGCCGACGGTGACCAGCGCGAGCAGCGCGGCCAGCAGACCGACGCCGATCCGGCCCAGCCGGCGCGGCACCGGCCGGCGCGGCGGCACCGCGTCGAGGCGGCGAGCCAGTCCGGCGCCGTAGGCGGCACCGACCAGCAGCGGCAACAAGCTCAGCAGACCGTGTACGCCCCGGCCGGCGAGCAGCGCCACGACGCCGAAGCCGGACAGGCGCGGACGGTCGACGGTCGGCCCGCGCAGCCGCAGCCGGACCAGCTCGACGGCCACCGCGAAGATCACCGGCGCGACGAGCATGAACCAGCGGGACCGGCTCAGCCACCCGGCGGCCAGCCCGACGGCGAGGCTCACCGCGACGGAGACGAGTGCCGCGCCCACCGTGCCGGGCCCGCGCGGGGTCCACCAGCCGGCGGCAACGCCCCAGATCAACGGCAGCATCGACGCGAGGAGCACCCGGGCGCGCATGACGTCTCCCTCCGCCGAGATCGTCAACCCTAGCCAGGGCGACCACTCTTCGCTGCCCCACCCTCACGTGCGGTACAGGTCGGGTGTCGGCTGAGTGCTGCCGGAGAGTTCAGTCGGCCGGACGCTGCGCGAGCAGGAACGCCTGGGGCTGCCGCTCGCCGCCGACCGGCGCGCGGACCGTCGTCGCCGACACCGCGAACCCGGCCGTCGCGACCTGTGCGGCCAGCCGATCCGGCGGCAACCAGTGCACGTCGAGGTCGACCTGGTGGCCGTACGCCTGCGTCCGCCGGTCGAGCCGGTCGCCGGCCTTCACCGCGAGCAGCAGGTGACCGCCCGGAGCGAGCACGCGATGGAAACCGGCGAACACCTCGGGCAGCAGCTCCGGTGGCAGGTGGATGACCGAGTACCAGGAGACCAGCCCGGCCAGCGACCCGTCGGGCGCGGTCAGCTCGGCGAGCGAGCCGACCTCGAAGCGCAGGTCCGGGTACGCGCGGCGGGCCACCGCCACCATGCCGGGCGACAGATCGACGCCGCAGATGTCGAGGCCGAGCCGGTGCAGGTGGGCGGTGACGCGACCGGTGCCGCAGCCCACCTCCAGCACGGGACGGCCCGGCCCGACAGTCTCGGCGAACGCGGCGAGCAGGGCCCGGTCCAACGGCGGCTCCACCACATCGGGCAGCAGCCGCGCGTAGTCCTCGGCGACCGTGTCGTAGGCGGCACGCGTCTCGACCAGCCAGGCAGGTTCGGTCACGCCCGCCGACCCTAGTTCACCGCCTGCCCGACCTGCCCGACCTGCCCGACCTTCGTTGACCATGAAGTTGGCGGCCGTCGCGTCGGCGTGTCGCACCGCCAACTTCATGATCGCCGCGCGCCGGGACAGGGCGGGCCGGGCGGGGCGGGTGGGTCAGCGGAACCAGGTGAGGGACTGGCCGTGGCCTGTCGTCCAGGCGAACGGGCGGCCGTCGAGGGCAAGGACGTTGTGGAAGCCTTCGGCGGGCGGCTCGGGCAAGTCGGCGTGGGGCAGGACTGACGGGTCCTCGTTGGCGATCCAGTGGCCGGGCAGCGTCCGGACCAGCGCGGTGAACGCGTCCCGGCGGGGCGGCGGCACCTGGTAGAGCACCGAACTGTGGAACACCACGAGCGTCGCCCCGGCCGGAGCCTGCGCTGCCAGCGCCGGCAGGTCGTCGACCAGGTCACCGCGTACCAGCAGGGGCGGATCGGCCGCCGCGACGGCAGCCGCGGCGCGCAGCCGTTCCCGGCGGTGCCGGTGTTCCGGCCAGATCAGCGCGTCCAGCCAGGCCACGTCGGCCGGGTCGGTGACGTCGAGCGGGTTCACGTCCAGCCCGGCCCGCCACACCACTTCCGGGCGCCGCCGCGGCGGATCGGTGCCGGTCAGGTCACAGTCGAGCACCGGCTCGCCCTCGCCGACCTGCCGGTCGCCGTAGCGGTAGGCGTACCGGTCCGGGTAGAGGCACAGCCCGGCGGACGCGCCCACCTCCAGCAACGCCAGCGGCTGCGGCAACGCGGCGAGCACCGGCAGCAGCACCGCGCAGCGCCCCGCCTCGTTCGTCTGCGTCGCCCGCACCCGCATCTGCGCCGCGACGTCCGGCCAGTGCGCGATCACGTACGCGCGGAACGCCGCCGGGTCGTCCACCGGCCCGCCGCGCAGCCGCACCACCCCGAACAGCAGGTTCGGCTGACGCTTGGCCGGTGGCAGCGTGTCGAGCAGGGCGAGCAGCTCCGGGTCACCGGCGACCGCCCGCGACAACCGCTCGTACGCCGGGGACACGCCGCGTGTCTCACGCTCGGCGAAGACCCGATAGATGTCGGTCGTGCTCATCCCCCGAGCATTCCAGCTCGCGTACACGATGGTCTGTGACAGTGGGCACTACGGCCGTTTCGGCCGACGGGGACGAAGTCCCCGGGAGATCTCCTCCAGGTGCCGCTGTTGGTGCTCGCGCACCATGGCCTCCCAGACCTCCTGGTCGAAGTCAGGATCGAGCGGCACCCACCGGTGCGAGCCGTCGCAGTAATGAAACCGTTCGTCGCCCGGCCGAATGACACTCATCGCACCCACCCGAGGAAGCGCTGATGCAACACCCCGGCCGGCACCCAGGTCAGATCCTCCGCCGCCCACACCAGATAAGACCCCATATACAAGCCCAACGACACCGGCGCTCCGGCGAACTCGGCCCGCAGCTCACGACGCCGCGTCGGGCAGGGCCACGGAGCGCCACACCCACCGCAGCTCCACACCGGAAGAACCGGCCCGTGGGTGGTCACCGGAGGCCGTCCAGGAAGCGCCGGGTGGCGGTCCGCGCCTGCCGGCGGGCCGCCCATTCGACCTGCTGACAGGGGTACGGAGACAGGCGCGCCCACCATGCCCGGCACCCCGTGCAGAAGCCGTCGAGGCCGGGTACGTGCACCGATAGGATCTGCCGGACCTGCGACTCCGTCACGTCTGCTCCTCTCCCGGCCAGTGGCCGCGACGGATCGGGATGCGATGGCGTACGCGGCACGGCAGTTCCGCACCGCAGCGGCAGATCCGCCGCCACCGCCGCCAGGACCACACCGGACGGTGCCGCCGGGCGAGGGTCAGCGCGACCGCCACCACGTACTCCTCGTACGACACACGAGCGCGCATGCCGCCTCCCAAATTTAGACTTCCAATTTGGAAGTCCAACTAGACTAAAAGTTGGACTCCTGTTTTGGAACCCTGCCGAGCGTGTCGCGTCATCTCGATGCGGAGGGCGATAATCAGCCGATGGTCAACCCGACAATCCAGCGCAGGCGGCTCGGACTCGCGCTCAAGCGGGCTCGGGAGCACGCCGGCAGGACGCAGGACGAGGCGGCAGCAGTCATCGATGCCGCAGCGAGCAAGATCAGCCGCATCGAGCTGGGCCAGTCGGGCATCAAGCTGACCGACCTGCATCTCCTGCTCGACCTGTACGGCGTTACGGGCGAGGAAGCCGAGCCGTTACGGGAACTCGCTCGTGCCGGGCGCCAGCGAGGGCGGTGGAGCACATACCGCAACGCCGTACCCGATTGGTTCCGCCAGTACCTCGACCTTGAGGGTGACGCGTCGGAGATCCGCTGGTACCAACCGGAGGTCGTTCCCGGCATCCTCCAGACCGAGCCCTACATCCGCGCGATGAACGCCACCGCCCACCCGCGCCCCAACGACGAGGATCTGGACCGAACGGTTGCCATCAGACTTGAGCGGCAGGCGATCTTGCGTCAGGACGGCGGCCCGGAGCTGAGCTTCATCCTGAGCGAATCCGCGCTCCGGCGGAACATCGGTGACGTCGACACCATGAGCGACCAACTCCGCCACCTCGTGGAGGTGAGCAACCAGCCGAACGTCTCGCTCCAGGTCTTCCCCTTCGACGCGCAGACCTACGAAACGGCGTCCTTCAACTTCATCATCCTGCGCTTCGGCGACGACGCCGGCTCGGATGTGATCTACGTAGAGACGTTCACGGACGCGGATTACCTCGACCGACCGGACGCGGTGCGGGCCTACACTCGGCTGTGGGACCGGCTCCGTGCCGCCGCGCTCGGGCCGGTAGAGTCGCGCAAGCTCATCCGGCAACTGGCGGATGAGCTGGCACGCTGACGGAACTGGAGGTGGCCGTGACAAGCCCGGATCGCCTCGGCCTCAAGTGGCGCAAGTCGAGTCGCAGCGACAACAACGGCGGCGCGTGCGTAGAGGTTGCCGCCGTCAGCGAGAACATCCTGATCCGCGACAGCAAGGATGCGGCCGGTCCCGTTCTACGCTTCGGGCGTCAGGCATGGCAGGCGTTCCTCCGGACTCTGCCCTGAACCCGGACCTGCCGGTACACACACTTCACCGCTGGCCCTTAAGCCAGCCGCGAGGACGAATGAGGGCAAGCAGGGCGCACGCCTTCGCGTACGCCCCGGCCTTCTAGTCAGCGTGAGTCACGGGGCGGATTCGGATCGTTTCCGTAGCTGTCTCGCTCACGGATTTGACCGTTTCTGCCGTGAAGGTAGAACTCCGTCTGGTCCGCCCGGGCTACTGGCCGCCCAGCCCTCTCGGCTTCCGCCTGAGTCGGGTGCAGCGACGATGCCCGCTGATTTCCCTCCCGGACCACAGCCCACTCGCCGTCGCGAGGGACGACATGAACAGGTTTGGCCTTATCAGCCATGACTTTCTCCACTCCTACTCGATTAACTTGCTTGACCGAGCCGGGAGGAGCGAAGATCTGTCTCTGCAAGGAAACAGGTCGGGTTCCATCCCGGCTCACGAGCCCCGGGCGCGCCAACGCCCGGGGCTCGTTGCTTTCGTCAGCTGCAGCCGCTGGTGGAGCCGCAGCCCTCGCAGACGTAGCAGCTACCGGCGGGCCGCATCTTCGTGCCGCAGGTGAAGCAGAGCGGCGCGTCGGCGGCCTTGCCGATCACGGCCTCCAGCAGTTCGGTGCTGGAACCCACCGACGGCGCGGGCTTCACCGCCGCGGCGTCGGCCATCTCCTGCGCCGGCTGCGCGATCGGGCCGGTCTTCGGCTCGGGCGCCTCGACCGGGGCGGAGGCGGCCATCGCGGTGAGGTCCGCACCGCTCGCCTCCGCCTCCGCCTCGGCCCGGAGTTGGGCGGCGCGCTCCTTGGCGGTGAAGATGCCCAGCTCGGCGCGGCGGTCGTACGGCAGGAAGTCCAGCGCCAGGCGACGGAAGATGTAGTCCATCACCGAGGCGGCCATCCGCACGTCCGGGTCGTCGGTCATGCCGGCCGGCTCGAAGCGCATGTTGGTGAACTTGCTGACGTACGTCTCCAGCGGGACGCCGTACTGGAGACCGATGGAGATGGCCACCGAGAAGGCGTCCATCACACCGGCCAGGGTCGAGCCCTGCTTCGACATCTTGAGGAAGACCTCGCCGAGGCCGTCGTCCGGGTAGGACGAGGCGGTGAGGTAGCCCTCCGCGCCGCCGACCGAGAAGGAGACCGTCTGCGACGGGCGCTTCTTCGGCAGCCGCTTGCGCACCGGGCGGTACTCGACGACCTTCTCCACGACCTTCTCGACCTCGGCGGCCGGGGCCTGCGTCTCGGCGGTGGCCTTGTTCGGCTTGGCGGCCGACAGCGGCTGGCCGACCTTGCAGTTGTCCCGGTAGATCGCCAGCGCCTTGAGGCCGAGCTTCCAGCCCTCGAAGTAGATCTTCTCGACGTCCTCGACGGTGGCCTGCTCCGGCATGTTCACCGTCTTGGAGATGGCGCCGGAGATGAACGGCTGGACGGCCGCCATCATCCGCACGTGACCCATCGGCGCGATCGAGCGCTCGCCCATGGCGCAGTCGAAGACCGGGTAGTGCTCCGGCTTCAGGCCCGGGGCGTCCACCACGTGGCCGTGGTCGGCGATGTGCTCGACGATCGCCTCGACCTGCTCCTCGGGGTAGCCGAGGCTGCGCAGGGCGCGCGGCACGGTCTGGTTGACGATCTGCATCGAGCCGCCGCCGACCAGCTTCTTGAACTTCACCAGTGCCAGGTCCGGCTCGACACCGGTGGTGTCGCAGTCCATCATCAGGCCGATGGTGCCGGTCGGGGCGAGCACGCTGGCCTGCGAGTTGCGCCAGCCGAACTTGTCACCGAGCTTGTTGCCCAGCGTCCACTGCTTGGTGGCCTCGCGCTGCACGGCGGTGGCCACGGTGCCGGTCGCCTTGATCGCGTCGTTGGCGGCGGCGTGCTTGCGCATGACCCGCTTGTGCGGCTCGGCGTTGCGGGCGTAGCCGTCGTACGGGCCGACGATGCCGGCCAGCTCGGCGGAACGGCGGTAGGCGGTGCCGGTCATCAGCGAGGTGATCGCGGCGGACACCTCCCGGCCCTGCTCCGAGTCGTACGGCAGGCCGGAGGCCATCAGCAGCGCGCCCAGGTTGGCGTACCCGATGCCGAGCTGCCGGTAGGCGCGGGTGGTCTCACCGATCTTCTCGGTCGGGAAGTCGGCGAAGCAGATCGAGATGTCCATCGCGGTGATGACGAACTCGACCGACTTGACGAACTTCTCCACCTCGAAGCCGCCGTCGGCGCGGAGGAACTTCATCAGGTTCAGCGAGGCCAGGTTGCACGAGGAGTTGTCCAGGTGCAGGTACTCCGAGCACGGGTTCGACGCGGTGATCCGCCCGGTCTCCGGACAGGTGTGCCAGTCGTTGATGGTGTCGTCGTACTGCAGGCCCGGGTCGGCGCACTCCCAGGCCGCCTGGGAGATGGTGTGGAACAGCTTCTTGGCGTCGATCGTCTCGATGGTCTGCCCGTCGAGCCGGCCGCGCAGGTCGAAGCCGCCGCCGTTCTCCACCGCGGTCATGAACTCGTCGGAGACGCGGACCGAGTTGTTGGCGTTCTGGTACTGCACGCTGACGATGTCGGCGCCGCCCAGGTCCATGTCGAACCCGGCGTCCCGCAGCGCGCGGATCTTGTCCTCCTCGCGCGCCTTGGTCGCCACGAACTCCTCGATGTCCGGGTGGTCCACGTCGAGGATGACCATCTTCGCCGCGCGCCGGGTGGCGCCACCGGACTTGATGGTGCCGGCGGAGGCGTCCGCGCCGCGCATGAAGCTGACCGGACCGGAGGCGGTGCCGCCGGAGGAGAGCAGCTCCTTCGAGGAACGGATCCGGGAGAGGTTGACCCCGGCGCCGGAGCCGCCCTGGAAGATCCGCCCCTCCTCCTTGTACCAGTCGAGGATCGAGTCCATCGAGTCGTCGACGGAGAGGATGAAGCAGGCGCTGACCTGCTGCGGCGACGGCGTGCCGACGTTGAACCACACCGGCGAGTTGAAGCTGAACACCTGGTGCAGCAGCATCCAGGTCAGCTCGTGCGCGAACACCTCGGCGTCGGCCGGGGTGGCGAAGTAGCCGTACTCCTCACCGGCGGTGCGGTAGGTCTCGACCACCCGGTCGATCAGCTGCCGCAGCGACCACTCCCGCTCCGGGGTCCCCACCGCGCCCCGGAAGTACTTGGTGGTCACGATGTTCGCCGCGTTCACCGACCAGGACTCGGGGAACTCCACCCCGCGCTGCTCGAAGTTGATCGAGCCGTCCCGCCAGTTCGTCATGACGACGTCGCGGCGCTCCCAGGCGACCTCGTCGTAGGGATGCACCCCCTCGGTCGTCCAGACGCGCTCGATCTTCAGCCCCGCCCCGGCCTTGTTCCGTGACTTGCTGGTCGTCACGCCCTCGCCCCCCTCGTCGGCAACGGTCACCCACCGCGCCTCGTGTGCCTGTCAGAAACCCGTGAATGTCAGCTGATCGCGCCGGCGGCGTCCGCCGCACCGGCACCGGCGCCCTCCCGGGCGCGCGCGGCGGCCCGCAGCGTCTCGATCTCGCGCTCGAAGTCGGCGAGCGAGTCGAAGGACCGGTAGACGCTGGCGAACCGCATGTAGGCCACCTCGTCGAGGTCACGCAACGGGCCGAGGATGGCCAGGCCCACCTCGTGGCTGGGGATCTCGGCCGCCCCCTTGGCCCGCACGGTCTCCTCGACCTTCTGTGCCAGCAGCGCGATCGAGTCGTCGTCGACCGGGCGCCCCTGGCACGCCTTGCGCACCCCACCGATGATCTTCGTACGGCTGAACGGCTCGGTCACCCCGCTGCGCTTGACCACCGCGAGCACCGCCTCCTCGACGGTGGTGAACCGCTTGCCGCACTCCGGGCACGACCGTCGCCGCCGGATGAGCTGGCCGTCGTCGGCCTCCCGCGAGTCGACCACCCGGGAGTCGGCGTGCCGGCAGTACGGACACCGCATTCGCCCGACCTCCTCCGTCGATCGCGGGCACACCTACCGGCTCCCGGGCACGCGTCGACACGGCGGGGCCATCGTCCGATGACCGTCGCCGAGTGCGCGGTGCGGGAGTGCGTTCGGTAGTCGAACCCAACCTGTAGGCAACTTACGCCCGTGTGACTACTACATCTAGGGGTCGACCGTATGCCGAACCCCAAGCGAGGTCAAGTTGGCGGGCGTGTCCGGCGCGTCATCAGGATCACGCCCGGCACGACGCCACCGAGGAGCCCAACGGACGGCCTCCCGTGCTAGTCACGGGCGGCCGGGATAGAACATCCGTTCGAGCGGCGTACTCTTCTATCAGAACACCAGTTCGGAAATCCAGGAATTCGGCGCGACACGCCGACAGCAGGTCGTACAGATGTTTGAAAATGGCCGATCTCACCTATACGGTCAGACCACACGCACCACGAGCCGACGAGGCACCCCAGCGCCGACCAGGGAGGGACGGACGTGACCGAGGACCGGGCCAGCCGGCAGAAGAACCCGCAGCCGAACGACGGGGCGGGTCCTCCGGCGACCCGTCGCCCCCGCACCGCCCGCAGCCGCACCGCCCCCGCGGCGGTGCGTCCGGTCACCCCGGTGGTGAGCAGCTTCCCCGACCCGGCGACCGTCGACCTGACCGCCCGGCAGCGGCGGATCCTGGAGTTCATCCGCAACTGGGTCGAGCGCCACGGCTACCCGCCGAGCGTGCGCGAGATCGGCGAGGCGGTCGGGCTGGTGTCCCCGTCCAGCGTCGCCTACCAGCTCAAGGAGCTGGAGAAGAAGGGCTTCCTGCGCCGCGACCCGAACCGTCCGCGCGCCGTCGACGTCCGCGCGCCGGGCGAGGCGGACGACGAGGCGGCCCGCGCGCAGCGGCCCGCCCCGGCGTACGTGCCGATGCTGGGCCGCATCGCCGCCGGTGGGCCGATCCTGGCCGAGCAGGCGGTGGAGGACATCTTCCCCCTCCCCCGCGAGCTGGTCGGTGAGGGCGAGGTCTTCATGCTCCAGGTCAAGGGCGACTCGATGCTCGACGCGGCGATCTGCGACGGTGACTGGGTGGTCGTCCGGCAGCAGCCGAACGCCGAGGTCGGCGACATCGTGGCCGCCATGCTCGACGGTGAGGCGACGGTGAAGACCTACCGGCGGCGGGACGGGCACGTCTGGCTGATGCCGCAGAACCCGGCCTTCGACCCGATCCCCGGTGACGACGCCACCATCATGGGCCGCGTGGTGGCGGTCCTGCGCCGCATCTGACCGACAGCAGCGAAAGGGGTGACCGTCGCCGGTCACCCCTTTTCCGTGTCGTCTCAGTAGCGATCGCCGCGGTACTCCCGGCCACCGCCGGACACCGGGCCGTACCGGCCCTGGTCGTCGTAACCGTCGCGACGCCCGCCACGCGGCTCCTGTCCGCGGCGCGGCGGCTCGGCCCGGCCGCCCTCCGCGCGCGGCCCGCCGCCGTTCGGCTGGCCGCGGTATCCGGCCCCGCCCGGGCCGCCGCCGTAGCCGCCACCCGGGCCGCCACGACCCGGACTGCCCTGGCCGCCGCCACCCGGGCCGCCACGACCGGGACCGCCCTGGCCTGCGCCCGGTCCGCCCTGGCCTCCGCCGCCGTAGACGCCGCCTCCGCGCCCTCCGCCGCCGGCCGGGGCTCCGCCGCCGCCGTAGACGCCGCCGCCCTGCGGACGGCCCGCGCCCGGAGGACGGCCACCACCCTGGCCGCGACCGCCGTCCTGAGGGCCGCCGCCGTACACGCCGCCGCCTTGCCGGCCACCGCCGTAGACACCGCCGGACGCCGGGCGGTCGCCGTTGGCCGCGCCGCCGTAGACGCCGCCCTGACCGCCGCCGTAGACACCGCCGCGCGGGGCGTCCGGCCGTTCGCCCGACGGGAAGCCGTTGTTCACCGGGAACTCGCCGCTGTGCTCGGGCTCGTCGGCCGGCGCCCGGGGCGCCGGCTTGCGCCGTGCCCGCAGGATGCCGAAGACGCCCGCGCCGACCAGAAGCGCGCCGAGCACTCCGACCGCCGCGATCAGGTACGTGATCTCGTCGAGCGAGAGCCCTTCGAGCCAGGACTTCTCGGCGGACGCCTTGGTCTCGGCCTTGCCGCCGTTCGGCAGCGCCTCGGCGCCGGTGGTCGACGGGGTGTAGCTGAGGATGTCGATCGGATCCGACTCGTCGAGCGTGCCGCCGTCGGAGACGGTGACGAACGTCTTGCCGTCCGGCGTGTAGGAGATCGCCTCGCCGAACGGGTCGGCCAGCGGGGTGACCCGGGGCTTGCCGGTGGTGATCGCCTTGACGACGTCGCCGCCGGCCACGTCGAACTCGAACGCGTCGGCGTACGTGCGCAGCACGACCTTGCTGCCGTCGGGCGAGCGGGCGGCGCCGGTGACCAGCAAACGCCCTGGCCGACCGTACCTGTTCTCGGTACTGGTCGGGGGTAGCGTGACCTCGCCGACCTTCTTCATCGGGATCGGCTCGGTGTCACCGCTCGCCTTCAGCTTCGCCGTCGGGGTGAAGATCTCCGACTTGCCGGAGAGATCCTTGGTGATCACCAGCGGCATGTTGTCGTCGCCGACGAGCAGGGCCTCCGCGTCGTGCGGCTCCTTGCCCGGGTAGCTGAGCCGGTGCAGCACCGGCTGCTTCGAGCCGCTCAGCGGCATCGTCCAGACCGCTACCCGCTCCCGGCGCGTCTTCTTCTCCACGTTGTCGCCCGTGTCGGCGATCCAGAGGGTCTTGCGGTCCGGGCTGAGCGCGAGGTCCTCGGTGTCGAGCGGCCCGTCACCGGAGTAACGGACCTCCTTGTCGACCTTGCACTTGGTGTCCAGGTAGAACACCCGCTTGCGGCTGGGGTCGTCCGAGCCGTCGTTGATCACGACGTACCCGTTGCTGGTGGCCACCAGACCGGACAGCTCGCGGAGGCGATTGTCCTCGACAGTGCACTTCTTCTTGGGAGCCGCGGCCAGCACGGGGGCCGCGGCGGGAGCCGCCGGGGCCGGCCCGGCCGGCGCCACGACCGCGCCGACCAGGCCGAGCGCGAGCGTGACCGAGGAGACAACGTGCCGCATGACGCTCAGTGTCGCACGGCGCGGGTTTCCGGCGGGTGACGCCGGACGGCTCACCGCCCGGCGCCCACCCGCTCGTCGCTGGTCAGCCGGTCACCCGCCCGGTACGGCGCGAGTTCCGCGGCCAGACCCTCGCTGACCCGCACGTGCACCAGCGTGCCCTCGGGCAGGTGCGCGGTGCTGAGCACCTCACCCTGCCGGTGCACCCGGGAGACCAGGTCACCCCGGTCGTACGGGAGCACCGCGCGTACCTCGACCGCAGGCCGGGGCAGCCGCCGCTCGACGGCCTCGCGCATCTCGTCGATCCCGCGCCCGCTGTGGGCGGAGACGAAGACCGCGTCCGGCCAGAGCCGCTTGAGCCGCAGCATCGTCTCCTCGTCGGTGGCGTCGGTCTTGTTCACCACCAGGAGTTCCGGCAGCCGGTCCGCGCCCACCTCGGCGAGCACCTCGCGTACCGCCCGGACCTGCTCCTCCGGGTCCGGGTGGGTGCCGTCGACCACGTGCACGACCAGGTCGGCGTCGGCGACCTCCTCCAGCGTCGAGCGGAACGCCTCGACGATCTGGTGCGGCAGGTGCCGGACGAACCCGACCGTGTCGGACAGCGTGTAGAGCCGGCCGTCGGACGTGGTGGCCCGGCGGGTGGTCGGGTCCAGCGTGGCGAACAGCGCGTTCTCCACCAGCACACCCGCCCCGGTCAGGCGGTTGAGCAGGCTGGACTTGCCGGCGTTCGTGTAGCCGGCGATGGCCACCGCGGGAACCGCGTTACGGGTACGCCGGGCGCGCTTGGTCTGGCGTACCGTCGCCATGCTCTTGATCTCGCGGCGCAGCCGCGCGATGCGGTGGCGGATGCGCCGCCGGTCGGTCTCCAGCTTGGTCTCACCGGGACCACGCAGACCCACGCCGCCGCCGGCGCCACCGCCGCGGCCGCTACCACCGGTCTGCCGGGACAGCGTCTCGCCCCAGCCGCGCAGGCGCGGCAGCAGGTATTCGAGCTGGGCCAGCTCGACCTGCGCCTTGCCCTCCTTGCTCTTGGCGTGCTGGGCGAAGATGTCGAGGATCAGGGCGGTCCGGTCGACCACCTTGACCTTGGTGCGCTGCTCCAGGTTGCGCAGCTGCGACGGCGACAGCTCACCGTCGCAGATGATCGTGTCGGCGCCGGTGGACAGCGCCACCGCACCCAGGTCGTCGACCTTGCCGCGGCCGATGTACGTGGCCGGGTCGGGCCGGTGACGACGCTGGATCAGCCCTTCGAGCACCTGCGAACCGGCCGTCTCGGCCAGCGCCGCCAGCTCGGTGAGGCTGTTGTCGGCGTCGGACTGGGTGCCCTCGGTCCAGACCCCCACGAGGACGACCCGCTCCAGCCGGAGCTGACGGTATTCGACCTCGGTGATGTCTGTGAGTTCGGTGGAGAGGCCGGGGACCCGCCGCAGCGCCTGCCGCTCCGACAGCTCGTACTCGCCGGTGGTGGCGTCGAACTCGTCGTCGGTGTAGGGATGGAAGGTCTCCTGCTCGCGCAAATGCGTCTCCTGTCCGTTTTGGGCAACGCCGAGAATTTTCGGCGCGTGACAGCAATCCTGACATGTGACAACGCCGGACGCACCTGTGTTATGCCCGTGACGCTACCGACGGGTAGCGGGGGCGGATGCCGGGCGACCTGGGCGGGCGAGTAGAAATGCCAGTCGAGCCGCTCAGCGCCGACGGAGGAGTTTCTCGTGGCCAACACCCGACTGCCGAGTGCCGGATTCTCCATCACCATCCGGATCGCGGTACCCGCCGACGCCTCCTCCATCGGCCGGCTCACCACCGCCGCCGGTGAGGCCGGGGCCATCGTCACCGCGCTGGACGTGGTCGACTCCGACCCCGCGCACGTGATCGTCGACCTCACCTGCGACACCGCCGACGCCGGCCACGCCGACCAGGTCGTCGACGCGCTCACCGCGCTCGACGGGGTGGACGTCCGCAAGGTCTCCGACCGCACCTTCCTGCTGCACCTCGGCGGCAAGATCGAGGTCACCCCGAAGGTCGCGCTGCGCACCCGCGACGAGCTGTCCCGCGCGTACACCCCGGGCGTGGCCCGGGTCTGCATGGCGATCGCGGAGAACCCGGCCGACGCGCGCCGGCTCACCATCAAGCGCAACACCGTCGCCGTGGTCAGCGACGGCACCGCGGTGCTCGGCCTGGGCAACCTCGGGCCGGCCGCGTCGCTGCCGGTGATGGAGGGCAAGGCGGCGCTGTTCAAGCGCTTCGGCGGGGTGGACGCCTGGCCGGTCGTGCTGGACACCCAGGACACCGACGAGATCGTGGCGATCGTCAAGGCGATCGCGCCCGCGTACGGCGGCATCAACCTGGAGGACATCGCCGCGCCGCGCTGCTTCGAGATCGAGGCCCGGCTGCGCGAGGCCCTGGACATCCCGGTCTTCCACGACGACCAGCACGGCACCGCGATCTGCGTGCTGGCCGCGCTGACGAACGCGTTGCGCGTCGTGGGCAAGCAGCTCGCGGACGTCCGGGTCGTGGTCTCCGGCGCCGGCGCGGCCGGCACCGCGATCATGAAGCTGCTGCTGCGCCAGGGCGTGGGCGACATCATCGCGTACGACCGCCAGGGCGCCCTGCACCGCGGACTGCCGGACCTCAACCCGGCCTGGCAGTGGCTGGCCGAGAACACCAACAAGGAGAACTACTCCGGTGACCTGGCCGGGGCGGTACGCGGCGCGGACGTGTTCATCGGCGTGAGCGCGCCGAACCTGCTCACCGGCGAGGACGTCGCCGCGATGGCGAAGGACTCGATCGTCTTCGCGCTCGCCAACCCCGACCCGGAGGTGGACCCGCGGGAGGCGCGCAAGTACGCCGCGGTGGTCGCCACCGGCCGCTCGGACCAGCCGAACCAGATCAACAACGTGCTCGCCTTCCCCGGCGTGTTCCGCGGCATGCTCGACGCGCACGCCGAGGAGTTCACCGAGGAGATGGCGCTCGCCGCCGCGCGGGCCATCGCGGACGTGGTCGGCGAAGACAAGATCAACCCGACGGTGATCGTGCCGAGCGTCTTCGACTCCCGGGTCGCCCCGGCCGTGGCCGCCGCGGTACGGGCCGCCGCGCAGAACCCGGCCGCGACGCCGGCCCCGGCGGCCGACCCGGGCCCGGCCGACCTCCCCGAGATCGCCGCCAACGCCAGCGCCACCCCCTGACGCACCGCAGCTTGATCGACTCCACTTCCCCGAAGTGGCGGCATCATCACCCTTGATCAACACCAGTTCCCCGAAGTGGCGGCATCAGAGGCTCCGCGATATGACCACTTCGCCGAGCTGGTGTTGATCACGCTGGGCGACCGTGCGCCGGCGGAAGCGGGGGCCACGGCTGCCAGGGCCGCCGACACCACTCACCATGCGCGTGTTGACCAAGGAGTTCGCGTCACCGAAGCACCGGGAATCCGCCACAAACTCCTTGATCACGGGGGCGGGAGGGCGGGCGGCACCGGGCGGGGCCGGGCCGGGCCGGGGCGGGGCGGGCCGGGGCAGGGCGCGGGCTACGGGTGCAGGGCGGCGGGGGTCAGGGTGCCTGTCGCCACCAGGACGGCGGGGCCGGAGAGCCAGCAGGAATCGGCTGTCACGGTGACCGTCAGACGCCCGCCTGGCACGTCCACAGTCATCGTGCCGGTGTCCAGGCCGGCGTCGCGCAACGCCACCGCCGCCACCGCGCACGCGCCGGTGCCGCAGGACAGCGTCTCGGCCGAGCCGCGCTCGTACACCCGCATCAGCACGTGCCCGTCGGTGCCGTCGACCGGCTCGCCCGGCGTAGTGAACTCGACGTTCACCCCGGACGGGAACGTCGAGGCGTCCACCTCGGGCGCGCGGGTCAGGTCGAGGGCCGTCAGCTCCAGCGCGGCGGGCAGCGCGCACACCAGGTGCGGGTTGCCGACGTCCACGGCGGTGCCGGGCAGCGTCAGCCCGCCGAGCGTGGCGGTGGCCGTGTCGTACAGCCGGGGGCGGCGCATCTCGACCGCCACGTCCTCGCCCTCGACGCGGGCCCGCACCAGGCCGGCGCGGGTCGCGATCGGCAGCGTCCCGCCCGACGGGGCTGTGAGCGAACGGTCCAGCAGGTAGCGGACGAACACGCGGGCCCCGTTGCCGCACATCTCGGCGAACGAGCCGTCGGAGTTCCAGTAGTCCATGAACCACTCGGCCTCACCGGCGAGCGCGACGCCCTCGGGGTGCTTGGCGGCGCGTACGACACGCAGCACGCCGTCGCCGCCGAGGCCGCGCCGCCTGTCGCAGAGCGCGGCGACCAGGCCGGGTGTCAGGTCGAGGGTGCCGTCCGGGTCGGGCAGGATGACGAAGTCGTTGCCGGTGCCGTGACCCTTGGTGAACTCCACGCCCCCATCATGGCCGATGCTCGGCGACCACCCGCAGGGCAGTGTCGAGAAACGCGGGCGACGCCGAATCCAGCCAGTGCACGCGCGGGTCACGCCGGAACCAGGAGCGCTGCCGCCGCACGAACCGGCGGGTGGCGCGGATCGTCTCCTCGTGCGCCTGCGCCTCGGTCAGCTCTCCGGCGAGGAACCGCAGCACCTGCTGGTAGCCGAGCGCCCGGCTCGCCGTCCGCCCCTCGGGCAGCCCTTCGCCGACCAGCGCCCGCACCTCGTCGACCAGGCCGTCGGCCCACATCCGGTCCACCCGCAGCGCGATCCGCTCGTCCAGCAGTGCCGTGTCCAGGTCCACGCCGAGCTGCACGGACGGGTAGTACGGCGTGGGCGACGGCAGCGACGCGGTGAACGGCGCGCCGGTCAGCTCGATCACCTCCAGCGCCCGCACGATCCGCCGCCCGTTGGTGGGCAGGATGCTCGCCGCCGCGCCCGGGTCGGCCTCGGTCAGCCGCGCGTGCAGCGGCAGGGGGCCCACCGCGGCGAGTTCCGCCTCCAGCCGCTCCCGCAGCGCCGGGTCGGTGCCGGGGAACTCGAACTTCTCCAGCACCGCCCGCACGTACAGCCCGGAGCCGCCCACCAGCAGCGGCACCCGTCCCCGCGCCAGCATGTCGTCGACCGCAGCGCGGGCCAACGTCTGGTACTCGGCGACGCTGGCCGGCACGGTCACCGGCCAGATGTCCAGCAGGTGGTGCGGCACGCCCTCGCGTTCGGCCGGCGTCAGCTTCGCGGTGCCGATGTCCATGCCCCGGTAGAGCTGCATCGAGTCGGCGTTCACCACCTCGCCGTCGAGCGCGTGCGCCAGTGCGATGCTCAGCGCCGACTTCCCGGCCGCGGTCGGCCCGACCACCGCCACGACCGTCATGCCCGCTCCCAGTTCGCCACGAAGTAGGCGACGCCGTAGGGGGCGCGGTGGTAGCTCAGCTCGCCGCGCCAGTCGCCGCCCGCCGCCCGGGCCGCGCCGGCCAGCACCTGCCACGGCGCCCGCCCGGCGACCCTCAGCTCCGCCGACAGCCCCGGGTCCAGGCCGAGCAACGCATCGGCGTCCGCGCCGGCCAGGGCCGCGGCGGCCCCCTCGTCGTACGCCTCGGCGCGCGGATCGTCGTACCCCGGCGCCTTGACGCCCCGGCAGGCGGACCCGTCGCCGAGCACGAGCAGCGCGACCCGCGGATCGTCGTCGTCGATCAGGCTCGCGCCGAACTCCGCGCACTCGGCCGGTGTGGCGTCGTGCGCCACCGACCGGGCCAGGCGGGGCAGCTCGGTGCCGGAGCGGTTGAGCAGCCAGGCGCCGACGGTCAGGCTCAGCGGCAGGCGCTCCCCGCCGGAGCAGGAGATCTTCCACAGCCGCACCGGCCGGTCGAGCCCGAAGCCGCGCAGGGAGCCCCAGTCGGCGGCGTTGAACCGGACGGTCTCCGGCCCGCCGCCGACGAGCAGGATCGCCTCGGGGCCGGCGGCGAGCAGCCGGGCCACAGCGGCGTCGGCGGCGGCGCGCAGGTCGTCCAGCTCGGGCGCGGCGGCGCCGGCCAGCTCGGGCACGATCAACGGTGGGTGGGGGCAGACGGCGGCGGCGACCAGGGACACGCCCCCAAACCTATCGGGATCCCCCGGTGCGTCCCCGCGCCGATCCGGTCATCGGGGGCGTACAACACCGTATGGTCACGGTCGGCGACAGGCGCTCGACACGGACGGGGGCGGACCTGTGACAATGCCGGGAGAAAGTTTGCTGCGCCGTGGCGGCGAACGAGGGGGCTGTCCCCTCGACGCCGGGAGAACGAGGATGGGCACATGAGCGACTGGACTGCCTTCGGACGGGTCGACGAGGACGGCACCGTCTACGTCAAGACCGCCGAGGGCGAGCGGGTGGTCGGATCCTGGCAGGCAGGGGCACCGGAGGAAGGGCTCGCCCACTTCGCCCGGCGCTACGCCGACCTGGTGACCGAGGTCGACCTGACCGAGGCGCGGCTCAACTCGGGCGCGGCTGATGCCGGCCACTCCCTGACCACGATCCGCCGGATCCGTGGGTCGCTGGCCGAGGCGCACGTCGTCGGTGACATCGACGCCCTTGCCGCCCGCCTGGACAAGCTGGCCACCGTCGCCGAGGAGAAGGCCGGCGAGGCCAAGGCCGCCCGCGAGGCCGCCCGGGGCGAGGCGCTGGCGCGCAAGACCGCCCTGGTCGAGGAGGCCGAGAAGCTGGCCGCCGAGTCGACCGGCTGGAAGACCGCCGGTGACCGGCTCAAGGAGATCCTCGACGAGTGGAAGACCATCCGCGGCGTCGACAAGAAAGCCGACGGTGAGCTGTGGAAGCGGTTCGCCGCCGCACGGGACGGCTTCACCCGCCGCCGGGGCGCCCACTTCGCCTCCCTCGACCAGCAGCGCAAGCAGGCGCAGACGGTCAAGGAGGAGCTGGTCGCCGAGGCGGAGAAGCTCAAGGACTCCAGCGACTGGGGCGTCACCGCCGGTCAGCTCAAGGACCTGATGGCCCAGTGGAAGGCCGCACCGCGCGCCGCCAAGGAGGCCGAGCAGAAGCTCTGGGAACGGTTCCGCGCCGCGCAGGACGAGTTCTTCACCCGCCGCAGCGAGGTCTTCTCCGCCCGCGACAACGAGCAGCGGGCCAACCTGGAGCGTAAGCAGGCGCTGCTGGCCGAGGCCGAGGCGCTGGATGTCGACGGCGACCCGAAGGGCGCCCAGGCGAAGCTGCGGGAGATCCAGGCGCAGTGGCACGAGGCCGGCCGGGTGCCGCGCGAGGCCGCCGCCGGGCTGGAGCGCCGGCTGCGGGCCGTGGACGACAAGGTCCGCGACGTGATGGACTCGGCGTGGCGGCGTACCTCCAAGGAGGACAACCCGCTGCTGGCGCAGATGCGCGCCCAGGTCGCCGAGGCCGAGGACCGGCTGGCCCGGGCCCAGGCCGCCGGATCAAGGAGGCCGAGCAGGCGCTCGCCTCGAAGCGGCAGTTCCTCCAGCTCGCCGAGCAGGCCGGCTGACGCGAGCACCCCGGCCGGGCAGGCCGGCGGACAGACACATCGGGTGAGCCCCCGGCCGGGTCGGCCGGGGGCTCACCTGCGTCCGGGCCGGGTTGACGCATCGAGGCAGGCTGATCAGAATGAGCGGCGGAGCCAGGTTCCGGCACCGGCACGAGGGCATCGACGGCTGATCTGCGCCGTCGACGATCGCCGGTGCGACATCTCGCGGGTGGCCGTCCACACGACACGGCCCGGCGCGCGCTGCGCGCGTACTCGATGACGAGCGGGACGTGCCTCCTGGTCCTGCCGCCCGCGGCGCCTGCGCGGCGCGGGCATCCGAAGTGGAGCTTCCATGCACCGACGCACCGCCCTCGGCGGCGCCCTGACGCCGCTCGCCACCGCGGCAGCCGGCGTTCTCGTCGCCGCCGCCGTCTCCACCGCACCGGCCGCCGCGGCGGCCGGTGGCACCGGCACCGGTTACCTGCACACCAGCGGCAGCAAGATCGTCGACAGTACGGGCGCGACGGTCCGCCTGACCGGCATCAACTGGTTCGGGATGGAGACCGACAACAAGACGTTCCACGGCCTGTGGTCGAGCAACCCGTGGCGCTCGCAGCTCGACACCATGGCCCGGCTGGGCTACAACACGCTGCGGATCCCGTACTCGAACGACGCGCTCAAGGCCGGCGCGACAGCGACCGGCATCAACGACTTCGTCAACCCGGACCTGATCGGGCTCTCCCCGCTGCAGATCCTCGACAAGGTCATCGACTACGCGGGCAGCAAGGGGATGCGGGTCATCCTGGACCGGCACCGGCCCACGTCGGCCGGGCAGTCGCCGCTCTGGTACACCTCGACGGTCTCCGAGGCGACCTGGATCAACGACTGGAAGATGCTGGCCCAGCGGTACGCCGGCAACACCACTGTGATCGGCGCGGACCTGCACAACGAGCCGCACGCCGAAGGCACCAACCCGGCCGCCACCGGCGCCTGCTGGGGCTGCGGCGACACCGCCCGGGACTGGCGGCTGGCCGCCGAGCGGGCCGGCAACGCGATCCTCGGCGTGCAGCCCAACTGGCTGATCTTCGTGGAGGGGGTGAGCTGCCCGAGCGGCGGCCTGTCGAACGTCTGGGACAACGACCCCAGCAACGACGAGGACTGCGGCTGGTGGGGCGGCAACCTGTCCAAGGCCGGGCAGTTCCCGGTCCGGCTGAACGTGGCGAACCGGCTGGTCTACTCGCCGCACGAGTACGCCACGTCGGTGTACCGCCAGGCCTGGTTCGACGACCCGACCTACCCGGCGAACATGCCGGCCATTTGGGACAAGTACTGGGGCTACCTCTACAAGCAGAACATCGCGCCGATCATGATGGGCGAGTTCGGCACCACGCTCCAGGACCCCAAGGACAAGATCTGGCTCCAGAACCTGATGGCGTACACCGGTACCGGCGTGAACGGCATGTCGTTCACGTACTGGTCGTGGAACCCGAACTCCGGTGACACGGGCGGCATCGCCAACGACGACTGGACCACGATCAACCAGCCGAAGCAGGACATCCTCACGCCGTACCTGATCCCGCCGACCGGCGGTGGCGGCACCACCAGCCCGTCCCCCACCGGCACGCCGAACACCTCACCGGCGCCGACCACCCCGCCGCCTCCGGTGACCGGTGGCTGCACCGCCACCTACAAGCAGATCAACTCCTGGTCGGGTGGCTTCCAGGGGGAGCTGACGGTCAAGAACACCGGCACCGCCGCGGTGAACCCGTGGTCGGCCACCTGGACGTGGCCGTCCGGGGTGACGCTGGCGAGCGGCTGGAACGCCACTGTCACGCAGTCCGGCACCACTGTGACTGCCGCCGCGCCGGCCTGGGCGTCGTCGCTGGCGGCGGGCGCGTCGGTCACCGTCGGCTTCACCGCCAACGGCACCGCCGCGGCCCCCGGCAGCGTGAAGCTCAACGGCACCGCCTGCTGACGTAAGGAAGGGCCCCTTCTTAACGCCTCCGGTAGAGGAAGGGCCCCCTTTTAACACCGAGTGTTAAAAGGGGGCCCTTCCTTACATGCGGTCAGGGGGCGGCGCAGCCGCCTACCGGGGCGGGTGGGGCGGCCGGGGCGCCGATCGTCGGCAGGCCGAGCAGCACCCCGGGGGTACGCGGAACCTGTCCCGCCTCGGCCGCGTCCCCGGCCCGGGTACGCCGGTGCGCCAGCGGCGCGCCGTCGGCGTTGAGGTGGTGCGGGGCGGCGTACGTGACAGTGGTGTGCACGATGTCGCCGGGGCGGATCCGCCCGGCCAGGTCACCGGTGGCGAAGTGCACCAGCCGGCCGTCGCGGGCCCGGCCGGACATCCGGCCGGTGCGCTCGTCCTTGCGGCCCTCGCCGACGGCCACGAGCACCTCGACTGTCTCGCCGACGAGCTTCTTGTTCTCCGCCCAGGTGATCTCCTCGACGCAGGCGATCAGCCGCTCGTAGCGCTCCTGCACGACCTGCTTGGGCAACTGGCCGTCCATGGTCGCGGCCGGGGTGCCGGGACGCTTGGAGTACTGGAACGTGAACGCCGAGGAGAACCGCGCCTCCCGCACCACGTCGAGCGTGCGGGCGAAGTCGGCCTCGGTCTCGCCGGGGAAGCCGACGATGATGTCGGTGGTGATCGCCGCGTCCGGCATCGCCGCCCGGACCTTCTCGATGATCCCCAGGTAGCGCTCCGACCGGTACGAGCGGCGCATCGCCCGCAGCACGTCGTCCGAGCCGGACTGCAACGGCATGTGCAGCGAGTGGCAGACGTTCGGCGTCTCGGCCATCGCGGCGATCACGTCGTCGGTGAAGTCCTTCGGGTGCGGGCTGGTGAACCGCACCCGCTCCAGCCCGTCGATGTCGCCGCAGGCGCGCAGCAGCTTGCCGAACGCGTACCGGTCGCCGAACTCGACGCCGTACGAGTTGACGTTCTGCCCGAGCAGCGTCACCTCCAGTACGCCGGAGTCGACCAGCGCGCGGACCTCGGAGAGGATGTCGCCGGGGCGGCGGTCCTTCTCCTTGCCGCGCAGGGAGGGCACGATGCAGAACGTGCACGTGTTGTTGCAGCCGACGGAGATCGAGACCCACCCGGCGTACGTCGACTCGCGCCGGGTCGGCAGCGTGGAGGGGAAGACCTCCAGCGACTCCAGGATCTCGACCTCGGCCGCGGCGTTGTGTCGTGCCCGGTCCAGCAGCGCCGGCAGCGAGCCGATGTTGTGCGTGCCGAAGACGACGTCCACCCAGGGCGCCTTGCGGACGATGTCGCCGCGGTCCTTCTGGGCCAGGCAGCCGCCGACGGCGATCTGCATCCCGGGGTGCTTCGCCTTCACGGGGCGCAGATGACCCAGGTTGCCGTAGAGCCGGTTGTCGGCGTTCTCCCGGACCGCGCAGGTGTTGAACACCACCACGTCGGGCTGCTCGTCGGCCTCCGCGGCGCGCACGTACCCGGCGTCCTCGAGGAGGCCGGAGATGCGCTCGGAGTCGTGCACGTTCATCTGGCAGCCGTACGTACGCACCTGATAGGTGCGCGGGCTGCCCGCGGCTGCGGTAGTCATGACCCGGACAGCGTATCCGGGTGGAGCCGATCGGATCGAACGAGGAGGAGCCGTGTGCCGGAGCATCAAGACCCTGCGTGAGCCGTACGTCCCGGTGGTGACCGAGGAGGACATCCGCGCCGCCGCGTTGCAGTACGTCCGGAAGATCTCCGGATTCCGTACCCCGGCCGCGCACAACGCGGCCGCGTTCGACGCCGCTGTGGACGCCGTGGCCGCCGCCACCGCGACGCTGCTCGACCAGCTCGTGGTGCGGGGGCAGCAGCCGGCGGCCCGGGGCTGAGCCCGGGGCCGCCACCGCTCGCCGCCGGAGGGGACACGGCGGCGAGCACCTGTCACGGGTGCCGGCCGGCGTCCGCGATCAGGCGGCAGCGAGCGCCGGGGCGACCGTGTCGGGGGCCCAGCGGGAGCGGTGGCACTGCGACCAGCCCCGGCAGCGCGCGTCGGCGACGGTGCAGAGCCGGTGGTGGCTGAGCACCTCGCCGTCGTCGGTGTCGGCCACGTCGAAGTGCACCGGCCGGATGGTGCCGTCCGGCGCGACCAGCAGGTGCCGGCCGGCGTCGAGCGTGTCGTCGCGCATCAGGCAGTTGCGGCCCAGCAGCCGGGCCAGCGCCGCGATCGCGGGCAGCTCGGACAGGCTCTCGGGCACCCCGTAACAGTCGACCACGGTGCCGTACAGCCCGGGCGCCTCCCACACGTCGCAGACCACCGCGTACGCGGGGAGCCGCATCGGGTCGGCGACGGCCATGGGCATCACCACCCGGCCGAGCGCCTCGGCCAGTGCCGGGTAGACCTCCACCGGCTCGCCGCCGTCGATTCTCCAGTTCCACAGCTCGGTCATGCCGCCTCCTCGCTGCGCTCGTTCCACCGGCCTCCGGATCGGGCCTTAATGACGATGGTGGGGTGCATTTGACCTCAGCCGGGCGCAAGTTACCGGTCTGTGACCATTCCGGGCAAAATTCCCTCGGGCGACGTTGCCCGGAGTAGCTGGAAGATGACAGTTTATCGGGTACGGTGCCGCGGCGAGGGCCCAGCCGCGCCGTGGATCCGGCGGCTCAGCGCACCCGGATCAGGTGCTCCGACGCGGGCAGCAGCTCGCCGATCACAGTGCCGCCCGGCACCTCACCGGCGACCAGCAGGCCACCGGAGGTCTGCGCGTCGGCCAGCAGCAGCTGCTCCCCCTCGTCCGCGCCGCCGAAGTCGGTCCACGGGGTGACCCATTCCAGGTTGCGCCGGGTGCCGCCGCTGACGTACCCGTCGCGCAGCGCCTCCCGCGCACCGGGCAGGTACGGCATCGCCGCCGCGTCGATCGCCACCGTCAGGCGGCTCGCGCGGGCCAGCTTCGAGGCGTGCCCGAGCAGGCCGAAGCCGGTCACGTCGGTGCCGCAGCGGATGCCCGCGGCGATCGCCGCGCGGGCGGCGTCCCGGTTGAGCCGGGCCATCGACTCGACCGCCTCGGGGAAGCGCTGCCCGGTCTGCTTGTGCCGGGTGTTGAGCACGCCCACACCGAGCGGCTTGGTCAGCGACAGCGGCAGCCCGGCCCGCCCCGCGTCGAGCGTGATCAGCTCCTCCGGCCGGACCACGCCGGTGACCGCCAGGCCGTACTTCGGGCCGTCGTCGTCCACGCTGTGCCCGCCGGCCAGGTGGCAGTTCGCCTCCCGGGCCACGTCCAGACCGCCGCGCAGCACCTCGCGGGCCATCTCCGGCGGCAGCACGCCGCGCGGCCAGCAGAGCAGGTTGAGCGCGACGAGCGGGGTGCCGCCCATCGCGTACACGTCGGAGAGCGCGTTGGCGGCGGCGATCCGCCCCCAGTCGTAGGCGTCGTCGACCACCGGGGTGAAGAAGTCGGCGGTGCTCACCAGGCCCGTACGCTCGTCCAGCCGGACCACCGCGGCGTCGTCGCCGTTCTCCAGGCCGACCAGCAGGTCGGCCGAGCCGCCGGTGGCGCCGAGACCGGCGACCATCGCCTCCAGCTCGCCGGGTGGGATCTTGCAGGCGCAACCGCCACCACGTGCGTAGTCGGTCAGCCGGATCGCGTCGGTCACCGCCTTATGATCTCCGGCCTGCCCCGGCGGCGCCACCCGGCCCCACCGGCGGGTGACGAAATTCGGACGGGCCGGTACGCCGGTGACCGGTGTTACCGCTCCGTGACCATCTGAGTTGCGATCTGCCACATCACCCCGCCTACAGTTGCCCAACCGGGGGTCGACCGACCCCCGAATTCCGCCATGGACGACAGGGACGGTGGACGACGTGACGACGGGCGACCCGCTGATCGTGCTCGACGGGGTGAACAAGTGGTTCGGGCCGCTGCACGTGCTCGACGACGTGTCCCTGTCCGTCGGCCGGGGCGAGGTGGTCGTGGTCATCGGCCCGTCCGGCTCCGGCAAGTCGACGCTCTGCCGCACCATCAACCGGCTGGAGCCGATCGACAACGGCACCATCACGTTCGACGGGCAGGCGCTGCCGGCCGAGGGCAAGCCCCTGGCCAAGCTGCGCAGCGAGGTCGGCATGGTGTTCCAGTCGTTCAACCTCTTCGCGCACAAGACCATCCTGGAGAACGTCACGCTGGGGCCGGTCAAGGTCCGCAAGGAGAAGCCGGCCGCGGCCCGTGAGCGCGGCCTGGCCCTGCTGGACCGCGTCGGCATCGCCAACCAGGCGGACAAGTACCCGGCGCAGCTCTCCGGCGGTCAGCAGCAGCGGGCGGCGATCGCCCGCGCGCTGGCCATGCAGCCCAAGGCGATGCTGTTCGACGAGCCGACGAGCGCGCTGGACCCGGAGATGGTCGGCGAGGTGCTGGACGTGATGACGTCGCTGGCGAGCGAGGGCATGACCATGGTCGTGGTGACCCACGAGATGGGCTTCGCCCGGCACGCGGCCAACCGGGTCATCTTCATGGCCGACGGCAAGCTGGTCGAGGACGCGCCGCCGGCCGAGTTCTTCGCGAACCCGCGCAGCGAGCGGGCCAAGGACTTCCTCTCCAAGATCCTCACCCACTGAGCGTCCGTAGTGGAGTCGTCCCGTCGACTCCGTCGAAGAAGGAGATGAGTATGCGTTACAAGCGCGTGGCGGCGGTGGCCATGATGGCCTCGCTCGCCCTGTCCGCGGCCGCCTGCGGCAAGGAGGGGAACCCCGCTCCCAGCGGCGGCGGCAACGCCAGCGGTGGTGCGCAGGGCGACAACTGCAGCAGCTCGGGCGTCACCTTCACCCCCAAGACGGACGCCAACGTCGCCGGCAGCCCGGCCTTCGAGAAGATCAAGTCGGCCGGCAAGGTCGTCATCGGCGTCAAGTTCGACCAGCCGAACCTCGGCTACAAGGACGCCCAGGGCAAGCGCTGCGGCTTCGACATCGAGATCGCCCAGTACGTCGCCAGCACGCTCGGCGTCGACCCGGCAAAGATCGAGTACAAGGAGATCGCGTCCGCCAACCGGGAGACCGCGATCAAGGGCGGCGAGATCGACTACTACGTCGGCACCTACTCGATCACCGACAAGCGCAAGAACGACGTCTCCTTCGCCGGCCCGTACTTCGTCGCCGGCCAGGACCTGCTGGTCCGCAAGGACGAGTCGTCGATCACCGGCAAGGACACGCTCAAGGGCAAGAAGGTCTGCTCGGCCACCGGCTCCACGCCGATCCAGAAGATCCGCGACGAGGGCCTGACCGAGGGCGAGAACATCGTCGAGTTCAAGACCTACTCCGAGTGCGTCTCGCAGCTGCTCGACAAGAAGGTCGACGCGGTCACCACCGACGACGCCATCCTCAAGGGCTACGCCGCGCAGAACCCGGACGAGCTCAAGGTCGTCGGCCAGCCGTTCAGCACCGAGAAGTACGGCATCGGCCTGCCCAAGGACGACAAGGCGCTGCGTGACTACGTGAACGACCAGATCGAGGCGGCGTTCACCGACGGCACCTGGAAGAAGATCTACGACGGCACGCTCGGCAAGTCCGGCTCGCCGGCCACCCCGCCGCAGCTCGAGCGGTACTGACGGTCCGCACCGACGTCGGACCGGGCGGGGAGGTCCTCCTCCCCGCCCGGTCCCGTCTGGAGAGAGTGAGAGCGAGGTATGGGCGAGTTCTTCCGCGTCCTGACGGACAACGCGAGCCTGTTCCGCGAGGGGTTCTACAACACCGTCAAGCTGTTCCTGATCGCCGGCGTCGGCAGTCTCGTCCTCGGCATGCTGCTCGGCGCGATGCGGGTGTCACCGGTCCCCGCGTTGCGGGCGTTCGGCGCCACCTACGTCAACCTGGTCCGCAACACTCCCCTGACGCTGGTGTTCGCGTTCCTCGTCTTCGCGGTGCCGAAGCTGGACGTCAACATCGACTACTTCAACAGCGCCTGCATCGCGCTGATCGCCTACACCTCGGCGTTCATCTGCGAGGTGGTCCGCTCCGGCGTGAACACGGTCGCCACCGGCCAGGCCGAGGCGGCCCGCGCGCTGGGCATGACGTTCGCCCAGGTGCTGACGCTGATCGTGCTGCCACAGGCGCTGCGGGCCATGGTCCCGCCCATGATGAGCGTGCTCATCGCCATGCTGAAGAACACCACGATCGCGGCCGGCTTCTCCGTGCTGGAAGCGGGCGCCATCCCGGCGTACATGTCGGAACGGGGTGAGCCGCAGTTCATCGTGCTCACCTGGATCGTGATCGGCTTCCTGATCCTGATCATCCCGCTGGTGGTGCTCCAGCGGATCCTCGAGCGCAAGTGGGCGGTGGCCCGGTGAGCAGCAGCAGCGTCCTCTACGACATCCCCGGCCCGAAGGCCCGCAGGCGCAACCGGATCCTCGGCATCGTCTCGATCGCGGCGATCGTCGCGCTGATCGTGTTCGTGGTCTACAAGTTCAACCAGACCGGCCAGTTCGAGGCCCGCAAGTGGGAGCAGTTCCAGTACGCGGCCGTGCAGCGGGAGCTGCTGAACGGCCTCTGGGCCACGCTGAAGGTCGCCGCCGTCGCCACCGTGCTGGCACTGCTGTTCGGCGCGTTCTTCGCCAGCGCCCGGCTCAGCGACAAGGTGCTGTTCCGCGCTCCCGCCACGTTCGTGGTGGAGCTGTTCCGGGCCATCCCGCTGCTGATCCTGATCTTCTTCGGCTACTACGTGCCGCTCCAGTACGGCTGGCCGATCGACAAGTTCTGGGCGCTGGTCATCGGGTTGACGCTCTACAACGGCTCGGTGCTGGCGGAGATCTTCCGCGCCGGCATCAACGCCGTGCCGTACGGGCAGTCCGAGGGCGCGTACGCGATCGGCATGCGCAAGAACCAGGTGCTGCGGCTGATCCTGCTGCCGCAGGCGTTCCGGTCGATGCTCCCGGCGATCGTGAGCCAGCTCGTCGTCCTGCTCAAGGACACCGCGCTCGGCTTCATCATCACGTACCCGGAGTTGCTCTTCGTGGGCAAGCAGATCGGCGGCCGGCTGGCGTTCGGCCTGCCGTACGTGCCGACGTACCTGATCGTCGCGGCCATCTACATCAGCATCTGCGGCCTGCTGTCGGTGCTGGCCTGGTGGCTGCAGAAGCGGCTGACCCGGCTGCCGCGCACCGCGGCCAAGCCGGTGGCGGCCACGCAGACCGACGGTGGCACCGGCGCCACGCCGCTGTGAGCTGACGTCGTCCGACGGACACGGAACGGGCGGGTGGGGTTCTCCCCCACCCGCCCGTTCTCGGTCTTGCCGGTCTAGCGGGCGATCTCGGTGACCCGGGACTCGCGCACCACTGTCACCCGGATCTGACCCGGATAGGTCAGCTCCTCCTCGATCTGCTTGGCCACGTCCCGGGCCAGCACCGCCGCGCCGATGTCGTCCACGTCGTCCGGCTTGACCATCACCCGGATCTCCCGGCCCGCCTGCATGGCGAAGACCTTCTCCACGCCCAGCTTCCCGGCCGCGATCTCCTCGATCCGCTCCAGCCGCTTGACGTACGCCTCCAGGCTCTCCCGCCGCGCGCCCGGCCGCCCGCCCGAGCAGGCGTCCGACGCCTGGGTCAGCACCGCCTCGATGGTCTGCGGCGGCACCTCGTTGTGGTGCGCCTCGATGGCGTGCACCACGTCCTCGCTCTCGCCGTACTTGCGGGCCACGTCCGCGCCGATGATCGCGTGGCTGCCCTCCACCTCGTGGGTGAGCGCCTTGCCGATGTCGTGCAGGAACGCGCACCGCTTGATCGTCGGCACGTCCAGCCGCAGCTCCGCGGCCATCACCCCGGCGATGTGCGCGGTCTCCACCAGGTGCTTGAGCACGTTCTGCCCGTACGACGTGCGGTAGCGCAACCGGCCCAGCAGCGTGACCAGCTCCGGGTGGATCTCGGTGATGCCGACCTCGACCAGCGCGTCCTCGGCGGCCCGGAGGCACAGCTCCTCCACCTCCTGCCGGGCCACGTCGTAGACCTCCTCGATCCGGTGCGGGTGGATTCGGCCGTCCAGGACCAGCTTCTCCAGCGTGACCCGGCCGACCTCCCGGCGTACCGGGTCGAAGCACGACAGCAGCACCGCCTCGGGCGTGTCGTCGATGATCAGGTTGACGCCGGTGACCGACTCGAAGGCGCGGATGTTGCGCCCCTCCCGGCCGATGATGCGCCCCTTCATCTCGTCGCCGGGCAGGTGCAGCACGCTGACCACGCTCTCCGCGGTCTGCTCGCTGGCGACCCGCTGGATGGCGTCCACCACGATGTTGCGGGCGCGCTGCTCGGCGCTGCCCCGGGCGTCCGCCTCGATCTCCCGGACCAGCAGCGCGGCCTCCCGCTTCGCCTGCCCCTCGATCGACTCGACCAGCTCGGCGCGGGCCGCGTCGGCGGTCAGGCCGGCCACCCGCTCCAGCTCCCGGCGGCGCTGCTCCTCCACCTCGGTCAGCGTCCGCTCGCGCTCGGCCAGGGCGGCCTCCCGGGCGGCGAGCGCCGCGGTGGCGGCGGTGAGCTGCCGCTCCCGCTCGGCCAGCCGCTCCACCTCCTCGGTGTGCAGCCGCTCCCGCTCGTCCATCCGGGCGGCCCGGCGTTCCACCTCGGCCGCCTGCTCCCGGGTGGTGGCGGCCAGCACCGCCACCTCCCGCTCGCCGCTGCGCCGGGCGGTGGCGCGTAACTGCTCGGCGTCCGCCTCGGCCTGCTTGTGCGCCCGCTCCAGCACCGTGTCCGCCTCGGCGCGGGCGTCGTCGAGCACCCGCCGCGCCTCGGCCCGGGCCGCCTTCGCCTCCGCCTTGGCGGCGGCCGCCTCGGCACGCGCCGCCGCGGCCGCGGACTTCGCCACGTCGATGGTGCTGTTCACCTCGTCGGCGGCCGTCCGCAACGCCGCGAGGGACTGCTCCTGCCGGTCCTTCTCCGCGATGAAGGCCGGGTCCTCCGGCGCGGGCGCCAGGCTGAGCCGCTTGAGGGTACGCACGCCGAACAGCACGGCGCCGACCACCACCACGACCAGCAGCAGCACGACCAGGAGGAGGACGACGTCGAAGGCGCTCATCGAGCCGCTCCGCACCGGTACGCGGGCACACTCGCCCGCCGCACTCCGGCGACCCGGCCGACGTCGCCGGCCCGTCGGGGCTCGGTGGCCGGGCTGTCGCCCGCCGATGCGGGGTCGGGGCCGTGTGGCAGACCGCCGGTGAACCTGTGCCGCCCTGCCATGGCCGCCTCCCCCTGAAACGTCGGCGCCGCAGGACACGCGCGAAGGACACGCGCCTGCGGCTCTGGACGCCCGACCGGAGCGGCTGGCTGTGGGCAGCTTTCCGTCGGCGGTGTCCCTCATGGGGCACCGCTGGCGGCCGGTTGCAGTTGTCGGAGGCTCCGAAAGGTTCCGGAGCTTCCGTCAAGGGCCGGTGTAGCTGGCCAAAGTGATGCTGTTCTGTTACGAGATCTATGTTGTGCGCTTAGCCTGCGCTGGTCGGGCAAAGTGAGCCTGTATGGCGAGGCTAGGTCGCGAGGGGCCGTTCGGTCAAGGAGTCATGATCAAACCACCCGGACGGAGAGAAGTTACGACGTCACTCAGTGGTGATCAGATGCCGGACAGGCCAGGACAAACCCCGCCCGGTAGCGCCGCGACTCGGCCGCTCCGACCTGCTCAGGCCCCTCTCGCACCCCCATGATCAGCTCCACCGTCACCGTCCCACCCCCGTGATCGAGGACTTGACGTCCACCCGCGACCGCCCAGACGACACAACCTCCTTGATCACCGTCCGGCCGCGCGGCCGCGCCGCCGGGGGTGGCAGGGCCGGCCGGTCCGGCCGGGCGCGCGCGATCATGAGGTTGGCCTGGACAAAGCGGACGGGAAGTGCCGCCAAGTTCATGATCGACCTGGCCGGGTGAGGGTCGCGCGAGGGCTGCGCCGGGCCGGCGCCGGGTGGGTCAGCGTGCGGCGGCGGTGAGGGCTGCGGTCACCAGGGTGGCGTTGTCGGGGGCGGGGGTGCCGTCGGGCAGCAGCAGCGTGTCCTCCAGGCCGATCCGGGTGTGCAGGCCACGCCGGACCGCCTCCGCGTACACCGGCCAGGTGGACGGACCTTCCCCGTGCAGCAGCACCGGCGGGCGCTCGCCGGGCAGCGCGGCGAGGATCGCCGCCGCGTCGGCGAGTGCCGTCTCGACCTGCTCGGCCATGCACTCGACGAGGACCCGCCCGGTGGGTGCGGACCAGCGACGCCAGGCGTCGACCGCCGCCGGGGTCCACAGACCGGCCTCGACCATCACGCCGCGCTCGTGCAGGGCGGCGGCGACCTCGGCCGCTCCGGGTTCGTGGGCGTTCACCGAGGCGAAGTCGGGCAGCACCGTCCAGGCGCGGACGGCGGCGGCCCGCTCGGCCGGGTCGGGGACGATCCAGGCGCCGGTGCTCACGCCGACCGGCAGGCCGGGACGGGCGTCGCGGATGGCGGTGACCGCCGCCGCGATCACTGCCGGATCGAGCGACTCGGTGCCGCTGTGGTCGCGCGGGTGCACATGCACCGCCGCCACCCCGGCGGTCGCGCAGCGCACCGCGTCGGCGGCCAGTTCGGCCGGGGTGAGCGGCACGGCGGGGTGCTCGTCCAGCCGTCGGGTGCCGTTGAGACACGCCTTCAGCACGGGTGTGCGCCTCCCTCGGGCGGCGGCCGCGACACCGGCGGCCGGTCGGTCAGTCGAGCCGGCGGGAGTCGAGGTCGTGCTCGGCGTCGGCCATCGCGTCGGCGTCGATGTGCTCGGCGAACTCGGCCGCCTCGGCGCTCTGCGCGGCGAGCGCGTCCTTCACCGCCCGGATCGCCACCCCGGCCGGGTAGCCCTTGCGCGCCAGCATGCCGACCAGACGCCGGAACACCGCGTCCGGCTCGCCCCTGGTGCTGCGCAGCTTGCGGTCCACCAGGGCGCGGGCGGTCTCCGCCTCGGTCTCCTCGTCCAGCCCGTCCAGTGCCGCGCCGGCCACCTCGCCGTCGACGCCGCGCTGGCGCAGTTCGTTGGCGAGCGCCCGGCGGGCCAGCCCGCGGCCGTTGTGCCGGCTGCTCACCCAGGCACGCGCGAAGGCGGCGTCGTCGACGATGCCGACCTCGTCGTACCGGTCGAGGACCTGCTCGGCGACCTCCTCGGAGATGCCGCGCCGGGCCAGCGCACCGGCCAGCTCGGCCCGGGTCCGCGGGCGGACCGCGAGCTGCCGCAGGCAGATCTCCCGGGCCAGCTCGGCCTCGTCGCGCGGCGGAGCCGGAGCCTCCCCTGCATCGGGCTCCGCCGCGCGATCACGGCGCCCCCGGCGAGGCCGGGGCGTACCTGTGGCGTCGCCCGTACGGGGTGGACCGGCATCCCAGCCCCGGCCCGTACGGGCGCGTCGTCCTGCCACGGGTCAGCGGATCAGAAGTCGACCGGCGGCAGTTCCGGGCCACCGGCGGCGTCGCCCGCACCACCGGTGCCGACGCCGAGCTTCTCCAGGATCTTCTTCTCGATCTCGGCCGCCACGTCCGGGTTCTCGCGGAGGAACTCGCGGGCCTTCTCCTTGCCCTGGCCGAGCTGGTCGCCGTCGTAGGTGTACCAGGCGCCGGACTTGCGGATGATCGCCTGCTCCACACCGACGTCGATCAGCGAGCCCTCGCGGGAGATGCCCTTGCCGTACATGATGTCGAACTCGGCCTGCTTGAACGGCGCGGCGACCTTGTTCTTCACGACCTTGACCCGGGTGCGGTTACCGACCACGTCGGTGCCGTCCTTGAGGCTCTCGATGCGGCGCACGTCGAGCCGGACCGAGGCGTAGAACTTCAGCGCCCGCCCACCGGTGGTGGTCTCCGGGCTGCCGAACATCACGCCGATCTTCTCGCGGAGCTGGTTGATGAAGATCGCGGTGGTGCCGGTGTTGTTGAGTACGCCGGTGATCTTCCGCAGCGCCTGGCTCATCAGCCGGGCCTGGAGACCGACGTGGCTGTCGCCCATCTCGCCCTCGATCTCGGCGCGCGGCACCAGGGCCGCCACCGAGTCGATCACGATGATGTCGATCGCGCCGGAGCGGACCAGCATGTCCGCGATCTCCAGCGCCTGCTCGCCGGTGTCCGGCTGGGAGACCAGCAGGGCGTCGGTGTCGACGCCGAGGGCCCGCGCGTACTCCGGGTCGAGCGCGTGCTCCGCGTCGATGAACGCGGCGATGCCGCCGGCGCGCTGGGCGTTGGCCACCGCGTGCAGCGCGACGGTGGTCTTACCGCTGGACTCCGGACCGTAGATCTCGACCACCCGGCCGCGGGGCAGACCGCCCACGCCGAGCGCCACGTCGAGCGCGATGGAGCCGGTCGGGATGACAGCCGTCTGCACGACGGGCCGCTCCCCCAGCCGCATCACCGAACCCTTGCCGAACTGCTTGTCGATCTGAGCGAGAGCAAGGTCGAGCGCCTTCTCCCGGTCAGGCCCTGCTGCCATCGTTGCCACCCCTGCCTTCGCCGGCGTCTTTCCTGAGCTTCGCGTCACGCGGGACACGCTAGGCGCTGGGTCCGACAGAAAACCAGCCGACGGGCCGTGAGCTGTGGACGAGCACCCCGCTGTGGACAATAGCCGAACAGGTGTACGACTGAGCAAGCGACACGCGGGATCGACGAAAAGGCTGCTCAGCGTAGTCGGGCGGGCACCCGGTCCGGATACGCGGCGACCACGGCGCGCCACACCACGTGCGTTTGCTCACCGGCCGCGAGCGCCTGCTCGATGGTCCGCCCGCCGAGCTGGGACAGCACCTGGTCCCTGGCGATGCTGGTCGCGTACCCGGGCCCGAACGCCTCCTCCAGCCGCGTCCAGAAGTCGGTCAGCCGCACGTGTTCAGTCCTCCTCGTCGAGTGGTCGCGTGCCGGTACGGCGCAGCGCCAGCGCCACCAGCGGCACCACAGCGATCGCCGCCAGCAGGGTGAGCGTCGGGTACCCCACGGCCCGCATGACGAACCCGCTCGCCGCCGCCGCGCCCGCCCCGGCCAGCCCCATGAGCAGGTCGGACAGGCCCTGAACGCCGGGCCGGTCGGCGGTGGGCACCGACTCCGACAGCAGCGTCGAACCCGCCACCATCGTGCCCGACCAGCCCAGCCCGAGCAGCGTCAGCCCCACCGACAGCAGCGCCGTGTGGTGCCCGGCGGTGCCGGAGACCGCGCACGCGGCCAGCAGCAGCGCCACGCCGCCGAGGATCACCGGCCGGCGGCCGACCCGGTCGGTGAGCCACCCCACCACCGGCGACAGCGCGTACATGCCGGCGATGTGCAGGCTCAGCACCAGGCCGACCACGGGCAGCACGTCCTCGTCGGAGTGCCACTCGCCGAGGTGCACCGGCGTCATCGACATGACAGCGACCATCACCAGATGCCCCACCGCCACCGCGGCGATGCCGAGGCGTGCGGCCGGCCGCCCGCGTACCGTGCGCCATGCGGCGACCATGCCACCGCGGCGGGTGACAGCCGGCGCGGCGCCGGGTGCCGGCTCGGCCGCCGCCAGCCGGCGCGCGGTGAGCAGCGGGTCCGGCCGGAGCAGGACCAGGAGTACGACGGCGGTGAGCGTGAACGCGACGGCGCTGAAGGCGAACGGGCCGGCCAGCGCCGGCAGGCCCCAGCCCCGGGTGGTGTCGTCGGCGAGCGCGGCGAAGTTCGGCGCGGCCACCGCGCCGATGGTGGTGGCCCACACCACCAGCGAGAGCTGCCGTCCCCGGCGTTGTGGCTCGGCCAGGTCCACCGCCGTGTAGCGGGCCTGGAGGTTGGCCGCCGTGCCGCCGCCGAACAGCAGCATGCCGACGAAGAGCAGCGGCACCAGGCGCGTCACGGTGGCGACCACCACCAGCACGCCGCCGACGGCGCCGACCGCGTACGCGAGGACCAGCCCCGGCCGCCGACCCCGCGCGGTCATGAGCCGGGTGACCGGGATGGCGAGCAGCGCGGCGCCGACCACACCGGCGCTCTGCGCCAGCCCGGCCAGGGCGGTGCCGGCGACCCGGGCGGCGAGCAGCGCGCCGACCGAGATGCCGATGGTGACGCCGATGCCGCCGATGATCTGGGTGAGGAAGAGCAGCCGGACGGTACGCCGCTGGATGCCGGCGACGTCGGGCCGGGGCGGGGCCGGCGCGGTCAGGTCGGTGGACATGCGGCGCTCCTGGTGGGGATGGGTGCCCCATCCTCCCGCACCGGCCCGCCCGGCCGGCACCCGGTTTCGCTACAGGCCGAGGCCCCGGCCGATGATCTCCTTCATGATCTCGGTGGTGCCGCCGTAGATGGTCTGCACCCGGCTGTCCAGCCACGCCTTCGCCACCGGGTACTCCGCCATGAAGCCGTAGCCGCCGTGCAACTGCACGCACCGGTCGGCGACCTTGGTCTGCAACTCGGTGGTCCACCACTTGGCCTTCGCCGCGTCGGTCACCGAGAGGCGGCCCGCGTTGAACTCGGTGACGCAGTGGTTGACGAACGTCCGCGCGATGGTGACCTCGGTGTCCAGCTCGGCCAGCAGGAACCGGTTGTGCTGGAACCGGCCGATCGGCCGGCCGAACGCCTCCCGGGAGCGGGCGTACTCGATCGTGAGCGCGAGCAGCTTCTCGCAGGCCGCCACGGCGGCGACGGCGATGCTCAGCCGTTCCCGGGGCAGGTTGGCCATCAGGTGGTAGAAGCCGTGGTTCTCGGTGCCGATCAGGTTCTCCGCCGGCACCCGGCAGTCGTCGAAGAACAGCTCGGCTGTGTCGTTGGCCTTCAGGCCCACCTTCGCCAGGCGGCGGCCCCGGCTGAAGCCCGGCGTGCCGCTCTCCACCACGACCAGGCTCACCCCGTGCGCGCCCTGGTCCGGCGCGGTCTTGGCCACCACGACCACCAGGTCGGCCATCTCACCGTTGGTGATGAACGTCTTCTGCCCGTTGAGGACCAGGCTGTCGCCGTCGCGGACCGCGCTGGTGCGGATGCCGGCCAGGTCGCTGCCCGCGCCCGGCTCGCTCATCGCGATGGCGGTGACCAGGTCGCCGGAGCAGAAGCCGGGCAACCACCGCTTGCGCTGGTCGCCGGTGGTCAGCTCGGTCAGGTACGGCGCGACCACGTCGTTGTGCAGCCCGAACCCCAGGCCGGTGCACCCGGCCGCGACGATCTCCTCGTCCAGCACCGCGTTGAAGCGGAAGTCGCGCTGCCCGCCGCCGCCGTACTCGGGGTCCACGTCCGGGCCGAGCAGCCCGGCCGCGCCGGCGGCCCGCCAGACCTCCCGGTCGACGATCCCGTCGGCCTCCCAGCGCTCGTGGTGCGGCACCGCCTCCCGGGTGAGGAACCGGCGGCACAGGTCACGGAACTCGTCGTGGACGGGCTCGTAGAGATGCTGCTCCATGGCGGCAAGTCTGGCACCGCTCACCCCCGCCGGACAGGGGCGAACCGGACGGGGTGGCCCGCCGCCGCGCGGTGGACCAGGATGACCGGATGAGCACACTCACGGGGAAGCAGGTGGCCGAGGCCGGGCTGGACGGGTGGACGTACCTGCTGGGGGCGTTGCAGACGCGCATCCGTACCCCCGATTTCGCGGCCGGACTGGCGCTGGTGGCCGCGGTCGGCGCGGAGGCCGAGCGGGTCGACCATCATCCGGATCTGGACCTGCGCTACACCCACGTGGACGTGCGGCTCTGGTCGCACGACGCGGGTGGGGTGACGCAGCGTGACCTGCGGCTGGCCCGGTTCATCTCGGGGCTGGCCGCGGATTCCGGGCTGACCCTGTCGGCCGCCGGGCTGGCCCGCCTGGAACTCGCGCTGGACACCCCGGAGCACGCCGCGGTGCTGCCGTTCTGGCGGGCGGTCCTGGCCTGGCAGTCGCCGGACGGCCGCGGACCGGACGACGACGAGGTACGCGACCCGGACGGCGTGCTGCCGACCGTCTGGTTCCAGCGCTCCGGCCGGGACGAGCCGCGGCAGCGGTGGCACCCGGACGTGTGGGTCGACCCGGCCGAGGTGGACGCGCGCATAGCGGCGGCGCTGGCGGCCGGCGGGACGCTCGTCAGCGACGCGGAGGCGCCGAGCTTCTGGGTGCTCGCCGACCCGGACGGCAACCGGGTCTGCCTCTGCACCTGGCAGCAGCGCTCCTGAGAAGCCGGGGCAGCGGCGGGCGCGGCCCGGCGATAGCGTGCCCGATGTGGACGCACGCGCGCTGATCGAGGAGTTCAACGCGGCCTGGCTGCGGGGCGACCTGGCCGCGGTGTCGGCCTGCCTGGCCGAGGACGTCACCTACTGCCCGAACGCCTGGGACGGGCCGGCCGGCACGGTACGGGGGCGGGCGGCGGTGGCCGACGTCTTCGCCGGGCAGCTCGGTCCGGGCGACGGTCCGGCGCTCGGCGCGGTCTGGGCCACCGGCGACCGGGCGGTCTGCGAGTGGGCCTGGCCGCCGGCCGAGGACGGCACCGTGCTTCGCGGGCTGGACGTCTACCGGGTCCGGGACGGGCGGATCGTCGCCAAGGACGTGTTCGGCAAGATCACTTCTTGAGTGCCTTCGCGGCCACCTTCAGGTCGGCGACCAGGCCCTCGTAGGCCACGTCCTGGTTGTCGGCGCGCAGCACCGCGGACGGGTGGATGGTGGCGAGCAGCCGGGCCGCCGGGGCGTCGGCCACAGCGCCCGCCCGGTCCACCGGCACCCGCTCGAAGTCCTCCGGGTGCTGGGCGGCGGCGGGCCAGGGCAGCAGCTCACCGCGCTGCTTCGTCACCCGGAAGCTCGGGCCGAGCAGCGCCTTGGCGGCTGTCGCGCCGAGCACCACCACGATCTCCGGGCGCAGCCGGGCGAACTCGGCGACCAGCCAGGGCCGGCAGGCGGTGACGTGCACCCGGTCCGGGGTCTGGTGGATGCGCCGCCTGCCGCGCAGCTCGAAGCGGAAGTGCTTCACGGCGTTGGTCAGGTAGATCTGGGCAGGGTCGAGCGCCGCGTCGTCGACGGCCTTGCGCAACAGCCGCCCGGCCGGCCCGACGAACGGCAGCCCCTTCTGATCCTCGATGTCGCCCGGCTGCTCGCCGACGAAGACCACGCGCGCGTGCTCGTCACCGCGGCCGAACACGGTCTGCGTGGCGTCCCGGTACAGCTCGCAGCCCCGGCAATCCCCCGCCGCGGCGCGCAGCTCGTCGATGGTGTCCGCCGACGGCGGGATGAACTCCTGTGCGCCGGGTGCGCTCTCGGTCTCGGCCATGCCGATCGTTCTACCCCGTCGGGCGGCGCGCACGCGAGCGGCCCGCCGCGCTGTCCGGAGGTGTTAAGAAGGGGCCCTTCCTATACCGAATGCGTTAAGAGGGGGCCCTTCCTTCCCGCGGTGAGGGCGTCGGCGAGCGCGGGGACGTCCGCCTCGTCGAGCGCGCTCACCGAGACGCGCACGGCGGGGGCGGCGGCGATCCGGTACAGGCCGCCGGGGGCGAGTGACCACCCGGCGTCGCGCAGCGTCGTGACCGCCACCGTCTCGTCGGGCACCGGCACCCAGACGTTGATCCCGGTACGCCCGTGCGCTGTCACCCCGCGCGCGGCGAGCGCGGCAACCAGCCCGTCGCGCCGCCTGTCGTAGCTGTCCGCCGCGCGCCGTACCAGCCCGGCGGTGGCCGGGTCGCGCCAGAGCGACACGACCAGCCGTTGCAGCACAGTGGAGACCCAGCCGGCGCCGACCCGCGCCCGCCCGGCCACCCGGGCCACCGTGGCCTCGTCGCCGGTCAGCACCGCGAGCCGCAGGTCGGGCCCGTAGG
This sequence comes from Micromonospora aurantiaca ATCC 27029, assembly GCF_000145235.1. Taxonomy (NCBI): domain Bacteria; kingdom Bacillati; phylum Actinomycetota; class Actinomycetes; order Micromonosporales; family Micromonosporaceae; genus Micromonospora; species Micromonospora aurantiaca (nom. illeg.). The sequence continues at coordinate 1,593,361 of NC_014391.1, read as the reverse complement.
GCTTGCTCACCGACCGGACGAAGGCCCACGCCGGGGTCGCCCCGGCGAGCGGATGCAGGGGTACGCGGGCCAGCTCGGCGGCGTGGTCGTCCTCGATCAGCAGCAGGTCGGCCCGGCCGGCGAGCAGCGTCCGCAGCGCGCCGGCCCGGTCGGCGGAGACGGCGGCGCCGGTCGGGTTCTGCGCCCGGCTGGTCACCACGAGCGCCCGGACGCCAGCGGTGAGCGCCGCCCGGACGCCGCCGACTGTGGGGCCCTCGTCGTCCACCGGCACCCCGACGGTACGCAGCCCGAGCGCGGCGATCAGGTCGAGCAGGTTGGCCCAGCCCGGGTCCTCCACCGCCACCGCGTCGCCGGGGCGCAGGTGGGCGGCGAGGAGCCGTTCGATGCCGTCGAGCGCGCCGCCGGTGACTGTGAGCTCGGCTGCGGGCACCCCGTCCGCGGCGAGCCGGTCCCGGGCCAGGGCGGCCAGGTCGGGCAGCACGGCGTCGGTCGCGTACCCGCCGGGGGGTCCGATCTCGGCGGCGAGCGCTGCCAGGTGCGGGCCGAGCGGGGGCAGCAGCCGGGGGTCGGGCTGGCCGGCGGAGAGGTCACGGCCGCCGGGCAGCGGCGGGGGCAGCAACGCGGCGCGGCGACCGGCGACCGGCGGGCGGGGGCGGACCCGGGTGCCGTGCCGGCCGGCGGTCGCGACCAGGCCGCGTTGGCGCAGTTCCTGGTACGCCTTCGCGACTGTGGCCGGGCTGACGTCCAGCTCGGCGGCGAGCGCGCGGACGGCGGGCAGGGCGTCGCCGGGGGCGAGATCGCCGGTGCGGATGCCGGATTCGACGCTGGCCGAAATCGCGGCGGAGGTGGAACCGGCGATCTGATAATGTGCTGCCACAGTTCGGAGATTGTACTAGAACAAAGGTGGGATGTCACGTGTACGCCCCGACCGAACGCACCACCGCCACCCGCACCCGCGACCGGATGCACTACGACCGGGCCACCGCGCACGCGCTGCTCGACGAGGCGTACCACTGCGCGCTGGCGTTCGCTGTGGACGGTGAGCCGCGTGTCCTGCCGACCCTGCACGTGCGCATCGGAGACACGCTCTACCTGCACGGGTCCACCGGCAGCCGGCCGCTGCTCGCCGCCCGGGGCGAGGCCGGGCTGAGGGTCTGCGTCGCCGTCACCCACCTCGACGGGCTGATCTACGCCCGCTCCCAGTTCCACCACAGCGCCAACTACCGGTCGGTGGTGGCGCACGGCACCGCCCACCTGGTCGACGACGGCGGCGAGAAGGCCGCGGTGCTGACCGCGCTCGTGGAGAAGGTCGCCGCCGGTCGGTCCGCCGACAGCCGCCCGCCGAACCGGCGCGAACTGGCCGAGACCGCCGTGCTGGCGCTGCCGCTGCGCGAGGTGTCGGTACGGATGCGCACCGGCGGCGTCAACGACGAGCCGGCCGACGAGGCGCTGCCGTACTGGGCCGGTGTGGTTCCGCTGCGGCTCACGCCGGGCCGCCCCGAACCCGCGCCCGGGGTGATCGCGCCGGTGCCGGCGTACCTGCGTGCGGCCCGCTCGCCGTGGCACGAGCCGGCGGTGCTGCGCGGCGAGCACGTCGTGCTGGAGCCGCTCGACCTCGCCCACGCCGACGAGCTGTACGCCGCCACCGCCGACCCGGAGGTGTGGCGGCACCTGGGCGGTACGCAGCCCGCCGACGCCGCCGGGATGCGCCAGGTGGTCGCCGCCTACCTGGACGCACAGGAACGCGGCGAGCAGGTGTGCTGGACCCAGCGTTGCGCCGTCACCGGCGCGGTGATCGGCACGACCTCCTACTACGAGATCGACCCGGTCCGCCGGTCGGTGGCGATCGGTTACACCTGGCTGGGCCGCCCGTGGTGGCGTACCGGCGTCAACACCGAGGCGAAGCTCCTGCTGCTGGGCCGGGCCTTCGACGACCTGGACGCGGTCCGGGTGGTCTGGCACACCGACATCCGCAACGAACGCTCGCAGCGGGCCATCGAACGGCTCGGCGCGAGCCGGGAGGGCGTGCTGCGCCGGCACAAGCAGCGCGCCGACGGCTCCTGGCGGGACACCGTCCAGTACTCGATGCTCGCGCAGGAGTGGCCGAAGGCACAGGTCAGCCTGCGGGAAAGGCTTCGCCCGACGGCACCCGCGGCGTCATGATGTCCGGCGTGCTGGGGATCACCGACATCTGGACGTACGTGCTGGGCACCGTGGCGATCGTGCTGCTGCCCGGCCCGAACTCGCTCTTCGTGCTGGCCACCGCCGCCCGCCGGGGCGTGGCCACCGGTTACCGGGCCGCGGCCGGGGTGTTCGTCGGCGACGCGGTGCTGATGGTGCTCTCCGCCGCCGGGGTGGCCTCGCTGCTCCAGGCGTATCCGCCGCTCTACCTGGTGATCAAGTACGCCGGCGCGGCGTACCTCGGATATCTGGGGCTGGCCATGCTGCGCGGCGCGTGGCGGCGCTGGCGCGACCGCAACGACCCGGCCACGCCGCGCCTGATCGACGAGGTGGAGCCGGCGGAACAGCGGGAGCCGTTCCGCCGGGCGCTGGTGATCAGCCTGCTCAACCCGAAGGCGATCCTGTTCTTCGTCTCGTTCTTCATCCAGTTCGTCGACCCCGGGTACGCGTGGCCGGCGCTGTCGTTCCTGCTGCTCGGGCTGATCGCACAGGTCGCGAGCGCGCTCTACCTGACCGTGCTGATCTTCACCGGCACGTATCTGGCGGCCCAGTTCCGGCAGCGCCGGCGGCTCGCCGCGAGCGGCACGACTGCCGTCGCGGTGCTGTTCCTCGGCTTCAGCCTCAAGCTCGCCGCCGGCTGAGGTGTAAGGAAGGGCCCCTTCTTAACGCCTCCGGTAGAGGAAGGGCCCCTTCTTAACAACGCACACGCACGCGCACACGCACGTGCACGCTCACGCGCTCACGTGCCGTCGCCGCCTCCGCCACCACCGCCGATGCCCGCGCCGCCGGCCGTACCCCCGAGGCCGTAACCCGGCGCGACCGGACGGTCCGGCGGGCGGCTGACGTGCGCCGACTCGCGGATCGTGGCCGACCAGTCGGCGTGCGCGGCGGCGGCCGCGTGCCTGTCGATGGCGTGCCGCAGCCAGCCGTCCACAGTGGCCACCCAGTCGCGCTCATCGGCACCGGCGTGCCAGACCCGGAACCGGCTGATGCTCTGGTGGGTGATCCCGGCCAGGGAGAGCCGCCGGTCCAGCCAGAGCAGCACCTCCACGCCGGCCGAGTCGGTCAGCATGATCATTTCGAGTTCGGTCATCGGGCCGGCGTAGAGCGGGGCGGCCCAGAAGCCGTACCACTGCTGGAACGGCAGCGTCTGCTCCACCCCCGGCAGCCGTCCCTCGCGCAGCCCCGCCTGGCGGATCGCGAAGCCGAGCGTGTCCAGCGCGGCGAGCACGTGCTCCTGGGAGGGCAGCGGGTGGATCAGCACCGGGACCATCGCGCCCTGGTCCACCTCAGGGTCCACCGACACCTCGGTACGCAGCCCGGTACGCAGGCTCAGCAGCGGCACCCCGCCGTACGTGGTCACCGGCGACTCCCACGGCAGCGGCACGGCGAACTCGACGGCCCGCCGCCGTCCGGCCGGCACCACGAACCGGCCCGCGATCGTCCACGTCTGGAACTGCACCAGGCGGCGCGGCGCCTCCGGGTCCTCCGGTTCGACCTGGGTGACCAGGCCGAGCCGGATGTGCCGGACCGGTACGTCCGACCCACCGGCGGCGAGCGTCACCCGGCCCGGCAGGCGCAGGCCCGGCCGGGTGCTCGGGTTGGGCAGCGTGGTGCTCACCGAGAGCCCGGTCCAGGCGGAGTCCCGCGACACGCCGGTCAACCGCATGCCGGAGCTTTCCCGCTGCCCGCCCGGCCATGCCCGGCCGGAACGGACGCCGGCCGCCGGCAACGGACGCGGGCCGGCGAAGCCGACGCCGGGAAGCGGAAAGACGCCGGCCCGGCGAAGTGGTTGTCCCACCTCGCCGGGCCGGTACGGATCACGACGGTCAGCGCATCCGGCGGCCTCGCGGCACCGGGTCGGTCTCGTCGTCGAACTCGCCGATGACCTCCTCCAGGAGGTCCTCCAGCGCGACGAACCCGATCGGCCGGGTCGGCCCGCCACCGTTGCTCACCAGCGCGAGCTGCGCCTGCCGCGCCCGCATGGCGGCCACCGCCTCGGTCACCGACGCCTCGGCCGGCAGCGTGAAGGCGCTGGTCATCAGCTCCTCCGCGGTCGCCGGGCGGCCGGTGGTGACGGCGCGCACCGCCTCGCGTACGTGCACCAGGCCGCACACCTCACCACCGGTGTCGACCACGGCGAGCCGGGACCGGCCGCTGTCGCGGGAGACGTGCTCGATCCGCTCGGCGGTCTCGCTCCGGCCCACCGTGACGATCTGGTCGAACGGCTCCATGACCTGGGCGACTGTGGTGCCCTGAAGCTCCAGCATGCTGGTCAGCAGCTGGTGCTGCTCGGCGCCGAGCAGCCCGTGCTCCCGGGACTGCTCCAGCAGGATGCGCAGCTCGTCCGGGCCGTGCACCTGGGCGAGCTGGTCCTGCTGCTGCACCCCGAACAGGCGCAGCATCGCGTTCGCGAGCCCGTTGAGCAGGGACAGCACCGGCCGGGCGATCCGGGCGAACGCCCGGAACGGCAACGCCAGCAGCATTGCGGAACGCTCCGCGTCGGTGATCGCCCACGACTTCGGGGCCATCTCGCCGACCACCAGGTGCAGGAACGTCACGAGCGACAGCGCGAACACCAGCGCCACCACGTGGCTGACCGCCTCGGGCAGGCCGACCGCGTGCAGCAGCGGGCTGAGCAGGTGCTCGATGGCCGGTTCGGCCAGCGCGCCCAGACCCAGCGTGCACAGCGTGATGCCGAGCTGCGCGCCGGCCAGCATCAGGCTCAGCTCGCGGACGCCGTCCAGCGCCGCGCGGGCCGCCCGGCCGCCACCGGCCGCCGCCTGCTCCAGCCGGTACCGCTTGGACGCGACGAGCGCGAACTCGGCGGCCACGAAGAACCCGTTGAGCGCCAGCAGCACCACGGAGGAGAACAACGCGAATCCGGGGCTCATGCGGAACCCTCCCCGGACACGGAGGCGGCGGGCCGCAGCCGCACCGAGTCGGCCACGTGCCGGTCCACCGCCAGCACCTCGACGAGCACCCGCGGGCCGCCGGCCGGCTCGTCGCCGTCAGTGGCGACCGGGATCTCCAGCCGGTCACCGACCTCGGGCACCCGGCCCAGCTCCCGCATCACCAGACCGGAGAGCGTGTCGTACTCGGGCGCCTCGGGCAGTTCGATGCCGGTGCTGTCGGCGACCTCGTCGATGCGCCAGCGCGCCGGGACCACCCAGGAGCCGTCCTCCTGCCGGGCCGCGGCCCGGTCCGGCGGGTCGTCCTCGTCGCGGATCGGCCCGACCAGTTCCTCGGCCAGGTCCTCCAGCGTGATCACGCCGGCGAAGCCGCCGTACTCGTCGACCACGCAGGCGAGCTGCCGGTGCCCGGACCGCAGGCGGTCCAGCACCGTCGGCAGCGGCAGCGTCTCGGGCACCAGCAACGGGGGTACGGCCACCGCGTCGACCCGGGTGGTCGCGCGCTGCGCCGGGGGCACCCCGAGCACGTCGGCGATGCCGACCACGCCGACCAGGTCGTCGACGCCCTCGGCGCCGCTCACCGGGAACCGGGAGTGGCCGGTGTCGAGCAGCTCGACGATCCGGCTGACCGGCTCGTCGGCCCGGATGGTGTGCACGTCGACGCGCGGCACCATCGCCTCCCCGGCGGTCAGCTCCCGGAAGTCCAGACCCCGGTCCAGCAGGTCGGACATCTCGGCGTCGAGGTGTCCCTCCTCCCGGGACTCGGCGATGATCTGTTCCAGGTCCTGCGGGGTGGCGCCGCTGGGCAGCTCCTCGATCGGCTCGATGCCGATGCGGCGGAGCAGCCGTACGGCGGCCCGGTCGAACAGCGTGATCAGCGGACCGGCGATCTTCAGGTAGATCAGGGTGGACCGGGACAGCGCCCGGGCGAGCGGTTCGGCCCGCGCGATGGCCAGGTTCTTCGGGGCCAGCTCGCCGAGGACCATCTGCACCACTGTGGCGATGATCAGGGCGAGGGCCACCGACAGCGGCAGCGACACCGAGCTGGACAGCCCGGCCACGCCGAGCAGGTCGGCCAGCCCGGCACCCAGGTACGGCTCGGCGACGTAACCGACGAGCAGGGCGGTCACTGTGATGCCGAGCTGCGCGCCGGACAGCATGAAGGAGAGCCGCCCGGTCACCTCCAGGGCCCGGGCCGCGGCACGGTCGCCACCGTCGGCGAGCTGCTTGAGCTTGCCCCGGTCCACGGCGACGTAACCGAACTCCTGGGCCACGAAGTAACCGGTGGCGGCGGTGAGGACGGTGATGAGAAGGAGACCGACGAGGATCAACACGGGAGGTTCAGTGCTCCCGGGGTCGTCGGGGAGGGAATTCGCCGGGTATTACCCGGCCGGCTACTGCTGCCCTCCGGGGCAGGAGAGTCGATCATGCGGCCCATTTTATCGGTACCCGCTGGACGTTCGCTGAGGGTGCCGGGAAGCCTCCCGCACGTCCGGTTCAGCGTCCGGCCAGCTCGTCGGCGTCCAGCAGCGTCCGGTCGACCCGCCCGGAACGGTACGCGGCCCGTCCGATCATCTGCGCGGCCACCGGCGCGGTGGAGAGCTGGAAGATCGCCACCAGGACCAGCATGCCCAGATCCGAGGGGGTACGCAGACGCAGCGCCAGCCCGGCCAGCAGCAGCAGGACGCCCAGCACCTGCGGCTTGGTGGCCGCGTGCATCCGGTCCAGCACGTCCGGGAAGCGCACCAGCCCGATGCCGGCGACCAGGGCCAGCACCGCCCCGACCAGCAGCAGCACCCCACCGACCCAGTCCGCGACGGCGCTCATGCCGAGCCTCCTTCCGTTCGCGACTGCGGGGCTCGCAGAACCGGCTCACTCCTCGCGCTCACGCTTCAGCCCGGACCGCGAAGCGCACCAGCGACACCGAACCGATGAAGCCGAGCAGCGAGAGCACCACCAGCACGGGCAGCGTGGTGGCGTGCCGGTTCACAGCGGCCTCCGCCCCCACCGCGGCGAGCATCGCCGACAGCAGCAGGTCGGCGCCGACGACCCGGTCGAGCAGGGACGGGCCCCGGTAGATCCGGGCCAGGGCGAGCAGCGCGGTGGCCGAGAGCAGCACGGTCAACGCGACGGCGAGCAGGACTGTCACTGATGGTTCCTCCGTTCGGCGGGTTCGAGGTCGAGCCGGCGTACCTCGTCGGGAGATCCGATGGCGCGGACGATGCGCCGTTCGACGGCGAGCACGCGCTGGCGGCTCTCGGCCAGGTCGTCGGGTCCGCGTACGTCGAGCACGTGCACGTAGAGCACGCCTGCGGCCCGGTCGACGTCGAGGATCAGCGTGCCCGGCACCAGCGAGATCACCTCGGCGGTGAGCGCCAGGTTGAGATCGGTACGTACGCGCAGCGGCACCGCGATGATCGCGCCGCGCGGGCGGTAGCCGAAGCGCAGCGCCACGGCTGCCACGTGCACGCTGGCGCTGACCAGCTCCGCGACGAACGTCGCAGCGAACACCAGCAGCGCGCGGGGGCGTACCCGGCCACCGAACGTGACCGGCGGCAGCGGGAAGAACAGCAGCACCGCCACACCGATCACCAGGCCGGCGACCAGGTTGCCCCAGGACACGTCGCCCCACAGCAGCATCCAGGCGACGACCAGCCAGCCGAGCGCGACCGCCTGGTCCCGCCGCCGCCCGCCCCGCCCGACGGTCGGCACCGGCGCGTCCGGGGCGGGCGCCGCACGGGGTACGCCGGCGGGATCACCGGTCGCGCCCCCGCCCGGGGGCAGGTCGTCGGTCACGGCACGTCCCGGGGCAGGACCGCCCGCACGTACGGGGTGCGCTCGCGCAGGTCGGTGGCCGCGTCCGCGGTGACCTGGAACAGCGGCCCGGCCGCCAGCGTGAACAGCACGCCCAGCGCCACCAGGGCGGTGGTGGCCCCGACCATCATTCCGGGCAGCCGGGCCGGCGGGTTGGTGGTGGCCAGCCGGGGCGCCCGCCAGAACGCGATGTTCCACACCCGGGAGGCCGCGTAGAGCGTGAGCAGGCTGGTCAGCGTGCCGGCCGCGACCAGCACGGCGGGCAGCGTCCCGCCTGCGGCCACGCCGGCCTGGAGCAGGCCGAGTTTGCCGAGGAAGCCGGAGAACGGCGGGATGCCGGCGAGGTTCATCGCGGGGACGAAGAAGAGCACGCCGAGCATCGGGGCGATCCGCGCCAGGCCGCCGATCCGGCGCAGGTCGGTGCTGCCGGCGCGTTCCTCGACCAGGCCGGCGACCAGGAACAGCGTGGTCTGGATGGTGATGTGGTGCACCACGTAGAAGATCGCCCCGGACAGGCCGGCGACGCTGCTCAGCGCCACCCCGAAGATCATGTAGCCGATGTGGCTGACGAGCGTGAAGGACAGCAGCCGCTTCAGGTCCGACTGGGCCACCGCGCCGAGGATGCCGACCACCATGGTCAGCCCGGCCACCACCATCAGCAGCGTGGCGACCTGGCCGCCGGGGAACAGCAGCGTCTCCGTGCGGATGATCGCGTACACGCCGACCTTGGTGAGCAGGCCGGCGAAGACCGCCGTGACCGGGGCGGGCGCGGTCGGGTAGCTGTCCGGCAGCCACGCCGACAGCGGGAACACCGCCGCCTTGATCCCGAACGCGAGCAGCAGCGTCAGTTGCAGGGTCAGGCGTACGCCGGACGGCAGCGCGTCCAGCCGGCCGGCGAGCTGCGCCATGTTCAGCGTGCCGGTGGCCGCGTACACCAGCCCCACGGCGGACAGGAACAGCAGCGACGACAGGATGCTGACCACCACGTACGTCGATCCGGTCCGCAACCGCACCTCGGTGCCGCCCAGCGTGATCAGCACGAAGCTCGCGGCCAGCAGGATCTCGAAGCCGACGAACAGGTTGAACAGGTCCCCGGCCAGGAAGGCGTTCGTCACGCCCGCGGTCAGCACCAGGTACGTGGGGTGGAAGATGCTCACCGGCGCGGTCTCCCCGGTCTCCCCCCGGCCCTGGCCGATCGAGTAGAGCAGCACGCACAGCGTCACCGCCGAGGAGACGAGCACCATCAGCGCCGCCAGCTGGTCCGCCACCAGCACGATGCCCACCGGCGCCGGCCAGCCGCCCACCTGCACCACCACCGGCCCGAACCGGTACGCCTGCACCAGCAGCACCGCCGCCACCACCAGGACGCTGGACAGGCAGAGCACGCTGATCGACCGCTGCAGGCGGGGGCGGCCGGACAGCAGGAGGGTGAGCGCCGCGCCGAGCAGCGGCACCACCACCGGCAGCGGGACGAGGGCGCTCATGGTTTCTCACCGTCCCGGTGCAGCCGGCGGCGCGCCGGCTCCGGGTCGACCTGTTCCGGGTCCTCGTCCGGGCCCTCGCCGCCGAGGTCGGCCGTGGACACCTCGTTGCTCTCGGCGAGCCGGACGATCTGCCGGTCCTCCAGGTCGTCCTGCACCTCGTCGTCGCCGCTGGTGTACCAGCTCCGGTAGGCGACAGCGAGCAGGAACGCGGTCAGCCCGAACGTGATCACCACGGCGGTGAGCACCATGGCCTGCGGCAGCGCGTCGCTCATCTCGCCCTGCGAGGTGGAACCGACGAGCGGGGCGGCGCCGGACCGCCCGCCGAGCAGGATGAGCAGGTTCACGCCGTTGCCGAGCAGGATGATGCCGAGCAGGATCCGGGTCAGGCTGCGTTCCAGCAGCAGCGTGACACCGGCGGCGACGAGCACCCCGACCGCCAGCACCAGCACCAGCGTCGGCCCGGCCGCACCGCGCGTCATGACTGACCCTCGCGCTGGACGACCAACCTGCGCCCCGCCTCGCCCGCCGCCTCCACGTGCCGGTCCACCTCGGCGCCCAGGCTCCGCAGGATGTCGAGCACCAGCCCGACCACCACCAGGTACACGCCGATGTCGAAGAACAGCGACGTGACCAGGTAGAAGTCGCCGACCACCGGCAGCCACAGGTTGACCTTGACGCTCTGGAGCACCTCACCGGTGAGCGCCAGGCCGAGCACGCCGCTGCCGACCGAGATGCCCAGGCCCGCGCCGAGCACGGTGCCGGCCCCGACCGGCGCCGCCTCGGCCAGCTCGTACCGGCCGCCGGCCAGGTAGCGCAGGGCCAGCGCGAGGCCGGCGACGAGCCCGCCGGAGAAGCCGCCGCCGGGGGCGTTGTGCCCGGAGAAGAGCAGGAACAGCGAGAAGATCAGGACGGTGTGGAAGATCAGCCGGGTGACCACCTCGAACACGATCGAGCGCCGCCGTTCCGGCAGCGTCTGCCCGCCGCGCAGCCACACCGTGCGCCGGTCCCCGGCGCGCAACGCGGCCGGTGGGGGACGGCGGGGCCGTGGCCCGGTGCGGGAACGCTCGTAGATCAGGCTGGCCACGCCGGTCGCGGTCACCACGAGCACCGAGATCTCCCCCATCGTGTCCCAGGCCCGGATGTCGACGAGCGTCACGTTCACGACGTTGCGGCCGTACCCCTCGATCAAGGCCAGGTCCGGGAAGTCGGCAGAGATCGACGGCGCCCGCCGTGCCCCGGCCGCGGCCAGCGCCAGACCGGCCATCACCACACCGGCGGCGATCCCGATGCCGCGCCGGACCCAGCGGCTGCGGCGCAGCGGCCGCGCCGAGAACCGCTCCGGCAGCCGCCGCAGCACCAGCACGAACACGGCGATCGTCGCGGTCTCCACCAGGAACTGGGTCAGTGCCACGTCCGGCGCGCCGTAGAGGACGAACATCATCGCGGTGCCGTAGCCGGTCACGCCGACGAGCAGCATCGCGGTGAGCCGGCGGCGCGCGCCGACCGCGAGCAGCGCGGCGACCGCGATCACCACGCAGACCACGAGCTGGGCCGGGTTGTCCCAGGGCGCCAGGTCGACCCGCCACGGCGTGGTGGCGATCATCGCCCCGCCCGGCACGAACACCAGCACGAGCAGCACCGTGCCGAGGTACTGCGGCAGCGAGCCGCGCTGGGTGGCGCCGGTGACCTCGATGGCGAGCCGGTCGAAGGCGTGCGTCACCCACTCGTACCCCTGGTTGCCGCCCACCGGCGAGCGCAGCCGGGCCAGCGCGGGCGCCAGCGGGCCGCGGACCAGGTGCAGCACCACACCGCCGGCCAGCACGAGGGCGGACAGGCCGAGCGCCGCCGTGGGTCCGTGCCAGAGCGCCAGGTGCTCCTCGACCGGTCCGAACAGCTCGGCGTACGGCTCGAACAGGCCGCTCAGCCACCCGGCCGCCGGACCGGCGGCGAGCCCGGCCACGGCGAGCAGCGCCGGGGGTACGAGCATCGCGGCGGGTGGGCGGGCCAGCTCGGTGTCCGGCGTGCCGGGCCGGGTGCCGAACGCGCCCCAGAGGAACCGGATGCTGTACGCGACGGTGAGCGCGCTGCCCACCACCAGCACGGTCAGCACCAGCGGATCACCGGTGAACGCGGCGAGCGCCGCCTCCTTCCCGACGAACCCGAGCAGCGGCGGCACCCCGGCCATCGAGGCGGCGGCCAGCGTGGCGACGACGGCCAGCACCGGCGCGGTCCGCCTGACCCCGGACAGCTCCCGCAGGTCACGGGTGCCGGCCTCGTGGTCGAGGATGCCGACGACCAGGAACAGTGCCGCCTTGAACAGGGCGTGTGCCGCCAGCATCGCCACCCCGGCCAGCGCCGCCTTCGGGGTGCCCGCGCCGAACACCACTGTGAGCAGGCCGAGCTGGCTGACCGTCCCGTACGCCAGCAGCAGCTTCAGGTCGGTCTGCCGCAGCGCCGCCCAGCCGCCGATGACGAGCGTGACCAGTCCGGCGACCACGGTGACCGGCCGCCACCCGTCGACCGGGGCGAGCACCGGGCCGAGCAGTCCGATGAGGAAGATGCCGGCCTTCACCATCGCCGCCGCGTGCAGGTACGCGCTCACCGGCGTCGGGGCGGCCATCGCCACCGGCAGCCAGGCGTTGAACGGGAACACCGCGGACTTCGCCAGCGCCCCGGCGAGGATCAGCAGCACGGCGACGACCAGGTACCCGCCGCCGGGCAGCGGCGCCGCCGCCACCGCCGACCACCGGTAGCCCCCGGCGTGGTGGCCGAGCAGCAGGAACCCGACGAGCATTGCCAGCCCGCCCAGCGTCGTCACTGTCAGCGCCTGCGCGGCGGCCCACCGGCTGGACCGGCGCTCGGTGCCGTGCCCGATGAGCAGGTACGAGAAGACGGTGGTCAGTTCCCAGAACACGTAGAGCAGCAGCAGGTCGTCGGAGACGACGAGGCCGAGCATCGCCCCGGCGAAGGCGACCATGACGGCGGCGAAGCGGGCCAGCCCGGTGGACCCGGGCGGGAAGTAGCGGGCGGAGTAGACCAGCACCAGCGCGCCGACGCCGCCGACGAGCAGCAGCATCAGCCAGGACAGCGTCGTGACGCGCAGCGCCACGTCGAGCTGGAGCTGCGAGATCCAGGGGTACGTCTCGACCACCGCGCCGCCGTCGCGTACCGCCCCTGTGTGCGCCGCCGCCCAGACCGCTGTGGCGGCCGGGGCGAGCGCCAGCATCAGGCAGGCGCGCGGACCCCACCGGCGGACCAGCAGCGGGGCGAGCAGCGCCGCCACCAGGTGCACGATCAGCAGGACGAGCACGCGTACTCCCGGTCGAGGTGACAGCGCGCGAACACGCTGGTGTCACAACCGATCACACGCCACAGAGGCACCGAACCGGGCGGTTTTCCCCAAAACCCACCCTCACCTCACCGGCCCACCCGACGTGCGCCCGCCCCGTCGCCCGGTGATCAAGGAGTTCGTGTCCGGGAACGCGCCGGCATCCGCCGCAAACTCCTTGATCACCAAAGTGGCGGGGGTGAGGAGGGGCGGTGGGAGGGGTGGGGTCAGGGGGTGGCGTTGGGGGTGGCCAGCTGGCGGGCAGCGCGGTCGACGGCGCGCTGGGCGGCGACCAGGGAGCGCAGCGGCAGCCGGGCGTCCCGGCTCTCCCGGCGCTGGACGAAGTAGTGCACAGCGGCCCGGACCCGGGCGCGGTCGGCGGCACTCGACCGGGCGGTCGCGAGGATCATCTCGCGCAGCCGCGCGGCCAGCTCCTCGGCCAGCTCCAGATCGGGACCGTGCAGCGCGGCGCGGAGCGCGGCCAGCCGACTGTCGACCTTGCGGATAAGCACGTCGGTTCCGGAGCCCAGGCCTCGTTCCTCGACGGTCATCCACGCCTCCACCCCACGCCGCATCGCGAGTGAAGTTACTTTATGTTGCAGCCCACAAGCAAGCAGTTAAGTAAGACTTAACGGAATAATCGCCCATTCCATTCTTGGGCTGCTGCGGGCGGGACGGAACGGTCCGGCGGCGGGCCGGATGTCACACCCGCGCGGCAGGATGGGAGCGTGGCGGACGAGGTGACCCCGTCAGGCGGGTCGGGCGGGTCGGGCAGGTCGGGCGGGTCAGGCAGGTCAGGCGGGGTGCTGGCGGAGTTCGGCGCGGCGACCCGGGAGTGGTTCACCGCGGCCTTCGCCGCGCCCACCCCGGCCCAGGAGGGCGCCTGGCGCTCGGTGGCCGCCGCCCGCAACGCCCTCGTCGTCGCGCCGACCGGCTCCGGCAAGACGCTCGCGGCGTTCCTCTGGTCGCTCGACCGGCTCGCCAAGGAGCCGCCGCCGGCCGATCCCCGGCGCCGCTGCCGGGTGCTCTACGTCAGCCCGCTCAAGGCACTCGCCGTCGACGTGGAACGCAACCTGCGCGCCCCGCTCACCGGCATCCGCCAGGCCGCCTCCCGGCTCGGCCTGGTCCCGCCGGACGTCACCGTCGGCATGCGGACCGGCGACACCCCGGCCGACGAGCGCCGGGCCTTCGCCCGCACCCCGCCGGACATCCTCATCACCACACCCGAGTCGCTGTTCCTGCTGCTCACCTCCGCCGCCCGCGACTCGCTGCGCGGCGTCGACACGGTGATCGTGGACGAGGTGCACGCGGTCGCCGGCACCAAGCGCGGCGCGCACCTGGCGCTGTCCCTGGAACGGCTCGACGCGCTGCTGGAGCGGCCCGCGCAACGGATCGGACTGTCCGCCACCGTCCGGCCGATCGACGTGTGCGCCCGCTTCCTCGGCGGCGCGCGCCCGGTCGACGTGGTGCAGCCGCCGGCGAACAAGACCATCGAGGTCAGCGTCCAGGTTCCGGTGGAGGACATGACGCGCCTCGACGAGCAGGAGCCGCCGGAGGACGACCTGGGCGGCCTCGCGCCCCGCCGCCCCTCGATCTGGCCGGCGGTCGAGGAACGCGTGTTCGCGCTGATCCGTGCGCACCGGTCCACGATCGTGTTCACCAACTCCCGGCGCAGCGCCGAACGCCTCTGCGCCCGCCTCAACGAGCTGGCCGCCGAGGAGGTCGAGGCGGCGTCCGCCCCGGAGGGCAGCCGCGTGGCCCGGGGCGGGGAGCCGGTGCGCGTATCCGATCTGCTGCCCGGCGCCGACGGCCCGCCGGCCGGCGACGGCGCCGGGCCGGTGCGTGCGCCTCGGCAGCCGGCGGAGGTGATGGCGCAGTCCGGCGCGGCGGCCGGGGCGCCGGCGGTGATCGCGCGGGCGCACCACGGCAGCGTGTCCCGGGAGGAGCGCAAGCAGATCGAGGAGGCGCTCAAGTCCGGCCGGCTGCCCGCCGTGGTCGCCACGTCCAGCCTGGAGCTGGGCATCGACATGGGCGCTGTCGACCTGGTGGTGCAGATCGAGGCGCCGCCGAGCGTGGCGGCCGGGCTGCAACGGGTCGGCCGGGCCGGGCACCAGGTCGGCGCGGTCTCGCGCGGCGTCGTCTTCCCCAAGCACCGGGGCGACCTGCTCTCCTGCACTGTGGTGGCCGAGCGGATGGGCGCCGGGGCGATCGAGGAGCTGCACTACCCGCGCAACCCGCTGGACGTGCTGGCCCAGCAGATCGTGGCGATGGTGGCGCTGGAGCCGTGGCGGCTCGGCGACCTGGCGGTGCTGGTCCGGCGGGCGGCGCCGTTCGCGGAGCTGCCCGACTCGGCGCTGCACGCGGTGCTCGACATGCTCTCCGGGCGTTATCCGTCCACCGCGTTCGCCGAGCTGCGGCCCCGCCTGGTCTGGGACCGCGCCACCGACGTCCTGACCGGCCGGCCCGGCGCCCAGCGGCTCGCCGTGACCAGCGGCGGCACCATCCCCGACCGGGGCCTGTTCGGCGTGTTCCTTGCCGGCGCGGAGCGGGCCGCGCGGGTCGGTGAGCTGGACGAGGAGATGGTCTACGAGTCCCGGGTGGGCGACGTGTTCCTGCTCGGCTCGTCGTCCTGGCGGATCGAGGAGATCACCCCCGACCGGGTGCTCGTCTCCCCCGCGCCCGGTCAGGCGGCCCGGATGCCGTTCTGGAAGGGCGACCAGCTCGGCCGCCCGGTCGAGCTGGGGCGGGCGATCGGCGCCCGGGTCCGGGCGCTGCTGCGGCAGTCCGACGCCGACGCGGTCGCGGCGCTGCGGGCCGGCGGGCTCGACGACTGGGCCGCCGGCAACCTGATGAACTACCTGCGCGAGCAGAAGGCGGCCACCCGGTCGCTGCCGGACGACCGGACGGTGGTGGTCGAACGGTTCCGCGACGAGCTGGGCGACTGGCGGCTCGCCGTGCACTCGGTGCTCGGCGCGCGCGTCAACGGGCCGTGGGCGCTGGCGATCGGCCGCCGGCTGGCCGAGCGGTACGGCGTGGACGCCCAGGTCATGCCCTCCGACGACGGCATCGTGGTGCGCCTGCCGGACACCGCCGAGACGCCGCCCGGCGCCGACGTTGTCGTGTTCGAGCCGGACGAGATCGCCCAGCTCGTCGAGGAGTCGGTGGGCACGTCGGCGCTGTTCGCGTCCCGGTTCCGCGAGTGCGCGGCCCGGTCGCTGCTGCTGCCCCGGCGTGACCCCCGGCGGCGGCAGCCGCTGTGGCAGCAACGCCAGCGCGCCGCGCAACTGCTCGACGTGGCCCGCGAGTACGCCGACTTCCCGGTCACGCTGGAAGCCGCCCGCGAGTGCCTCCAGGACGTCTTCGACCAGCCCGCCCTCGGCGAGCTGATGCGCGACCTGGCCGCCCGCAAGGTACGCCTGGTCGAGGTGGAGTCCGAACGCCCGTCGCCGTTCGCCAGGTCGCTGCTGTTCGGGTACGTCGGCGCGTTCCTCTACGAGGGCGACGCCCCGCTGGCCGAGCGGCGGGCCGCCGCGCTGGCGCTCGACTCCGGCCTGCTCGGCGAGCTGCTCGGCCGGGTCGACCTGCGGGAGCTGCTCGACCCGGAGGTGCTCGCCGAGACCGCGCGCCAACTGCGCTGGCTCACCGAGCAGCGGCGTCCCCGCGACCCGGAGGACGTGGTCGAGCTGCTGCGCGTGGTCGGTGACCTGAGCAGCGCCGAGCTGGCCGAGCGGGGAGTCCCGGAGTCCTGGACCGACGAGCTGGCGGCGGCCCGGCGGGTGCTGCGGGTCCGCATCGCCGGCGAGGACCGCTGGGTGGTCGTCGAGGACGCCGCCCGGCTGCGTGACGCGCTCGGGGTGGCGCTGCCCGTCGGGGTCGCCGAGGCGTACCTCGCGCCGGTGGCCGATCCGCTCGCCGACCTGGTCGCCCGGTACGCCCGCACGCACGGCCCGTTCGCGGCCGCCACCTGCGCGGCCCGGTTCGGGCTCGGCGTGTTCGTGGTGGAGCAGGCGCTGCGGCGGCTCGCCTCGGGCGGCCGGGTGGTCTCCGGGGAGTTCGCCCCGGACACGGTGGGCTCCCAGTGGTGCGACGCGGAGGTGCTGCGCATGCTGCGCCGTCGCTCGCTCGCGGCCCTGCGCCGGGAGATCGAGCCGGTGCCGCCGCGCGCGCTCGCCGCGTTCCTGCCCCGCTGGCAGCAGGTCGGCTCGTCGGCGCGGGGCGTCGAGGCGGTCGCCGCCGCCGTCGAGCAGTTGCAGGGCGTGAGCGTGCCCGCGTCCGCACTGGAACGCCTGGTGCTCCCGGCCCGGGTCGCCGACTACTCCCCCGCCCAGCTCGACGAGCTGTGCGCCGGCGGCGAGGTGGTGTGGGCCGGCGCGGGCGCGATCTCCGGCGGCGACGGGTGGGTGACGCTCGCGTACGCCGACGTGGCGCCGCTGCTGCTCCCGCCGCCGGAGGAGGCACTGACGCTGACCCCGCTGCACGAGTCGGTGCTCGACGCGCTCGCCGACGGGCAGGCGCTGTTCTTCCGCTCGCTGTCCGACCGGGTCGGCGCCACAGACGACGCCGCGCTGTCGG
Organism: Micromonospora aurantiaca ATCC 27029; assembly: GCF_000145235.1. Lineage (NCBI taxonomy): Bacteria > Bacillati > Actinomycetota > Actinomycetes > Micromonosporales > Micromonosporaceae > Micromonospora > Micromonospora aurantiaca (nom. illeg.). The sequence continues at coordinate 1,576,070 of NC_014391.1, read as the reverse complement.
GCGCGGTGTGGGATCTGGTCTGGGCCGGTCACCTCACCAACGACACGCTCGCGCCGCTGCGCGCCGCGCTCGGCGCGGGCGGGGCACACCGGTCCCGGCCGTCGGCGCCGCGCACCCGCTACCGCCGTCCGGGCCGGGTGGCGCTGCCCAGCCGGGGCGGTCCGCCCACCATGGCCGGTCGCTGGTCCCGGCTGCCCGACCGCGACCTCGACCCCACCCGCCGCGCCGCCGCCCTCGCCGACCTGCTGCTGGAACGGCACGGCGTGGTGACCCGGGGCGCGGTCGTGGCCGAGCAGGTCACCGGCGGCTTCGCCGGGGTCTACCCGGTGCTGTCCGCGATGGAGGAACGCGGGGCGGCCCGGCGCGGCTACTTCGTCGAAGGGCTCGGCGCGGCGCAGTTCGCGGTGCCCGGCGCGGTGGACCGCATCCGCGCGCTCGCCGACGACACCCAGGGCCGGGGCGGTCCGACAGTCGTGCTCGCGGCCACCGACCCGGCGAACCCGTACGGCGCGGCGCTGCCCTGGCCGGAGCGCGTGGTCGACTCCGGCGACGGCGCGGCACCGGCCACCGGCCACCGGGCCGGGCGCAAGGCGGGCGCGCTTGTCGTGCTCGTCGGCGGTGACCTGGTGCTCTACGTGGAGCGGGGCGGCCGGACGATCCTGTCGTTCACCGACGACACCGACACGCTCGCCGCGGCCGGCAAGGCACTCGCCGACGCGGTGCACTCCGGTGCGCTCGGCGCGATCTCGGTGGAACGCGCCGACGGCGAGGCCGTGCACGCGTCCCCGCTGCGCGACGCGCTCACCGCCGCCGGTTTCCGCGCCACCCCGCGCGGGCTGCGTCTGCGCGGCTGACCGCCCGGAGTTCCGGGGAGCGGGCACGTAGGGTGGGCCGGTGGCCTCGATCCGGGTACGTCAGGCGCGCGACGAGGACCGTGCCGCGCTGACGGCGCTGCACGAGCGGGAGTGGGGCGGACCGATCGTGGTGGTCCACGAGCTGCGCCTGGCGCGGCACTTCAGCGGGGCGGGCAACACGTGAACGGCACCCCGCGGTGTGTCTCGCTGACCACCGACTACGGGCTGTCCGACGGGTTCGTGGCGGCGTGCCACGGTGTGCTGGCCCGGCTCGCCCCGGCCGTCCGGGTGATCGACGTGACGCACCTGATCCCGGCGGCCGACGTACGCCGGGGCGCGGCGGTACTCGCGCAGACGGTGCCGTACCTGCCGTGGGGCGTGCACGTGGCGGTGGTCGACCCGGGTGTCGGCACGACGCGACGCGGGATCGCGCTCGCCGCGCCCGGCGGACTGCTGGTCGGGCCGGACAACGGGCTGCTGGTCCCGGCCGCGGAGGCGCTCGGCGGAGTGACCGAGGCGGTGGAACTGACCAACCCGGACTGGCTCGGCCCGGTCGTCTCCCGCACGTTCCACGGGCGGGACGTGTTCGCGCCGGTGGCCGCCCGGCTGGCGCTCGGCGCGCCGCCGGCCGAGGCCGGGCCGGCAGTGGACCCGGGCACGCTGGTCCGGCTGCCGGAACCGGTGGTACGCACCGAGCCCGGCGGCTTCAGCGCCGAGGTGCTGACCGTCGACCACTTCGGCAACGTCCAGCTCGCCGCGCCGGGCACGCTGCTCGACGGCCTGCCGTCCCGGGTGCTGGTGAACGGCCACGAGGCGGTCCACGGCCGTACCTTCGGCGACGCGGAACCCGGCGCCCTGGTGGTCTACGTCGACTCCGCCGCCCAGGTCGCGGTAGCGGTGAACACCGGCCGAGCCGCCGACACCATCCGAGCCACCCCAGGCGCCCTGGTCACCATCACCCGCCTCCCCCGCGATCTTGCACTTGGTGCCCCGGCATAACGGGCGAATGCCCCCGGGGCAGGGCCGAAACTGCAAGATCGCGGAGGAGAGGGGGGACGGGCGGGCGAGCGGGGACGGGGGCGTCAGCAGCGGGGGACTGTGCCGCCGTAGATCGAGGACAGGTACGCGTGGCTGACGTAGTTGCCGCCCACCAGGCGGTACCACCTCGTCGTCGTGCGGTACGTGCCGGCGATCCGCTGCCCTGTCACGTAGCACTGCACCGGCACGTGGGCGTACGTGGCGGCCAGGCCCCGGCTCGCGTACGAGGTGCTCGCCCCGGCGCGCAGGTTCAGCGGCCCGGAGCCGACCACCGCCCGCGCCCCGCCGCCGGTCCACAGCAGCGTCACGTCCACCCAGGCGTTGTCGGTGAGCCGCAGCCCGTCCCAGAACGTCCCGTCGGCCAGGTCCAGCCCGGCCGGGTTGCGGACGGTACGGCCGAACTGGTCGCGCCCGCCGTTGTAGCCGTTCTGGTACGCCGCCTGCGCCTCGGGCAGCCCGCGCGGCAGGTCCTTCCAGTTCTCCCTGATCGACGCCGGGTTCCACCAGTCGTCGCGGGTGTTCCACGGGCCGACGTCCCACACCGGGGCGTACTCGCAGCGGCTGCCGTTCGTCGTGCAGACCTTGACGGTGTAGTCGCCGGTGTTGCGCGGGGACAGGCCGCGCCGGGTGGGCAGCGCCGCGAAGTGGTCCCGGGTACGCACCGTGTGCCCGTTGGCGGTGATGCCGCCGACCAGGCCGATCCGGGTCGCGTACACCCGGTACTTGAGCGCGGCGGCCGGCTGGACCGCCGTGGTGGCGACCTTGTCGGCGGCCAGGGTCAGGCCGGTGACGGTGGCCTCCGACGCGCTGCCGCTTGTGGTCAGCACGACGCGCGCCTGCACCCGGCTGACCGGTGCGTCGAACACCGCCTCGGTGGCGTCGCGCCACTCGGTCCAGCCTCGGCCACGCCAGCCGCGTACCTGTGCCACCGCCGTACCCCCGTCGCCGGTGCGGGCGGCGAACTGCGCGCGTACCCGGGTCGCGGGCCGGTCCAGGGTGCGCGGCGCGGACAGCAGGATGCCCTCGGCGACCGGTCCGCCGACGGCGGCCGGGCGGGTGCGGGCGTTGGGCCGGGGGTCGGCGAGCCGCAGGCGGCCGGACCGCCAGGCGACGTTGACGTCGTCGCCGCCGGCGACGGCGAGGTCGACGGACCAGCGTTCAGGGCCGGGCACGGCGGCGCGGGACGGTACGGCGGTGGGCGGGGGCGCGGCCGACGCGGGCGTGCCGGGCAGTCCGGCGGCCACGGTGAGCAGGGCGGTCAGGGCGACGACGGTACGACGTCGTGAAGGTGCCATCAGCATTCTCCTCAGAACCCCCTGATCGTTGCGTTTCCGCAGATCAAGTGGAACCTCAGTACAAATAGCGACACATGCGAATTCTGCTCGGCCGGGGGACAATGGCCGGGTGCCCGAAGGCGACACCGTCTGGAACACCGCACGCGTCCTGCAACGCGCGCTCGCCGGGGCCCGGCTCACCGGGTCCGACTTCCGCGTGCCGCAACTCGCCACCACCGACCTGACCGGCTGGACCGTGCGCGAGTCGGCCAGCCGGGGCAAACACCTGCTGCTGCGCCTCACCCGCACCGACGCCGAGCCGTGGACGCTGCACTCGCATCTGCGGATGGACGGCGCCTGGCGGGCGTACGCCCCGGGTGAGCGCTGGAGCGGACGGCCCGCGCACCTGATCCGGGTGGTGCTGCGCTCCCCCGCCGCCGTCGCCGTCGGCTACCACCTGCACGAGCTGGCGCTGGTGCCGACGGCCGAGGAGGAGTCGCTCGTCGGCCACCTCGGCCCGGACCTGCTCGGCCCGGACTGGGACGCCGACGAGGCGGTCCGCCGGCTCGCGGCCGACCCGGACCGCACAATCGGTGAGGCGCTGCTCGACCAGCGCAACCTGGCCGGGGTGGGCAACCTCTACAAGTGTGAGGTGCTGTTCCTGCGCGGCGTGTCGCCGTGGACGCCGGTGGGCGCGGTGCCGGACCTGACCGGCACCGTCGCGCTGGCCCAGCGGCTGCTCGCGGCCAACCGGGGCCGCTGGACGCAGAGCACCACAGGAGTGCTGCACCGGGGCGGGACCAGCTACGTCTACGGCAGGCGGGCGCAGCCGTGCCGCCGCTGCGGGACGGCCATCCGCAAGGAGGAACTGGGCGAACGGGTCACCTACTGGTGTCCGGCCTGCCAGCCCGGCGTGGAACTTCCACGAAACGCCCAAGATCGGCCGAGATAGGGACGATTGGGTACTTCCGCCTCACCCCTGTGACGTCGCATGCTGCGGTGGACCGCTCACGGATCGTCAGCAGCGCGTACGCCCGCCACGCCGGGGTGTCGGCCGGCGCGCCCCGACCCCGGGGAGAGCCATGGTGCTGTTCCGCCGCAGCCGGCCCGGACGCCCGGACCGCGCCGCCGTCGTCGCCATCGCCGAGGAGACCGCGCCCACCGGTGACCCGACGCCGGCCGGTTCCGTCGCGCCCGCCGTTCCGGCCGCTCGCGGCAGTGACGAGGAACCCGGCGGCGGCCCGGCGCCTGCGAGCCTGGACCCGGCCGCCGTCCCGCGCCTGTTCGGCCCGGTGCCGAACACCGCCGCCAGCCCGCTGCCCACGCTCGACCCGGACGGCCGCCCGGTACCCGGCACCGGCATCCGCAAGTTCGTCGACCCGCTGCCGCTCCCCGGGCAGCCGGCCACCGCCGGGCTCGGCGCCCGCCTGCCCGTCGCCGTCCCGGACACCATCACCTGGCCGGGCTGCGACTACTACGAGATCGGCCTCCAGGAGTACGCGCAGCGCCTGCACCGCGACCTGCCCGCCACCCGGCTGCGCGGCTACCGCCAGCTCAACCTGGGCACCGACGCCTCCGGGCACAACACTGTCGGCCCGCCCGACCGCCCCTGGCACCTCGGCCCGATGATCGTGGCCCGGCGGGGCCGCCCGGTGCGGATCAAGTTCATCAACCAGCTCCCCACCGGACGGGCCGGGGAGCTGTTCCTGCCCGTGGACGAGACGGTCGACGGCGCGGGAGCCGGACCGCTCGACGGTCCCGCCCCGTACCCGCAGAACCGCGCCGTACCGCACCTGTCCGGCGCGCAGACCGGGTGGATCAGCGCCGGCAACCCGTGGCAGTGGTTGACCCCGGCCGGCGAGATCACCCCGTACCCGACGGGTGTGGGTGTGACGCCGGTGCCGGACATGCCGCCGCCCGGCGCGGGCGCCACCACGCTGTACTTCCCGAACGGCCAGAGCGGCCGGCTCATGTGGCTGCACGACAACACGCTCGGCCTGTCCCGGCTCACCGTCTACTCCGGGCAGATCGCGCTCTACCTGCTCACCGACCCGGCCGAGGAACGGCTCGTCGACGACGGCGTGCTGCCCGCCGACCAACTCCCGCTGGTGATCGAGGACAAGACGTTCGTACCCGACGACGCGCAGCTCGCCGCCCAGGACCCCACCTGGGACCGGGACCGCTGGGGCGCCAAGGGCAGCCTGTGGCACCCGCACGTCTACCAGCCGCGGCAGAACCCGTACCGGCTCACCGGCACCAACCCGACCGGGCGCTGGGACTACGGACCGTGGACCCACGACCCGGACGGCGGCGCCAGCCCGTGGGTCGCCCCGGTGCCGAACCCGCACCACGACCCCGACACCGACCCGGACGAGCCGCCGCTGGTACCGGGCGTGCCGCACCCGTCGGCGGTCCCCGACGCGTACGGCGACACTCCGCTCGTCAACGGCGTCGCATACCCGTACCTGGAGGTCGCGCCGCGGGCGTACCGGTTCCGGATCCTCAACGCCTGCGCGGACCGCGCGCTCAACCTCCAGCTCTACCGGGCCGCCTCCGACGCGCCGATGTGGGCCGAGGACGGCAGCCCGGCCGACCCGGACGCCGGTGAGGTGCCGATGGTCGAGGCGGTACGCGCCCCCGGACGGCCCGCGTACTGGCCCGCGGACGGGCGCGACGGCGGCGTGCCCGACCCGGCCGCCGCCGGACCCGAGATGATCCAGATCGGCAACGAGGGCGGCCTGCTCCCCGCCCCCGTGGTGCTGACCAACCGGCCGGTGGACTACCGGTACGACAGGCAGGACCCGACGGTGCTCAACGTGGACGGGCACGCGCTGCTGCTCGCCCCCGGCGAACGGGCCGACGTGGTGGTGGACTTCTCCACTGTGCCGCCCGGCAGCACGCTCATCCTCTACAACGACTGCCCCGCGCCGCTGCCCCGGTTCGACACCCGCTACGACCACCACACCGGGGCACCCGACCGGACCGCCGCCGGTGGTCTGCCGCCGACCCGCCCCGGGTACGGCCCGAACACCCGTACCCTGCTCCAGATCCGGGTCACCGGCACCCCCGCGCAGCCGTACGACACCCGGCGGCTCGCCGAGCGGCTACCCGGGGCGTACGCCCGCAGCCAGCCGCCGCCGATCGTGCCGCAACCCGCGTACGACACCGCGATCGGCACCTCCACCCCGCGCCCGACGCTCGTCGCCGCGCGGGCCACCTCGGTCACGTTCACCCCGGCGGGCGCGACCGCCCCGGTCACGTTGCCGCTGGCCGTGAAGTCGGTCGGGCAGGTGTTCGAGGCCCGGCACGGCCGCGCCGTGGGGCGCCTCGGCGTCGGCCACCCGGTCGCCGGACCACTCGCCCCGGCCACGCTACCGCTGGGACCGGCCGACCCGGCCACCGAGGTCCTGCACGCCACCGACCCGGCGGTGGCGGTCGGCGCGCCCGGCGACGGCACGCAGCTCTGGCGGATCGTCGGGGACGCCCCGCGCACCCATCCGGTGCACATCGAGGGCTGCGACGTACAGCTCGTCAACCGGGTCGGCTGGGACGGCACGGTCCGCGCGCCCGACCCGGGCGAGCTGGGCTGGAAGGACACCGTCCGGGTCAACCCCCGGGAGGACGTCGTGGTGGCGCTGCGTCCCGTCCCACCAGCCCTGCCGTTCAAGATCGGCGACAGCGTACGGCTGCTCGACCCGACCCGCCCGGCCGGCGCACGGCTGGACGCCGGTCCGGTCAGCCCGGTCGACGGCCGCCCCGCGGTCGTGGTCAACCAGCTGGTCAACCTCGGCTGGGAGTACCGCTGGCAGACCCGCTCGGCCGGACTCCGCGACCAGGGCATGAGCCGGCCGCTGGTGGTGCGCGTGGCACCCAAGGCGCCGACCGGCCTCACCGCCACCCCGGCACCCGGCAGCGCCACCGCGCTCCCCGCCATCGCGCTGACCTGGACCGGCAACGGCAGCCGGCCCGTACCCACCAGCCACCGGCTGCAACGCGCCACCGACAGCACCTTCACCACCGGACTGACCGAGATCACGGTGGCCGCCACCGCCACCCGGTACACCGACGCCACAGTCACCCCCGGCGTCACCTACCACTACCGGATCCGTGCCGAGAACGCGGTGAGCTGCTCGTCCTGGTCCAACGCCGTACCGGCGGCGGTGCACCTGTCCGCGCCGACCCGGGTGACAGCGGTGCTGCCGCCGACCGGGCCGCTGCGGGTGGCGCTGCGCTGGGCCAACCACTCCTTCGCCACAGGCGTGGACGTGCAGCGGGCCACGAACCCGACGTTCACCAGCGGTCCGGGCACCACGGCCATCGCCGTGGGCGAGTCCCACGTGGACCCGGCCGTCGCGCCGGACACCACGTACTACTACCGGGTACGCACGACGTACCTGGGCGCCGCCTCGCCCTGGTCGACTGTGGCCACCGTGACCACGCCGGCCCGGCCGGTCGCGCCCACCGGCGTGAGCGTCACCGCGAGCGTGTCCGGGCCGGACACCGCCAGCGTGACGGTGACCTGGTCGGCGCCGACGCCGGCCGGACCGGGCGCCGGTTTCGTCGTGCAGCGCGCCACCGACGCCGCCTTCACCCGTGAACCGGCGACGTTCCACGTGACCGGCCGAGGCTTCACCAACACCGGCCTGGCCCGAGGCATGACCTACCACTACCGGGTACGAGCGACAAACGTCGTAGGCACGTCCCCCTGGACCCCCCCAGCCCGAACAACAACCCCCACCTGACCCCGCCCCCATGCGCCTGCCGAGCGTTGATCATGAGGTTAGCGGCAGTTTCAGAGATCAACACCACCGCCAACTTCATGATCGAGCCCGTGGGTCGCCCGCCCGCCGCCCCCTCCCTCCCCCGTGATCAAGGAGTTTGTGTCCGGATCAGGCGCGCATCAGGACACAAACTCCTTGATCACCGGAGTGAGCGGCGCGGGTGGGGTGGGTGGCGGGCGGGCCGGCAAGCCGGGGCGCGAGAGGGCAGGGGCGCCGGGCGGAACGCCGCCCCGGAGTGCCGGAGCCCGGCGATCATGAAGTTGACGGCCGAAATGGAGATCGAAACTGCCGTCAACCTCATGATCGATCGCGCTGGTCGGGCGCGCTTGGACGGTGATCAAGGGGTTTGTGTCGGGATCCGGCTGCGGGGAGGACACAAACTCCTTGATCAACGGGGAGACCGGGGCGGGGCGGGGAGGGGAGGGGAACTGTCAGGGGGCGCGCAAGGGGGTGCGGAGTTCGGCCAGGGCGGAGGCTACGCCGTGCAGCAGGTCGGTGGCCTCGGTCAGGCGCGCGGCGGCCGGATGCTCCGTGTTCGGACGGGCGTCCTCGGCCACGTAACCGGCGGCGGCCACCACCAGCCGCTCGTACGCGGCCACCCCGTCCTCCAACTGGGCCACCAGCGTGGCGTGCACCTCGTTCAGCGTGCTCTGCGGGGTCAGCTTCGCCGCGCGTTCCACGCTCGCCACCCGGGTCGCCAGCTCCCGCAGTGAACGATCGGCTTCGGCCGCCTCCCGGACCGCCGGCTCGGCCAGTCCGGTCAGCCGTCCGGCCAGCCCGGCCAGGGTGAGCGCGGCCCGGTCCAGCCGGGCCCACGGCTCGGCCGCGGCGGTGCCGCGCAGCGCGAGGCGGGAGCGGACCCGGCGTACCTCGGCCACGACGCCCGGGCCGACGGGCAGCCGCTCGACGGCGGCGACCAGCCGGGCGCGGGAGCGGGCGGCGGCCTCCGCCGGGTCGAGGGCGGGCGGTGGCGGCACGGCGGCCAGCGCACGGTGGTCGACCCAGCGCCAGGCGGCCACCGCGATCGCGCTGCCCGCGGCGCCGGCCCAGGCCGCGTCCGCCAGACCCAGTCCGGCGTACGGGGTCAGCACCGCGGCGGCGCCGCCGAGCCCTCCGGCCAGCACGCTCCACCGCCGCGCCGAGTTGCGTAGCCTGCGCAGCCTGCGGAAGTGCCGGGCCCGTTCGTCCGCCATCGTGTCCGCCCCTCCGTCAGCCGGTAGTGGTCTCCCCGGTGCCGCGTTCCCGGCTCATGCTGGCCCGGATCTCGTCGAGACGGGCCGCGGCTGCCGGATCGGCCGGCTGCCCCACGGCGGGGGTCTCGGACCGGCTGCCGAGCTGCTCGCCGGCCATGCTCGACCGGATCTGCTCCAGTCTCGCCGATCCGGCCGAGTCGAGCGTGGCCTTCTGGATCTCCAGCATCCGGCCCTCGACCGAGTTGCCGGCCAGCTCGGCCCGGCCCATCGCGGTGGCGTAGCGGCGTTCGATCCGGTCACGGACCTCGTCCAGCGAGGGGGTGTTGGCGGGCGCGGTGAGCGACGACATCGACTCCAGCGAGCGGGCCACGCTCTCCTGCATCTTGGCCTGCTCCAGCTGGCTGAGCAGCTTGGTGCGCTCGGCCAGCTTCTGCTGGAGGATCATCGAGTTGTTCTCGACCGCCTTGCGGGCCTGTGCGGCCGCGCCGAGCGCCTGGTCGTGCAGCGTCTTGAGGTCTTCCAGCGCCTGCTCCGCGGAGACCAGCTGGGTGGCCAGCATCTGGGCGGTCTGCTCGTAGCGCCCGGCCTCGGCCTCGTCGCCCCGGCCCCGCGCCTGGTCGGCCACCGCCAGCGCCTGCCGCGCGTTGCCCTGGAGCTGTTCCACCTCGGTCATCTGCCGGGACAGCTTCATCTCCAGCTGGCGCTGGTTGCCGATCACCGCTGCCGCCTGCTGCACCAGCGCCTGGTGCTGGCGCTGTGCCTCCTCGACGGCCTGCTGGATCTGCACCTTCGGATCGGCGTGCTCGTCGATCTTCGCGCCGAAGAGCGCCATCAGGTACTTCCAACCCTTGACGAACGGGTTCGCCATCTCCGCCTCGTCCCCTCAGTAGCGTCGCGCCTACATCGTCCCAGCCGGACGCCACTCCGGCACCCGTACGCTCCTGATCAACAGTACGACGCGAACGCCAGCACTGCCCACGACGTGACAGCCGGGGTCAGGCGGCGCAGACCACATCCCGCTCGGCGGGGCGTACGCGGGTGCTGCGCAGCGTGGCCTTGAGCGGCGAGTCCTGCCGGACCTGGACGGCGACCCCGCCGTCGGAGGTGACCTGCCGGACACCGCGGTTGGTGGCCTTGCGCACGGCGGACGGGCCCACCGGGGCCGGCTCGACCCGCTCGTCGGTCACCGGCACCAGCACGCCGGGCATCTGCTCGGCCAGGGCGACCGTGTCGCTCACCTCGCGCAGCAGCTCGGACAGGCGGGCGCCGAGCGCGTCGCAGATCGCGGCCAGCAGCTCGCTGGAGGGTTCCTTCTGGCCGCGTTCGATCTCGGAGAGGTAGCCGAGGCTGACGTTGGCGGCGGAGGAGACCTCGCGGAGGGTGCGGTGCTGCCCTTGCCTGCGTGCTCGCAGCGCGTCACCGATCACCCGGCGTAGCAGGACCATCGCACCTCCCCCTGAACGGGACCACCATCTCCGGCCGGAACACGTCGCGCCGGACGCGGCGGACCGCCCCGGCGCCGACGGCGACCGCCGGAGCCTTCCCGCAACCGTACCCGTTGGTCGCCACGACGACATCCCACCCCGCCTCTGAAAATCCGGGCGGATCGACAGGTCCGGCGATCCCGCCGCCGGGCGTGTCGGCGCCGCGCGGGCTCACCGGCGGCCCGCCCCCGCCGCCTCGGCGGCGTCGGTGTCGGCGGGGAGTTCGATGCGGTCGGCGAGCAGCCGCAGCGCCTCGATCACGGCAGCCGAGCGGATGTGGTCGCGGCCGCCGTCGAGGTCGAGCCGGCGCACCTCGGTGCCGTCCGGCCCGGCGACCGCCACGTAGACCAGGCCGACGGGCTTGTCGCCCTGCGGCTCCGGACCGGCCACACCGGTGGTGGCCAGGCCCCAGTCGGCGCCGCAGCGCTGCCGTCCGCCCTCGGCCAGCGCCGCCGCCACGTCCGGGTCGACCGGGCCGCGGTCGGCCAGCAGGTCCTCCGGTACGCCGGCGAGCGTCGCCTTGAGTTCGGTGGCGTAGACCACCATGCCGCCCCGGTAGATCGAGCTGACCCCGGCGATCTCCACGATCGCGGCGGCGAGCAGGCCGCCGGTCAGCGACTCGACGGTGGCCAGCGTCTCGCCGCACTCGTGCAGGCGGTGCACCACGGCGGCCGCCGGGCTGCCGGCGGGCCGCTGGTTACTCGCGTCGGTGTCCATGCCCGCCCCCATTTCCCGCCCCACGCCGGCTTACTCGTCCGCCGTCCGGGCCGACGGACCCTCGACCCGGACCGACTGACCCGCCGCCCGGACCGACTGACCCGCCGACCGGCTCAACGGGCCGGGCGGCGCAGTCGCAACGCCTGGGCGATGTAGTCGAACCCGGTGACCACGGTGACCACGACGGCCGCCCCCATGATCCACGGTCCGATCGCGGCGAGCGCCTCCGGCATCGGCCAGAGATACCAGGTGATGGCCAGGATCTGCAGCGCGGTCTTGACCTTGCCACCACGACTGGCGGCGATCACCCCGTGCCGGATCACCCAGAAGCGCAGCCCGGTGATGCCCAGCTCGCGGACCAGGATCACCACGGTCACCCACCAGGGCAGCCGGTCGTAGAAGGAGAGCAGCACCAGGGCGGCGCCGGTGAGCGCCTTGTCGGCGATCGGGTCGGCCACCTTGCCGAGCGAGGTGACCAGTTCGTACCGGCGGGCGATCCAGCCGTCGACCAGGTCGGTCGCGGAGGCCACCACGAAGATCACGCAGGCGGCCGTCCGCCAGCCCGCGTTGCTCATGCCGGAGGCGATCACGGTGGCCACGAAGACCGGCACCAGTACCAGGCGCGCGCCGGTGAGCAGGTTCGCCGCGTTGAGCAGCGGTACGGGGGCAGCCGCCGTCGACTCCGCTCCCGTCATGTCCCGCATCGCCCCACGTGGCTTCCCCGCTCCATCAGGGCCCGCCGTCACCGTACCGCGCCGGGCGCCGCCGAGATCATCTCATCCGGTACGGCTACCAGGTCCACGCCCTCGGTCGCCGTCACCGTGGCCCGGACCAGGTCACCGGGGCGCAGCGCGGCCAGATCGACGCCGCCGCCGACGGGCGCGACGAGTGTGGTCGAGCCGTCGACCTCGGGCGCCTGGTGGGCGGCCCGCCCCTCCACCACCCCGTCGGCGGTCGAGTCCACGAGCACCTCCACCGTCGCGCCGAGGCGTTCCTCGGCGCGCTGCGAGCAGAGTTCGTCGGCCAGCGCGCTGAGCTTGTCGTACCGCCGCTTGATCGTGGCGGCGGAGACCTTGCCGGTCAGGCCGGCGGCCTCGGTGCCGTCCTCGTCGCTGTAGTCGAACATGCCGATCGCGTCCAGCCGCGCCTCGGTCAGGAACCGGACCAGCTCGGCCACGTCCTGCTTCGTCTCGCCGGGGAAGCCGACGATGAAGTTGCTGCGCGCGCCCGCGTCCGGCGCCAGCGCGCGGGCGGAGGCGAGCAGTTCCAGGAACCGGTCGGTGGAGCCGAAGCGCCGCATCCGGCGCAGCACCGGCTCACTGGAGTGCTGGAACGACAGGTCGAAGTACGCGGCCACGCCCGGCGTGGTGGCGATCACCTCGACCAGGCCGGGCCGGGTCTCGGCCGGCTGGAGGTAGCTGGCGCGGACCCGCACGATCCCGTCGATCGCGGCGAGCTGCGGCAGCAGCTTCTCCAGCGCGCGGGGGTCGCCCAGGTCCTTGCCGTACGAGGTGGAGTTCTCGCTGACCAGCACCAGCTCGCGGACGCCGGTCTTGGCCAGCCACTCGGCCTCGGCGAGCAGCTCGTCCGGGGTACGCGAGACGAAAGCGCCGCGGAAGGCAGGGATGGCGCAGAACGCGCACCGCCGGTCGCAGCCGCTGGCGAGCTTCAGCGAGGCCACCGGGCCGGTGTCGAGCCGGTGCCGCAGCACCTGCCGCAGGTGGGCCGGGGTGTGCGCGTCGGTCTCCGGTGCGACCCGGGCCGGGGTGCCGTGCCCTGGTAGCGACACCGCCGCGTCGCGGCGCTTCACCGGGGTCAGCGGCAGCAGTTCCCGCCGGTCGCGGGGGGTGTGGGCGCCGATCGCCTCGCCGGCGAGCACCGAGTCGAGGCGGGCGGCGATGTCCGGGTAGTCGTCGAAGCTGAGCACGGCCTGCGCCTCGGGGAGACTGTCGGCCAGCTCACGGCCGTACCGCTCGGCCATGCACCCGGCGGCGACGACCTTCGCGCCGGTGTCGGCGGCGGCCAGCAGCGTCTGGATCGAGTCCTGCTTGGCCTTCTCGACGAACCCGCACGTGTTCACCACCACCACGTCGGCGCCCTCGCCGTCGGTGGTGACCTGCCATCCGTCGGCGTTTAGCCGGGCGGCCAGCTCCTCCGAGTCGACCTCGTTGCGGGCGCAGCCGAGGGTCAGCAGGGCGACGCGGCGCCCGTCGGATCGCGGGGTGGAGGAGGAGGCAGACACCATCCGAGGGTACCGGGCCGGTTCCGGTGCGCCGCGCACCCGTCCGGCCAGGGTCAGCGCGCGGACACGGCCACCCGGGCCAGCCGATCGAGGAGGAACACCTCCGTGCCGGCCAGGCCGGTGGAGCAGAAGACCGAGATCTGGTCCGCGGTGGTCCGGCCGGGAGCCGCGCCGGCCAGCACCGCGCCCAGGTCGCGCAGCCGCCCGGCGTACGGCTCGACGGCGGCGAGCATCGGCGGGACGTACGCGGCTGCCTGCCCGGGTGAGTCGGTGACCAGCAGGTCGGCGGCGTCGAGCAGGTCGGGGCCGAACTCGTGCCTGTCGACCTGCTTGAAGCCAACCGTGTTGACGTGGGTGCCGGGGGCCAGGTCGGCGGCGTCGAGCACCGGGACGGTGCTGGTGGTGGCGAGCACCACGACGTCGCGGTCGCGTACCGCGGCGGCGGCCGAGCCGACGGCGCGGGCCGGCACACCCAGCTCGGCGCGGACCCGCGCGGCGAACGCGTCCCGCCGGGCCGCCGAGCGGCTGAACACCGTCACCTCGCGCAGCGGCCGGACCGCCGCCGCGGCCCAGACCTGGGTCCACGCCTGCCGGCCGGACCCCACCACGCCGATCGTGGCGGCGTCCGCGCGGGCCAGGGCGTCCACCGCCACGCCACCGAGTCCTCCGGTACGCCGGGAGCCGAGTTCCTCGCCGACGGCGATGGCGCGTACCGCGCCGGTGGCCGCGTCGTGCAGCACGACGAGCTGACCGCTCTCCGGGTGGCCGAACGTGTCGTACGAGCGGAAGCCGTACCACTGCCCGGTGAGGTGCCCGGCGGTGAGCACCATCCGGCCCCCGCCCAGCGGCGCGGACGCCCGGGGCGGGGCGATGAGCCGCCCGGCGTGCGCGGCCAGCAGCGCGTCGCGCATGGCCGCGACGGTGAGCGGGGCGTCCACGGCGGCCGCGACGTCGTCGTCGGAGAAGAGCACGGTCATGCGTTCCATCGTGCAACCTGAAGTTGACGTCAACTCCACTCATGGTGGGCTTTCTCACCCCGCCGCCGACCCGGCCCGCCCGGTGCTACCGTCGGCCACGACGGCCCGCGGGCCGTCCCGGACGAGTGGTGGGCGTACCCGGTCAGGCCAAGACGCCCCGCGTGACCTAACCGTCGCCCGGCCCGCTCCGCGCCGGGCCCGCCCGTCAGAGGTGATGTCCCATGGCCTGGATCGTGCTGGTGATCTCCGGACTCCTGGAGACCGCGTGGGCGATCGCGCTGGACCGCAGCGCCGGCTTCACCCGTCCGCTCCCCTCCGCCGTCTTCGCCGTCACCCTGGTCGGCAGCATGGCCGGCCTGGCGTACGCGCTGCGCGACATCCCGGTCGGCACCGGCTACGCGGTGTGGGTCGGCATCGGCGCCGTGGGTACCGCGCTGGTCGGCATGCTCGCGCTCGGCGAGCCGGTCAACCTGCCGCGCGTGGCCTGCCTGCTGCTGGTGGTGGCCGGTGTGATCGGACTGAAGCTGTTCGCCTGATCGATGCCGCCTCCGGTTTGGACGGTACGGCGGCCGGGGTACCCGATCTCCCGTCGACACGTAGCGAGATCACCCACGGAGGAAACCATGGCCGACATCCACGCCACCGCCCGTCCGCGCAGCAGCGCCGCCCGGATCTGCACGATCATCGCGTTCGTCTTCGCGGCCATCGCGATCTTCATCCTGCCGCCGCTGTTCGGCCTGGTCGGCCTCGTGCTCGGCATCGTCGGCGCGGTCCTCGGTGACAAGCCGCTGGGCTGGTACGCCGCTGCCGCGAGCGTCGCCGGCGCCGTGATCGGCATGATCATCAGCTACGTGGTCCTCACCAACTGAGACCGCCGAACCGCGAACGGGCCCGCCGGGACGACCGGCGGGCCCGTTCGCGTGTACGGGTCAGTCCTCGCCGCCACGCAGGCCGGCCAGGACCTCCTCCAGCTCGTCCGGCTTGACCAGCACGTCGCGGGCCTTGGAGCCCTCGGACGGGCCGACCACGCCCCGGGTCTCCATCAGGTCCATCAGCCGGCCCGCCTTGGCGAAGCCGACCCGCAGCTTGCGCTGGAGCATCGAGGTCGACCCGAACTGCGAGGTGACCACCAGCTCGACGGCCTGCACGAGCAGGTCCAGGTCGTCGCCGATGTCCTCGTCGATCTTCTTCTTGCTGTCCTGCGCCGGGGCGAGCACGTCCGGGCGGAACTCCGGCTCGCGCTGGTCCTTGCAGAACTTCACCACGTCGGCGATCTCGCGCTCGGTGACCCAGGCGCCCTGGATGCGCTGCGGCTTCGACGCGCCCATCGGCAGGAACAGGCCGTCGCCACGGCCGAGCAGCTTCTCCGCGCCCGGCTGGTCCAGGATGACCCGGGAGTCGGCCAGCGAGGACGTGGCGAACGCGAGCCGGGACGGCACGTTAGCCTTGATCAGGCCGGTGACCACGTCGACCGAGGGCCGCTGGGTCGCGAGCACCAGGTGGATGCCGGCGGCCCGGGCGAGCTGGGTGATCCGGACGATGGAGTCCTCCACGTCGCGCGGCGCGACCATCATCAGGTCGGCCAGCTCGTCCACGATCACCAGCAGGTACGGGTACGGCCGCATCTCCCGCTCGCTGCCCGGCGGCGCCTTGATCTCGCCGTTGCGCACCTTGCGGTTGAAGTCGTCGATGTGCCGGACCCCGTTGGCGGCGAGGTCGTCGTAGCGCATGTCCATCTCGCGGACGACCCACTCCAGCGAGTCGGCCGCCTTCTTCGGGTTGGTCACGATCGGCGTGACCAGGTGCGGGATGCCCTCGTAGCCGGTCATCTCGACCCGCTTCGGGTCGATCAGCAGCAGCCGCACCTCGTCCGGCGTGGCCCGGGTCAGGACGGACACCAGCAGCGAGTTGAGGCAGGACGACTTGCCCGCGCCGGTGGCTCCCGCAATGAGAATGTGAGGCATCTTCGCGAGGTTGGCCACCACGTAGCCGCCCTCGATGTCCTTGCCGAGCGCCACCACCATCGGGTGGTGGTCGCTCGTCGCCTCGCGGGAGCGCAGCACGTCGCCGAGCGACACGTTCTCCGGGTCGGTGTTCGGGATCTCCACACCGACCGCGCTCTTGCCCGGGATCGGGCTGAGGATGCGGACGTCCGGCGACTTCACCGCGTACGCGATGTTGCGGGACAGCTGGGTGATCCGCTCGACCTTGACGCCCGGGCCCAGCTCCACCTCGTACCGGGTGACTGTCGGGCCGCGGGTGAAGCCGGTGACGGCGGCGTCCACGTCGAACTGCTCGAAGACGCCTGTGAGCGCCGCGATCACCTCGTCGTTGGCCTTGCTGCGGCTCTTCGGCTTGGCGCCGCTGCCGAGCAGGTTCGCCGGCGGCAGCGTGTAGTCGCCGGCGAGCCCGGTCAGCGCGAGCTGCTCGGCGCGGGTGGGCAGCGGCGAGTGCTCCGGCGGCTCGACCGGCTTGCGGTTCGCCGGCACCTTCGGCGGCTTGCGCGGCAGCACCAGCGTCTCCTGGAGGTCGACGCCTGCCAGCTCGTCGTCCGGGTCCAGCGGCTCCAGCGGCGGCGGCATCCGCTTCGCGGGCCGCTTGCGGGCGGGCTTCGCCGGCGCCTCGTCCTCGGCGGACTCCTCGTCGGCGTCCGCCCCGGCCGGGTCGGCGCGCAGGCCGAGCCGCTCCGGGATCTTGTTGATCGGCGTCGCGGTGACCACGAGCAGGCCGAACACCAGCAGCAGGAGCAGCAGCGGCATGGCCACCCAGGCGGTCACCGCGGACTTCAGCAGGTCGCCCACGCCCGCGCCGATCAGACCGCCGGCGAAGTCACGCTGGACCTCGTCGACCGGGTTCTGCCCGATGTGCAGCATCGCGGCGGTCGCCAGCATCATCGAGCCCCAGCCGACCAGGCCGCGACCGCGGTGCTCGGGGTCGGCGGGGGTCCGCATCAGCCGCCACGCGCCGACCATGAACAGCACCGGAAGGATTATCGAGATGGCGCCGATGAACAGCCGTACGGTGTCGGCCAGGTGCCGGCCCACCGGCCCGGCGCCGCCGCCCCAGATGCCCACCGCGCTGAGGATGGCCAGGCCGAACAGCAGCAGCCCGGCGCCGTCGCGGCGGTGCTCCGGATCCAGCTCCCGGGTGGACGCGGCCTGCCGCCCGGCCGCCCGGAACGTCCAGCCGACCGTGTGCGCAAGTCCCATCCAGACGGCACCGACCGCCCGGCCGACGAACGCGGCCGGGCTCGGCCCGGGAGCCGGGCGCCGACGCGCCGGTTTCCGCGCCGCCGCCTTCTTCGCCGGTTGCCGGGCGCGGTTGTTCGTGGTGCCACGCGGCGACGCGCCGCGCCGCCGGCTCGCCTGAGAGGTACGGCCCGCCATAGAGTCACGGTAACGGCGGCACCCGGTGGATCGCCGCTTTTCCGGGTCGTGTCCGCGCGTCGCAGCACGGGTCGGACCGTCGTTTGTGTTATTCGCCTCAGAAGGGATGCCCGATGGCGTCGCCGGAGATCGAGGACGGTCCGGACGGTCCGCTGGCCGGACACCCGCAGGAACTGCGCCCGCTGACCGGCGAGCTGATCGCCGCCGTGCTCGGCCACCGGGGGTACGCGGTGGTCGAGGAACCCGACGGCGCGCTGGTGGGCCGCTGGGAGCGGAACCTGATCTGGTTCCACCGCCGGGGCGTGGCCGGTGAGCTGCTCCAGGTACGCACAGTCGTCGCGGACCACTTCGGCATCGAGCGCGTGCCCGAGCTGCACGCCTTCTGCAACACGTGGAACCACGACCGGCTCTGGCCCAAGGCGTACGTGCACGTCGCCGACGACGGGTCGGCCCAGGTGTGCGGCGAGGTCACCACCGACCTGGAGCGCGGGGTGACGCCGCACCAGCTCGACCGGCTCGTCGACTGTGGCGTGACCACCGGGTGCCAGCTCGCCGCCGCCGTCGACGAGCTGGCCGGCGGGACGCTCCGGTGACCACGGCACGCGACCGGGGGCTGGCCGCCGCGCTCGCCGACGCCCGGGACCGGCCCGACGGCGCGGAGCGCTGCGCCGAGCTGGAGCGGATCGCGTCGCGGGCGGACGCCACCGGCGACCCGCGTACCGCCCTGTCGGCACGGTTCGCGCTGGTCGAGGCGTACCTGCACCGGGGCGAGCGGTGGCGGGCGGTGGAGCCGGTCCGGCGGATGCGGACCACGCTGGACGGGCACCCCGGGCTGCTGGACGCCCGCCCGGACGAGCTGACCCGGTTGCGCCGGCATCAGCGGCAGGCGGTGGAGGCGTCGTTCGGCACGCCCCGGGTGGGTCTGGACCAGGCCCGCTCCCTGTTGGACGCGCTCGCCGGGGAACTGGGCGAGGACGCCGCGCCGGTGGCGGAGCTGCGCTGCCGGCTCGCCGACCACCTCGGCGACGAGCCGGCGGCCCGGCGGGCGTACGAGCGCTGGTCGGCGGCGGACGCGAACGACCCGGTGGGCGGGTGTGCGGGGTGCGCCCCGGCGCGGCGGGCCGACCTGCTGGCCGGCTGGGGCGAGCCGGAGGCGGCACTGGCGGCGCTGGCACCGGCGCTGACCGGCTGGGTCGAGCCGCAGTCGGTACCGACCCGGCGCGGCGAACGGCAGGCGGCAGCGGCGGGGGCGACGGCCTGCACCGACCAGCCGGAACGGGCGCTCGCCGTGGGGCTGCTGCCGTGGCTGCGTACCGGCGCGGTGACGCGGGCGGCCCGGGCGCACGTGCGCGCGTACCGCCGGCACCGCAGCGAGAAGACGGCGTTCCCGCTGCTCGCCGCACATCTGCGCTTCTGCGCGCTGGGCGGCTACCTGCATCGTGGGCTGGAGATCCTCACCGAGCAGCTGCCCGAGCTGGACCGCCCCTCCGACGACCTGGCCGCGATGGAGTTCGCCGCGGCGGGCGCGCTGCTGTGCGGACTGGCCGCCGAGGCCGGGCTGGGCGGGCGGCGCATCCACCGCCCGGGGCACGGTTCCCGGCCGGCGGCCGAGGTGGACGTGGCGACGCTCGGTACGCAGTTGCAGGCGCTGGCGACGGCGCTCGCCGGCAGCTTCGACGCCCGCAACGGCACCGGGCACCAGTCCGGCCGGATCGCCTCCTGGCTGGCCGAACGGCCGCTCGCCGCGCCGGTGTCGCTGGCTGCCGAGAGCGAGTTCGACGAGGAGCCGGACGCCGATGATCCGGCCGAACCCCTGCTGCCCGGGCCGGAGGAACCGGCCCCGCTGGACGCGGCGCTGCTCGCCGCCGCGCTCGACGCCCGGGGCGAGCCGTACACGCCTGAGCCGGACGGCACGCTCGCCGGACGGTGGGGCGAGGCCACGATCCAGTTCCGCCTGCTCGGCCGAGACGGCGACGTGCTGCACGCCCGGGTGGTGGCGGAGCGGCGGCTGCCGGCCGGTCGGCGCGCCGAGGCGTACGCGTTCTGCAACGCCTGGAACCACGACCGGCTGCTGCCCGCCGCGTACGTGCACGAGCCCGGCGACGGGACGCTGGTGCTGGCCGCGGGCATCTCCACCGACCTGTCCTGCGGGGTGGCCCCGGCGCAGCTCGCGGTGCTGGTGGCCGCCGCGGTCCGCACCGGCACCGCGTACGCCGAAGCGGTCGCCGCGCTGCCCTGAGCCGCACCGACCGACAGTGCCGCAGACGAGGCGCGGCCCCCGATCACCGGGCGGTGGTGATCGGGGGCCGCGGTCTGGGTGCGGCGGTCAGCGGGCGGAGAACGCCAGCGTGTACTCGCCGGAGCCGGACAACCCGACGACGCGGTACCGGTACGCACCGGCCTGGGTCTCGGCGGTCAGGCGGGCCGTGCCGTCGGCGGTGGCCGCGCGGGCCACGGTGCGGAACGCGCCGCCGGTGAAGCGTTGCAGCTCCAGCACCACCCGGGCGCCGTCCGGCGCGGACAGGCACGCCTCCTGGGTGCCGTCGGGCACCCGGTAGAAGCGCCCGTCCGGCTGGACCTGGGTCCGTCCGGCGGCGATCCGGCCGGTCCGGCTCACCTGGCCGGAGCACTCGGTGTCGTCCGCCGGCGGGGTGGGCTCGGCGGTCACGGGCGGGGTGGTCTCGCCGCCGCCCGCAGGCGGCTGCGTGGGCGCGGGCTGGTCGCCGGCGGTGACGAGCGTCAGGTTGTTGCGCTGGAGGATCTCGTTGACCGGCTGGAAGAACGTGGTGCCGCCCCGGGTGCAGTCACCGGATCCGCCGGACGTGACGCCCTGCGCCTGGTCGCCGGAGAGCCACGCGCCGCCGGAGTCACCCGGCTCGGCGCAGACGTTCGTCCGGGTCAGCCCGGTGACGGTGCCCTCCGGGTAGTTGACTGTGGCGTTCTTCGCCTGGATCAGGCCGCAGCGGGTGCCGGTGGTGGAGCCGGACCGGCAGATCGACGCGCCCACCGGCGCCTCGGTGGAGCCGTTCACCGCCACCGTGCCGCCGCCGTTGAAGTCGGTCACCACGCCCTGCGGCGTCCAGTCGGCGTTCACCCGCACGAACGCCCAGTCGTCACCCGGGAACGAGGACGCGGCGAACGTGCCCTGGGCGACCCGGTTGGATCCGGTGGTGCGGTCCCCCGGCCGGCCGCAGTGCCCGGCGGTGACGAACCCGCCGACCACTGAGAAGCCGACCGAGCAGCGGCCCGCGTTGTTGATCAGGTAGGCGTCGCCGCCCCGCACGTCGAACAGCGGGCGCGGGGCCTCGTCGGCGGTCCGCACCCGGACCATCGCGGCCTTCGACCCGGCGGCGGCGGCGAGCCGTCGGCCGTCGGCCTCCGCGCCCGGCCGGGCGATCACGACCACCGCGTTGTCTGCCACGTCGACGTACCAGCCCGCGACGTCCGGGCTGGCGTCGGCGCCCGCCGCGTCCAGCCGGCTCTTCACCGCGTCCAGCTCGGCGACGCCGCGGGCCACCCGCTTCGGGACCGCGCCCGCGGCCCGTACCCGCGCCTCGCCGGCCGGGTCGGCCACCGCCACGGTGAGCGTGGCGCCGTCCGCGCTGAGCCAGCTTCCGCCGTATCCGGCGCCGAGTTCGCCGCGCAGCCGGGTGACGGTGCCGGCCGCCCACCGCTCGGTCCGCAGCCGCTTCACCGCCTGGTCGCGGGTCAGCGCGAGGTCGCGGCCCATCGCGTCCAGGACCTCCGGGGCGACGCCGTCGGCCGCCGGCGCGGCCCGCCGGGGTTCCTCACCGGCGAACGACGGTACGGTCACCGCCGCCGTCAACCCGGCCGCCGCCACCAGTACGCCGATGGCTGTCATCCGTCTGCGGTCCATCCGCCACGCTCCTCCCGACCGGCGCAGGGGCACGCCGGCCATCGGGAGGTACGGAGACGGACGCCGATCGGATGAGTGCGGTCACCACGTTTCGACACCGCGTGTCGGGACGTACCCGGAAAGCGACGGCGCCGGCCCACCGCGGACGGTGGACCGGCGCGCGGCGCGGTCGGGTCAGACCTCGACGACGGTCGGGACGATCATGGGCCGACGGCGGTACGCGTCGTTGACCCAGCGGCCCACCGTGCGGCGGACGATCTGCTGGAGCTGGTGCGGGTCGGTGATGCCGTCCGCGGCGGCCCGGTTCAGCGCCTCGGTGACCAGCGGGACCACCGCGTTGAACGCCTCCGGGTCCTCGGAGAAGCCCTTCGCCGAGACGGTCGGGCCGGCGACCACCTTGCCGGTGACCGAGTCGACCACGACCGTCGCGGCGATGAACCCGCCGTCGCCCAGGATCCGGCGTTCGGTGAGCAGCGACTCGCTGACGTCGCCGACGGCGAGACCGTCGACGTAGACGTACCGGCTCTTGACCCGCCCGACCAGGCTGGCGCGGCCCTCGACCAGGTCGACCACGTCGCCGTCCTCGCAGAGCACGACCCGGTCCGGCGCGACGCCGGACTCGATGCCGAGCCGGGCGTGCGCCCGCAGGTGCCGCCACTCGCCGTGCACCGGCATCAGGTTGCTCGGGCGTACCACGTTGAGCAGGTAGAGCAGCTCACCGGCCGGGGCGTGGCCGGAGACGTGCACCTTCGCGACGTCCTTGTGCACCACCACGGCGCCGGCCCGGGCGAGCCGGTTGATCACCCGGTAGACCGAGGTCTCGTTGCCGGGCACCAGCGAGGACGCCAGCACCACCGTGTCGCCAGGGGCGATGGTGATGTGCCGGTGGTCGCCGCTGGCCATCCGGCCCAGCGCGCTCATCGGCTCGCCCTGCGAACCGGTGGACATCAGCACGATCTGCTCGGGCGGCAGGTTCGTGGCCTCCTCGATCCCGACCACCAGGCCGGGCGGGATGTTGAGCAGGCCCAGGTCGCGGGCGATGCCCATGTTGCGGACCATGGACCGGCCGATCAGCGCCACCTTGCGGCCGTGCTCGACGGCCGAGTCGAAGACCTGCTGCACCCGGTGCACGTGCGAGGCGAACGAGGCGACGATGATCCGCCCCTTGGCCTTCGCGAAGATCGAGTCGAGGACCGGGCCGATCTCCCGCTCCGGCGTGACGAACCCGGGGATCTCCGCGTTCGTCGAGTCGGACAGCAGCAGGTCGACGCCCTCGGCGCCGAGCCGGGCGAACCCGGCCAGGTCGGTGATCCGCCCGTCGAGCGGAAGCTGGTCCATCTTGAAGTCGCCGGTGTGCAGCACCAGGCCGGCCGGCGTACGGATGGCCACCGCCAGCGCGTCCGGGATCGAGTGGTTCACCGCGAAGAACTCGCACTCGAACGGGCCCAGCCGTTCCCGGCCGCCCTCCCGCACGGTCAGCGTGTACGGCTGGATCCGCCGCTCGGCCAGCTTCGCCTCGACGAGCGCGAGCGTGAACTGCGAGCCCACCAGCGGGATGTCCGGCTTGTGCGCGAGCAGGTACGGCACCGCGCCGATGTGGTCCTCGTGGCCGTGCGTGAGCACGATCGCCTGCACGTCGGCCAGCCGGTCCAGGATCGGGCCGAAGTCGGGCAGGATCAGGTCCACGCCCGGCTGCTCGACGTCGGGGAACAGCACCCCGCAGTCGACGATCAGCAGCTTGCCGTCGTACTCGAAGACGGTCATGTTCCGGCCGATGGCGCCGAGTCCGCCGAGCGGGATGATCCGCAGGCCGCCCTCGGGCAGCGGCGGGGGCAGTTCACCCTCGATGTGCGCCTCGGTCACGCGTCACCTCATTCTGCGACGCCGTCGCGCGGCGTCCGTCGTGTCGTTGATTCATTCGGGCAGGGGCAGGCCCGCCGCGGCGCAGTCGGCGCGCAGCTGGGCCAGTTCGTCACCGGTGGCGTCGACGAGCGGCGGCCGCACCGGGCCGGCCGGGCGACCCTGCGCCCCCAGGCCGGCCTTGACCAGGATCGTGCCCTGGGTGCGGAAGATGCCGGTGTAGAGCGGCAGCAACCGCCGGTGCAGGGCGAGCGCACCGGCGTTGTCGCCCGCCTCGAACGCCTCGATCATCTGCTTGGTCAGCGCGCCGGTGAAGTGGGTGGAGGTGCCGACCACGCCGACCGCGCCGATCGACAGCATCGGCAGGGTGAGCGCGTCCTCGCCGCTGTAGTAGGCCAGGTCGGTGCGGCTGAGCACCTCCGACGTGGCGAACAGGTCGCCCTTGGCGTCCTTCACCGCGACGATCCGGCCGTGCTCGGCCAGCTTGACGAGCGTCTCGGTGGCGATCGCCACGCCCGCGCGGTGCGGGATGTCGTAGAGCATGACCGGCAGGCCGGTGGCGTCCGCGACTGTGGTGAAGTGCCGCAGCAGCCCGGCCTGCGGCGGCTTGTTGTAGTACGGCGTGACCACCAGCAGGCCGTGCGCACCGGCCTTCTCGGCCTGCGTGGCCAGCTCGACTGTGTGCCGGGTGTCGTTGGTGCCCACACCGGCGACGATGCGGGCCCGGTCGCCGACCGCCTCGACCACGGTGCGGATCAGCGACTCCTTCTCCGCCTCCGTGGTGGTCGGGGACTCGCCGGTGGTGCCGTTGAGCACCAGCGCGTCGTTGCCCTGCTCGTCGACGAGATATTCGGCCAGCCGGGCGGCGCCGTCGAGATCCAGGCCGCCGTCCGGCGTGAACGGGGTCACCATGGCCGTCATCACTCGCCCGAACGGGCGCGACGCGCCCCGGCTCGGGGCGGCGGAGTGGTCGTGCGTCATGCTCACAACCTAGCGGACGGCCGCCGGTGGCCCGGCGGCGAAGGGCGACGAGTCACTCCGCGTGCGGCGACGCAGCCACCTCGGAGCCGTCGGGCAGGGTGGAGATCACGAAGTCGGCGAAGACGTTCGGCGCGACACCCTTGAGCTGGCGCAGGCACTCCACCGCCAGCTCGCGGATCTCCACGTCGGCGTGCTCGGTGGCGCGCATCTTCACGAAGTGCCGCCAGGCCCGGTAGTTGCCGGTCACCACGATCCGGGTCTCGGTGGCGTTCGGCAGCACCGCCCGGGCCGCCTGGCGGGCCTGCTTGCGGCGCAGCGTCGGGTTGGGCTCGTCGGTGAAGCGGGCCTCCAGCCCTTCCAGCAACTCGGTGTACGCCCGCACCGCCGCGTCGGTGGCCTCGACGAACTTCTTGTGCAGCTCCGGGTCGTCGGCGATCACCGACGGCTCGACCATCGCCGCGTCCCGCTCGGGCACGTAGCGCTGGGAGAGCTGGGAGTAGGAGAAGTGCCGGTGCCGGATCAGCTCGTGGGTGAACGAGCGGGAGACGCCGCTGAAGTAGAAGCTCACCGAGCCGTGCTCCAGCACGCTCAGGTGGCCGACCTCCAGGATGTGCGCCAGGTAACCGGCGTTGGTGGCGGTGGCCGGGTTCGGCTTCTTCCAGCTCTGGTAGCAGGCCCGGCCGGCGAACTCGGCGAGCGCCTGCCCACCGTCGGCGTCGGTGGACCAGGGCACCTCTTCGGGCGCCTGGAACTGGGTCCACGCGATCAACTTGACCTGGGGCTGAACCATCTCCGGCATTCCTGCGACTGTAGTTGGCCCGCGCCCGGCGTGGAAATCGGGCACGCGGCCGGCCAGCGGGCGCTCCGCCCAGGTGTCTCGGCCTGAGGCGTCCGATATCGCCGCTCCGGCTCTCAAGATCTTGGTAGGAAATGGCCCCCATAGGGGCGCTGCGCTTCCAAGATCTTCTCCGATCCCGCTTTGCGGAACATCGAACCCGGATAGCGGGAGCGCTCCGGCGGAGAGGGCGGAGAGGGCTAGACGTAGAGCGAGGTGAAGGGTGCCCAGGGCAGGTTGCGGACGACCGAGAAGACCCCCCACGCGGCCAGGAACACGCCGATGACCTTGGGGCTGAACTGGACCTCGGGCAGCTTCCAGCCGAACGCCCGGTTGCCGGCCCAGGCCACGAAGAGCCAGGCCAGGAACGGCAGCGCGAAGACGAACAGGAAGTGGTGCCGGGCGGCGGCGGGCAGGTCGCCGTGCAGCACGTACCAGAGCGCGCGGGTGCCGCCGCAGCCCGGGCAGTCCAGCCCCGTGGTCAGCTTGAGCAGGCAGGTCGGTGCGGCGTCCGGGTCGCTGCGGGTCGGGTCGCTGATCAGGGCGTACGCGATGCCGAGGCCGACGCAGCCGAGCGCGGCCAGCGGCACCGCCCAGCGCGGGGCGCGGGCGTGCAGGCGCAGCACCATCCGGGTGAACCGGTCGGCCTCGACCGGCTGGTACGCCACCGGGTAACCCGGCCACGGCGCTCCGGGCGCTCCCGGCGCTCCGGCAGGGGTGTGCGCTCCGGCGTGCGCGAACGCGGGCGCCAGGGCGTGATCGTGCGCGTCGGCGGCCGACGACAGCCCGCCGGGTGCCGGGGCGTACGCGTCCGGAGATGGGCCGGCGAGCGCGTGCGACGGCGATCCGGACTCCGGCTGCGCGTGCCCGTGCGGGTGCGGCTGGGGGTGCGGGTCGGGCGCGGTGGCAGGCCGGTCAACGCTCGTCACGCGCTCACCGTACACCGGCCACGCCCACCAGCGCGGCGGCCAGCGGCCCCGCGAGGTCGCCCGCGGCGGGCGGGGCGACCGCGTCCAGGCCGAGCCAGCCGGCCAGCCGGTAGAGCTCGGCGGCGAGCGCCACTGCCGTCTCCCCCGGGTCGGCGCCCGGCTCGACCCAGGCGGCCGGCACCAGCAGCGCCCCGGCCTTCCGGTCGGCCTTCAGGTCGACGCGGGCGGTGAAGCGCTCGCCCTGTCGGAACGGCAGCACGTAGTAGCCGTAGACCCGCTGGGGCGCCGGCACGTAGATCTCGATCCGGTAGGTGAAGCCGAACAGCCGCTCGGTGCGCGCCCGCTCCCAGACCAGCGGGTCGAACGGGCTGACCAGCGTGTTGCCGCGTACCCAGCGGGGCAGCCGCGCGTCGGCGTGCAGGTAGGCCGGCTGCCGCCAGCCCTGCACCGTGACCGGGGTCAGTTCGCCCGCCTCGACCAGCTCGGCCACCGCCCGCCGCGCCCCGGCGACCGGCAGCCGGAAGTAGTCGCGCAGGTCCGTCTCGGCGGCGACGCCGAGCGAGCGGGCGGCGATCGACACGAGCGACCGGTGCGCCTCGGCGTCGCCCGGGGTGGGCGCGTCCAGCACGGCGGCCGGGAGCACCCGCTCGGGCAGGTCGTAGCGGCGGGCGAACGAGTTGGTGCGGTCGGCGGCGGTGACCTCGCCGGCCCAGAACAGGAACTCCAGCGCCCGCTTCACGGCCGACCAGTTCCAGCCCCAGTTGCCGGTCTCCCGCGGGGCGTCGTGCTCGATCTCGGCCGCGGTCAGCGGCCCCCGGGCGGCCACCTCGTCGCGGACCCAGGCGACCAGCTCGGGCTGCTCCTCGGCGATCCGGCGCATGCCGCCCCACGCCTCGTCGCGGGCCTTGGCCATCCGCCAGCGCAACGCCGGGTGCAGCCCCACCGGGACCAGCGACGCCTCGTGCGCCCAGTATTCGAACAGCTCACGCGGGCGGCGGTAGGCGGCGGTGTCCAGCAGGGCGGTCGGGTACGGCCCGAGCCGGCTGTAGAGCGGCAGGTAGTGCGCGCGCTGGAGCACGTTCACCGAGTCCATCTGGATCAGCCCGACCCGGTCGAGCACCCGGCGCAGGTGGCGGCGGGTGGGCACGCCTGAAGGCGCCGGGTCGGCGAAACCCTGGGCGGCCAGGGCGATCCGGCGGGCCTGGGCGAGGGAGAGCGATTCCGGTACGGCCATCGTCGGCGACCCTAATCCAGCGGTACGACATCGGGAGCGGCGGCTGGACCGATCGCCCGTCGGGGCATAGAACGGACAGGTGCTCACCATTCGCCGGGAGGAACCGGACGACGCCGAGGCCATCGCCCGGGTGCACGTCCACGGCTGGCAGGCCGGGTACGCCGGGATCATGCCCGAGGAGGTGCTGAGCCGGCTGAACCCGCGCGCCTGGGCGCAGCGCCGCCGCGACCTCGGCACCGCCGACCCGGAGCACCCGTTCACCACGCTCGTCGCCGTGGACGGCGGCACGATCGTCGGGTTCACCACGTTCGGGCCGTACCGGAACAACCAGGACCGCGGCGACCTCGACCCGGCGCACGGCGAGCTGCTGGCGATCTACCTGGAACCGGCGCACTGGGGTTCGGGCGCCGGCCGGACGCTGCTCGCGGCGGCCCGGGACGGCCTGGCCGAGCGGGGCTGGACCGGGTACCGGCTCTGGGTGCTCGCCGACAACGCCCGGGCCCGCCGCTTCTACGAGCGGGCCGGGCACTCACCGGACGGTGAGGAGTCCGCCTACCCGGTGCCGCTGTCCGGTGGCCGCACCCCGATCCTGCTCCGCGAGCTGCGGTACACCACCGGAGGCTGACCCGGCCGGGACGCCGTCGCCGGGACGCCCGCCGCCGGCCGGCGTGAGCCAGCGCCGGACCGGCAGCCCGAGCAGCAGCGCCAGGCTGATCCACACGTACGTGTTGCTGCCGAGGAAGCCGTCCACGCCAGTGAAGTCCTTCTCCCAGGACCAGACGATCCGGCTGCACAGCAGCGCGTACCCGATCAACGCGGCGGCCAGCAGCAGACGGCGCCGGCGGCTGCGCGCGGGCGCCGCCATGCCGTTGTCGACGAGCAGGATCAGGCCGGGCAGCAGCCAGACCAGGTGGTGCACCCAGGTGACCGGGCTGACCAGGCACATCACGGCACCGGTGAGGGCCAGGCCGGTGGCCTCGTCGCCGGCGGCCACCGCCGCCCGCGAACGCCACGCCCACACCACGAGCGTCAGGAGTACGAGCACCAGCCAGGCGATCGTGCTCGGGTGCTGCGGGTCGAGCCGGGCGACCACCCCGCGCAGCGACTGGTTGGAGACGAACGCCAGCTCGCCGACCCGGTCGGTGTTCCACAGCGCCTCGGTCCAGAACTCCCGGGAGGCGTCCGGGAAGAGACCGGCGGCCACCAGCGTGGCGACGGCGGCCGTGCCGACTGTGGTCAGCGCGGCCCGCCAGCGGCCGGTGACCAGCAGGTAGACGATGAAGATGCCGGGCGTCAGCTTGATCGCGGTGGCCAGGCCGATGCCCACGCCCGCCCAGCGGCTG
Source organism: Micromonospora aurantiaca ATCC 27029 (assembly GCF_000145235.1). NCBI lineage: Bacteria > Bacillati > Actinomycetota > Actinomycetes > Micromonosporales > Micromonosporaceae > Micromonospora > Micromonospora aurantiaca (nom. illeg.). The sequence goes on along the minus strand of NC_014391.1, from coordinate 1,547,065 downwards.
CGCGCCGGCAGCAGCCACAGCAGGTCCACCGCCACCAGGAACAGCAGCAGCATGTTGACCTGGCCGAAGTTGACCGTCTCGCGCATCGGCTCGTACGCGGCCGCCAGGCAGAGCGCCACAGCGAGCGCGAACCAGCGGGTCCAGCCGGACCGGCGGGCCACCGGGTCCAGCAGCCGCCAGATCACCACGGCGCTCGCCAGCACCGTCGCGGTCACGCTCACCACGATCGCCGCGCCCCACGGCAGGTACGCCATCGGCAGCATCACCAGTGCGGCGAACGGCGGATAGGTGAAGCCGTACTGCGTGCCGGGGCGCAGGAAGTCGTAGATCTCCCCGCCGTCACGCGCCCAGTAGGTCAGCGCGCCGTAGTAGACCTGGAGGTCGAAGAAGCCGTGCCGCACGGCCGCCACGGAGAGGAACACGGTGACCGCCGCGGCGAGCGCCACCACGGCGACGACCTGCGTGATCGTCCGCCCGGCACCCTGCGCCACCGTCACCCTCCTCGCCCTGCGTAGGCTCACGTGCCATGGCTGCAGGCTACGTCCGGCCCGCGCGTCCCGAGGACGCCGGCGAGATCGCACGCATCCAGCTCGCGACCTGGCGGGTCGCGTACCGCCGGATCCTGCCACGGCACGTGCTCGACAACCTCGACGAGGCGTACCTCGCGCGGCGGTGGAGTGCGGCGGTGCAGGAGCCGCCCTCGGGCGCGCACCGGGTGCTGGTCGCCGTCGAACAGGCGGCGCAATCCTATCTGGTGGGGTTCGTCGCCTCCGGTCCGGCCGACGCCGACGCGCTCGCCCCCGACGAGCCGGCCGAGGCGCTCGGCTCGGACGTCGCCGCGGTCACGGATCTGCTGGTCGAGCCCCGGTGGGGGCGGCGCGGGCACGGCAGCCGGCTGCTCGCCGCGGCCGTCGACCACTGGCGCGCCGACGGTCTGACCCGGGCGGTGGCGTGGGCGTTCGACGCCGACGCCGCGACCCGGAAGTTCCTCGGCTCGACCGGCTGGGAGCCGGACGGAGCGGCCCGCGCGCTGGACGTGGACGACATGCTGGTCCCCCAGGTCCGCCTGCACGTGGCAGTCCCGGAGGAAAATCTTCCGCCGCAGCGATGAGTTCCGCTCGTCTCGCCGGTCCACCCTCGCGTGGGTGGGCCGGCGGTCCCGGCACGGGGCAGGACCGCCACCCCACCCGCCGCACCCCGCCCCGATCCAGTCGATCATGAAGTTGGCGGCCTTTTCGATCTCCCCAACTGCCGCCAACCTCATGATCGGCCAGGTACAGGCCGGGGGGGTGAGGGTGAGGGGGAGGGTGGGGGTCAGGCTGGGGGGAGTTCGGCTACCAGTTCTTCGTCCTCCATCGCGCCTGTGGGGTGGAAACCCAGGGACGTGTAAAGGGCGGCGGCTGGCTTGTTGTCGGGGTGGTAGCTCAGGCGGATCGGCCGGCCCGCCTCGGCGAGCCAGTCGGCGAGCGTCCGCACTGTGGCGCGGCCCAGGCCCCGGCCCTGCTCGGCGGCGTCGATCACCATGCCGCCGATCCAGCGCGACTCGTCGTCGTCCACGCCCCACATGACGTGGCCGACGACCGTCTCGTCGGCGTAGACGGCCAGCGAGTTCCAGACGTCCGAGCGCTCGGTGAGAAGCAGGTAGCGGGCGGCCAGCGCGGCCACGAAGGCGCGCTGGTCGTCGTGCGGCGCGACGTCCGCCACGGCCCGCCAGTTGTCGTCGTCCACCGGGCGCAGCGTCACCCGGCGGCCGGTGCGGTCGGAGTGTCCGGAATCGATCATGAAAGCAGCCTAGGTCCACGCCGCCGACCAGGCAAAACGGTTTCCCGCAGCAGGCCGGAGCACGCCGCGCGACGGATCAGTCGAGCAGGGCGTCCAGGCCGACTGTGAGACCGGGCCGGCGACCCACCTCCCGGACCGCGAGCAGCACGCCGGGCATGAACGACACCCGGTCGTACGAGTCGTGCCGGATGGTGAGCGTCTCGCCGGTGGTGCCGAACAGCACCTCCTGGTGGGCGACCAGGCCGGTGGCGCGTACCGCGTGCACGCGTACCCCGTCGATGTCGGCACCGCGGGCGCCGGCCACCTCGTCGCGGGTCGCGTCCGGCGCGGGACCCAGGCCTGCGTCGGCGCGGGCGGCGGCGATCAGCCGGGCCGTGTGGGTGGCGGTGCCGCTCGGCGCGTCCAGCTTGCGCGGGTGGTGCTGCTCGACGATCTCGACCGACTCGAAGTAGCGGGCGGCGCGCGCCGCGAACTGCATCATCAGCACCGCGCCGATGCCGAAGTTGGGGGCGATCACCACGCCTACGCCGGGCCGGTCGTCGAGCCAGCCCCGCACCTCGGCGAGCCGCTGCCCGGTGAAGCCGGTGGTGCCGACCACCGCGTGCACGCCGTTCTCGACGCACCAGCGCAGGTTGTCCATGACCGCGTCGGGGGTGGTGAAGTCGACGACCACTTCGGCACCCGCCTGCGCCACCGCGTCCAGGTCGTCGCCCTGGTCGACGGCCGCAACCAGCTCCAGGTCGGCGGCGGAGTCGACCGCCTTGCAGACCTCCATGCCCATCCGGCCCCGGGCACCGAGCACACCGACCCGGGCCGCCGTCTTCTGCTGCTCAGTCACGGGCCACAACCTATCCCAGCGCCCGGCACGGGATCCGGCGGACCGACGCGGCGCTCAGGACCGGTGGGGCGCTCAGCCCGTGGCCGTGAAGCTGCCGGAGTCGAACGGACCCACCACGGCAAGCGACATGGGCCGGCCGAGCAGGTCGGCGGCGAGCGTGTTCACGTCGTCGAGCGTCACCGCGTCCACCCGGGCCAGCAGGTCGTCCACCGGCATCAGGTTGCCGTAGAGCAGCTCCCCCTTGGCGAGCCGGCTCATCCGCGAGCCGGTGTCCTCCAGCCCGAGCACGAACGAGCCCTTGCTCATCCCCTTGCCCCGGGCCAGTTCCGCCTCGGTGATCCCCTCGGCGGCCACCCGCGCCAGCTCCGCGCGGGTCAGGTCCAGCACCTCGTCCACCTTGCCCGGCGCGCACCCGGCGTAGACGGCGAACACGCCGCTGTCGGCGTACTGGCTGGCGTAGGAGTAGACCGAGTACGCCAGGCCACGCTGCTCCCGGATCTCCTGGAACAGCCGGCTGGACATGCCGCCGCCGAGCACGTTGTTGAGCACGCCGAGCGCGAACCGCCTGTCGTCGGTGCGGTCGATCCCCGGGCAGCCGAGGATGACGTGCGCCTGCTCGGTCTCCTTCGGCTCGACGAGCGTGGTGGCCGGCTTGGTGCGTACCGTCGGGGTGGCCGCGCGGTGCGGCGCCGGCGACGCCGGGTCGGTGTCCAGCGGGGTGCCGCGCAGCGCCTGCCGGACCAGCTTGACCACTGCGGCGTGGTCGAGGTTGCCGGCGGCGGCGATCACGATCTGCGGCGCGGTGTAGCGGCGGCGGTAGAAGCCCTGGATCTGCCGCCGGGTCATCGGCGTGACCGTCTCCTCGGTGCCGGAGATGAGCCGGCCCAGCGGGTGGTCGCCGTAGACGGCGCGGGCGAACAGGTCGTGCACCTCGTCGCCGGGCTCGTCGTCGTGCATGGCGATCTCTTCGAGGATGACGCCGCGTTCGGTCTCCACGTCGGCGGCGGTCAGCACCGAGTCGGCGACCAGGTCGCACATGACGTCGATGGCCAGCGGCAGGTCCTCGTCCAGCACCCGCGCGTAGTAGCAGGTGTACTCCTTCGTGGTGAAGGCGTTCGTCTCGCCGCCCACGGCCTCGATCTGCGACGAGATCTCCAGCGCGCTGCGCTTGTTGGTGCCCTTGAACAGCAGGTGCTCCAGGAAGTGCGCGGCACCGGCCTGCGAGCCGGTCTCGTCGCGCGAGCCGACCGCCACCCAGATGCCGAACGACACGCTGCGCATCGCCGGGATCGCCTCGGTGAGCACCCGCAGCCCGCTGGGCAGCACGGTACGGCGGACGGTGCCGCCGAGCGGGTCGTCGCTGAGCGTCCGGGTGACCGCGCGGGCCGCCGAACCGGTCGACGCCACCCCCCGTCCCGTCGAGGCGACTGACGAACTCACGAGAACCTGCTCTCCGGATGACGAGGAACGGCGGGACGTACGACGGCTCCAGCTCGCGCAGGCGACCTGGAGCCGTGGGCCGGCCCGGGCGACGCGGACGTCACCCGGGCCGGTCGGTGGATCAGCTGTGCCGGGTCCGGCGACGCGGACGGGACTCGCCGCCGCCCTCGCCACCCTCGGAGCGGCGCTCGCCACCCTCGGAGCGGCGCTCGCCACCCTCGGAGCGGCGCTCGCCACCCCGGTCACCGCGGTCACGCGGGCCACGGTCGCCGCCGCGGTCCCGGCCCGACGGACGGTCGCCACCGGCCGCCTCACCGGCGGCCGGCGCCTCAGCGCCCTCCGGACGGATCTTGTCCAGGTAGATCTTGCCGCGGGCGTCGATGTCCGCGATCTCCACCTCGACCTTGTCGCCGACGTTGAGGAAGTCCTCGACCTTCTCGACCCGCTTGCCGTCGCCCACCTTGGAGATGTGCAGCAGGCCGTCACGGCCCGGCAGGAGCGAGATGAAGGCGCCGAACGCGGCGGTCTTCACCACCGTGCCGAGGAACCGCTCGCCCACCTTCGGCAGGGTCGGGTTCGCGATGCCGTTGATCCGGTCAACAGCGGCCTGGGCCGACGGGCCGTTGGTCGCGCCGACGTAGATCGTGCCGTCGTCCTCGATGGAGATCTCGGCGCCGGTCTCGTCCTGGATCGCGTTGATGGTCTGGCCCTTCGGGCCGATCACCATGCCGATCTTGTCGACCGGGATCTTCACGGTGGTGACCCGCGGCGCGTAGTCCGACATCTCGGCCGGCGCCTCGATGGCCCGCTGCATCACGTCGAGGATGGTCTGCCGGGCCTCGTGCGCCTGCTGCAGCGCGGCGGCCAGCACGTCCGACGGGATGCCGTCGAGCTTGGTGTCGAGCTGCAGCGCGGTGACGAAGTCACGGGTGCCGGCGACCTTGAAGTCCATGTCGCCGAACGCGTCCTCGGCGCCGAGGATGTCGGTCAGCGTCACGTACTGGGTCTTGCCGTCGACCTCGTCGGAGATGAGGCCCATGGCGATGCCGGCGACCGGCGCCTTCAGCGGCACACCGGCCGAGAGCAGGCCCAGCGTCGAGGCGCAGACCGAACCCATCGAGGTGGAGCCGTTGGAGCCGAGCGCCTCGGAGACCTGCCGGATGGCGTACGGGAACTCCTCGCGCGACGGCAGCACCGGGATCAGCGCCCGCTCGGCCAGCGCGCCGTGACCGATCTCGCGACGCTTCGGCGAGCCGACCCGGCCGGTCTCACCCGTCGAGTACGGCGGGAAGTTGTAGTTGTGCATGTAGCGCTTGCGGTTCTCCGGGGACAGCGTGTCCACCATCTGCTCCATGCGCAGCATGTTCAGCGTGGTGACGCCCAGGATCTGGGTCTCGCCGCGCTCGAACAGCGCCGAGCCGTGCACCCGCGGCAGCACGCCGACCTCGGCGCTCAGCGGACGGATGTCACGCGGGCCGCGGCCGTCGATGCGGACCTGCTCGCGCAGCACCCGGTTGCGGACCTCGGACTTGGTCAGCGAGCGGAACGCGGCGGACAGCTCCTTCTCGCGGCCCTCGAACCGGCCGGTCAGCTCCTCGGCGACCTTGGCCTTGATCCGGTCCAGGGCCTCCTCGCGGTCGGCCTTGCCGGCGATCTTCAGGGCCTCGGTGACGTCGGCGCGGGCCACGTCGGCCACCGCGTCGTAGACGTCGTCCTGGTAGTCCAGGAAGACCGGGAACTCGCTGACCGGCTTGGCGGCGACCTCGGCCAGCTCGCTCTGCGCCCGGCACAGCTCACGGATGGCCGGCTTGGCGGCCTCCAGGCCGCTGGCCACGATCTCCTCGGTCGGCGCGGTGGCGCCGTCGGAGATCAGGGCCACCGCGTTCGGGGTGGCCTCGGCCTCGACCATCATGATCGCGACCTCGCCGTCGGCGAGGGTGCGGCCGGCCACGACCATGTCGAAGGTGGCCCGGGCCAGCTCCTCCAGGGTCGGGAAGGCGACCCACTGGCCGTCCACGTGCGCGACCCGGGTCGCGCCGATCGGGCCGGAGAACGGCAGGCCGGAGAGCTTGGTCGACATCGAGGCGGCGTTGATGGCCACCACGTCGTACGGGTGCTGCGGGTCGAGCGCCAGCACGGTCTCGACGACCTGGACCTCGTTGCGCAGGCCCTTGACGAACGACGGGCGCAGCGGCCGGTCGATCAGCCGGCAGGTGAGGATGGCGTCCTCGCTGGGCCGGCCCTCGCGGCGGAAGAACGAGCCGGGGATGCGGCCCGCGGCGTACATCCGCTCCTCGACGTCCACCGTCAGCGGGAAGAAGTCGAACGACTCGCGCGGCTGCTTGCCGGCGGTGGTGGCGGAGAGGACGACCGTCTCGCCGAGCTGGGCGACGACGGAGCCGGCGGCCTGACGGGCCAGGCGGCCGGTGGAGAAGGTGATCTCACGGGTGCCGAAGGACCCGTTGTCGATCACCGCGGTGCGGGATTCGGTGCCGAGGTTGGTCTCGGTCATGTGCTGTGGTGCTCCTTCGCGTCGTCGGCCGACGACACGGGAACTGCTCAGGCGGCCGGTCTTCGATCGAAGCGCCCGGGGTGGCCGGCGTCGTGCCGGGATTCCCGGGGGCCACTACCGGAGACCGGTGCTGACCGGCTCCCTCTTCGGGTGTCGCGCGGCCGGGTTCTTCGGTGGTACTGCAACGGGGGAGCGGCCAGGCGGCCACTCCCCCGTCAGGTCATCGGCGCAGGCCGAGCCGCTCGATGAGCGACCGGTAGCGGTTGATGTCCTTCTTCTGGACGTAGTTCAGCAGCCGGCGGCGCCGGCCGACCAGCAGCAGCAGCCCACGGCGGCTGTGGTGGTCGTGCTTGTGCACCTTCAGGTGCTCGGTGAGCTCCGCGATCCGCTTGGTCAGGACCGCGACCTGCACCTCGGGCGAGCCGGTGTCGCCCTCGGCGGTCGCGTACTCCTGGCGGATCTTGGCCTTGGCTTCCTGGTCGAGCGCCATGTTCTCCCTGTTTCGTGGGTCATTCGATGAGGTCCGGAGCGGTCGTGGTGACCGGTGCAACGGACCGGTTCCTCGCACCCGCGGCGTCGTGCAGGCACGCGAGGCCCCCGTCGGTCAGCCGACGTCTCCGTCAGCCTACCAGCCCTCGGGACGGACGGCCGGTCAAGGTGGCCCCGCGCCGGTCAGAGCACCGCCCGGCGGGTGCGTTCCACGTCCTCGGCGATCTGGGCCACCAGCGGTTCGATCGCGTCGTATGTCCGCTGCTCACGCAGGTGCGCCACGAAGTCGAGCGCCAGCCGCTCGCCGTACAGGTCGCCGCTGAAGTCCAGCGCGTACGCCTCCACCCGCCGCTCCCGGCCGGAGAACGTCGGGTTGGTGCCGATCGACACGGCCGCCGCCAGCGGTTCGCCGTCGCGGCGCACCAGGCGGGCCGCGTACACCCCGTCGGCCGGCACCGCCGCGTACCTGTGGGTCAGCAGGTTGGCGGTGGGGTAACCCAGCTCACGTCCGCGCTGGTCGCCGCGGACCACCACGCCCTCGACGCGGTGCGGGCGGCCGAGCGCCGCCGCCGCCGCGCCCACGTCCCCCGCGTCGACGCAGGACCGGATGTACGTGGAGGAGAAGACGGTCCCCGCCTCGGCGACCAGCGGCGCCCCCTCGACGGCGAACCCGAAGGTGCGGCCCAGCCGCTCCAGCAGCGGCACGTCACCGGCGGCCCGGTGCCCGAACCGGAAGTTGTCACCGACCACCACCAGCGCGGCGTGCAGGTGCGCGACCAGGACGTCGTGCACGAACGCCTCGGGTGGCAGCCGGGAGAACTCGACGGTGAACGGCACCACGCAGAGCACGTCCACGCCGAGCGCCTCGATCAGCTCGGCCTTGCGGGCCGGCTCGGTCAGCACCGCCGGGTGCGAGCCGGGGCGTACCACCTCGGCCGGGTGCGGGTCGAACGTCACCACCACCGACTTGACGCCCAGCTCCCGGGCGCGCGCCACGGCGTGACCGATGGTGGCCTGGTGCCCCCGGTGCACGCCGTCGAAGACGCCGATGGTGACCACCGAGCGTCCCCAGCCGCCGGGCGCCGCCTCGTACCCCCGCCACCGCTGCATGCCGTTCCTCCCCCTGTCCGCCCGCGCGCCGTTCAGGCCGGGGCCAGCACGATCTCCGCGCGGGCCCGACCGTCCCGCTCGCTGACGATAGCGATCAGCCCGCCCGCCGGGTCGAAGACCGCGTACGGCCCGGTGATCCCGGCGGGCGCGAGCGGCCCGCCGTGGGACAGCACCCGGGTCTCGTCGGCGGTGGCGTCCCGGCGCGGGAAGAACCGCGCGGCGGCGGCGTCCAGCGGCAGGTTCACCACGTCCGGCGCGCGCTCCTCGAGCTGGTCGAGCGTGGCCGCCTCGGCGAGCGTGAACCCGCCCACAGCGGTCCGGCGCAGCGCGGTGAGGTGACCGCCGACGCCGAGCGCCGCGCCCGCGTCGCGGGCCAGCGCCCTGATGTACGTCCCGGACGAGCAGGTCACGTCCACGTCCACGTCCACCACGTCCGGGACGTCCCGGCGGATCGCCAGCACGTCCAGCCGCGACACGGTGACCCGGCGGGCGGGCAGCTCGACCGCCTCCCCGTCGCGGACCCGCTTGTACGCCCGCTGCCCGTCGATCTTGATGGCGCTGACCGCGCTCGGCACCTGGTCGATCTCGCCGGTGAGGGCGGCCAGCGCGGCGCGTACCCCGTCGTCGGTGACCGCTCCGGCCGGGGTGGTCGCGACCACCTCGCCCTCGGCGTCGTCGGTGACCGTGGCCTGTCCCAGCCGGATCGTCGCGGCGTAGCTCTTGCCGGCGCCGATCACGTACGTGAGCAGCCGGGTCGCCCGGCCCACCCCGATCACGAGGACGCCGGTGGCCATCGGGTCGAGCGTGCCGCCGTGACCGACGCGGCGGGTACGCGCCAGCCGCCGGATGCGGGCCACGACGTCGTGCGACGTCATGCCGCCGGGCTTGTCGACCACGATCAGACCGTCTGTGCTCACGACCGCCAAGCCTGCCAGACGTCGGTGATCGGCCCTGCGGGGGATACCGCCCAGCTTCGGCGGGGTGTCAAGATCGTGCGCCAGCGCCCCGTCTGCCCGGGAAGTCCGATGACCGATCACCGCTCCGCCCCCGACCCCTACTTCTCCGCCGGCCCGCCGGAGGACGAGTTGGGACGGGTGCCCGAGTGGCTGCGCCGGCCCGAGCCCGAGGTGCCGCCCGGCCGCGCGGACCGCCTGCGGATCGCGCTCGGCGGGCACTCCGGCAAGCTGCTCGGCGGCGTACTCGCGCTGGTGCTGCTCGCGTTCTTCGGGCTCGTCGGGGGCCTCGGCTACCAGGGCTTCCAGCGCTGGCGGGAACCGGCCGCCGAACACCCCACGGTGAGCCTGCCGGTCGGTGAGCAGGCGTCCTCGTCGGCCTCGACCCCGCCGGCCGCCGGCCCGTTCGACGGCACCCCGGCGGCGGCCTTCCCGGAGGGCGCGGCGGGAATCGCGCTGCCCCGCGCCAAGCGCACCGGCCCGTTCACCGAGAAGCAGGTGGCCGACACGCTGGCCAAGGTACGCAAGGCGCTGGTCACCGCCCGGCTGGACCGCACCTTCTTCACCGCGAAGGACCCGGAGCGGCTGGTGCGCCAGTTCGCCCCGGACGCGCGGGCCGGCGTGCGCGACGACTTCCCCACCGGCGAGGCGAGCACCTACGCGACCCGGCTCGCCCCCGGCGCCCGGCTCACCGCCGACCAGCCCCGGGTCAAGGGCCGGATCAGCTACCGGGCGACGAAGGACCGGGACGGCATCCGCATCCTGGAGGTGACCACGAACTTCGTCTGGGCGTACGCGTTCCCCACCACCAGCCCCACGCCGGGCGACGGCGTCGTGGTGGTCCACGACACGGTGAAATGGAGCATCCCGCACCCGGCCGACGTGACCACTGCCTCCGCCGGGCTGTGGATCGAGCGGGCCGACTCGTACGCCTCCAACATCGACTGCGCCGCGCTGGACAAAGGGCTGCTCGCGCTCGGCAAGCAGTCGTTCGGCGGGCCGGCCGACCCGGACCCGGACGCGGTCTTCGACCCGGACAAGACGGTCGATCTGCCGGACACCTGCTGACCGGCGTCAGCGCACCGCGCCGACCACCGCCCACGCACCCGAGCGCATCCGCAGCAGCAGGCCGGCCAGCCGCAGCACCACGAACAGCGTCAGTCCGGCCCAGATCCCGCCCAGCCCGAGGTCGAACCCGTAGGCCAGCCAGATCGCCGGCAGGAACCCGCCGAACGCACACACGATGGTGAGGTTGCGCAGGTAGCGCACGTCGCCCGCGCCGATCAGCACCCCGTCGAGCGCGAACACCACGCCGCCGATCGGCTGGAGCGCCACGAACCACGGCCAGGCCGTCATGGCCTGCTCGCGTACCTGCGGATCGGAGCTGAACCACGACGGCACGACGCCGGCGCCGGCGGCGATGAGCACCGCGAAGGCCACGCCGCACAGCCCGCCGAGCAGCGCGATGCGGCGGGCCAGGAACCGCGCGGCCGCCGCGTCGCCGCCGCCGAGCGCGGCGCCGACCAGCGACTGCGCGGCGATGGCCAGCGCGTCGAGCACCAGCGCGGTGAAGAACCACAGCTGTACGGCGATCTGGTGCGCGCCGACCGCGGCGGCCCCGAAGCGGGCCGCGACGGCTGTGGCGGACAGGAAGCTGGCCTGGAACGCGACGCCCCGCACGAGGAGGTCCCGGCTGAGCACGAGCTGCTGACCGATCACCCGCGGCCGGGGGCGCAGCGAGACCCGCTCCCGCACCAGCGCCGCCGCGAACAGCACCCCGGACAGCGTCTGCGCGATCGCGTTCGCCACCGCCGAGCCGACCAGGCCGAGCCCGGCCGGGTAGACGAGCAGCGGGCAGAGCACCGCGGAGAGCAGGTTCGGGCCGAGCACGAACAGCAGCGGGCGGCGGGTGTCCTGGATGCCGCGCAGCCAGCCGTTGCCGGCGGCGGCGAGCAGCAGGCCGGGCGCGCCGAGAGCCGCGATCCGCAGCCACCCGGCGGCGGCGTCGGCCACCTCGCCGGGGCCGCCGACGAGGGTACGCGCCAGCGCGCCCCCACCGATGCCGATGGCGACCGCCACCAGCACTCCGGTGGCGAGCGCGAGCCAGGACGCCTGGACGCCCTCGGCCACCGCGGCGGCCCGGTCCCCCGCCCCGAAGCGGCGGGCCGAGCGGCCCGTTGTGCCGTACGCGACGACGGTCCCGACCCAGGCGGTGAGCGTCATGACCGTGCCGCCGACGGCGAGCGCGGCCAGCGGCACCCGGCCGAGGTGACCGACCACCGCGGTGTCGACCAGGACGTAGAGCGGCTCGGCGGCCAGCACCACGAGGGCGGGCAGCGCGAGCGCGGCGATCCGCCGCGGCGAGGCGGTGACGGAGGTGGCGGTGGTGCTCATCGCCGCCGATCCTGGCACGCCCCCAGTAAGGCACGCAAGGCAGGCGACTACTTACCCACAGCGGCCGGGAAGCGGGCGGGTTCCCGAGCGGCGGTGACGTCGGCGTCGGGCCGGGGTGTGGTCCTCGGGCCCGGCCGGCGTCACCGCCGGACGGCGTATGTCACTGACGGGTGTCCATCGAGGTCTGCAGCGCGCGGCGCATCTGCTCGCGCGCCTCGTCGGTGGTGGTCTCGGTCTGCGGCTTGCGCTTGCTCGGCATCTCAAGGTCCTTCCAGGGTGCGGACCGCCGGGACGTGGCGGTCCTACGGGCGCCCGGCGCTCCGGATCGGCGCGACAGCGAATCGCGCCGCGACCGGAAGTCGTCGGCGGCTGAGCGCCCGGCAGCGGTCCGGGATCACCGGAGCGGCTCGCCTGGCAGCGGGAGCCCGGGTCGGTCTGACCCTGGAGGGAGGCGAAGCCGGGTGCGGCACCACCGCCCGTGACCAGCGCCGCGAAGCGCCGGTCCCGCACCCAAATTAACGTTCACTTTCCAGATGCTGCCCGCTGTTCCCGAAATGCGGAAAGATCAACGTCGTCGTCCGGTCCGGCGAGGGCGGTCAGCGGGCCAGGAAGTGCCAGCCCAGCCACCACCAGAAGCCGAACAGCCCGATCCGGCCGACCGGCACCGGGCCCACCTCGTACCGCATCACGAACGCGCAGACGTCGGCCAGCGACGGGATCCGCGACCCCTCGCGGCGCGCGGCCCACTCGACCACGGCGAACAGCACGATCGAGACCAGAAACCCGCCGATCGCCAGTGCCCGCATCATCGGCGCACCAGTCCCCAGAACGCGGACAGCCACGCGAACCAGGCCGCCGAGCGGGCCAGGTTGTCCTCCAGCAGCGGATCGGCCAGCCGGGAGAAGGTGGGGAAGTCGTCACCCACCGCCATCACGAACGTCGCCCCCTCGAAGACCCCGAAGACGGTCACCGGGACCAGCCACCAGAGCGCGACCGACGGCAACCGGCGCGGCGCCGGACGCCGGGGCACCCGGTTGCTCAGGCCGACCCAGATCAACCCCCCGCCGGTGGTGAGGATGTAGAGGTTCGCCGCGGTCGAGAAGGACGGCATCTGGCCGCCGACCAGAGAGAGGCAGATCAGCACCGGCACGGAGACGACCGGCCGGTCCCAGGCCCGGGGCGCCTCGACGGTGAGCTCACGGGGATGATCCATCACCCGATTGTCCCCAGCGTGACGCACCGCGGAAAGCCCGGCACGCGTCGTGATCCCCCGAAAACGCGCCGATCGGCTCACAGTTCCGATCGCCGCCGCACCGGATCGACCGGACCAGAAGGACATATCGCTCCAGCCGGGCGCCTCACGCCACGGGGGTCACCGCGCCGGTGGCCAACTCGGCGCGGATCCGTCCGACCACCTCGTCGAGCGCTCCCCGGCCGGTGAAACCGGCGGCGAACCGGTGCCCGCCGCCGCCGAGCGCCACCGCCACCCGGCTCACGTCCACCGCGCCCTTGCTGCGCAGCGACACCGCCCACTCCGCCTCGCCCGACTGCTTCACCACGCAGCTCACGTCCGCCTCGGCGGTGCAGCGCACCGAGTCGATCAGCGCCTCCAGCACGTAGGCGGGCTGGTCGTGGCGGACCAGGTCGTCGCGGGTGGCGTACGTCCAGACGAGGCCGTGCCCGGCGGCGGCCGCCGGTTCCAGCGCGGCCCGGCCCAGCACCTCGCCGAAGAGGCGGACGGCGCCGAACGGGCGGGTGTCGAAGATCCGCCGGGAGATGTCACCGGGCCTGATGCCCGTGGCGATCAGGCGGGCGGCCGTCTCGTGTACGGCCGGTGTGGTCGCCTCGAAGCGGAACGAGCCGGTGTCGGTGGTCAGCGCGACGTACAGCCCGGTCGCGATATCCGCGTCCAGCGTCACGCCGAGCCGGTCCAGCAGCTCCAGCGCGACCACGGAGGTGGCGGCGGCGTGCGGGTCGACCAGGCTGATCCGGCCGAACCCGCTGTTCGAGGCGTGGTGGTCGAGAACGAGCGACGTGCCGGCCGTGTCCAGCCGGTCGGCCAGGTCGCCCAGCCGGGACTCGCTCGCCGCGTCGAAGCAGATCACCAGGTCCGGAGCCGGGTACGCGTCGTCCTGCGGCACCAGCAGGTCCACGCCGGGCATCCACCGGAACGGCTCCGGCACCTCCGGCGGGCCGGGGAAGGTGGCCTGTAGATCGCGTACGCCGAGCCGGCGCAGACCCAGCCCGAAGCCGAGCATGCTGCCCAGCGCGTCCCCGTCCGGGTTCACGTGGCAGATCAGCAGCACCCGCGCGTCGGCGGGGAGATCGCGTACCGCCGCGACGGCGGCCGCCCATGCGGTCTCGGTGGGCCCGGCCGGCGCGCCACCCGCGGCGGCCTCGGTCACCGGCGGTCGCCGGCGCGCGGCTCGTCGTCGCCCTCGTCCTCGGCCGGGGCGTCCTCGTCGTCCTCGTCCTCGTCCCGGTACGGCTGGGCGTCACCCGCGTACGAGGCCTGGGCGGCGAGGCGCTGCACCTCGGCGTCGGCGGTACGTGCGGCGGCGAGCAGGTCGTCGATGTGCTTGACCTGGTCCTGCACGTCGTCGAGGACGAACGTGAGCGTCGGCGAGTGCCGCAGCCCGAGCGCCTTGCCGACGGTGCTGCGCAGCATGCCCTTGGCGCTCTCCAGCGCGGCGGCGGTGCTCGCCTGGGCCGCCGCGTCGCCGAGCACCGTGTAGAAGACAGTGGCGTCGCGCAGGTCGGCGGTGATCCGGGCGTCGGTGATCGTGATCATGCCGAGCCGGGGGTCCTTGATCTGGCTGCGCACCACCGACGCGACAAGTTCCCGGATGCGCTCCGCGTGCCGGCGAACCTTTGCCTGATCCGTCATGTCCCCCACCTCCGGGATCACCTGTACCAATGACGGCGCCGGATCACCAGGCGATCCGGGCCGTCGGCCGGAGACGGCGGGCGCGTGGGCGCCGCCGGGTCCGACCGCCCAACGCTGAAGAACACTACCCGCGCCCGGCCGGGCGTCGCGCGGCACGGCCGGAGTACCGCGCGACGCGCCGTCAGTCGTCCGCGCCGTGCAGACGACGGCGCACCGACAGCAGCTCGGTCTCCGGGCGGGCGGCGACCAGCCGCTCGCAGGAGTCGAGCACCTCACGGACGTGGGCCGGCTCGGCGGCCACCACCGCCACCCCGATCTCGGCCCGGCCGTGCAGGTCCAGCGCCCCCACCTCGGCGGCGGAGACCTCGAACTTGCGCAGCGCGGCGACGATCGGCCGGACGTAGGACCGCTTGGCCTTCAGGGACCGGGAGTCACCCGGGAGCAACAGGTCGAACAGTGCGGTTCCGGTATACACGGCGAGCAACGGTACGCCGGGCGGCGCACCCCGGCACGCGATTAAGGCGCGACAGCCACCAGCACGTCCCGCTCGATCGCCTGGTCGACCCGGTGGGCGAAGTCACCGAAGCCCGGGCCGTCGAGCACGCGCAGCCCGGCGTCGGCCAGCACCGCCTCCGCCTGCGCCCGCGGGGCCACGTGCGTGTTCCAGGACAGGCCGAGCGCCCCGCCCGGGCGCAGCAGCTCCCGCCACACGGGCACGGCGGCGGTGAGCAGCTCCAGCGGACTGCGGGACAACCCGTGGTCGGTACGGCTGCCGTGCGCCACGCCGTACGGCGCGTCGGTGACGATCACGTCCGCACAGCGGGCGCGCAACGCCTCGCGGGCCCGGGTGGTGTCGGTGTGCAGCACAATGACGCGCTGGGTGGCCCCGGCCCGGTGCTCGTCCCGCGACGGCGCGAGCACCGCCTCGAACCGGCGGGCCACCAGCTTGCGGTCCCGGCGCACCGACGTCGAGTCGGTGGTGTGCTTGAGCCGCTTGCGGCGCAGCCAGGTACGCAGGAACGCGGCGTACGCGTCCACGTCCTGACTGTCACGCTCGATGCCGATGCCGTCGTAGCCGTACATCAGGGCCTGGTTGAGCGTGGTGCCCCGGCCGCAGAGCGGATCCAGCACCACCACCGGCCCGTCCAGCATCCGCGGCGCGGCGGCGGAGGCGAGCACTGTGACGTTGAGCAGCAGCCGGGTGAACTGCTCGTTGGTCTTTCCGGCGTACTTGGGAATGGTGATCAGGTCGGAGTCGTACCGGGCCAGCGGGCGCAGCGGCACCGGCCGCAGCAGGTCGTCGCCGACCCGCTCGAACAGCGCGTACGCCGCCGAAAGGTTCGCCAGGTGGGCCAGGTCCCGCTCGCCCAGCCCCGGTTCGGCGGTGGTGAACGTCAGGTACTCCACCCCGCCGATCCCGGTCACCTCTGCGGCGGCCGGTACGACGTCCAGCACGCCGGAACCGGCGAACACGGCCAGCTCGGCGCGGGCCAGCCGGGCCGCCGCGTCGGCGTAGACGCGATTGGCGGAGGGGGCGAGGAGCAGCGCGTACCGGATCACGCCGCAGATTGTCGCAGCCTGAGCAGACGGCGACGGCCGGGGCCCGAAGGCCCCGGCCGCCGGCCGGTCTTACGCGTGGTCGTCAGGCGCGCGGCTTCTCGCGCATCTCGAACGTCTCGATGACGTCGCCGACCTGGACGTTGTTGTAGCCGCCCAGCGTCAGACCACACTCGAAGCCCTCGCGGACCTCGGTCGCGTCGTCCTTGAACCGCTTCAAGGAGCTGATCGTGAGGTTGTCCGCCACGACCGCCCCGTCCCGCAGCAGCCGCGCCTTGGCGTTGCGGCGGATGAGGCCGGACCGGACGATACAGCCGGAGATGTTGCCGATCTTGGACGAGCGGAAGACGTCGCGGATCTCCGCGGTGCCCAGCTCGACCTCCTCGTACTCCGGCTTGAGCAGACCCTTGAGCGCGGCGTCGATCTCCTCGATGGCCTGGTAGATGACGGTGTAGTACCGGATCTCCACGCCCTCGCGGTCGGCCATCTCGCGGACCTTGTTCGAGGCCCGCACGTTGAAGCCGATGATCGTGACCGCCTCGGACGAGGCGCTCGCGAGCATGACGTCGCTCTCGGTGATCGCGCCCACGCCCCGGTGGATGATCCGAAGCTGGACCTCCTCCGGGATGTCGAGGTTGAACAGCGCGTCCTCGAGCGCCTCCACGGAACCGGAGACGTCGCCCTTGAGCACCAGGTTGAGCGAGGTCTTCTCGCCCTCCTTGAGCTGCTCCATGAGCGTCTCGAGAGTGGCCCGGCCACGGGAGTTGGCGAACGACGCCGCCCTCCGCCGTGCCTGACGCTGCTCGGCGATCTGCCGCACGGTGCGGTCGTCCTCGGCGGCCAGGAAGGTGTCACCCGCACCCGGCACCGTGGTCAGACCCAGCACCATGACCGGACGGGCCGGACCAGCCGAATCGACCGGCTTGCCGTTCTCGTCGAGCATGGCCCGGACCCGGCCGTGCGCCCCACCGGCGACGATCGAGTCACCGGCACGCAGGGTGCCCTTCTGCACCAGCACGGTCGCCACCGCGCCACGGCCCTTGTCCAGGTGCGCCTCGATCGCGACACCCTGCGCCGGCCCGTCGATCGGAGCGGTCAGCTCCAGCGACGCGTCGGCGGTCAGCAGCACGGCCTCGAGCAGTTCCTCGATGCCGATACCGGGCTTGGCCGCCACGTTGACGAACATGGTGTCGCCGCCGTACTCCTCGGCGACCAGGCCGTACTCGGTCAGCTGCTGGCGGACCTTGTCCGGGTTCGCCTCGGGCTTGTCGACCTTGTTGACCGCGACCACGATCGGCACGTCCGCCGCCTTGGCGTGGTTGAGCGCCTCGATGGTCTGCGGCATGACGCCGTCGTCGGCCGCGACCACCAGGATCACGATGTCCGTGACCTGGGCACCACGGGCACGCATGGCGGTGAACGCCTCGTGACCCGGGGTGTCGATGAACGTCACCGCGCGGTCCTCGCCCTCGTGCGGGACGTGGACCTGGTAGGCGCCGATGTGCTGGGTGATGCCACCCGCCTCGCCGGCCACCACGTTCGCCTTGCGGATCGCGTCGAGCAGCTTGGTCTTACCGTGGTCGACGTGACCCATGACGGTCACCACCGGCGCACGGCTGACCAGGCGGTCCGCCGCGACCTCGGCGTCGAGGTCGATGTTGAACTGCGCGAGCAGCTCGCGGTCCTCGTCCTCCGGGCTGACGATCTGCACGTCGAAGCCGAGGTGCTCACCCAGCAGCTGCAGGGTCTCGTCGGAGCACGACTGGGTCGCCGTCACCATCTCGCCCAGGTTGAACATCTCCTGGACCAGCGAACCCGGGTTGGCGTTGATCTTGTCGGCGAAGTCCGACAGCGAGGCGCCACGGGACAACCGGACGACCTGACCCTGACCGCGGGGCGCACCCGAGGACATGGTCGGGGCCGACAGGTTGTCGAACTCCTGTCTGCGCTGCTTCTTGGACTTGCGACCGCGGGTCGGCCGGCCGCCGGGACGCCCGAAGGCACCCGCCGCGCCACCGCCACGGCCACGGCCACCGCCGCCGGGACGGCCACCGCCGCCGACCGGGCCACCCGGACGGAAACCACCGCCGGGAGCACCGCCACCGCCGCCGGGACCGCCGCGGTAGCCACCGCCACCGCCGCCGCCACCGGGACCGCCGCGGTAGCCACCGCCACCGCCGCCGCCACCGGGTCCACCACGGTAGCCACCGCCACCGCCGCCGGGACCGCCCGGACGACCGGCGCCTCCACCGGGTCCGCCACGACCGCCACCGGGGCCGCCGGGGCGGCCGGTGGTCGGGCGCTGGCTCGGCATCGAGGCCGGGCTCGGCCGCGGCGGCATCGACGCCGGGCTGGGCCGCGGCGGCATGCCGGCCGGGCTGGGACGGGGACCGCCCGCACCGGCGGCCGGGGGCCGCTGCTGCTGGCCGCCCTGGATGCCGAACGGGTTGTTACCGGCGCCACGCGCCGGCGGACGACCGCCGGGCCGGGCACCGGGGCCCTGACCCTGACCCGGACCGCCGGGACGACCGGCGGCCGGGGAACCCGGACGCGGCGGCATGGCGTTCGGGCCGGGACGCGGACCCGGGCGAGCACCGCCCTCGGCCGGGGGCTCCCGGCGTACGGTCTCGCGCTGCTGCTGACGGGCGGCCTGGGCGGCCTTGACCGCGGCCTCCTGCTCAGCCTTGAGCGCGGCGGCACGCGCCTCGGCGGCCGCCACTTCGATGTCGTGCGCGCTCGCCGGCTTGGCGACCGGAGTCGCCGGCTGCGGCGGGCCGGGGACCGGGCCCTTGGGCTTCGGTCCAGGGGTCGGCGCGGCCGGACGCCGGGGCGGCATCGGCTTGGCCGAGACCCGGGGGGCACCCGGGGTCGGGGTGGGCGTCGGGGTCGGTGCCGGGCCACTGGGCGCGGCAGCCGGCGGGCCGGCAGGCGCCGACGAACCGGCTACGAACGCGCTACGCAGCCGCCGGGCGACAGGCGCCTCGACGGTGCTGGACGCGGACTTCACGAACTCGCCCATTTCCTTGAGCTTGGCGAGAACGGTCTTGCTTTCGACCCCGAGCTCCTTGGCAAGCTCGTGTACGCGGGCCTTTCCTGCCACTGCACTCCTCACTCCGAGGTCGTGCGGGCAGCACCCGCAGCGACCTCACTCCTGCACTTGAAGCCTGGTCATTTCAGGGACTTCATCGTGTGCTCATGTCGGTCGTCCTACCTTGCTAGCGACCCTCGACCGGTCGGGCTTGACCGGTCGTCGGGGGTTGCGCGTCGACGTGCTCCGCAAGCGCACCGTGGTCGGGGACCCCGGTGAGGCGCAGTGCCCGCCCGAAGGCGCGGCGTCGCACCGCCTGCGCGAAGCAGGCCGGATCAGGGTGCATGTTCGCTCCCCGACCCGGCAGTCTGCGGGCCGGATCGGGCCGGAGACTGGTGTGACCAGCCTCGTCACCGATCGCGACGACCCGCAACAACTCGCTGGCCGGCGCTCGTTTCCGGCAGCCCACACAGGTGCGCTCCGGAATCGCGCGTCGTGCCACTGAGTAAGTCTACCCCTAGCCGCCGGAGATCGCGCCGCCCGGCTCCGGGACGTGATCAGCTCCGCCCCGGCTCTGCGGGGCTGCGGTCTCCGCGTCGGACCGGATGTCGATGCGCCAACCGGTCAGACGGGCCGCGAGGCGGGCGTTCTGCCCTTCCCGGCCGATCGCGAGCGAGAGCTGGAAGTCCGGCACGGTCACCCGGGCGGTACGGGAGGCCAGGTCGACCACCTCGACCCGCAGCGCCTTGGCCGGCGACAACGCGTTGCCGACGAAGGTGGCCGGGTCGTCCGACCAGTCGATAATGTCGATCTTCTCGCCGTGCAGCTCGCTCATCACGGCCCGGACCCGCTGGCCCATCGGGCCGATGCAGGCGCCCTTGGCGTTGACGCCGGACGTGGTCGAGCGCACAGCGATCTTCGTACGGTGACCTGCCTCACGCGCGATCGCGCCGATCTCCACGGTGCCGTCGGCGATCTCCGGCACCTCCAGCGCGAACAGCTTCTTCACCAGCGCGGGATGCGACCGGGACAGCGTGATCTGCGGGCCGCGCATTCCCTTGGCGACGTGCACGACCACGCAGCGGATCCGCTCGCCGTGCTCGTACCGCTCGCCGGGGACCTGCTCGGACTGCGGCAGGACGCCCTCCAGCTTGCCCAGGTCGACGCTGACGATGCCCTTCTCCCGGCGGGTCTCGTGCGCCTGCACCACGCCGGTGACCAGGTCACCGTCGCGGCCGACGTACTCGCCGAAGTGCACCTCGTCGGTGGCCTCCCGCAGCCGCTGGAGGATCACCTGCTTGGCGGTCATGGCGGCGATCCGCCCGAAGTCGTGCGGAGTGTCGTCCCACTCCCGGGTCACAGTGCCGTCGGCGTCCAGTTCCTGCGCGTAGACCGAGGCGGCCCCGCTCTTACGGTCGATCTCCACCCGGGCGTGCGGCTCGGCGCCGTCGGTGTGCCGGTAGGCGGTCAGCAGCGCGGTCTCGATCGCCGCGAGGATCGTGTCGAACGGGATCTCCCGCTCGCGCTCCAGGGCGCGCAGCGCCGCGAGGTCGATGTTCACCTCTCCTCGTCCTCCAGATCTTCGTCGTCGTCGGTGTCGTCACCGAAGTCCTCGTCGGCCAGGTCGTCCAGGCGGTTGAACTCCACCTGGACCCGGCCGGGCCCGAGTTCGGCGTACGGGTGTTCGGCGGGGCCGGCGTCGGTCTCCAGCACCACGCGCTCGTCGTCGGCGGCCGTGATCCGGCCGGTGAGCTGGCGGTCCCCCGCGTCGCCGCGGACGGTGACCTTGACCAGCCGCCCGGCGTTGCGCCGCCAGTGCCGGGGCAGGGTGAGCGGGCGGTCCACGCCGGGCGAGCTCACCTCCAGCTGGTACTCGCCGGCCACGATGTCGCCGCCGGCCTCCTCGGCCGCGTCCAGCGCCGCCGAGACCGCGCGGGAGACGTCCGCCACGCCGTCCAGGTTGATCCCGCCGTCGGCGTCCACGATCACCCGGACCACGTGCCGCCGGCCGGCGCGGGAGACGGAGAGGTCCTCCAAGTCGTAACCGGCCGCCGTGACGACCGGTTCGATCACCTCGCGCAGCCGGTTGCGGCGGGCGGCGAGATCGCCGCGGGGTGCGCCGCTCCGGTCCGCGCCGCGGGGGCCGTCGGAGCGGCGGGGCCGCCCGGAGGGCCCCGTCGACCGGGTGGCACGGCCACGCTGCGTCATTGCGCGCACCTCTCCTGCTGTTGCCACGACCCGCGGGCCGTGTTGTCCCTGGCCGGTGCGGGCGATCGGCCCGCCATACCGGCGCGCCACCGGGGCGTCCGCGCCCGGTGGTTGCGCAGAGCGTAACGCTAACGACCGCCGACGGACCCGGCGGCGCACCGAGACCCTGACCCACGAGACGGCGCGAATGGTGTTGACTCTGTCAGGTGGGGATCGGCAGAACACCATCCGACCAGGTCAGAGCGGGGCATTCCCGGCGCTGGCTGCTGCGCGCCGGCGGGCTCGTGGCGCTCGGCGGCGCGACCGCGCCGCTGACCGGTTGTGATCTTTTCGACCGCGACGAGGAGCCACCGGAGCCGGACGCGCTGGAGCCGCTCGTCGCCGAGGCGCTCGCGCTGGAGGCTCGCTACCGGGCCGCCGCCACCGCCGACCCGGCGCTGGCCGGGCGGCTCACCCCGATCGCCGACGCGCACCGGGCGCACGCCGAGGAGCTACGCCGCGTGATCGGCCGGCCGGCGCCCTCCGGCACACCGGCCGCCGGCTCGGCGAGCGCGCCCGCGCCCGACGCCGTGCTCACCGAGCTCCGCCGGGCCGAGCAGGAGGGCCGGACGAACGCGGCCAAGGCGTGCGCGGCAGCGCCGGCCGAGCGGGCCGCGCTGCTCGGCTCGATCGCCGCCGCGCGGGCCACACACGTGGAGGCGCTCAAATGACCAACCCGACGACCGGCCCGGCCTCGGCGCTCGCCGACGCGCTCGCCGCCGAGTACGCGGCGATCTGGGCGTACGGGGTGATCGGTGTGCACCTGACCGAGGCGGCGCGTACGGCGGCCCGTGCCGCCGAGGCGGCCCACCGGTCCCGCCGCGACGCGCTGCTGCTCCAGCTCGCCGAGGGCTCCGGGCAGGTGCCCGCCGACCGGGCCGGGTACGCGCTGCCCTACCCGGTGACGGACCGGGCGAGCGCGCTGCGCCTGGCGGTGGAGATCGAGGAGAGGACGGCCGGGCACTGGCGGGCCGCGCTGCCGCACACCACCGGCGCGGACCGGAACACCGCGCTCGCCGCGCTCACCGACTGCGCGTTGCGCGCCACCCGCTGGCGGCGTACGGCAGGCGTGACGCCGGTCACCGTTCCGTTCCCGGGCCGCCCGGCCTGAGCGCGACGCCGGTCACCCGGCGGAACCCTCCGGTTGCGTAGCGCATACCAGGTATGCATACTCGCGGTCATGTCCATCCGTCACGGCCTGCTCGCCCTGCTCGAACGCGGCCAGATGTACGGCTACCAGCTCCGTGCCGCGTTCGAGGAGTCCACCGGGTCGACCTGGCCGCTGAACATCGGACAGGTCTACACCACGCTGGCGCGGCTGGAACGTGACGGCCTGGTCCGCCCGCTGCCGGAGAACGAGAGCGGGCAGCGGCCGTACGAGATCACCGACGCCGGACGGGCGGACCTGGCGCTGTGGTTCGCCACGCCGATCAGCCGCGCCGACCGGCCGCGCGACGAGCTGTCCATCAAACTGGCGCTGGCGCTGACCACCCCCGGCGTCGACGTGCGGTCGGTGGTGCAGACCCAGCGCACCGCCACCATGCGCGCGCTCCAGGAGTTCACCCGGTTGAAGTACACGAGCGACAAGCCGGAGGATCTACCCTGGCGGCTGGTGCTGGACGCGATGATCTTCCAGACCGAGGCCGAGGTGCGGTGGCTCGACCACTGCGAGACGAGCCTGGTCCGGCACCGCCCGGCGCCGATCCGGGCGGTCGACCACCCCGAGGCGGTGGACCGGGCCGGCGACGAAGCCCGCCGGTGACCCGGCACGGGAGGCGCTGATGGACCCGATCGACGGGGTGCTGGAACTGCGTGACGTACGCCGGACCCACGGCGCCGGTGAGGCCGCCGTGCACGCGCTGCGCGGCGTGAGCCTGACCGTGCGGGCCGGTGAGCTGGTGGCGGTGATGGGCCCCTCCGGGTCCGGCAAGTCCACGCTGCTGGCGCTCGCCGGCGGCCTGGACCGGCCCACCGGCGGCGAGGTGGTGGTCGAGGGCGAGACCCTGGTCGGGCTGTCCGCCCGCGAGCTGGCCCGGCTGCGGCGCCGCCGGATCGGGTACGTCTTCCAGGACCTGAACCTGCTCGGCAGCCTGACCGCCGTGGAGAACGTGGCGCTGCCACTGGAACTGGACGGCACCGGCGTACGGGCGGCCCGCCAGCTGGCGCTGGCCGCGCTGCGCGAGGTCGACCTAGAGGACCTGGCCGACCGCTTCCCGGACCAGATGTCGGGTGGCCAGCAGCAGCGGGTGGCGATCGCGCGGGCCCTCGTCGGCGAACGCCGCCTGGTCCTCGCCGACGAGCCGACCGGCGCGCTGGACTCCCAGACCGGCGAGGCGGTGCTGCATCTGCTGCGCCGCCGGGTGGACGCCGGAGCGGCCGGGGTGCTGGTCACCCACGAGGCCCGGCACGCCGGCTGGGCGGACCGGGTGGTCTTCCTGCGCGACGGGGTGATGGTCGACTCGACCGCCCCGCTGATCGGCGTCGACCACCTGCTCAGCGGCAGCACCCGGTGACCGGCGGCCGCCTCGCCGCCGTAGGCGGGTCGTGGCGGACCGCGCTGCGGATCGCCCGCCGGGAGGCCCGGCGGTCCCGGCGGCGCACGCTGCTGGTGCTGGTGATGATCGCGCTGCCGGTGTTCGGCCTCAGCTTCGCCGCGGTCAGCTACGACATGGGGGATCTGACCCGCGCCGAGCGCATCGAGCGCCAGCTCGGCGGCGGCGACGTCGCCCTGCGCTGGGACAGCCTCGCGCCGGTGACGCAGGACGCCTGGGGCGAGTCGGCCTGGCCGGTCCAGGGCGAATGGGTGTCCCGGACCCGCCCGGCGACCGCCGAGGAGGTGCGCGCGCTGCTGCCCGAGGGCAGCCGGCTGGCTCGCACCCGCTGGTGGATGACGTTCTCGACACGGGTGGACCGGCACGTCGAGTCGCTCGAGGCGCGCGCCGTCGACCTGACCGACCCGCTCACCCGGCCGCTGGCCCGGGTACGCGACGGCCGGCCACCGGTACGCCCCGACGAGATCGCGGTCAGCCCGACGGCGCTGCGCCGGCTGGAGACCCGCATCGGCGACCCGGTACGCACGATCGACGGCGCCACGTACCGGGTGGTCGGGGTGGTGGAGTATCCGGACAACCTCCGGGACGTGATCACGCTGCCCGCTGTGACCTCGGAGGGCATGGCCGGCAGCGACACCTGGCTGGTGGACCTGCCCGGCCCGCTGGAACCGGGGCTCGTGGACCGGCTGAACGCGCAGGGCATCCAGGTCGTCGCGCGCAGCCCGCTGCCGGGACGGCAGGAGTTCACCCGCGGCATGTCCGTACCGGACGCCGACGAGGCGGGCGTCGTCGGAGTCGTCGGCGGGCTGGGCCTGCTGGAGGTGGTGCTGCTGGTCGGCCCGGCCTTCGCGGTGAGCGTCCGGCGCCGGCGGCGGGACCTCGCACTCGTCGCGGTGGCCGGTGGCGACGCCTCCCACCTGCGCCGGATCGTGCTCGCAGACGGGGTGGTGCTCGGCGCCGGCGGAGCCGCCCTGGGCATGCTGCTCGGGATCGGGGCGGCGTTCGCCGGCCGGCCGATCGTCGAGCAGTACCTGCTCGGGGAGCGCCTCGGGGCGTACCGGATCTTCCCGGCCGCGCTGGTGGCGATCGCCGCGACGGCGGTGCTGGCCGGGGTGCTCGCGGCGATGGCGCCGGCCTGGGCGGCGGCCCGGCAGGACGTGGCGACCGGCCTGGCAGGCCGGCGCGACGCGACCCGGCCACGCCGCCGCTGGCTGCTGGTCGGGGTGGCGCTCACCGTCGCCGGGACCGCGATCGCCGCGTTCGCCGCCGGCCGCACCTCGCAGACCGGAGTGCTGGCCGGTGTCGCGCTGGGCGAGCTGGGGCTGGTGTTCTGCACCCCGTCGCTCGTCGGCGTGCTGGGCCGGGCCGGGCGGCTGCTGCCGCTGACCCCCCGGCTCGCGTTGCGCGACGCCAGCCGCAACCGGTCCTCGGCCGCGCCCGCCATCTCCGCGGTGATGGCGGCGGTGGCCGGAAGCGTCGCGCTCGGCGTCTACGTGGCGAGCGACGAGACCCGCTCACGGGCGCTCTGGCAACCCGGCCTGCCGCCGGGGAACGTGCTGCTCACCCACTCCGGTGAGACCCCGGCGGACCCACCGTCGGCCCAGGTCGTGGCCGGCCGGGCCCGCGCGGTCCTGTCCGACGCCACAGTGGTGTCGGTCGCGATCCCCGGCTGCGCCGGCGACGTCCGGGAGAAGGACGACTGCAGCCCCTACGCGCTCATGCCGCAGGCGCAGCAGTGCCCGTACAGCTCCTCCGACCCGGTCATCCCCGACTCGGCCCGGCGGGATCCGCGCTGCGTGAGCCCCTTCCAGGAGCCCGTCGACGTCTACCTGCCGGCGCTCGTGGACGACGGCGCCGCGCTGCCCGCGCTCACCGGCGCGCCGGACGACGAGCTGGCCGCCGCGCGCCGGACGCTCGCCGCCGGGGGCGTGGTGGTCACCGACGCCCGGCGGGTGGTGGACGGGCAGGTCCGCGTGGAGGTCAACTACAACTCCGGCGGCCCGCCCACCGGGCGTCTCCTGCCCGCGTACGCGCTGCGCGGCGGTCTCACAGTCGACCGGCTGGTGCTCTCCCCCGCCGCCGCGGACGCGCTCGGCCTGTCCGCCGTGCCGATGGGTTACCTGCTGGACACCGCCGGCTCGCCCACCGACCGGCAGGTCGAGATGCTGACCGACGAGCTGTTCGACATCGGGCCCATGTCCGCGCAGGTGGCCACCGCCGAGCCCCCGTCGGACCAGCGCTCGATGCTGCTCCTGCTGGCGGTGGCCTCCGGGGTGATCACGCTGGGCGCCGCCGCGGTCGCCACCGGCCTCGCCGCGGCCGAGGGCCGCCGGGACCTGTCCACGCTCGCGGCGGTGGGCGCCGATCCCCGGGTACGCCGCCTGCTGTCGCTCTGCCAGGCCGGAGTCATCGCGGTGCTCGGCTCCGCGCTGGGCATCGTCGCCGGGCTCGGCTCCGCCGTGGTCGTCCTGTCCGCGCTCAACCAGCGGTACGCGGAGTCCTGGCCGGTGCAGCCGCCGTACCCGGTGACAGTGCCCGGCGTGACGCTCGCCGCGCTGGTCGTGGTGCCGCTCGTGGCGATGGGCGGCGCAGCGCTGTTCACCCGGTCCCGCCTGCCCATCGAACGCCGGCTCGACTGACTGTCCCGCCATGATCGACACCACTTCCGGCCATGATCGACACCATTCCGCCGGAGTGGCGGTATCGCGGTGGGGTGGATGCCACCACTTCGGCGAGATGGAGTCGACCTTGGGCGGACTGACCGTCCGAGGGATGACGGGGCACCCCGCGGACGGCACACTTGTCGGATGTCAGCCCTGGGAGCCCTCACCCGCCGTCTCGGTCACCAGCGTTGGTTCGGCGCCACCATGCGCCTGCTCGTCCCGGCCGACCGGCTGGTCGGCCGGATGACGAAGGGCCGCGTGGTCGCCTTCGGGCTCGTGCCCACGCTGGTGCTCACCTCCACCGGCCGCCGCTCCGGCAAGCCCCGCAGCAACCCCCTGGTGTACGTCCCGGACGGCGACGCCTACGTGGTGATCGGCTCGAACTGGGGGCAGCAGCACCAGCCGTCCTGGACGTTCAACCTGATGGCCGACCCGGCCGCCGAGGTGGACGTCAAGGGACGCCGGATCCCGGTCACCGCCGAGCAGGTCACCGGCGAGGAACGGGAACGGCTGTTCCAGCGGCTGGTGCAGGAGTGGCCCGCGTACCGCACGTACGTCGAGCGGGCCGGTGGCCGCGAGATCCGCGTGTTCCGGCTGGTCCCGAACGCCTGAGCGACGGCTCACCGTGGCCGGAATCGCGGCGAGCAGTCGCCGTCGTGATCGGGTCGGAGCAGGCAGCGTCGTCCCTCGGACAGGTTTCGGTCGCAGAAGACCCAGTGCCGCACGTTCTGGTCGTCCTCGGGCGAGACGCTGGTGCCGCCTGGCTCGGTCTGCGGGAGGACGTGGCTCCAATGTGCCACCACACGGGCAAGTCGCTGCGCCGACACGAGGTCGTTGACGACCATCGGCAGATGGATGACCCACCGCTCGGTCATCGCTCCTGCTCCCGCTCGGCCC
Organism: Micromonospora aurantiaca ATCC 27029; assembly: GCF_000145235.1. Classification (NCBI taxonomy): domain Bacteria; kingdom Bacillati; phylum Actinomycetota; class Actinomycetes; order Micromonosporales; family Micromonosporaceae; genus Micromonospora; species Micromonospora aurantiaca (nom. illeg.). The sequence continues at coordinate 1,519,716 of NC_014391.1, read as the reverse complement.
GCGCACGGGCCTGCTCGGACTGCCAGCGCCGCAGGGCGTCCTTCACCCGGCCGGTCTCCCGGCGGCTCTCGGCCAGCGCGTCGTAGACCGTCGCCAGGTCGCCCGCCACCAGATCCAGGAACTCCCGGACCTGCTCGGGGTCGAGCCCGCGCCGGCCCAGTGGTGTGGATCTGAACGTTCGCTCCCGGACCTGCCAGGGGCGCAGCGTCTGGTACGCCGCAGAGCGATAGCACGTCGCACGGCGCTCGGGCCGACGGTTGCGTCGGCGTCGGAAAGGGATGATCCTCATCGAACCTGTCCTTCGTCGGTGCCATCCGGCCGTGGAGAGCGGGCCGATGACGGCCCGCTCCCGGCGCCTGCCGTCGCAGCGTGATCGCGGTACGCCGACAGGGCTCACACGGGCCGCGCCGAATAGGTCGGCATGGGTAGCATCCCGATTACGGAGAGCAGGCGGCAGCGGTGAGCAGTGGGCCCACACGCAAGCCCACAGCCGGAGAGGACGGCATGGACCGTTTCGGGGACATACTCAGGCAGCATCGGGTAGCCGCCGGTTGGTCACTGCGGAAGTTCGCCGACCTCATCAGGTACGACTTCGGCTACCTCGGGCAGATCGAGCGTGGCGACCGACCCGTCAACCCCGCCGTCGTGGCCGCCTATGACCGGGCACTGTCGACGGGCGGATCGCTCAAGAAGGCGTACGACAGCAGGTGTGCCGACGACATCGACATGCCGAGACGGTCGGTCCTCCAAGCCATGACTTCGCTCGCTGCTCTCCCCACAGTCGACCGGCTGGTCGGCTGGGAGGCGCTGCGGCACGGCCTCGACACCGCGGTCGACGTCGACTCCGACGCGTGGACCGAGATCGTCTCCTCCTACGGCACGGCCTACTATCGCCAGCCGCACGATCAGCTGATGACCCAACTCGGCCGGGATCTGACGGTCCTTCAGCATCAACTCGCCGCAGTTGACGATCGGCGCCGCCCACAGCTGCTACGTGCCGCCGCGGCGCTGTCGGTGATCGTCGCGCTCAGCCTCGTCGCGTCGGGACACGCCCTGCTGTCGAGGAGATGGTGGGCCAGCGCCCAGAGAGCCGCCGACGAATCCCGCGATCCCGACACACGAGTCCTGACGCGCGCCTGGGACATCGTCAACGGCTGCTACGACGGTCGACGACCCGCCACCGTCGTCACGATCTCCGAAGAGGTCCTGCCGCTCGCCAGCAGGCCGTCGGCAGCCACTTGCGGTCTGCTGGCGGGCCGGGCGCAGGCACTCTCCCTCGCCGGGCGGCACGACGAGGCGGTCGCGACCGTGCGTCATCTGAGCGAGCAGATCGAGAGACTCCCGGCCACCGTCGTCGGGGACGTCGAATCGCTTTGGGGCTGGCCGGAACATCGTCTGCGACACACGGAGTCCTGGGTCTACACCCATTCCGGTGACCAGAAGGCGGCTGCGGCAGCGCAGGCCCGGGCCCTGGAGTTGTATCCCGCTACCCAGGTCCGGCTGCGCACGCAGGTACAACTGCATCAGGCAGCGGCGACGGTCCGGGCCGGTCACATCACCGACGGTCTGACGGCGGCGGCCGATCTGCTCGACCGCCTGCCACGGGAACAACACAACGAACTGGTGCGCGCGGTCACTATGCAGGTCACGGCGGCGGTACCCGACAGAGAGCGGCACCGGCCGCTCTACCGGGAACTGATGGACCGAGTCCAGCGGTGACGCCTCCGCCGTCCGTCACCTTCGACCGACGCCGTCCGGACGAGCTGACGTCTGTCGTCGACGCTCTCGCCGACCTGTACGCGCTGGTCTACGCCGAGCCGCCCTACCTCGAAGGCCCGGCACAGGTCGCCCGGTTCCGGACCGGGCTGCCCGACGAGGCGGCGCGGCCGGGATTCCACCTTGTCCTGGCTTGGGAAGGCGAGGAACTGATCGGAGCGGCGTACGGGTGGACCATGGCCGCCGGCACCTGGTGGTCTCGGGCGAAGGATGAACCCCCGGCCGAGGTACGGAACCGCGACAAGTTCGCCGTACTGGAATGGATCGTGCATCCGCGGCATCGATCTCGTGGCGTCGGCGCGGAGTTGATGCGTCGGCTTCTTCAGGGGCGCCAGGAGAGCTGGGCGACCCTCGCCTCCGATCCGCGAAGCCGGGCGAGCGGCATCTATCGCCGCAACGGCTGGCGAGTTGCTGGGCACTCCGAGCTGCCGTGGGGTCCTTCGATGGAACTACTGGTCCGCGATCTGGCTAGGGTTGCCGCAGGCGACCGCTCGGGCGGAGGTGGACCGTGGCGCTCGACGTGAACGCCGAGCGGCGTCTGGACGACCCGCGGTGGCAGGTGGCCGAGCGCGTCGGTGACGCCGTCCTGCGGCGGTTCCCGGCCGAGGTGCTGGCGGTCGCCGTACACGGTCCGCTCGCGCACGGCGACGACGACGGCGGCGGGGACCGCGAGGTCGGCCTGCTCGTCGTCACCTACCGGCCCGGCGCCGGACCGCCACCCGCCACCCGGCGGGTGGACGGGGTGCTCGTCGACCTGACAGTGGCCGGGGCGGACGACTACCTGCGCCGGGCGACGACGATCACGTCCCGCTGGCCGCTGGCCGCGGACCGGTACGTCACCACCCGCGCCCTGCACGATCCGACCGGCTGGCTGCGAAAACTGCGCGACGAGCACCTGGCGTGCCTGGCACGCGCCCGGCCGGCGGAGTTCACCGGCGCCGCGCGGCAGGCGTGGTACCGGGGCAGCGCGGCGCACGCCCGCGCGTTGCGGCTGGCCGAGTGGTACGAGACGGACCAGGCGCTGCTCATGCTCGGCGAGGCGCGGCTGGCCGCCGCCACAGTGCAGGGACTGTTCAGCCGCACCTACTTCCGCGACCCCGGTGACGCGGTGCGGCGTACCGGGCTGGCCGGGGCGGACATGACCGAGGTCGGTGCGGCGCTGACCCGCCAGGCCGAGGAACTGGCCGCCCGGGGGCGGCCGGTCGACGGCACCGTCGACGACCTGCTGTCCGGCTGACGGCCCGCCGACGGCCGACCGTCAGCCGATGCCGCCGCCGACGCCGATCAGCGCGCCGATCAGGTAGGTGGCGCCGGCCGCCAGCGCGCCGAGCAGCAACTGCCGCAGACCGGCACGCCACCAGGCGCGGTTGGTGAACCGGGCCACGATCGCACCGGCGACGAAGAGGCCGACGCCGCCGACGCCGAGCGCCAGCCAGAGGCTGGTGAAACCGAGCAGGTACGGCAGCAGCGGCACCAGCGCGCCGATCGAGAAACAGATGAACGACGAGATCGCGGCGGCCCACGGGCTGGGCTGGTCGTCGGGGTCGACGCCCAGCTCCTCCCGTACGTGCACCCGCAGCGCCTCCTCCGGGTTGGCGCGTACCGCCTCGGCGACCTGCGTCGCCAGCTCGCGGGGCAGTCCACGGGCGACCCAGGCGTCGGCCAGTTCCCGGGCCTCGGCCTCCGGGTGGCGTTCCAGCTCGCGCCGCTCCTTGGCCACCTCGGCGGCGACCTGCTCGTTCGCGGACCGGACACTCGTGTACTCGCCGAGGCCCATCGAGATGGCGCCGGCCACCAGGCCGGCCGTGCCGGTCAGCACCACGCTGCGCGGCGACACCCCGCCGCCGCCCACGCCGGCGATCAGCGCGATGTTGGTGACCAGCCCGTCCATCGCGCCGAAGACGGCCGGACGCAGCCAGCCGCCGGAGACGTCCGCGTGGTGCGCCTCGCGCAGTGCCGCAGGGGTGTCGGTCACGGCAGCGTCAGGATCTCGTAGCCGTCGTCGGTCACGACGATGGTGTGCTCGAACTGGGCCGTCCACCGGCGGTCCTTGGTGACCACCGTCCAGCCGTCGTCCCACATGTCGTACTGGTAGGTGCCGAGCGTGATCATCGGCTCGACGGTGAACGTCATGCCGGGCTCCATCACGTCGGTGGGGCGCGGGCTGTCGTAGTGCGGCACGTAGAGGCCACTGTGGAACGCCTCGCCGATGCCGTGCCCGGTGAAGTCGCGGACCACGCCGTAGCCGAAGCGCTTGGCGTACGACTCGATCACCCGGCCGATGACGTTGATCTGCCGCCCCGGCGCGATGGCCTTGATGCCGCGCATCATCGCCGTGTGGGTCCGCTCGACCAGCAGGCGGGCCTCCTCGCTCACCTCGCCCACGCAGAACGTGGCGTCGGTGTCGCCGTGCACGCCGTTCAGGTACGCGGTGACGTCGACGTTGATGATGTCGCCGTCCTGGAGCACCGTGGTGTCCGGGATGCCGTGGCAGATCACCTCGTTGAGGCTGGTGCAGCACGACTTGGGGAAGCCCCGGTAGCCGAGCGTCGACGGGTAGGCGCCGTGGTCGCAGAGGAACTCGTGCACCACCTTGTCGATCTCGTCGGTGGTCACCCCGGGCTTGCAGTGCTCACCGGCGAGCTGGGTGGCCTGGGCGGCGAGACGCCCCGCGACGCGCATCTTCTCGATGGTCTCCGGCGTCTGCACGTGCGATCCGCGCCACTCCTGGGGGCGCTTCTTACCCACGTACTCCGGGCGCGGGATGTGGGCGGGGACCGCTCGCCACGGGGAGAGCGTGCCGGGGGTCAGCGGCGCACGGACGGTCATGACGCAAGCCTATCGCCGGGACCGGTGTGCCCCTCGCCACAGCCCCGCCGGGCAGGTTGTTGCCGTGCCGCAAACGCTGTGCCATTGTTGCTCCGTGGATCAAGGGGGCGCGGCGCCCGTCTTCTCCGTGACGGCGCAGGCCGACGGCGACCAACTGCGCGTCCAGGTGACCGGCGAGGTCGACATGGCGACCGCCGACACCATGTTCCAGACGGCGCTCCGCGAGCCCACCAAGCGGCTCACGCTCGACCTGCGGGCGGTCACCTTCTTCGACTCGGCCGCCATCCACGCGGTGGTCCGGCTCGCCCAGCGGTTCCCGGACGCGTTGACCGTGCTGCCGTCGCCGCAGGTCCGGCGTGTGCTGGACATCTCCGGCCTCGGCGACCAGGACTGGCTCGCCGGCTAGATCGAGGGCTGCTCCCCGCGTGAACGCCGTCGACGCGGGACAGCGGGCGGCCCGGCCCGTCACTACGGTGCAAAGGATGGACAGCTCCCATCCGTCGATGGCCGGCGTCGTGCACGAGGCGCCCGGCTCGACCGTACGACTGCGCCCGGTGGCCGAGGACGATCTCGCGATGCTGCGCCGGTTCGCTGTCGAACCCGGGCTGATCGGCCTCGACTGGGCCGGCTTCCAGGACGCCGCCGCGCCGGCCCGCCGCTTCGCCGAGGACGGCTATCTCGGCGACCGGAGCGGTGGCCTGATCGTCCAGGTCGAGCCCCCGGACGCGCCGGTCGGTTACCTCAGCTACCTGCAGCGCGAGAGCGGGCGGGCACCGTACTGGGAGATCGGGATCGTGCTGCTGCCCGAGTGGCGCGGCCGGGGTCTCGGCTGGCGAGCGCAGGCGCTGCTCTGCGACTACCTGTTCAGCCACACCCCGGCGCAGCGCATCCAGGCCGGCACCCATCCCGAGAACGCCGCCGAGCAGCGGTCGCTGGAGAAGGCCGGCTTCCAACTGGAGGGAGTTCTGCGGTCCTGCGAGTTCCGGGCCGGCGCCTGGCGCGACGGGTGGCTCTACAGCCGGCTGCGCGACGACCCGTCGCCGCTGTGACCGGCCGCCTCAGCGTCCCGAGGGCGGCGCCTGGTCGGCCAGCCGGCGGCGCAGCGTCAGCTCGGTGCCGTTCGCGGAACGGGTCACGTTCATCTCCCCCAGCGCCTGGATCAGCGCCAGCCCGCGCCCCCGGAAGGTCGACCCGCTCGACTCCCGCCAGCGTCCGCTGTCCCGGATGGTCGCGGTGACCGTCCGGTCGGCGATCGTCACCTCGACCTCGATCGTCGGGTCCACCGGGTCGACCGGGTGCTCGATCGCGTTCGCCGCCGCCTCGGAGACCGCCACGGTCAGGTCGAACAGGTCGGTCTCGCCGACCTGGTGGGCGACGAGGAAGTCCTCCAGCCGCTTGCGGAGCACGCTGAGCCGGGTCGGGTCGGCGGGCAGGCGCAGCGCGAACCGGTTCAGTTCGGCCGCCTCCAGCGCGAGCACCGCCACGTCGTCGTGCCGGGACCGCTCGGCCACCCGGGCCATGACGGCGTCGACCAGGTCCGCCACGTGCCCGGCGCGCGCCGTCGCGTCGGCCCGCAACTGGCCCAGCCCGGCGTCGATGCCCGCGGACCGGTCCTCGATCAGGCCGTCGGTGTAGAGCAGGAGCCGGTTGCCCGGCGCGAGTTCGCCTTCGGCGGCCGGGTAGACGGCGCCGGGGATCGCCCCGATCGGCGGTCCGAGAGCCCGATCGTGCAGGAACGCCACGTCGTCTCCTCGGATCAGCAGGGGTGACGGATGACCCGCGCTCGCGTACCGGATCCTGCCCGTGCGCGGGGAGAAGCCGAGGCAGACCACAGTGGCGAAGGAGCCGCTGCCGGCGGAGTGGACCAGCCGGTTGAGCCGGGTCAGCGCCTCGCCCGGGTCGTAGCCCTCCAGGACGTACGCCCGAAGCGCGTTGCGGAGCTGGCCCATCGCCGCGGCGGCCCGCACGCCCTTGCCCACCACGTCGCCGATGACCAGCACCAGGTCGTCGTCGGCGGTGGCCATCACGTCGTACCAGTCGCCGCCGACCTCCACGTCGGCGCTGCCTGGCAGGTAGCGGCTGGCCACCACCGCGCCGGGCAACTGCGGCAGCGTACGCGGCAGCAGGCTGTGCTGGAGTGTGGTCGCGATGTGGTGCTCGGCCTCGTAGAGCTGGGCGTTCTCCAGCCGCACGCCGATCAGCCGGGCCAGTTCGGTGAGCGCCGCCTCCTCGGTGCCGCCGCCCTCGCGGCGCCACACCCGCAGCTCGCCGAGCTGCTCGCCGGCGGTGCCGGTGAGCGGCAGCACCACTGTCGGCTCGGCGGGCAGGTCACCGCCGGCGTCCTCCTCGTGGCGGACCCCGGTGGCGGTGACCCGGACCCGTCCGGCCTCGGCCAGGCGCAGCGCGTGCCGGGCGGCCACCCGGACCACCTCGGCGGTGGACCGGGCGGTGTTGATCTCCACGGCGGCGTCGGCGAGTGCCCGCAGCCGGCGGATGATCTGCCCGCGCAACTGGCCCAGCTCGACGTTGGCCCGCACCCGGGCCACCAGCTCCTGGCTGGAGAAGGGCTTGGTCAGGTAGTCGTCGGCGCCGGTGGACAGACCCGCGACCTCCTCGGCGGCGCCGGCCCGTGCGGAGAGCAGCACGATCGGCACGTGCCGGGTGGCCGGCTCGGCCCGCAGCGCGGCGACCAGCCCGAAGCCGTCCAGCCGGGGCATCATCACGTCGGTCAGCACCAGGTCGAACGGGGTCTCGACGGCCAGCCGCAGCGCCTCCACGCCGTCCGGCACGGCCACCACCTCGTACGCCGGGGACAGCAGCCGGACGACGTGCTCGCGCAGGTCGGAGTTGTCGTCGGCGAACAGGATGCGACCGGACCCACCCGGCGCGCCGGACGCCTCCGGCAGCCCGGTGGGGCGGGCCACCTCGTCGGTCCAGAGCGCCGTCTCGGCGACGTACAGGCGGGCCTGCTCCGGTTCGGTCAGCGGGACCGGGGACAGCGCGGCCACCCGGTCGGCGGGCAGGTGCGCGTACCCGAAGGGCATGGTCACGGTGAACGTGGTGCCCCGGTCCACGACGCTGTGCGCGGTCACCGTGCCGCCGTGCATCTCGACCAGCTCGCGGACCAGGGCGAGCCCGATGCCGGTGCCCTCGTGGGTACGCGAGCGGGCGCCGGCCACCCGGTGGAACCGCTCGAAGACCTGCGGCAGTTCCTCCGGCGCGATGCCGACGCCGGTGTCGGTCACCTCCAGGACGGCGGCGCCGTCGTCCGCGCGGACCCGGACCCGGATCTCGCCGTCGAACGTGAACTTGACCGCGTTCGACAGCAGGTTGAGGACGATCTTCTCCCACATGTCCCGGTCGACGTAGACCGGCGCGGGCAGCGGCGGGCAGTCCACCACCAGGCGCAGCCCGGCCCGCTCGGTGGCCGAGCGGAACGTGCTGGCCAGCCGGGAGGTGTAGTCGGACAGGTCGGTGGGCTGGTAGCGGGCGGCCAGCCGGCCGGACTCCAGCCGGGAGAAGTCGAGCACCGTGTTGACCAGCTTGAGCAGGCGCAGCCCGTTGCGGTGCATGACGGTGAGCCGGTCGAGGTACCGCTCGGGCAGCTCCCGGTCGGCGAGCATCTCCTCCATCGGCCCGAGGACCAGCGTGAGCGGGGTACGGAACTCGTGGCTGACGTTGGCGAAGAAGTTGGTCTTGGCACGGTCCAGCGCGGCCAGCTCGGCGGCGCGGGCGCGTTCCTGCTCGTACGCCCGCTGCTTGCCCACGGCCCGGGACACCTGTGCGGCGACCAGGTCGACGAAGTCGCGGTAGTCGTCGGTGAACGGCAGCCGGCGCGACACCCCGAGCAGCAGCGCGCCGGCCGGCTCGTTCGTGGCGGTCAGCGGCAGCAGGAGCGCCTGGCCGGCGGCGTCCGGCGGCACGTCGCCCGGCAGGTCGGCGGTGGCGATCCGGCGCGGCTCGGTGAACGGCTCGCCCTCGGGCAGGCCGGGCGGCGGATCGGCGACGGTGGCCGGATCCACGCCGGAGCAGCCGCCCTGCACGAGTGTGCCGCGCTCGTCGGCGAACCACAGCGCGCTGAACGGCACGTCGGCGCGGTGGGCGTCGAGCACCCGGGTGACGGCCTGGCCCAGTTCGAGCATGCCGGGTACATCGCCCAGCTCGTTGCCCAGCTCGGCGAGGGCGCGCAGCCGGCGCTCGCCGAGCACCCGGCCGGTGGTCTCGTTGACGAAGCAGAACAGACCGCCGACGGTGCCGTCGGCGCTGCGGATCGGGTCGTACGAGACGTCGAAGTAGACGTCCTCCAGGAAACCGTGGCGGTCGAGCACGAAGGGGTGGTTCTCGCCCCGGTACGGCACGCCGGTGCGGCGCACTCCGTCCAGCAGCGGGCCGAGCACGTCCCAGGTCTCCGCCCAGTGCAGCCGGGCGGGCTGCCCGATCACGGCCGGGTGCTTGTCGCCGATGGTCGGCCGGTAGGCGTCGTTGTAGAAGGCCAGGTGCTCCTCGCCCCAGAAGACGACCATCTGGGCGCGGGACGACAGCATCGTGCTCACGGCGTGGCACAGCGCCGCGGGCCAGCGGTCCGGGCTGCCGAGGGCGGTGGTGGACCAGTCGAAGCCGCGCAGCCGGCCGCCCATCTCACCGCCGGCGGCGAACGCCGCGGCGAGCAGTGGCGGTAGGGACGCCTCGCCGGCCGCCGGGGACGAACGACCGTCCTCCCCGCCCCCGTGGGCCGAGCTCATGCAGCCTCCCGCTCCGGCCATGATCATGACGGCCGGCGATTCTCCGCCGACCGTCCCCGCCTACTACCCCGACGGACGAGCAACGTAACGCACCCGCACCGTTCGACGCTGCTTACCTCCGCCTCATCCTGGCGTAACCGACGCTCCGGGGCGACTCGGGCGGTCCTCGCCTGGTCGGCGGGCCGCCGATTCGGCTGTCCGCACCTACGAAACGCGGGTGTGTGATCTAGCCGACATCGCGGCCCGGACCAGCGCGGCCACCGGCCGCGGCTCGGCCTCGTTCTCCGGATGCCACTGCACCCCGAGCACGAACCGCCGCGCCGGATCCTCCACCGCCTCGATCACCCCGTCGTCGGCCCAGCCGGTCACCGCCAGGCCGCCGGGGTCGGCCACCGCCTGATGGTGGTACGAGTTGACCCGGTCCACCCCGGCCATCACCTCGGCGGTCCGGCTGCCGGCGGCGAAGCGCACCGGATGCGACCCGTAGACGCCCGGCGCGGGACGGTGCCCGTCGTGCCCGACCACGTCCGGCAGGTGCTGGTGCAGCAGGCCGCCGTACGCCACCGCCAGCAGTTGCATGCCCCGGCACACGCCCAGCACCGGCAGGTCGGCGGCGAGCGCGGCGGTCAGCAGCGTCGTCTCCCCCGCGTCGCGCTCCGGCCGGCTCTCGGTACGCGGGTCCGGCGGCTCGCCGTACCGCTCCGGCCCGACGTCCGCGCCGCCAGCCAGCAGCAGCCCGTCCAGCAGCCCCAGCACGTCCGCGTCGGCGTCGTCCGGGGGCAGCACGACGGCCCGGCCGCCCGCCGCGGTGACCGAGCGGACGTACGCGTGCGGCACGAGCGTCGCCGGCACGTCCCGCCACACCGCCCAGCCGGCCGGCTCGACGTACGCGGTGATGCCGATGACCGGCCTTCTCGCGCTCACAGTGCCGGCCTGGGTTCGCGACTGCGGGGCTCGCAAGACCGGCTCACTCCTCGCGCTCACAGTGCCGACCTGGTTCGCGACTGCGGGGCTCGCAAGACCGGCTCACTCCTCGCGCTCACAGTGCCGACCTGGTTCGCGACTGCGGGGCTCGCAAGACCGGCTCACTCCTCGCGCTCACAGGGGGGTGACGTACGCGCCGGTGATACCGCCGTCGACGACGAACTGCGCGGCGGTCATGAACGAGGCGTCGTCGCTGGCGAGGAACGCCACAGCGGCGGCGATCTCGGCAGGGTCGCCGAACCGGCCCATCGGCACGTGCACCAGCCGCCGGGCGGCCCGCTCCGGATCCTTGGCGAACAGCTCCAGCAGCAGCGGCGTCGCCACCGGCCCGGGGCACAGCGCGTTGACCCGGATGCCCTCGCGGGCGAACTGCACGCCCAGCTCCCGGGTCATCGCCAGCACCCCGCCCTTGCTCGCCGTGTACGCGATCTGCGACGTGGCAGCGCCCATCAGCGCCACGAACGAGGCGGTGTTGATGATCGAGCCCTTGCCCTGGCGGCGCATGTGCGGGATGACGTACTTGCAGCACAGGTACACGCTCGTGGTGTTGACCCGCAGCACCCGTTCCCAGGCGTCCAGGCCGGTCTCCAGGATCGAGTCGTCCTCAGGCGGCGAGATGCCCGCGTTGTGGAACGACACGTCCACCCGGCCGTGCCGCTGCACCACCCCGTCGAACAGGTCGCGCACGGCCGTCTCGTCGGCTACGTCGGCGGCGACGAACTCGCCACCCACCTCCTGCGCGGCCCGGGTGCCGGCGTCGGCGTCGATGTCCACGCAGACCACCCGGGCGCCCTCGGCGGCGAAACGGCGTACGGTGGCGAGCCCGATGCCGCTGCCCGCGCCGGTCACCACTGCCACCCGGTCGGAAAGCCGTCCCTGCACTGTGATCACTCCTCGGTGCCGATGAACACGTTCTTGACGTCGGTGAAGGCGTGCAGCGCGTCCGGACCCAGCTCCCGGCCCAGGCCGGAACGCTTCATCCCGCCGAACGGGGTCCAGTAGCGCACCGAGGAGTGCGAGTTGACGCTGAGGTTGCCCGACTCGACGGCGCGGGCCACCCGCACCGCGCGCCCGACGTCCCGGGTCCAGATCGAGCCGGAGAGCCCGTACTCGGTGTCGTTGGCGAGCCGGATCGCGTCCGCCTCGTCGTCGAACGGGAGCACCGAGACGACCGGGCCGAAGACCTCCTCCCGCCAGTGCCGGTCCGCCGGGGAGCCGGCGAGCAGCACAGTCGGGGCGTACCAGAAGCCGGGGCCGTCGGGGCACGAGCCGGTGAATGCGACGTCCGCGCCGTCGACGTACCCGGCGACCCGGTCCCGGTGCGCGGCGGAGATCAGCGGGCCCATCTCGGCCGTGTCCCGGGCCGGGTCCTCCACCCGCACCGCCCGTACGGCCGGTTCGAGCAGTTCCAGGAACCTGTCGTACACCCGGCGCTGGACCAGGATCCGGGAGCGGGCGCAGCAGTCCTGGCCGGCGTTGTCGAAGACGGCGTACGGCGCGGTCGCAGCCGCCTTCTCCAGGTCCGCGTCGGCGAAGACGATGTTCGCCGACTTGCCGCCCAGCTCCAGCGTCACCCGTTTCACCTGGGCCGCGCAGCCGGCCATGATCCGGGTGCCGACCTCGGTCGAGCCGGTGAAACAGATCTTGCGGACCGCCGGGTGGGTGACGAACCGCTCGCCGACCACGCTGCCCCGGCCGGGCAGCACTGTGAACACGCCGTCGGGCAGGCCGGCGTCGCGGGCCAGTTCGGCCAGGCGCAGCGCGGTCAGCGGGGTCAGCTCGGCGGGCTTCAGCACCACCGTGTTGCCGGCGGCGAGCGCCGGGGCGAACCCCCAGCCGGCGATCGGCATCGGGAAGTTCCACGGCACGATCACGCCGACCACGCCCAGCGGCTCGTGGAACGTGACGTCGAGCCCGCCGGGCACCGGGATCTGGTGGCCGGTCAGCCGTTCCGGCGCGCCCGCGTAGTAGTCGAGCACGTCGCGGACGTTGCCCGCCTCCCAGCGGGCGTTGCCGATGGTGTGCCCGGCGTTGCGCACCTCCAGGAGAGCCAGCTCCTCCAGGTGCGCGTCGACCTGGGCGGCGAACCGCCGCAGCAGCCGCCCCCGATCCCCCGGCGCCACATGACGCCACGTCTCGAACGCCGCAGCCGCCCGCGAGACAGCAGCATCCACGTCCTCCACGGAGCACCCCGGAACGACCCCGATCCCCGCCCCGTCAACAGGCGAGATCACCTCACCCACGCGGTCCCCCCTCCCCTCGCCCCCGCGATCTTGCAGTTGCTGCCCCGGCGAAAGCCCCATAACGCCCGCACCGAGGGCCGCAAGTGCAAGATCGACGTCGAGAGCGGGGCGCGAGGGCGGGCGCGGCGGCGGGGAGCGCGGCGAGGTCAGAGGCGTTCGAAGCCACGGGTCAGCTCCCAGTCCGTCACCGCGGCGTCGAAGGCGGTCAGCTCGACCTTCGCCTGATTGGCGTAGTGGGCGGCCACCTCGTCGCCGAACGCCTCCCGGGCCACCTCCGAGTGCTGCCACAGGTCCAGCGCGTCACGCAGCGTGGTGGGCACCCGCTCGGCGTCCGGGTCGTCGTACGCGTTGCCGGTGCACTCGTCCGCCAGCTCCAGCTCGTTCTCGATGCCGTGCACCGCGCCGGCCACCAGGGCGGCGATCGCCAGGTACGGGTTGACGTCGGCCCCCGGCACCCGGTTCTCCACCCGCATCCCCTGCCCGTGCCCGACCAGCCGCAGCGCGCAGGTGCGGTTGTCGGTGCCCCAGCGCAGCGCGGTCGGCGCGAACGAGCCGGGCTGGTAGCGCTTGTAGGAGTTGATGTTGGGTGCGAAGAACAGGCTGAACTCGCGCATGGTGGCGAGCAGCCCGGCCAGCACCCGCTGCCCGGTGACGCTCAGGTGCGCGGGCCCGTCCCCCAGCATCGCCGAGGAGCCGGAGGCGTCGCGCAGCGAGAAGTGGATGTGGCAGGAGTTGCCCTCCCGCTCGTTCGGCTTCGCCATGAACGTGATCGCCATGCCCTCCTGGGCGGCGATCTCCTTGGCGCCGTTCTTGTAGATGACGTGGTGGTCGGCGCAGCGCACCGCCTCGTCGTACCGGAAGGCGATCTCGTGCTGGCCGAGGTTGCACTCGCCCTTCGCGCTCTCCGGGGTGAGCCCGGCGCCGGCCATCTCGGTGCGGATGCGGCGCAGCAGCGGCTCGACCCGGGCGGTGCCGAGCAGTGAGTAGTCCACGTTGTACTGGTTGGCCGGCGTCAGGTCGCGGTAGCCGCGCTGCCACGCCTCCTCGTACGAGTCGCGGTAGAGCACGAACTCCAGTTCGGTGCCGGCGTACGCGGTCAGCCCGTGCGCGGCCAGCCGGTCGAGCTGCTTGCGCAGGATCTGCCGGGGCGAGGCGACCACCGGGCCGGAGCCGTCCAGCCACTCCAGGTCGGCCAGCAGCAGCGCGGACCCGGGTTGCCAGGGCATCCGGCGCAGCGTGTCCAGGTCGGGGCGCATGGCGAAGTCGCCGTAGCCGCGTTCCCAGCTCGACATCGCGTACCCGTCGACGGTGTTCATGTCGACGTCCACGGCGAGCAGGTAGTTGCAGCCCTCGCTGCCGTGCGTGACCACCTGGTCGAGGAAGTAGGGCGCGTGGAACCGCTTGCCTTGCAGGCGGCCCTGCATGTCGGTGAGCGCGAGCACCACCGTGTCGATCTCACCCTCGGTGACGGCGACCCGCAACTGTTCCAGCGAGAGCGGCGTTGGTTTCATCAGGGGCCTCCATCACCAAGGTCTACTGGCAAACCGGATCACCGTCAATGCCCCGGCGAGGCCGGGTGCGAAACCGGGGAGTGCACATGCGCCGTCGTACCGTCGCGGTCGTCGCCGCCGTCCTCGCGATCGTGCTCGCAGCGACCGACGCCCACGCCGGCAACCGGCCCACCGGCCGCCCGGCCGCGGACGGCCCCGACCGGCCGGTCACCGCTGACGCGCACCAGCGCCCGGTCGCGCTGGACCTGCGCGGCTTCGACGGGCGTGCCGGCTGGTCCGGCTACGACCTGACCCGTCCCCGCGTCGTCGCGACCGGGCTGGAGGCGCCGTGGGGGCTGGCCTTCCTGCCCGACGGCAGCGCCCTGGTCGCGCAGCGGGACCAGGGCACGATCCTGCGCGTACGCCCGGGTCGCCCGGCCCGGCAGGTGGCCCGGATCGCCGACGTGGCCGCGGGCGGCGAGGCGGGCCTGCTCGGGCTCGCGGTCTCCCCCCGGTACCGCCGGGACAGGTGGGTCTACGCCGCCTACACCACGGCTGCCGACATCCGGATCGTCCGGTTCCGCCTCGGCTCGTCCCAGCCGCCGCAGGTGCTGGTGAGCGGCACCGCCCGCAGCGCGGTCCACGACGGCGGCCGGATCGCGTTCGGCCCCGACGGCATGCTCTACGCCGGGATCGGCGACGCCGGGGTGTCCGCCCGCGCGCAGGACCTGACCAGCCGCAACGGCAAGATCCTGCGGATCCGCCCGGACGGCGGCGTGCCGGCCGGCAACCCGTTCCCCGGCTCGCTGGTCTACAGCTACGGCCACCGCAACGTGCAGGGCCTCGCCTGGGACCGGCAGGGGCGGCTGTTCGCCACCGAGTTCGGCCAGAGCACCTGGGACGAGGTGAACCGGATCGTGCCCGGCGGCAACTACGGCTGGCCGCTCGTCGAGGGCGTCGCCGGTGATCCCCGGTTCCGCGACCCGGTCGTCGTCTGGCCGCCCGCGCAGGCGTCCCCGAGCGGTGCCGCGTTCACCAGGGGCACGCTCTACGTCGCCGCGCTGCGCGGCGCCCGGCTCTGGGCGGTGCCCGTCGACGCCGCCGGCCGCGTCGGCGTACCGGTGGCGGAGCTGGTCGGCACGTACGGCCGCCTGCGTACCGTCGAGGTCGCGCCGGACGGCGCGCTCTGGGTGGCGACCAGCAACCGCGACGGCCGCGGCACCCCGGCGGCCGGCGACGACCGCATCCTCCGCTTCCCGCTCACCCACCGCCGCCCCACGATCTGACCCCTTCGGTACGCGGACAGCCCGCCGTCACATGGGCTGGACCCAGGCGGATCGCCACTGCGGGGACGGGTCCGCACCGAGGCTGGTCCAGTACTCCCGGCCGTCGGCGATCCGCCCGTCGCGCACGGTCCAGAACGACGCGACGCGGTGCACGCCCATCTCCTCGTGCGGCACCTCCACCTCGGACACCACAGTGTCGCCGGATGCCACCACCCGCAGTACCCGGATCGACCAGCCCTCCGGGTACTCGGCGTTGATCTTCACGTAGTGGTCGCGGCCCACGATCCGCTCGGCGCTGACCGGCCACTCGACCACCACGTCGTCGGCCAGCAGGTCGCCGACGCCGGTCCAGTCCCGGGCCTGCATGCGATCCCACAACGCGCGTACCACCGCTTCCGAGTCCATTGCCGGATCATGGCAGGACCCACCGACAGCTACGACGGCTCGGCAGGCTCGGGCTCGGGTTCGGCCTGGTCGACTGTGCGGCGCGGGCCGGTGAACCACTTGCGGGCCGAGGCGTACCACCAGATCGCGACGCCGAGCAGCACGCCACCGATGGCGATGGGCGCGTAGTTCACAGCCGTCCAGCTGAAGTCGGGGTTGCCGGGCACACCCGCCGGGACGATCGGCAGCACGAAGTAGACCGAGATGACCGCGATCTCGACCACCGCGATCCAGCCGAGCAGCTTGTAGCGGCGGCCGAGCGTCCACGGGCCCGGGGTGAACCGGTCGCCCATCCGCAGCCGCAGGAAGATCGGGATGATGAAGGACAGGTACAGCCCGATCACCGCGACCGACACCACCGCGTAGAACGCGACCGGGATGCCGCCGCGCTGGTAGAGCGCGGGCAGTGTGAGCACCAGCCCGGCCAGCGTCGCGCCGATGATGGCGTTGACGGGCGTGCCGTTGCGGTTCACCTTCGACCAGAGTTTCCAGCCGGGCACCGCGCGGTCCCGGCTGAACGCGTACGCCATCCGCGACATCGACGTCACGCAGCTCATGCCGCAGAAGAACTGCCCGATGGTGGAGATGATGATGACGGCCTTGAAGAAGAACGGCGTCAGCGCGCTCTCGAAGATCGCCCCGGAGAAGCCGCCCGCCTCGTTGATCGCGTCCACGTCGGTGGCCGCGAACAGGAACGCCAGCAGCAGGATCCAGCCGCCCACCGCCGAGTAGAAGATCGACCGCCACAGCCCCTGCGCGGCGGCCTTGGACGCGCCCCGGGTCTCCTCGGAGACGTGCGCGCAGGCGTCGAAGCCGGTGATCGTGTACTGCGTGAGCAGGAAGCCCAGCGGCAGCACGTAGAACCAGAACGCCAGCCCGCCGGTGTCGCCGTCACCGAAGCCGGAGTTGTTGAACCGCTCGGTGAACACGAACTGGAAGCTCTGGTGGTTGTCCGGGACCAGGACCAGGATCAGCACCACGGCGGCCGCGCCGGCGACGTGCCACCAGACCGAGACGTTCTGGAGTACGTCGATGATCCGGTGCCCGTAGATGTTGATCAGCCCGTGCAGCGCGAGGATCACCACGAACAGCCCGAACGTCTGGTGCCCGGTGCCGGCCCAGCCGTCGAACAGCGCCGACAGCGTCAGGTTGAGGAACGTGGCGCAGCCGTAGTCGACCGACGCGGTCACCGCGACCAGCCCGATCAGGTTGAGCCAGCCGGTGAACCAGCCGTGCACCGGCCGGCCCATCGTCGCCGCCCACCAGTAGATCCCGCCCGCTGTCGGGTACGCCGACACCAGCTCGGCCAGGCAGAAGCCGATGATCAGGATGAACAGCGAGATCAGCGGCCAGCCCCAGGAGATCGCCACCGGGCCGCCGTTGTTCCACGCCTGGCCGAACGTGGTGAAGCAGCCGGCCAGGATCGAGATGATGGAGAACGAGATCGCGAAGTTGGAGAAGCCGCTCCACTTGCGGCGCAACTCCTGTTTGTAGCCGAGTTCGGCGAGTCGTCGGGCGTCGTCGTCCATCGGCTGCTCGGCGGTCGGCGCGGGCGTCGTGGCCACTGCACACCTCCTCGAGGCGATGCTCGTGCGAGTGCTCGCAGTGTGCTCCCAGCCGATCAAGGCGGTCAATACGTACCCCGGTAATTGCGTTGTCGCCCGATCCCACCCGGGGCATCATTGTGGGCGTGACCAGGCCCGACCCGACGGGCCGGCACCGGGCGCTCGGCAACGCCCGGTCCGCGGCGGCGCGCGGCGTCCACCTCTCTCTCACTGAAGTACGGCGATCGGCCGTACCCTCCGGACGCCCCGCGCCGCCGCTCCCTACCGGCCGACTGTCACCGTCAGCCCGGGCGCAGCCACCTCCACCGGGCCGGCGAACCCGCGCCGTACGGCGGCCAGCGCCTCCCGCGGCTCCGTCCCCGGCCACAAATGGGTGAGCAGGAGGCGCCGCACCCCGGCCTCGGCGGCGTACCGGCCGACCTCGACGGCGCTGGACAGGTTCCCCTCGTGCCGCTGCGGGATGTCGTCCGGATAGGTCGCCTCCGCGATCAGCAGGTCCGCGTCGCGGGCCAGCTCCACCAGCGCCGGGCTGGGTCCGGTGTCCCCGGTGTAGGCGAGCACCAGGCCCGCCGCCGAGAACCGGGCTCCGGCGTTCGGCACCCAGTGCGGCAACGCGAACGTCCGCACCTCGTACGGCCCGAGACGCAGCGTCTCCCCCGGGGTGAACCCGGTCAGCCGGTACCCGGGTTCGAGCAGGCCCGGCTCGTCGATCGCGAGCAGTCCGGCGAGGCTGCCGGTGGGGGCGTACACCGGCAGGGGCGGCCCGGACCGGTTCGCGAGCACCCGGGCGCGGACCAGCGGTTGCAGGTCGGCGCAGTGGTCGGGGTGGCCGTGGCTGACGTAGACGGCGTCGACGTGCTCCGCCCTCGTGAGCGCCAGCAACGGTTGCAGCGTCGCGTAGCCGGGGTCGATCAGCAGCCGGAAGCCGTCGTGTTCGACGAGGAAGCCGGCGCAGGCCTGGTGGGCGGTGGGGAAGGCGCCGAGGCCGCCCAGGACTGTTGTCCGCATCCGGTCGACCGTACCGGTGGGGTAGCCGCCGGGTGGTCCGGCGACGGTCAGACGAACAGCAGCCCCGCGACCCACAGCGCGGCGATCATCAGGCCGGCGGTGAACTCCAGGACCATCGACAACCCGGCGGCCTTGAGCGCCTGCACCGTGGCCGGCCAGGCGAGGCGGGTGTCGCCGAGCCGCAGCCGTTCGGCGCCGAAGATCCCGCCGACGAAGCCGATCGGCAGCCCGACCACCGGGATCACGAAGAACCCGACCACGCCGAGCAGGCCGCCCGCCAGCAGCGAGGTGGTGGGCACGCCGGTCCGCTTCAGGTTGCGCCCCGGCCAGAGGTACTTGAGCACGGTGCCACCGGCGGCGATCGCCGTGGCGGCGGCGAGCACCGCCCAGCGGCCCGGCCCGGCGTCGCCGAACAGCGTCCACACCAGTACGCCGCCCCAGCACAGCGGCAGCGCCGGTAACCCGGGCACCACCACCCCGGCCAGGCCGGCGACGATCGCCAGCGCGGCGACCACCGACACCACGGCCTGCGAATCGGTGAGGCTCACCGGTTCTCCCTTCCTCGCCTGCCGCGTGCGCGGGAGGTGTTAAGCGGGGCCCCCTCCTCTACCGGAGGCGTTAAGAGGGGGCCCTTCCTTACCCGCCCAGGCGGGCGCGGATGCCGTCGGCGGGCATCGGGGCCCCGAACAGCCGGCCCTGCCCGGTGTCGCAGCGCAGCGCCCGCAGCCGTTCGGCCTGCACCTCGGTCTCCACCGCCTCGGCCGTCACCGACAGCTCCAGCGCGTGCGCCAGCCGGACCAGCGCGTCCACGATCCGCTCGTCCCGATGGTCGGCGACCGCGTCCCCGCCGTCACCCCGGATCCCCTCGACGAACGGGCCGGCCAGCTTCACGCAGTGGATCGGCAGCCGCCGCAGGTACGCGAGGTTCGAGTAGCCGGTGCCGAAGTCGTCGATGGCCAGCCGCAGCCCGAGGCCGGCGAGCTGGTGCAGCGTCCGCAGCGGCTCGCCGGCGCTGCCCATGACGGCGCTCTCGGTCAGCTCCAGCTGCAACAGCTCGGCCGGCAGGCCGGTGTGCTGCAACGCCTCCGCCACCGTCTCCACGATGGCCGGGTCGTCGGCCTGCCGGGCGGCCAGGTTGACGCTCACCACCGGCGTGGTGTCCGGGTACGCGCGCCGCCACGACTCGGCGTCGCGGCACGCCTGACGCAGCACCCAGGCGCCGAGCCGGACGATCAGGCCGGTCTCCTCGGCCAGCCCGATGAACCGGTCCGGCCCGATCAGCCCCAGCTCCGGGTGCTGCCAGCGCACCAGCGCCTCGACCGCCACCATCGTGCCGTCCAGCAGCGACACGATCGGCTGGTAGTGCAGCACGAACTCGCCCCGGTCCAGCGCGGCGGGCAGGTTCGCGGCCAGCGCGGAGCGGGCGATGTCGGCGGCGCTGCGCTCCGGGTCGTACACCGCCCAGCGGCCCCGGCCCTCCGCCTTGGCCCAGTAGAGCGTGGTGTCGGCGGCCTTCATCAGGTCGCCGACGCTCGTCTCCGCCGCCGGGCACTCCACGATGCCGATGCTCGCCGACACGGCGAGCTGCTGGTCACCGACGTGCACCGGCGCGGACACCGCGGCCAGCGCCAGCTCGGCGACCTCCACCGCGTCGTCGATGCCGCCGTCGGAGTCGACCAGGATGACGAACTCGTCGCCACCCATCCGGGCCACCAGGTGGCCGCGCCCGGCCACGCAGTCGCTGAGCCGGCGGGCGATCACCTTGAGCAGCCGGTCGCCCAGGTCGTGGCCGAGGCTGTCGTTCACCGCCTTGAAGCCGTCCAGGTCGATGAAGCACAGCCCGACGCGCTGCTCCGGACCGGCGCCGTCGAAGACGTCGCCGAGCGTCTCGAAGAACAGCGTCCGGTTGGGCAGGCCGGTCAGCGGGTCGTGCAGCGCCTGGAAGCGCAGCCGCTGCTGCAACTCGTACCGCTGGGTGATGTCCTCCACCATCGCCACGGTGAACCGGGGCCGGCCGTCGTCGTGCCGGATGAGCGAGACCGCGAGGTCGGTCCAGACCACGCTGCCGTCCTTGCGGTAGTAGCGCTTCTCCACCCGCGCGCTGTCCCGCTTGCCCTCGATCAGCTCCTGGTACAGCTCCCACATCCCGGCCGCGTCGTCGGGGTGGAACAACGCCGAGACGTTCATCCGCCGCATCTCCGCGACGGCGTAGCCGAGCATGTCCGCGAACGACTGGTTGACCTCGATGATCTGCCCGTCCACCCCGGCGATGCCGATGCCGATGGCGGCGCCGGTGAAGACCGCCCGGAACCGCGCCTCGCTGTCCCGCAGCGCCTGCTCGACGGTGTCCCGGGCCTGCCACGCGGACCGGGCGATCCGCTCCTGCTGGCTGAAGACCCGGTCGCGCAGCGCGCGGGCGAACCCGGCGGCGAACGCGCCCTGGAGCAGCGCGACCCGCTCACGCAGCTCCGGCGACTCGGTGCGCGACGGCAGCACCCAGGGCAGGAACCGGTCGCCGAGCGCCTGCACCGACCAGTCGAGCACGCCGGGCTCGGTGAGGTGCGCCTGGACCAGGGCACGCCCCACCTCCTCCGCCGGGCGGGCGGAGAAGGTGGGGGCGAGCAGGGCCTCGCCGAGTCGCTCGGTGAGCGGCACCAGCAGGCGCTCGGTCTCGGCCGCGCTCAGCGGCACGAACCCGATACGGCGCACCGCGCGAGCCCACTCGGCGGCGTACGCGGCGGCGCCGGGCCGGCTGACGTCTCCCCCGTCGCTGTCCGGGGCGCGCATGGGGCTCAGCCGTCGGCGCGGTCGTGCCGGGCGACGCCGCCGAAGGCCCCGAACCGCTCCGGGTGCTCGTCCACGTCCGACGGGGAGTCGGGCCGCCACAGCGGCATGTGCACGACGCCCGGTTCGAGGATCGTCCAGTCGCCGAAGAAGCCGGTGATCTCGGCCCGCGAGCGCAGCGTGATCTCGGTGGCGGTACGCGCCGACAGCCGCTGCGCGTCCAGCATCTCCTGCGGCTGGTCCTCGAACGTGGAGTGGGAGATGACCAGGTAGCTGCCGGGTGCGGCGGCGGCGCGCAGCGTGGCCAGGATGTCGGCCGGGCGGTCGGCGTCGGGCACGAAGTGCACCACGCCGGCGAGCAGGATGCCCAGCGGCCGGTCGAAGTCGATCAGGCCGCTGGCGCGGGCGTGGTCCAGGATCAGCTTCGGCTCGCGCAGGTCGGCCAGGATCGCCGTGGCCCGGTCGTTGCCGGCGAGCAGTTCGTGGCTGTGCGCCACGGCAACCGGGTCGATGTCCACGTACACGATGCGGGCGTCCGGGTCGGCGGCCTGGGCGACCTCGTGCACGTTGCCGACGGTGGGGATGCCGGAGCCGACGTCGAGGAACTGGTCGATGCCGGCGTCGAGCAGCACCCGTACGGCCCGGCGCAGGAACTCCCGCCCGGAGCGCATGGTGGCGGCCAGGTTCGGCGTCATCGCCGCGATCTGTTCGGCGAGCTGCCGGTCGATCTCGAAGTTGTGCGCCCCACCGAGGAAGTAGTCGTAGACCCGGGCGGCGCTCGGCCGGGTCAGGTCGATCTCGGTGGGCAGGCTCTCCGGCGTCTGCATCGCTCGGTCCCCCAGGTCGTCGTCCGCCGTCGATGGCGGATCATGTGGTCCAGACCACTCTAGGCCGGTACGGCCGGGTTCGGGAGATCCACTGGAGGCGATGCCGGCGGCCCGGTTCAGGCGGCCGACTCCAGCAGCAGCGAGATGCCCTGGCCGACACCGATGCACATGGTGGCGAGCGCCCGCCGGCCGCCCCTTCGGCGCAGTTCCAGCGCGGCGGTCAACGCCAGCCGGGCACCGCTGGCGCCGAGCGGGTGACCCAGCGCGATGGCCCCGCCGCCGGGGTTGACGTGCTCGGCGTCCTCCGGCAGGCCCAGCTCGCGCAGCACCGCCACCGACTGCGCGGCGAACGCCTCGTTCAGCTCGATCACGTCCACGTCGGCGAGCGACAGGCCCGTGCGGTCGAGCAGCTTCCGGGTCGCCGGAACCGGACCGATGCCCATGATCCGCGGCGGTACGCCTGCCGACGCGGCACCGCGTACCCGGGCCAGCGGGGTGAGGCCGTAGCGCTCGACGGCGGCCGCGGAGGCGACCAGCAGCGCGACGGCGCCGTCGTTGACGCCGGAGGAGTTGCCGGCGGTCACAGTGCCGCCCTCGCGGAACGGGGTGGGCAGCGCCGCGAGCTTCTCCAGCGACGTCTCGCGCGGGTGCTCGTCGGCCTCGACCAGCTTCGTCTCGCGCTTGCCCGCGGGCACCGTCACCGGGACGATCTCCTCGGCCAGCCGGCCGTCGGCCTGCGCCTTGGCGGCCCGCTGCTGCGACCGGTACGCGAAGGCGTCCTGCGCGGCCCGGTCCACGCCGAACTCCGCTGCCACGTTCTCCGCCGTCTCCGGCATCGAGTCGATGCCCCACCCCTTGCGCATCAGCGGGTTCACCAGCCGCCAGCCGATCGTGGTGTCGTACACCTCGGCGGTGCGGGCGAACGGCGTGGCCGCCTTCGGCATGACGAACGGCGCGCGGCTCATGCTCTCCACGCCGCCGGCCACCACCAGGTCGGCCTCCCCGGCGACGATCGCGCGGGCGGCGGAGGCGAGCGCGTCCAGGCCGGAGCCGCAGAGCCGGTTGACGGTGCTGCCCGGCACCTCCTCCGGCAGGCCGCCGAGCAGCGCGGCCATCCGGGCCACGTTGCGGTTGTCCTCGCCGGCCTGGTTGGCGCAGCCCAGGATCACGTCGTCGGTGCGGGCCCAGTCGACCGAGGGGTGGCGGGCCACCAGCTCGCGGACGACGTGCGCGGCCAGGTCGTCGGGGCGGACCCCTGCCAGCGCGCCGGCGTACCGGCCGATCGGGGTGCGGACTCCGGCAACGAGATAGGCCACTGTCATCGCGCGTACGTCCTTCGGGGGTGGGAAGGGGTCGGTCGGCGGGTCGCGGGGGTACCCGGCGCCAGGATATCCGTGACCGGAGCGGATAGGTTTGCCGCATGTCCGGGGCCCAGTTCAGCGCAGAGACCAGCGGTGGCGGCGCGTTCGTCCGCCAGCCCAACCGGTTCACCGGCCGGGTCACTCCGCACTCCACGTCACCCGAGGGGGGCGGGCCGGACGAGCAGGGACGCTGGCCGCTGGAGGCGGGCCGCTACCGGCTGATCTGGTGCCGGGCCTGCCCGTGGGCGCACCGGGCCCGGATCGTGCGCGGCCTGCTCGGGCTGGACGAGGTGATCTCGCTGGGCACCGTCGACCCGATCCGGGACGAGCGGGGCTGGCGGTTCGCGCTCGACCCGGACGGCTTCGACCCGGTGCTCGGCATCGGCTTCCTGTCCGAGGCGTATCTGTCCACCGACAGGGACTACACCGGCCGGGTGACGGTGCCGGCGCTCGTGGACACGCTCACCGGACGAGTCGTGACGAACGACTATCCGCAGCTCACGCTGGACTTCTCGACCGAGTGGCGGCGGTTCCACGCGCCGGACGCGCCGGATCTGTACCCGGTCGAGCTGCGCCCGGAGATGGACGCGCTGATGGCGGAGATCCACCGGGACGTCAACAACGGCGTCTACCGGTGCGGCTTCGCCACCTCCCAGGAGGCGTACGACGAGGCGTTCACCGCGCTGTTCGCCCGCCTCGACGCGCTGAGCGAGCGGCTGGCCGGGCGGCGCTACCTGATGGGCGACGCGATCACCGAGGCGGACGTGCGCCTGTTCACCACGCTGGTGCGCTTCGACGTGGCGTACCACGGCCACTTCAAGTGCAACGAGCGCAAGCTCACCGAGATGCCGGTGCTGTGGGCGTACGCGCGGGACCTGTTCCAGACGCCGGGCTTCGGCGAGACGGTGGACTTCGACCACATCAAGCGGCACTACTACGCCACCCACGACATGATCAACCCGACCCGGATCGTGCCGCTGGGGCCGGACCTGTCCGGCTGGACCACCCCGCACGGACGTGGCTGAGGACACCGGCCGCCGGATCGCCGCCGCGTTCGCCGCCGTCTGCCTGGCAGCCGGCGCGGCAGCGGTGACTGTCGCGGTGATCGCCGGTCCCGGCCCGGGCCCCATCGCGTACGTGAGTGAGGCGGGCATCACCGACAGCGGGTACGCCGGGGCGTACCGGTTGGGGATCTTCTCGGTGGCCGCGTCGCTGCTGCTGCTCGCCGGGGCGCTGCCACCGGGGTTGCGGGCGGCGGCCGGGCTGCTCGGCGTCGGCGCGGTCGCCACGGTGCTCTCCGGCGCCGTCACGTGCAGCGAAGGCTGTCCGCTGCCGCCGTTCGAGGCGACAACGGTGGCCGACCTGGTGCACGGCGGTGCGAGCATCGCGGCGACCGCCGCGGTGGTGCTCGCCATGCTCGTACTGCTGTTCTCCCCGGCGACGGACCAGGGGCTGCGGCGGATCGCCGCGGTCGGCGCGGCGGTGGCGCTGCCGGTGGCCGCCGTAGTAGCGGCGGCGCTGCTGCTGGTCGGGCGCAGCGCGCTGCTCGGGGTGTCGGAGCGGGTGCTGCTGGTCGTGGTCGCCGCCTGGGGACTGGTCACCTCCGGCTACCTGGCTGTAAGGAGCCTCACCGGCGACGGTCCTTCCGTTACGGCCCGGGGCGGGAGTAACGTGTCGCGACGATGACCAATGTCTGGTGCCTCACCGAGCGCCTGTACGTCGATCTGCGACGGCAGGCCAGCGGCGTCTGTCCGGCGTAGCTCCACGCCCCCGACGCCCGCCTTCCCTCTCCAGACCTTGGATCCGTCCTCATGACTTCCGCCCTGCGCAGAATCCCCTTCTCCGTCCAGATCCTGCTCGGCCTCGTGCTCGGCGTGGCGCTCGGTTTCCTCGCCCGCGCCGCCGACCTCGCCTGGCTGACCAGCACGCTCGACACCGTCGGCGGCCTCTTCGTCCAGCTGCTCAAGCTCGCCGTGCCGCCGCTGGTCTTCACCGCCATCGTGGTCAGCGTGGTGAGCCTGCGCGGCGTCGCCAACGCCGCCCGGCTGGCAGTCAAGACGCTGCTCTGGTTCGGCGTCACAGCGCTCATCGCGGTGAGCATCGGCATCGGCATCGGCCTGCTCACCGACCCCGGCCGGGGCGTCAACCTGGACCCGGCCGGCGCCACCGCGCCGAAGACCACCGGCTCCTGGATCGACTTCCTCACCGGCATCGTCCCGACCAACCCGGTCGGCGCGTTCGTCGAGGGCAACGTCCTGCAGATCGTCTTCCTCGCCCTGGTGGTGGGCGCCGCCGCGCTGCTGGTCGGCGACGCCGCCGAGCCGTTCGTGTCGCTCAACCGCTCGCTGCTGTCGATCGTGCAGAAGGCGCTCTGGTGGGTCATCCGGCTCGCCCCGATCGGCACGCTCGGCCTGATCGGCAACGCCGTCGCCTCGTACGGTTGGGACCTGCTGGCCCCGCTCGCGAAGTTCACCACGGCCGTCTACGTCGGCTGCGCGCTGGTGCTGTTCGTGGTCTACCCGGTGCTGCTCGCGGTGGCCGGCAAGCTCAACCCGCTGCGCTTCTTCGCCGGCGCCTGGCCCGCCATCGAGCTGGCGTTCGTCTCCCGCTCGTCGGTGGGCACCATGCCGGTGACCCAGCGGTCGGTCGAGCGCCTGGGCGTCCCCCGCGAGTACGCCTCCTTCGCGGTGCCGTTCGGCGCCACCACGAAGATGGACGGCTGCGCCGCCATCTACCCGGCGCTCGCCGCGATCTTCGTGGCGCAGGTGTTCGGCGTGAACCTGGGTGTGACCGACTACCTGCTGATCGCGTTCGTCTCGGTGGTGGGCTCGGCTGCGACCGCCGGCCTGACCGGCGCGATCGTCATGCTGACGCTGACCCTGAGCACGCTGGGCCTGCCGCTGGCCGGGGCCGGCCTGCTGCTGGCCATCGACCCGATCCTGGACATGATCCGTACCGCCACGAACGTGGCCGGGCAGGCCGTGGTGCCGACCATCGTGGCCGCCCGGGAGGGCACGCTCGACCGGGCCGCGTACGACTCGGCCGGCAAGCGCGACCTCATCGAGCCGGCCGAAACCGAGCGGCTCGAACCCGTACCCGCCTGATCCACACCTCTTCGGGTGCGTGTCCTGAGAAGGAGGCGCACCCGTTGCCACGACCGGAGGATCCGAGAATGAGCGCCCTGTTCACCCCGCTCGCCCTGCGCGGCGTCACGCTGCCCAACCGGATCGCGCTGGCGCCCATGTGCCAGTACAGCGCCGGGCCGGACGGCCTGCCCACCGACTGGCACCGCGTCCACCTCGGCTCCCGCGCGGTCGGCGGGGCCGGCCTGGTGATCACCGAGGCGACGGCTGTGGTGCCCGAGGGCCGGATCAGCCCGCAGGACACCGGGCTCTGGTCCGACGCGCACGTCGACGCGTGGCGGCCGATCACCGCGTTCGTCGCCGCCCACGGCGCGGTCCCGGCCGTGCAGCTCGCGCACGCCGGGTTCAAGGCGTCCACGTACCGGCCGTGGGCACCGGCGCGCGGCGGGGTGCCGGACGCCGAGGGCGGCTGGACCCCTGTCGGCCCCGGCGACCAGCCGTTCGTGCCGGAGTACCGCACGCCGACCGCGCTGGACGAGGCGGGCATCGCCGCGGTGGTGGACGCCTTCGCCACCGCCGCCGGGCGGGCGCTGGACGCCGGGTTCGCCGCCGTGGAGATCCACGCCGCGCACGGCTACCTGCTGCACGAGTTCCTGTCCCCGCTCACCAACCGGCGCACCGACGGCTACGGCGGTGACCGGGCCGCCCGGATGCGGCTCACCCTGGAGGTGGCCCGCGCGGTACGCGCCGCCGTCGGCGAGTCCGTGCCGGTGCTGACCCGGATCTCCGCCACCGACTGGACCGACGACGGCTGGACCGTCGACGACAGCGTGGTGCTCGCCGGGGAACTGGCCGCCGCCGGAGTCGACCTGATCGACACGTCCTCGGGCGGCGCGGCCGTCCAGGCGTCCATCCCGGTCGGCCCCGGCTACCAGGTGCCGCTGGCCGCCCGGATCCGCCGCGACGCCGGGGTGCCGACCGGCGCCGTGGGCCTGATCGTCGAGCCCGAGCAGGCCGAGCAGATCGTGGCCGGCGGCGAGGCGGACCTGGTGCTGCTGGGGCGGGAACTGCTGCGCGACCCGTACTGGCCGCGCCGCGCCGCCGCCAAGCTCGGCGCCGCCCCGGCCTGGCCCGACCAGTACACCCGAGCCTTCTGACCCACCCCGCCCCCGCCCGGTGGGGCGGGGGCGGTCAGCCGGCCAGGTGGTTCCAGCGGGGTTCCAGGTCGGTCCAGGTGCCCTGGTCCGCCACTGTGCCGTCGATCAGCACCACCACGTGGTCGGCCCGGACCAGGGCGGCCCGCTTCGCGGTCGAGCCGACCACAGTCACCCCGTGCTCGCGCAGCGCCGCCCACAGCGCCAGCTCCGTGCTGACGTCCAGCGCCGACGACACGTCGTCGGCCACCAGCAGCTCGGTACGCGGCGCGAGCGCCCGGGCCAGCGCCAGCCGCTGGAGCTGACCACCGGACAACCGGGTTCCCTTGTGCCCGATCAGCAGCC
The DNA here is from genome assembly GCF_000145235.1 of Micromonospora aurantiaca ATCC 27029. Lineage (NCBI taxonomy): Bacteria > Bacillati > Actinomycetota > Actinomycetes > Micromonosporales > Micromonosporaceae > Micromonospora > Micromonospora aurantiaca (nom. illeg.). The sequence continues at coordinate 1,491,795 of NC_014391.1, read as the reverse complement.
CGAGCCCGCCGCCGGCCGCGGCCAGGTCGTGTTCGAGCTGGGCGGTCGAGACCGCTCCGGCGGCGTCCACCTGGTGGCCGAGCGCGATGTTGTCGGCCACCGTGCCGGAGAGCACCCGGGGTAGCTGGCCCACGTACCCGACCTGGTTGGGGCGCAGGAACATCTCCGGCTCGGTGACCGGGTCACCGTTCCAGCGCAGCTCGCCGACGTGGTGCACGATCCCGGCGAGCGCGCGCAGCAGCGACGACTTGCCGGACCCGACCGGGCCGACGACCAGCACCAGTTGCCCGCGCTCGACCACCAGGTCGACGTCGCGGACGGCGAGCGTGCCGTCGGAGTGCAGCGCGCCGAAGCCGGACAGCTCCAGGCGGCGCAGCGGGTGCCGGGGCGGCGGCTCGGGCGCGGGCGCGGTGCCCGCGACCAGATCGAGGCCGGGCACCGGCGCCGCGTACACGGCCTCGCCGGTCATCGCCACCGTCCGCTTGGTCCACACGCGCGCCGACGGGTACTGCGACACCAGCGACGCGGTGGTCCACGCGAACCAGCGGGCCGCGCCCAGGGTGGACACGGCCACCAGCGTGGCACCTGCGGACAGCTCACCGGCCAGGTAGAGCGCCCACGCGCCGATCGGCAGCAGGCCGCTGGCGACCGACGGGGTGGACCGGGCCCACACCTGCATGGCGATCTCGCGTCGCTGCCGCTCGCTGCGTACCTCGTCCAGCCGGGCGAGGTGGCGCAGCACCGGGCGGGTGGCGCCGGCCAGCTTGACCGTACGGGCGGCGGACAGCGCGGACACCAGCGCGGTGGCGAACGCGGCGCGCGCCTTCACCGTGCCTGCGGCCGTGCGTTCCAGCCGCGGCGCGAACAGCGTCGCCGCCAGCCCGGACACCACCATCGTGCCGACGAAGAACACCGCCGGTACGAAGCTGCCGGTCACCAGCGTCATGGCGACCACGATGACCAGCGAGATGAACTGGTCCATCAGGTTGTCGGCCAGGTGCACCACCCGGTCGGTGTCGCCGCCCTGGGCCACCACCTCGGCCGGGGTGTGCCCGCTGACCCGGCGCGCGCCGGTCTGCCCGTGCACCAGCCGGGCGCTGATCCGCAGCATCTGCCGGATCCACCACTGCGGGAACCACAGGTTCGTCAGGTACGGCAGCGGCAGCACCACCAGCAGCGCGGCCACGATGCCCAGCGCCGGCAGCCACGGGTCGCCGCCGCCGACCAGGTCGGCCCAGAGCCAGGGCAGCACCGCGCCGTCCAGACCGAGCACCGTCATCACGACGAACAGGCCGACCGAGAGCAGGCCGTACCGCGGATCGTTGGTGCCCAGCCGGAAGATCTCCCGCATGGTCCGCGCGGGCGGCGAGGGCGGCGCCGGTGGCGGGTCGGTGCGCGGCACGGCGGCCGGCCGCGTCGAGGGCGCGGCCGGTGTGGCGGGCGCGTCGTCCCAGGCGGGCGCGTCGAGCAGTTCCACACCGCCGCGCCGGGCGCCCACCCCGGCGTACGCCCCGGCGTGGCTGGTGGCGAGCAGCTCGGCGAAGCGGGCCGACTCGCGCAGCGGGCCGGCCTCCAGCACCGCGCCGTCGGCCATCACGACCACCTCGTCGCAGCGGCGCACCGAGGAGAGCCGGTGCGCGATGACGATGCCGATCCGGTCGGTGAGCAGCCGTTCGGTGGCCTCTCGTACGCGGTTCTCGGTGACCGGGTCGAGCCGCGCGGTGGCCTCGTCGAGGATCACCACGTGCGGGTCGCGGACCAGGATGCGGGCGAACGCGACGAGTTGTTCCTGCCCGGCGGAGAGCACGTAGCCGCCGTCGCCGAGCCGGGTGTGCACGCCGTCGGGCAGTTCGGCGATCCAGCCGGCCAGGCCCAGTTCGGCCAGCGCCCGCTCGGCCGCGTCCAGCAGCTCCGGATCGAACAGCGCCACGTTCTCGGCGAGCGTGCCGGCCAGGATCTCGGTGCGCTGCGGCACCACGGCGATCCACCGGCGCAGTTCCTCCACGTCCAGGTCGACCAGGTCGGTGCCGCCGAGGAACACCGTGCCGCGCGGTACCTCCACCGCCCGGGTGAGCACCTTGGCCAGCGTCGACTTGCCCGAGCCGGTCCGCCCGACGAGCGCGTACGATCGCCCGCGGACGAAGTCGAGGTGGACGTCGCGCAGCGCCGGACCGCGGTCGTCCCCGCCGGACGGGTAGCGGTAGGTGAGCCCGCGCACGGTCAGGTCGCCGTCGACCGGGGCGTCGCCGCCGCCCGGCTCCTGCGGCGATCCGGCGAGCAGTTGCACCCGGCCCCAGGCGCCGAACGCCTGTTGCAGGTGCGGCACCCAGCGGGCGATCTGCTCGACGGTCGCGCCGAACGCGACGGCCAGCAGCCAGATCGCGGTGAGCCGCGCGGCGTCCACCCGGCCGGTGGACAGCGCCCACGCGCCGCCCAGCACCACGCCCGCGACGCCGAGCCCGACCGCGCCGGCGGCGACCGCGGTGACCCGCGCGGAGAGCCGGAACACCCGGCCGCACCGGGCGATCACCTCGGCCGCGCGGCGGGCGTAGAGGCGCAGCACGTACGGCCGGGCGAGGCTGGTGCGCACGTCGTCCTGCCCGTGCACCGCCTCCTCCATCACTGCGGCGAGGTCGGACCACGCCTCCTCCTCGGCCATCCGGGCCGGGGCGATCCGGGCGGTCGGGCGGCGCAGCGTCACCGCGAGCAGGGAGGTGAGCACGATCATGCCGACACCGGCGGGCCACCAGACGATCAGCGCGCTCACCGTCGCGAGGACACAGACCGCGAGGCCCTGCACCAGCCGTACGCCGGTGTTCCGCATCTCGGCGGCGACCTGGTAGACGTCGTTGTCGATCCGGTCGAGCAGCTCGCCGACCGGCGTGGTCTCCAGGGTGGGCAGGTCCTGGCCGAGCGCGACCCGGCAGAGCCGCCGTCGCACGTCGGCCGACCAGTCGGCGGTGAGCCGGGCCATGATCAGGCCGATCAGCAGGTCGGTGACGACAGCGGCGACGAGCGCCACCGCGAGCGCGACGAACCACCCGGACGAGCGGTGCACCAGCACCGGCCCGGCCAGCGCGGAGGCGGCCGCCTGGCCGGCGGCGCCGAGCACGATCAGCAGCAGGACCGCCGTCATCCGCCGGGGCGCCGTGGCCCAGAGATCTCGGAGCAGGCGCATGGAAGGTCCTCCGGACTCGGATCGGTGGGGCGGTGCCCTCACCCTCACCCTTCCGGCGGCCCGGAATCAACCGAATTACCGCCCGCTGGTCAGGTCCGGGCGACCCGCCGGACGATGCCGAGCAGCGACTCCTGCACCTCGTCGATCGGCCGCTCCGGCGAGAAGACCAGCCAGTCCACTGCTACCACCAGCCCGACGCCGAACAGCGCCGAGCTGGCGGTACGCACGTCCAGGTCGGCGGGCAGGTCGCCGCTGTCCACGCCGGCCTTCACCGTGTCGGCGATCACCGCGACGGCCTCGCCGCGCAGCAGCCGCAGCGTCTGCTGCCACTCCCTGTTGGTCCGCCACATCTCCGAGAGCAGGAGCTGGGCGAAGGCGCGGTAGCGGCGGATGTACTCCAGCTGGGCGCGGACCAGCGCGCCGAGCGCCTCCAGCGGCGGCAGCCCGTCGACGGCGGCCCGGAACTCGGCGGTGAGCAGGCCGATGCCGTGCCGCAGCAGCTCCTCGAACAGGACGGTCTTGGACTCGAAGTTGTAGTAGACGGTCCCCTTCGCCACACCGGCCCGGGCCGCGATGTCGTCCACAGTGGTGGCCGAGAAGCCCTGCTCGGCGATGAGGTCCACCGCCGCCACGAAGAGGCGCTGGCGGGTGTCCTCGCGCCGGCGCGTCCGTCCGTCCGTCACCGGCTCATCCTCACATGGTCAGTTCGGGGTGCAGCTTCGCCGGGGTCAGCCGGCGGGACCGGCGGGCCGCGCCGACGGTGAGCGCCATGGCGCCCAGCCCGAACGCGAGCAGCACCAGCGCGGCGGTGACCACCGGGGCGGTCGTACCGCCGTTGATGGTGTGCCGCAGGCCGTCCACCACGTACGTCATCGGCAGCCAGGGGTGGATCGCCTGGAAGAAGCCGGGCGAGGTCTGCACCGGGTAGGTGCCGCCGGACGAGGTGAGCTGGAGCATCAGCAGCGCCAGCGCGGCCAGCCGCCCGGCCGGGCCGAGCGCCACGCCGAGCAGTTGCATGATCGCGGTGAACGCCAGCGAGGTGAGGGCGAGCAGACCGAACGTGGCCGGTCCGTGCCGCGGGTCGAGCCCGAGCCCGAGCGTCACCACCGTGTAGAGCACAGTGACCTGGGCCAGGCCGATGCCCGCGGCCGGGAGCCACCCGGCGAGCACGACCCGCCAGCCGGGCGCGCCGGACATCACGTGCCGCCGGTTGACCGGCCGCAACAGCATGTACGTGATCATCGCGCCGACCCAGAGCGCCAGCGACAGGAAGTACGGGGCGAAGCCCACGCCGTACGAGCCGGCCGGGTTCTGCGAGTCGCGGATCAGGCCGACCGGGTCGCCGAGCACGCCGGCGCGGGTGGCCGCGTCGTCGTACCCGGGTAGTTTCCGCTCCCCGGCGGCGAGCCCGTCGGCGAGGTCGCCGGCGCCGCCCTCCAGCCGGGTCAGCCCGTCGACCAGGCGGTTGCTGCCGCTGCCGAGCTGGGCCAGGCCGCCGTCGAGCTGGCGGGCGCCGGTGGCGAGCCGGTAGAGGCCGCCGCGCAACTGGTCGGCGCCGGTCGACGCGTCGCCCAGCCCGTCGCGGAGCTTGGCGCTGCCCTGCGCCAGCGTGGTGAGCCCACCGGCCAGCTCGTTGACCTTCGCGCGGGCGGAGGCGACGCCGTCGGCCAGGTGCGGCGCGGCGGCGGCCACCTCGCGGGCGGTCTTCGCCACGTCGGTCATCTGCTTGCGCAACGTGGCCATGTCGGTCTTGTCCAGCGCGGCCACCACTGAGCGGGCCTGCGTGACGGCCCGGTCGGCGGCCTTGCGGGCGGCGGCGAAGTCCGGGTCGTCGGCCAGTTCGGGGTGTTCCTTCGCGACCGCGTCGAGCCGGTCGCTGACCTCCTCGGCGGTCGCGACCACCTCGGCGGCCTTGCCGGGTAGCGCGTCCAGCCCGGCGGCGAGCTGCTGCGCGCCGTCGGCGACGAGCGTGGCCGCCTTCTCGATCTTGTCGGCGTTGCGGCGCAGCACCGGCTCGTACCTGTCGGCGGCGGCGTTCACGGTCGCGGCCGCGGCCTTGGTCTCGGTGGCGGCGCGCCCGGCGCCGTCGGCGAGCTGGGCGGCGCCGGTCCGCAGCTGGTCGAGGCCCTTGGCGAGCTTGTCCGCGCCCTGGACCGACTGGTTGAGTCCACCGGCGAGCTGACCGGCGCCGTCCTCGGCGTCACCGAGCCCGTCGGCGATCTTTCCCGCGCCCTGCTGGGAGGTGCCGAGCCCGTCGGCGATCTTCCCGGCGCCGTCGGCGGCGCGGCCGGTCTCGGCCTTGGCGTCGGTGAAGCCGATCAGCATCTTGTCGAAGTACGTGGCAGCGGTGCTCTGCGCGGCGGCGGCCCGGATCTCGCTGAACGCCGACCGGGCGAGCAGCCCGGAGAGGTAGTTGGTGGCGTCGTCGTTGACGACCTTCAGCTCGCCCTGCCGGGCCGGGCGGTCCGGTTCCGGGCCGGCGGCGAGCGTGGCGGAGAAGTCCTCCGGGATGGAGAAGACCAGGTGGTAGCGCCCGTCGCGCAGCCCTTTGGTGGCGTCGGCCTGGTCGGTCACGGTCCAGCCGAACACCTTGCGGTCGAGCAGCTTCTCGGTGAGGTCGCGGCCGGCGTGCACCTCGCTGCCGTCACCGGCGGTGGCCGGGCGGTCGGCGTTGACAAGCGCGACCGGGATCCGGTCCATCTTCCCGTAGGGATCCCAGAACGCGTACAGGTAGAGGGCGCCGTAGAGCAGCGGGACGATGGTGAGCACTGCCAGGGCGGCGCGCGGCAGCCGGCCCCGGGTCATCCGGCGCAGCTCGAACAGGGCCAGTCGCAGGACGCTCATGCGGACACCTCGGTGGGCACGGTCAGGGCGGGGACGGGCAGGGCCGGGTCGCCGATGCGGTGCACGGTGGCGGTTACCCCGGGTTCGACGGCGCGGGCGCTGGCGACCACCGCGTACCCCTGGTCGGCGAGGCGTTCCAGCGCGCCCCACATCCACTCCCGCTCGGGCCGGTCGGCGCCGGCGTCCACGTCGTCGGCGACGATCAGGCTGGGGCCGCCGAGGCTGGCGAGCACGAGCCCGAGCACCTGCCGTTCGACCGGGGTGAGGTCGCGGCCGTACCGGTCGGGGTCGAGGGGCGCGTCGGTGAGTCCGGCGCCGGCGATGGCGGCGGCGTAGGCGTCGCGGCGGTAGGCCCGGCGGGCCCGGACCGCTGCCACCGGCACGAGGCGGCGCCGGCGGCGTGGCACCGGGCCGAGCAGCAGCAGGCGTTCGGTGATGTGTTCGGCGACGGTGAGCGTCGGGTCGGGCTCGTGCACGCCCGCGACCTGGCCGAGCGCGGCCGGGCCGCGGCGGCGCAGTTCGCCGTGGTTGTGCGGGAAGCGTCCGGCCAGCGCGAGCAGCAGCGAGGTGCGCCCGCTGCCGGGCGGGCCGGTGACGGCGTGCAGCTCACCGCTCGCGGCGGTGAGGTCGACGTCCCGGTAGACCCAGCCCCGGCGGGTGCGCAGACCCAGGCCGACGGCCTCGACGATGTTCATCAGGACCCCGAATTCCGAACTGACTAGTCAGTATAAAAACATGCCCAGCATAGCGCCGGGTGTCCGGTTCGGGACGTCTGGCGGGAGTGATCCTCAGAACAGCACTGTGGCGAGCGTGCCGACCGGGCGGAAGCCGCAGCGCTCGTAGACCCGGCGGGCGGGCAGGTTGAAGTCGTTGACGTACAGGCTCACTGTGGGCGCGACCCGTTCCAGCGCGTCGCGGACCACTGCCGCCATCGCGGCGGCGGCGATGCCCCGGCCACGCCACTCGGGCGCCACCCAGACGCCCTGCACCTGCGCGGTCCGGCGGGTCACCACTGCAAGCTCCGCCTTGAAGACCACCCGCCCGTCGACGAAACGGGCGTAGGCGCGGCCGGCGCGCACCAGCTCGGTCACCCGCCGCCGGTAGCCGCGCCCGCCGTCCTCGGCCAGCGGCGACACCCCGACCTCCTCGGTGTACATCGCCACCGCCGCCGGGAACAGCAGGTCGACCTCGCTGCCGCGCACCCGCCGCACGTGCGGGTCGGGCGCCACGGCGGGCAGCGCGTCCGTCGCCAGCAGCGGCTGGTTCGGGCGTACGTCCCGAGCCGGCCCCCAGTGCGCGGAGAGGCGGTCCCAGAGCCCGAGCACCGCGTCGGCGCGGCCGACGATCGAGGAACAGAGCCGCTCCTCGGCGCTCAACTGGTCGGCGAACGCGGTCACCGCCGACTCGGACGCGAGCACCGGGGTCAGGTTGCCGCCCAGCCAGCAGATCGACTCCAGGTGCCGGCGGGAGCCGTACCCGAGGATCCGCGCCTCGGCCCGCCACCAGGCCAGCCCGCGCGCCGCCACCCGCTCGGCGACCTGCGCGCCGGCGTACGGGTCGAGGTCGAGCAGCCGCTCGACCGCGCGGCGCTCCGACTCCCCCAGTTGGCGTACCGGCATGGTGAGCACGGCTACCAGCCTGCCAGATCCACCCCGGCGTGCGCGGGCCGACCGGGCACCTGCCGCACGGCGCTCAGCCGGCCGGCGCCGGCACCGGTTCGGGTGCGGGCGGCCGGGTCCGGGCGGCCCATCGCACCACAGGCGGCACCATTGCGCCGAGCAGCAGGAACACCACGCCGAGCACCAGCCAGCCGGGCACGCCCCAGCCGATCGCGAGCGTGGTCACGACCACCGGGGCGACCATCGAGCCGAGTTGCATGCCCATCCCGTACGCGCCCTGGTACTGCCCGTGCGCGTGCGCCGGGGCCAGGCCGAAGGAGATGCCCCAGCCGGCCGCCGCGTGCCACAACTCCCCCACGACGTGCACCAGCGCTCCGGCCAGCAGCAGCGGCACCGCCACCGCGACCGGTACGCCGCCCCCTGCGGCGAACAGCGCGCAGGCGGCAGCGAGCAGGACACCGGCCCGGCGGGCGGCCCGGCCCGCGCCGGTCAGGTCCTCGGTGCCCCGCGAGGCGCGGACCTGGAACAGGATCACCACCACGGTGTTGACGAGCAGGCAGACGGAGATCAGCCAGTTCGGCGCTGTGGTGTGCCCGGCGATCCACAGCGGCAGGGCGATGTTGATCAGCGAGAAGTGCATGGACATGAGCCCGTCCAGGACGGTGAAGGCGAGGAACGGGCGGTCCCGCAGCGCGATCAGCCGCGGCCCGTGCGCCGGGGCGGGCATCGGCGGCACCGGCGGGAGCCGCAGCAGCACCGCCGCCGCCAGCACGTAGGTGGCGGCGTCGAGCAGGATCAGCGTGACGTACGCGCCGCGGGTGTCGGCGGCGAGCGCGAACCCGGCCAGCACCGTGCCCACCGAGATCCCGACGTTGGTGACAGCGCGCAGGTAGGCGCGGGTACGGACCCGCTGGTCGGGCGGGACGGCGCCGGCGATCAGCGCACCGCGGGCGCCCCGGGTGCCCGCGTCGGCGACCGCCATCAGCACGCCGACGACCAGGAAGCCGGTGAACGAACGCACGGAGACCAGCGCGGCCGTGCACCCGGCCGAGGCGAGCAACGCGGCCATCTGGAGCCCGCGCGGGCCGAGGCGGTCGGCGAGGTAGCCCATCGGCGTGCTCGCCACCAGGCTGACCAGCGCGGTGAGCGTGAGCGCCACACCGACCTGGGTCACCGAGAGCCCGACCGACCGGGTGAGGAACAGCGCGCTGGCGGTGAGCCAGGTGCCCCGCCCGACGGTGTTGACGAGCGTGGAGAGGGCGAGGGTCCGGGACGGGCCCGGTTCGGGAAGCAGGCGCACACCGGCACCCTAACAGTACGTACGTACGGTTTGCAGCCCGGTTTACGTGACGTCTTGTCGGCGATGCATTGCCGATATATCGTTGATGCATCAGTGATACGACGACAGAAGGAGAGCCCTGATGGGTTTCCATCGACGCATGCACGCCATGCACGACGAGATGCGCCGCCGTGGCGGCTTCGGCTTCCCGCCCGTACCCCCGGGTCCGCCGCCCTTCTCCCCCGGACCCCACGGCCACGGCCACGGGCGGGGCCGGGGCGGGCGCGGACGCGGCCGGCGGCCGAACGTGCGCGGGGCCGTGCTGGCCCTGCTCACCGAACGGCCGATGCACGGCTACGAGATGATCCAGGAGATCGACTCCCGCACCGGCGGGGCCTGGCGGCCCAGCCCCGGCTCGATCTACCCGACACTGCAACTGCTGGAGGACGAGGGGCTCATCGCGACCGCCGCCGACTCCGAGGGCGGGCGCAAGCGGTTCGCGCTGACCGAGGCGGGCCAGGCCGAGGCGGCCGGCGCGGCGCAGGCCCCGCCCTGGGCGGAGTTCGCCGAGCAGACCGTCAACAGCTGGCACGACATCCGCGACGCCGGCGCGCAGGCCATGCAGGCGCTGCGGCAGGTCATGACCACCGGCACCGACGACCAGCGCGCCCGTGCCGCCCAGGTGCTCGACGAGACCCGGCGCAAGCTCTACGCCATCCTCGCCGAGTCCGAGTGAGCACCGCCGCCGGAACGGCACGCCGACCGTCGACCGGCCGGCGTGCCGTCAGGCGCGGCGCGCGGTGACGAGCAGGTACTCCCAGCGCATCACGCCACCGTCCAGGTGCCGGGCGGCCAGATCGGTCAGCGCGCGGTCGAGCCCGGCCGTACGCTCCGGGTCGCCCGCGTTCGCCCGGTAGACCGCCACAGTGGGCCCGTAACGGGTCGCGAAGAACTCCCGGAAGTCCCCCGGCGTGGCGAACCGGTCCACCACCACGGCGTCACGCGCCGACGCGAACGCGTCGACCCGGTCGCCGAACAACTCCCGGACGTGCTCCTCGTCGCCCCAGAGCGGGGGCGGCTGCGCGCCCGGCGGCGGTGGCGGCGCGTACGGCCGCATGGCCGCGAACAACTGGCCCACGAAGCCCTCCGGAGTCCAGTTGACCAGCCCGATCGTCCCGCCCGGCCGGCACACCCGCAGCACCTCGTCGGCTGCGGCCCGGTGCCGGGGCGCGAACATCACGCCCACACACGACAGCACCGCGTCGAACGCGCCGTCCGCGTACGGCAGCGCCTCCGCGTCCGCCTCCTCCCAGGTCAGCGTCAAGCCCTCCCGCTCGGCCTCCGCCCGCCCGATCGCCAGCAACTCCGGGGTGAGGTCGCCGGCCACCACCTCCGCACCGGCCCGGGCCGCGGGCAGAGCCGCGTTGCCGGTCCCGGCCGCCACGTCCAGCACCCGCATGCCCGGCGCCACCCCGGCGGCCCGGACCAGCGTCGCCCCCAGCTCCGGGATCACCTGCGCGGCCACGGCGGCGTAGTCCCCCATCGCCCACATCGCGCGGTGCCGGGCCTTCACCGCGGCGTCCTGTTCCCGTTCCTCGATCATCGGTCGCTCCTCACCTGTCGTCCCTGCACAGGACGCTAGGCAGCGGACGACCCGGCCCCCAGTACGAGATCTGTACCGCTCCCGACAGGCGGCTGGCCGGGGTGGCGGGCCGGGCGTAGCGTGCCCGCCATGGGGGCCTCCTACCACCAGTTCTGCCCCGTGGCGAAGGCCATGGAACTGCTCGACGAGCGGTGGACGCTGCTCGTGGTCCGGGAGCTGGTCAGCGGCTCGGAACGCTTCAACGAGCTGCGCCGAGGCCTGCCCCGGATGTCGCCCACGCTGCTGTCCCGCCGGCTGCACCAGCTCGTCCGCGCCGGGGTGGTGGAGCGGCGGGTCGACGGCGCCGACGTGCGCTACGTCCCGACCGCCGCCGGACGCGAACTGCGGCCCGTGGTGGAGGCACTCGGCGCCTGGGGCGTGCGCTGGATCGGCGAGCTGGGCGACGCCGACCTGGACCCGAAGCTGCTGCTGTGGGACATGCACCGCCACGTCGACCACGACGCTGTTCCGCTGGGGCGTACCGTCGTGCGGTTCCGCTTCCGGGACGTGCCCACGACGCAGCGCGACTGGTGGATGGTGATCGCCGCGGGCGAGGCCGACGTCTGCGACAGCGACCCCGGGCACGACGTGACGGTGACCGTCACGGCGGAACTGCGCGCCCTGGTCCAGGTCTGGATGGGCGACCTGGAGTGGGCCGCGGCGCTGCGCGGCGGCGCGGTGGAGGTGACCGGGCCGGAGGCGTTGCGGCGCGCCGCGCCCGGCTGGTTCACCCTCTCCCCCTTCGCCGCCGTCCCCCGGCCCTGAGACGACGCGTGCGGCCGCCCCCTGTCGGGGACGGCCGCACGGCGACGCGAAAAGCAGATCAGTGCACTGTGACTGTGGCGCCGCCCGGCACCAGGTCACGCAGCTCCTCGGGGATCTCGGCGCCCATCTCGTCGGCGATCCGCAGCGCCTCCTCGATCAGCGTCTCCACGATCTGCGCCTCGGGCACGGTCTTGACGACCTTGCCCTTGACGAAGATCTGGCCCTTGCCGTTGCCCGAGGCCACACCCAGGTCGGCCTCGCGGGCCTCGCCCGGACCGTTCACCACGCAGCCCATGACCGCGACGCGCAGCGGCACCGGCAGGCCCTCCAGCCCGGCGGTGACCTCCTCGGCCAGCTTGTAGACATCGACCTGCGCCCGCCCGCAGGACGGGCAGGAGACGATCTCCAGGCCGCGCTCGCGCAGGCCCAGCGACTCCAGGATCGCGTTGCCGACCTTGATCTCCTCGACCGGCGGGGCGGACAGCGAGACCCGGATGGTGTCGCCGATCCCCTCGGCCAGCAGCGCGCCGAACGCCACCGCCGACTTGATCGTGCCCTGGAACGCCGGGCCGGCCTCGGTGACGCCGAGGTGCAGCGGGTAGTCGCACTTCTCGGCCAGCAGCCGGTAGGCGCGGATCATCACCACCGGATCGTTGTGCTTCACCGAGATCTTGATGTCCCGGAAGCCGTGCTCCTCGAACAGCGAGCACTCCCACAGCGCCGACTCCACCAGCGCCTCGGCGGTGGCCTTGCCGTGCTTGGCCAGCAGGCGCTTGTCCAGCGAGCCGGCGTTGACGCCGATCCGGATCGGCACGCCCGCGTCGCCGGCGGCCCGCGCGATCTCCTTGACCTTGTCGTCGAACTGCCGGATGTTGCCCGGGTTCACCCGGACCGCGGCGCAGCCTGCGTCGATCGCCGCGAAGACGTACTTCGGCTGGAAGTGGATGTCGGCGATCACCGGGATCTGCGACTTCTTGGCGATCGCGGGCAGCGCCTCCACGTCGTCCTGCGACGGCACGGCGACCCGGACGATCTGGCAGCCGGACGCGGTCAGCTCGGCGATCTGCTGGAGCGTGGCGTTGACGTCGGCGGTGAGGGTGGTGGTCATGGACTGCACCGAGACCGGCGCGCCACCACCGACCGGCACCGAACCGACCATGATCTGGCGGCTGGCCCGGCGCGGGGCCAGCGGCGGCGGCGGTACGGGGGGCATACCGAGACTGACAGCGGTCACTTCAGGCACTCACCTTGAGAAGAGCGTGATGGGGTTGATGACATCGGCGGTGACTGTGAGCAGCGTGAACGCGCCGCCGATCAGGATCACCGCGTACGTGAACGGCATGAGTTTGAGGTAGTCGACGCGGCCCGGATCGGCGCGGCCGATGCGTGCGTAGAGCCAGGACCGCGCCCGTTCGAACCAGGCGATGGCGATGTGGCCGCCGTCCAGCGGGAGCAGCGGCAGCAGGTTGAACACGCCGATGAAGAAGTTCAGCGACACGAACAGCATGAAGAACACCAGCCAGGCGTTGTTCTCCACGGCCTCGCCGCCGAGCCGGCTGGCGCCGACCACGCTGATCGGGGTGTCCACGTCGCGCTCGCCGCCGGTGATCGCGTTCCACAACGCGGGCACCTTCTGCGGGATGCGCTGCATGGCGTGCGCGGTCTGCACGGCCATGGTGCCGGTGAAGTCGGCGGTGGCGCCGAACGCGGCGACCGGGCCGTACTCGACCCGGGTCGGGGTGCTGGGCGAGAGCGCCACGCCGAGCGCGGAGACTGCCGAGGCGGCGCCCTTCGGGTCGCCCAGCGGCGGACGCTGCACCGAGGCCAGGTCGACCCGCGCCTCGGCCGGCTTGCCGTCACGCACGTAGGCGACGGTGGCCGTGCCGGGCGGGGTGGCCCGGACCACGTCGAGCATGTCGCCCCAGGTGGAGACCGGCTTGCCGTTCACCGCGGTGATCCGGTCGCCGTCCTTGAGCTGGGCCTTCTCGGCCGGGCTGGCCGGGTCGCCGGACTCGCAGGCGCGGGCCGCGTTCTCCACCACCACGCACGGCGCGATGGCGATCACCGCCGGCTCGGCCCGGAAGCCGGCCTCGGTGCTGGGGAACTTCGGGTTCGGCAGCCCCACCGACACCGCGATGATCCAGAGCGCGATCAGGGCCAGGGCGAAGTGGGTGATCGAGCCCGCGGACATCACGATCGTCCGCTTCCACACCGGGTAGCGCCACATGGCGCGCTTCTCGTCCCCCGGCTCGACGTCGTCGTCCTGCGGTGTCATGCCGACGATCTTGCAGAAGCCGCCGAGCGGGATGCCCTTGATGCCGTACTCGGTCTCGCCCCGCTTGAACGACCAGAGCGTCGGGCCGAAGCCGACGAAGTAGCGGGTGACCTTCATCCCGAACGCCTTGGCGGTGAGCATGTGCCCCGCCTCGTGCAGGCTCACCGAGATGAGGATCGCCAGGGCGAACAGCACCACCCCGAGCAGATAGCTCATCGAGCTCCTTCCACCGACCCGACGATGATCTCCTGGGCGTGCGCCCGTGCCCACGACTCGGCGGCGAGCACGTCCTCGACGGTACCTGGTTCGTCGAAATCGGGAGCGTCCTCCAGCACCCGCTGGAGGGTGTCGACGATGCCGAGGAACGGCAGCCGGCCCGCGACGAACGCGGCCACGCACTCCTCGTTCGCCGCGTTGTAGATCGCCGGGCGGCAGCGCCCGGCCTCCCCCGCCGCCTTGGCCAGCGCGACAGCCGGGAACGCCTCGTCGTCGAGCGGGAAGAACTCCCACGTGTGGGCGGTGGTCCAGTCGACAGCCGCGGCGGCGCCGGGTACGCGGTCCGGCCAGCCGATACCCAGCGCGATGGGCAGTCGCATGTCCGGCGGGCTGGCCTGGGCGAGCGTGGACCCGTCGGTGAACTCGACCATCGAGTGGATCACCGACTGCGGGTGGACCATCACCTCGATGTCGGCGTACGGCACGTCGAACAGCTCGTGCGCCTCGATCACCTCCAGCGCCTTGTTGACCATCGTGGCGGAGTTGATCGTGACGACCGGGCCCATGTTCCAGGTCGGGTGTGCCAGCGCCTGCTCCGGCGTGACGGCGGTCAGCTCGTCACGCCGCCGCCCCCGGAACGGGCCGCCGCTGGCGGTGACCACCAGCCGCCGCACCTCGCCCCGGGCGCCGCCGCGCAGGCACTGCGCCAGCGCCGAGTGTTCGGAGTCCACCGGGACGATCTGCCCCGGGTGCGTCACCGCGGCCTTGACCAGCGGGCCGCCGGCCACCAGGGACTCCTTGTTGGCGAGCGCGAGGGTACGACCGGCGTGCAGCGCGGCCAGCGTCGGCGGCAGGCCCAGCGAGCCGACCACGCCGTTGAGCACCACGTCGCACGGCCACTGCGCCAGCTCGGTCATCGCGTCCGGCCCGGCCACGATCTTGGGCAGCTTGAAGTCGCCGGTGGCCCAGCCACGCCGGCTCGCCTCGGCGTAGAACGCGAGCTGAAGATCCTGCGCGGCGGACGCGCGGGCCACACCGACCGCCTCCACGCCCAGCTCCAGCGCCTGCGCGGCGAGCAACTCCACGTTGCCGCCACCCGCGCCGAGGGCCACCACCCGGAAGCGGTCCGGGTTGCGCTTGACGATGTCGATGGCCTGGGTGCCGATCGAGCCGGTCGAGCCGAGCAGCACGAGATCTCGGGGAGTGGTCACCGGACCATTGTTCCCCAGCGCCTCACCCCGGTTCGTCCCGGAGTGCCCGGCGGCATGATCGACTCCACTTCGCCGAGGTGGCGGCATCAGGGTCGCCGCGATGCCACCACTTCGGCGAACCGGTGTCGATCACGCCTGCGGCGCCTCCTCGTCGAGCAGGTCGGCCGGGTCGACGCTGAACTCGACCTTCGGGCCGTTGGTCTCCGGTAGGAGATCGAGAGCGAGCTGCGCGGTCCAGGGCTCGTCGTACCAGCGGAGCACGTCGAACGACGGCTCGGCGGGCTGCGGTGCCGGCTCGGGCGCGAATGCGGCCTGGGCCATCGGGCTCACCCCCTCAGCGGGTAATCGTGCTACCCCTCACCTAGCGGCGCTGCCCCGATCCGCCCTGCTCGCACACGTTGTCCATCCCCACCGCCACTCCCGTTGATCATGAGGTTGGCGGCGTCGGCGGTCCGATTCGTCGCCGCCAACCTCATGATCGACGGGGCGGGAGCAGTTCCGCCGAACGATCAGGCGGGGCGCTCCAGGGCGAAGGTCTCCAGTTCGACGCCGCCGTACCAGTCGGTGCGCACACCCGCGTGCGTCATGCCGAGGCGCCGGGCCACCGCCATCGACGGGTCGTTCCCGGCCATCACCACCGCGTACACCCTCGGGGTGCCGGTGGCGAACTCGCGCTCCAGCACCGCGCGGGCCGCCTCGGTGGCGTAGCCGCGGCCCTGGGCGTCGGGGTGCAGGTGCCAGCCGACCTCGATGTCGTCGGTGAGAGTGACGCCGTCGCGTCCCGGTAGCGGTTTGAGCAGGATGCTCCCCGCCACCGGCCCGCCGTCGCGCGGCTCGATCGCCCACAGGCCCCACCGGCCGCCGTACGGCGTCCAGCGTTCATGCCACATCCGGACCCGCTCGCGCGCCTCGGACGGGTCGGTCATCCGCCCCTTGCCGCCGCCCAGCCAGCGCATCACCTCGTCCCGGGAGTAGATGTCGTAGATCCGGGCCAGGTCGTCCGGCGACTCGGTCCAGTCCCGGAGCACCAGCCGGTCGGTCGTGGCGATCGTCATGCCGCCGGATCGTAATGCGTGGCGCGGGGGCGTACGGGGAACGAGAGGGCGATGGGCGACGGGTGGGCACGGACCAAGCGGATCACGGCGGCGGCGTTCCGGCCGGTCCGCGGTCGCGACCTGTCGCTGCACGCCGCCGCGATCACCTTCTACGGCGCGATCGCCGTGGTGCCGGTGGCGCTGCTGGCGATCTGGCTGACCGGGCTGCTCGCCGGGGCGGACCGGGTACGGCGGCTGACCGGGTACGCGATCGACACGCTGCCCACCGAGATCGGCGCGCACCGGGCGGCGGCCGCGCTCGTCGAGGCCGGTCTGGGGCTGACCCCGCTGCTGGCGCTGGCCTCGCTGCTGCCTGCTTCGCTCTACGGCGAAGGGCTGCGCCGCGCGTTCGTCTCGGTGGCCGAGCCGCGCGCCGAGTCCGGTGCACTCGTCGGCTGGCGGGGCCGCCTGCTGCTGCTCCCGCTGCTGGCGCCGGCCCCGGCGCTGCTGCTGTCGATCCTGCTCGGGCTGCCGCTGACCACCCGGCTGGTACGCCAGGGCGGCTGGGTCGGCGCGCTCGGCGTGGTGCTGTCGTTTTTCGCGGTGTGGCTGGTGCTCACGCCGGTGCTGATCTGGGTGTTCCGGGTGGTCGGCCCGGCCTCGCCGGACTGGCTCGCCACCGTCGCCCTGGGCTCGTTCACGGCGGCGAACCTGTCCGGCTTCGTGCACGGCTTCGTGCTGTTCTGCTCGCTGCCGCTGGACCTGGGCGTGCCGTTCGGCGGGTTCGATGAGATCGGCGGCGGCGTGGCGGTGCTGCTCTGGCTGTACCTGTTCCACGTGATCGTGTTGTCCGGCTACTCCGCGACGCTGGCGGCGAGCCGGTGGCGGGCCGCCCGGGTGGCGGCCGGCGCCTGACGGCTGCGGGTCAGCGCCGGAACGGGCCGCGCACCTCGTACGTGATGCCGCCGGTCCCGGCCCGGGCGCCGCTGGTGCCGCGCTGCGAGGAGAAGTAGAGGCGGCTGCCGTCCGGCGAGAATGCCGGCCCGGTCAGCTCCGACCCGGACTGCCCGAGCAGCCGCAGGAACGGGGTCACCACACCGGCCGGCGTGATCACGTTGATCTCCATGTTGCCGCCGTCCTCGGCCACGTAGAGGTCGCCTCCCGCGGTGCCGGTGATGTTGTCGACGCCGGTCAGCGGCGCGGCACCGGCCGGCACCAGCGAGTCGTCGTACGCGAGGTCGAGCCGCTGGTTCACCGCGTCGTACGCCCACACCCGGTTGTCGCCCTTGGTGGTGAACCAGCAGGTGTCGTCGGCGTACCAGCAGCCCTCGCCGCCGTCGAACGTCTGCGCCGCGCCCACCTGGTAGCGGGTGGGCACCGGGAACCCGTCGCGGTCCGGCAGGTCCCGCCAGGTCACCGGCCCGGTCACCTGGCCGTCCGGGGCGCAGAGCACCTGCACCCGGCCGGTGCGCAGGTCGCCCCAGGTGTCCGGGACGAACCGGTAGAAGCAGCCGTCCCCCTCGTCCTCGGTCAGGTAGACCACCCGCCGCTGCGGGTCGCAGGCCGCCGCCTCGTGCTTGAAGCGGCCCATCCGGGTCCGCTCCTCACCGGCCCGGCCGCCCTCCGGCCAGGTCTCGAAGACGCGGCCCAGCGGCACCTCCTCGCAGGACAGCCACGTCCCCCACGGGGTCGGGCCCCCGGCGCAGTTGACGTTCGTGCCACCGAGGATCCGGTACGCGGCGGTGATCGCGCCGTCGGCGGCGAACCGCACCGCCGAGGCGCCACCGACGAGCGGCACCTCCGAGTTGGAGACGTAGATCCAGCCGTCGCCGGACGGGAAGCAGGCGCCGCCGTCGGGTGCCGGGTGCCAGGTGTACGAGGTGCCGGCGACGCGCTGCCCGGAACGCGCGATCACCCGGCCGGTGAAGCCGGCCGGCAACTGGAGGCCGTTGGCGTCGGCGGCCAGGAGGTCGCCGTACGGGCCGGGGCCGGGCTGGGCGGGCTGGGCCGGGGCGGCAGCGGCGGCCCAGAGACCACCGGCGAGAGCGGCGGCGCCACCGGCGGCTGTGGCGCGCAGGACGGTACGACGATCCATCGGGGATTACCTCCCGGAGGCGGTGGGTGTCCCGTCGACGGTAGGACGGAAATGCATCGACAACTGCCACTATAGGGTGAACGCCCGGTGACTGCCGTCCGGCCGTCAGAGGCCCTCGACGTACCGCTTCGCGTCGGCGAGCGACATGTGCGTGTGCTCCCGTACCACCTTGATCGCCTGGATCCTCCTGCCCTGGTACAGCAGCCGCGCGGCCTCGGCCCGCACCGCCTCGTCGACGCCCTTTCCGGGCGCCGGAGGGCCGGGCGGCCAGGATCCGCCGGCCGCCAGCGCGTCCACCGCCCGCTTCGCGTCCAGCAGCGACAGCCCGGTCTGCTCGCGCAGCACCTTGACCGCCTCGACCGTACGCCCCGCGCGGGCCAGCCGGAGCACCTCGGCCTGCCCGTCGCCGGCCGGGCGATCAGGGGCGACCAGGTCCCGGGGACGGTCGCGCCGCAGCACGAGCAGGAGCAGGAGCACCACCACGACGAGCGCCACCGCGAGCGCGATCTGAACAGCCGGGGACATGCCCGGAACGGTAGCGCCCCGCCGCGAACCCTCCCGTCCGGGACGGGCCGCCGCTACGCTCCGCGGCATGAGCGAACGCACCGAGCGAAGCGAGGGCCGTGAGCGCATGCCCAGCCCGCACTTTATGAGCGACGCGAGTGAGCTGCCGTCCCGCGCCGACGTCGTGGTGGTCGGCGCCGGACACAACGGCCTGGTCTCGGCGATCCTGCTGGCCCGCACCGGCCTGGACGTGCTGGTGCTGGAGGCGTCAGCGGTGATCGGCGGGGCGACCCGCACCGAGAACCCGTTCCCGAAGGTGCCGGGACTGCGTCACTCCACCGGGTCGTACCTGCTCGGGCTGATGCCGCCGGAGCTGCTGGCCACGCTCGACGTGACCATCCCGGTGCTGCGCCGCGACCCGCACTACTTCCTGCCCACGCCGGGCGGGCTCGGCTCGCCGTACCTGCTGGCCGGCAGCGACGTGGCGGCGAGCCGGCGGCAGCTCGCGGAGATGTTCTCCCCCGCCGACGTCGCAGCCGACGACGCGCTGCACGCCGAGCTGGCCCAGCTGCGGGAGGATCTCGCCCCGGCGTGGCTGGCCGAGCCGCTGCCGGTCGAGGAGACCGCCGAACGCTACGTGCGGCCCGCGCTGCGGCAGGTCTTCGTCGACCTGGTGCGCGGCTCGGTGGCCGACCACCTGGCCCGCTTCGACTTCCGCTCCGAACTGCTGGTCAGCATGTACGCGGTCACCGACGGCCTGTCCGGGCTCAACGCCGGCCCGGACGATCCCGGAACGGGTCACAACTTCCTGGTGCACAACATGTGCCGGCTGCCGGGCGCGGACGGCACCTGGATGATCACCCGGGGCGGCATGGGCACGGTGTCCCGCACGTTCGCCGAGGCCGCCGAGCGCGCCGGGGCGCGGATCGTGGCCGACGCGCCGGTCACCGCGATCCGGCTGGCCGGAGGCGCCGCCGCCGGGGTGACGCTCGCCGACGGGCGGGAGGTGGACGCCTCCGTGGTGCTCGGCGCCTGTGACCCGTACCGGCTGATGGAGCTGCTGCCCGACGGCGCGCTCCCGGCGGAACTGGGCGCGCGGATGGCGGCGGTCCGCCGACCCGGCACCACGCTCAAGCTCAACCTGGCGCTGACCGGGCTGCCGCGCTTCTCCTGCCTGCCGGACGACGCGCCGAGCCCGTTCGGGTCGACCATCCACCTGCTGCCCGGCTCGGCCTCACTCGTCGGCGACGGCGGCGAGTCGCCGATGGCGGCGCTGCGCGGCATGTGGGCGGACGTGCGGGCCGGGCGGCTGCCGGAGGAGCCGACGATCGAGTGGTACCTGCACACCACAGTCGACCCGTCGCTGTCCGACGACGCGGGGCACCACTCGTCGGCCCTGTTCGTGCAGTCGGTCCCCTACGAGCTGGCCGGCACCACCTGGGAGGCGGCGCTGCCCGGCTACGTGGAGCGGCTGATCGCGATCTGCGAGCGGTACGCCCCGGGCGCCGGTGACCTGGTCGCGGACGCGGTGCCGCTGCCGCCGCCCGGCATCGAGGCGCACTTCGGCATCACCGGCGGGCACATCCACCACGTCGACAACACGGTGTCGTTCACCGACCGGATGCCGTACGCGACGGGGGTGGACGGCGTGTACGCGGGCAGCGCCGGCTGCCACCCGGCGGGCAGCGTGATCGGCGCGGCCGGGCACAACGCGGCCCGCCGCATCCTCGCCGAGATGTAAGGAAGGGCCCCTTATTAACGCCTCCGGTAGAGGAAGGGCCTCTTCTTAACAACCGCCTCAACAACCGCTCACGGCGTCTCGGGCGCCTCCTGGCCGGCGGGCGGGAGGTCGCCCGGCCCGCGCACCAGGTAGACGCCGACCAGCAGCAGGTACGCCAGCAGGCTCAGCACCGGGTCGACGAACACGATCGCGAACGCGATGAGGTAGAGCAGCGGACCGAGGCGGAACCGGCGGGCCACGGCCCGCGCCAGCCTCGGGTCCAGGCCCGGTTGCAGCAGCCCGCGGCGGCGCGCCCACCACCAGCTCAGGTTGAAGAACAGCGCCTCACCGAGCACCACGCCCGCGTACAGCGCGGCGGTCAGCCGCTGGTCGCCGACGGTGCCGCGCAGGTTGTCCGCGAGCAGGTCCGCGGTGAACGGGATCGCCGCCACGAACATCAGCAGCAGCAGGTTCAGCACCAGCAGCATCTGGTCGACCCGGCGGACGTAACGCCACATGTTGTGGTGGGTCAGCCAGACCTGGCCGACGATGGCGAACGTGATCACGTACGCCAGGTAGGCGCGCCACTCGTGCAGCAGGGCGGCCGGCAGCCCGTCGTCCTGCGGCGTGTCCGGGTCGAACGACAGCAGCTCGACGGCCATCAGGGTGAGCACGATGGCGATCACCGCGTCGCTGAACGCCTCCACCCGGGAGGCGTCGCGCGCCATCTCGTTGCCGCGCCCGAACCGGTACGCCGGTTCCCTGTCCGCACCCGTCACGCCGCCCCCTCACGACAGATGGTCGCGTGCCGGGGACGGCGGACGGGGCGGAACTCGTCAGATGGCCGCTTCCCCGGCCGGCGCCGGGGTCTCCGCGTCGGCGCGGTGCGCGCGGATCTTGTGCCCGACGCTGGTCAGGCAGCGCCCGCTGGCCAGGTCGAACTTCCAGCCGTGCAGCTGGCAGGTGAGCTGGTCGCCGTCGACGATGCCGAACCGGCTCAGGTCCGCCTTCAGGTGCGGGCAGCGCCGCTGCACCACCCAGCCGTCGAGCGTGATGTCCTCGGCGTCGACCGCCCGCTCGTGCTCGTCGTACCAGCCCTCGGCGTACTGGAGGCGCTCCTCGGACAGGCACTTGAAGAAGGCGTAGACGAACTCGTTGTACTGGCCGATGCGGGCCGCGGAGAAACGGCAGGACAGGAAGAGGGAGTTGACCCAGTCCACCTCGCCGATGTGCAGCAGGTGCTCGATCAGCGCCCGCTCGGTACGGAACCGGTAGCGGACCTTCTCGTCCGCGTACGGCCGGACCTCCTTGCCGGGGAAGTCCACGACGATGGATTCGACGCTCTCGCCGTCGTAGCCGACCAGGTCGAAGCGGACCGGCCCGCCGACGCCCTTGGCCAGGTAGATCGACTCGTCGAGCAGCGGCTCGATCCGGCGCTTCATCTCGCCGAGCACGTCGACCTCGGGGTGCCGCCAGGACGCCTTCTCGGCCTCGATGACGCCGCGCTTGCGCTCCCGCATCTCCTCCAGGTGGGCGACCTTGTTCGCGAAGAACTCCTCCACCGGCACCGGGTGGGTGGTGGTCGCGCCCTCGGTGGTGATCTCCGAGACGCTGCCCGGCAGCAACACGATGCCGTTGGTGCCGCCGACCTTGGCGTACTCGGCGAGGAACACCGACTGGTCGGGGAAGATGTTGCCCTCGTCGCCGAAGATGTCGTTGAACTGCCACAGCTCGTCGTCGAGGAAGCACGGCGGGCCGGCGATCGGGAAGACGTGGTCGGCCTTCAGGTCGTCGATGTAGCGCCAGGTGCGGTCGAACTGCCGGTCCCGCTTCTGCTTGCCGAACGCGGTCTTCGCCGCCTGCGGCAGCTCGTAGACCATCGGGTACCAGATCGCGCCGGAGAACTGGAGCATGTGCGCGTGCACGTGGCCCAGCTCGGCGAACACGCTGAGGTCGGTCGGGCGGGCGTCGTTCTGGTTGAGCAGCCGGACGCCGTCGTACTCGACCCAGAGCGACGAGTCGCCGATCGGGCCGTCGGTCGGGCTGGTCAGCGCCTGGATCATGATCTTCAGGCCGCCGGGCAGCTCCACGACCTGCTCGTTCGGGGCCTTGAGGAACTTGGTGAAGCCCAGCTCCCGGAACTCGTCCTCCATCTCCGAGGTGGGGAACTCGGGCAGCAGGACGGTGGCGTCCTTCGACACGAAGTCACGCAGGTGCTTCGCGTCGAAGTGGTCCCGGTGCAGGTGCGACACGTACAGGTAGTCGACCTGGCCGAGGGTCGCCCAGTCGAGCAGGGAGTTGTCCGGGAAGGGGAACCACGAGGCGAAGTAGGCGGGGTTGACCCACGGGTCGCACAGGATGCTGCCCGCGGCCGTGTCGATCCGCATGCTGGCATGCCCCGTACCGGTCACTCGCACCGCAGTCCTCCTCAAAAAGGCATCAAGGTGTACGTCAAGACGCTACCGGAGGCAGTGTGCTCGCCGTCCCGCGACGCCGGTAGTGGCCAACCGCCCCCACCGTTACGGGACCAACGACCCGGGCCGTGCCCGCCCGCCCGCTGTCGCCCGACCGGGTCATCCCCGGCACAGGAGGTCGGACCCTGCGCCGGGCCCGGTTCGGGCCGTGCCAGACTGATCGGAGATCCGATCGCGAGGGAAGGACCGACAGTGGCAGGAGACGAGCCGGTAACCGCGCCAGATCAGCACAAGCCCGGACACCGCAAGTCCGGACGGATCGGTGCGGTGCTGTCGGCGGTGGCTTTGGTACTGATGGCGCTCTGCGGGATCGAGGAGGGCCGGGTGGAGCACATCTGGCTGTTCGGGATCGCCGGACTGCTGATCGCCATCGTCATCGGCGACGCCGTGCTGCGCCGCAACGGCCTGCGGTCCTGACGCGCGGCGCCCACGGTAGTGCGCGAAGGGCCCGCCCCCTCACCGGGGGGCGGGCCCTTCGTCGTCTCGGGAGGCGGGGTCAGCGGCCGAGCAGGATGTCCTGCACGTCCTTGAGCGCGGCGTCGACCTCGGCCTCGAAGTAGCCACCGGGCACCAGCCCGAAGCGCAGCGTGTCGAGTTCCTTGGGGTTCACCGGCATCGGGTTGCGGCCCTGCATGCCGCCGAGCAGCGTCTCGAAGAACCGATCGACCTGGTCCGGGTCGTACCCGCTGCCGAACCGCCGGACCTGGAAGCTGCGCCGGATCTGGTCGACCCGGTGCAGGTCGCTGCCGGGCGGGCCGGCCATCGGCGGCCCCACCATCGGCGGACCGGCGACCGGCGGGCTCACGAGCGGCGGGCCGGTCATCGAGGGGCCCGGGCCGTAGCCCTGGTCCGGCGGCCCGTAACCCGGGTCCGGCGGGCCGTAGCCGGGCTCCGGTGCGCCGTAACCCTGCTGCGGCAGCGCCGGCGGGCCACCGGGGCCACGACCGCGCAGCTCACGCTCGGGCATGCGGATCTCGGCGGTCATGTCGGCACGGGCACGCCGGCCGGCCTCGAACCCGTCGAAGCGCTCCTCCTGGCCGTACCCGCCGGGGCCGCTGTCCGGCGGACCGTAGCCGCCCGGGCCGTTGTCCGGCGGGCCGTACCCACCGGGACCGTTGTCCGGCGGACCGTAGCCGCCGGGGCCGTTGTCCGGCGGACCGTAGCCGCCGGGGCCGTTGTCCGGCGGACCGTAGCCACCAGGGCCGGGCGGCAGGCCGCGCGAGGGCGGGCCGCCGTGCCCCATCGGCGCGCCCGGGCCCATCGGGCCGGGGCCACCCGGGCCGCGGGGGCCGTCGTAGCCACCGCGCGGGCCGTCGTAGCCACCGGCGAACGCGCCGGTCGGCTCGTCGTAGCGGTTGCCGTAGCGGTCGGCGGGCGGGCCGGGCTGGGCGGGCATCTGCCGGGGCGGCATCGGCGGCTGCGGCACCGGCGACATGCCCCGGTCGTCGCGCATCGGCGGGCCGAGCCGGTCGGCCATCCGCGGGTCGCCACCGCGCCCGGCCGGTGCGCCACCGCGCTCCTCCAGCTCGGCGAGCTGGCGCTCGACCCGGTCGAGGTGCAGGTCGACCTGCCACTCGTCGTAGCCGTTGAACCGGACCCGGAAGACGACGTCGTGGACCTCCTGGGAGGCCACGGGCGCGCCGATCGGCTGGCCGTCGAGTGTCGCCTCGACCCGGTCCAGGAAGGCATCGACCTCGTCGACCTTGTAGCCCCGGCGGAGCGCCTTACGCCGGAAACGCTGACCCTGACTCGCCACTATGTCTCCTGGTCTCGTACCGCTACGCCGTTGCCGCGCGTGAGTCGCCGTCCGTGTCCCCGGCGGCGGCGAGCTGCCCACAGGCCCCGTCGATCTCGCGTCCCCGGGTGTCGCGCACCGTGGTCGACACCCCGGCGTCGCGCAACCGCCGGACGAACTCCCGCTCGACCGGCTTCGGGCTGGCGTCCCAGCGGCTGCCCGGAGTCGGGTTGAGCGGGATCAGGTTCACGTGGGCCAGCTTGCCGGCCAGTAGCCGCCCGAGCAGATCGGCTCTCCACGGCTGATCGTTCACGTCCTTGATCATCGCGTATTCGATGGACACGCGACGCCCCGTCGTGGCCGCGTAGTCCCACGCCGCGTCCAGCACCTCGGACACCTTCCAGCGCTGGTTGACCGGGACGAGTTCGTCGCGCAGCTCATCATCGGGGGCGTGCAGCGACAACGCAAGGGTCACCGAGAGGTCTTCGCTGGCCAGTCGGCGGATCGCCGGCACCAGACCGACGGTCGAGACGGTGATGTGCCGCTGCGACAGGCCCAGCCCCTCCGGCGCCGGGGCCACCAGCCGGCGGATCGCCGCCACCACCCGCGAGTAGTTCGCGAGCGGCTCGCCCATGCCCATGAACACCACGTGCGACAGCCGCGGCGGCGAACCGGCCACGACGCCGGACGCGGCCACCCCGGCCAGGTAGACCGCCTGGTCGACGATCTCGGCGGTGGACAGGTTGCGGGTCAGCCCGGCCTGGCCGGTGGCGCAGAACGGGCAGGCCATGCCGCAGCCGGCCTGGCTGGAGATGCAGACGGTCACCCGGTCCGGGTAGCCCATCAGCACGCTCTCCACCAGCGAGCCGTCGTGCAGCCGCCAGAGCGCCTTGCGGGTCGCGCCGTCGTCGCAGGCCAGCTCGCGGACCGGGGTCAGCAGCGTGGGCAGCAGCTCGCCCGCCAGCCGCTCCCGGGTCGCCGCCGGCAGGTCGGTCATCCGCTCCGGGTCGCGTACCAGGCGGCCGAAGTAGTGGTTGGAGACCTGCTTGGCGCGGAACGCGGGCTCACCCAGCTCGGCGACGAGCGCCTGCCGGCCCGGCAGGTCCAGGTCGGCGAGGTGGCGGGGAGGCATCGAGGGCCGGCGGCCGCGGGCGTCGGGGTCTACGGAGATCAGCGGAAGACTCGTCATGGCGCGTCCAGTCTGACACGCTCCCGCCCGGACGCACCCGTCCGTACGTGTCGAATCGCCCCCGGCCACCCGGCCCGCAGCGGGTCGCCGCCGTGACGCATGCCTCAGTTCACCACCGGGACGAAGACGGCGAGCAGCAGGTAGGCCACCGGCACGGCGAACAGGATCGAGTCGAGCCGGTCCATCAGGCCGCCGTGCCCGGGCAGCAGGTTGCTCATGTCCTTGACGCCGAGATCCCGCTTGATCATCGACTCGGCCAGGTCACCGAGCACCGCCGAGACCGAGATCGCCATCCCGAACAACGCGCCCCACCAGGGCGCCACGTCGAACAACGCCCACAGCAGCGCCGCGCTGCCCGCCGCCGCTGCGGTCACCGAGCCGGCGAAGCCCTCCCAGGACTTCTTCGGGCTGATCGTGGGCGCCATCGGGTGCTTGCCGAACGACACGCCCGCGGCGTACCCGCCGGTGTCGGAGAGCACCACCGCAGCCAGCGTCACCAGCACCCGCAGGTGCCCGTCACCAGGCGCCGCCGCGAGCATGGCCGCGAATCCGGCGAGGAACGGCACGTACACCGCGATCAGGGTGGCCGCGGTCAGGTCGCGCTGGTAGTTGCCGGGCCCGTCGCCCAGCCGCCAGATCATCGTGCCCAGCACCGTGACCAGCAGGCCGAGGCAGAGCGCGTCGGGGCCCGCGTACCAGGCCAGGCCCACTGTGATCACGCCACCGGCGACGAGCGGCGCCAGCGGCGGGTGGGCGCCGCTGCGGCGTACCGCGCGGGCCATCTCCCAGATGCCGATCCCCACAGCGGTCGCCAGCACGGCGAGGAACGCCGGCATGAAGAAGAACAGCGGCACCACGACCGCCGCGCCGAGGGCGACCCCGACGCCGATCGCGGCCGGCAGGTTGCGCCCCGCCCGGGACGTCTTCGGCACGGTGGTCGGCGGACGCTCGGCGCTCGCCCGCCGGCGTCCCGGCCCGCGGCGCCCGGCCGGCGGCTCCGAGGCGGGCTCGTCGCGTACCGCTGGGATCTGCTCGGTGGGCTCGTCGCGCACCGGCGCGATCTGCGCGGTCGGGTACTCGTCGTCGCGGGCGGGCTCACCCCACGGGCCGTCGTGGTCCGGCCCGGCGGGCCGCCCACGGTCGCCGGCCGGCGGTCCGTCGTACCGGCCCGGGCCGTCGTGGTGCCGCGAGGTCGTCGGGTACGGCCCGGCGTAGGTGTCGGATCCGGTGTACGTGTCCGGCGTCGCGTACGTGTCCGGACCGGCATACGGGTCCGGGGCTGCTCCGGGACGCGCGTAGGTGTCCGGCTCGGCGGGGTGGGTGTGCGCGGCCGGGCCGGGGCGCCAGGGGCCGGGCTCCAGATCGGTGTCCGGCCAGGGCAGGGCCGGGGCGGCCGGGCGGTCCCAGCCACGCGACTCGGTGTTGCCGTAGGGGTCGGGGTGGGACATCACGCACCGGCAGCCGGTACGAGAGCCACCACATGACGCAAGACCAAGACCATCCCCTACCGGCGTGAGACTTCCTGTTGACCGACCGACGGCCGGGCGATTCCCGCCGTTCACCCCGTGGTGGTCGGGAATCGTGCCGAGCCTACTGCACCCGCCGCGGCCCCGAGGGTGTGCGCCGCCGGGCACGACGACGGCACCGGGCCGCCGCCCGGGCGGGCGACGGCGGCGCGGTGCCGTGCGAGGTACGCGGGTGCTCAGACTTCGAGCAGCTCGCTCTCCTTGTGCTTGACCAGCTCGTCGACTCCTGCGACGAAGCGCTGGGTCAGGTCGTCCAGCTCCTTCTCCGCGCGCCGGCCCTCGTCCTCGCCGACCTCGCCGTCCTTGACCAGGCGGTCCAGCTCCTCCTTGGCCTTGCGGCGGATGTTGCGGACGGCGACCTTGGCCTCCTCGCCCTTCTGCCGGGCGACCTTGATCATGTCGCGGCGCCGCTCCTCGGTCATCTGCGGCAGGACGATGCGGAGCTGGTTGCCCTCGTTGTTCGGGTTGGCCCCGAGGTCCGAGTCGCGGATCGCCTTCTCCATGGCGCCCAGCTGCGAGTTGTCGTACGGCTTGATGATCACCATGCGCGGCTCGGGCACCGCGATGGACGCCATCTGCGGCAGCGGGGTCGGGCTGCCGTAGTAGTCGATGACGATCCGGGAGAACATGGCGGCGTTGGCGCGTCCGGTACGGATGCCGCCGAACTCCTCCTTGGCGTGCTCGATGGCACGCTCCATCTTCTCCTCCGCCTCGAGGAGGGTGTCGTCGATCACCGGTCTCCTCGCCTCCTTCTGTCGCTCGTCGTGTGTGGTGCGGGTGCTGCCGTGGCAGAGGGACCGCTGCCGGCCGGCGGGCCGGTCAGGCGGTGATCAGGGTGCCGATCTTCTCGCCGCCGACGGCCCGGACGATGGTGTCGTCGCCCTGGGCGCCGAAGACCAGCATCGGCAGGCCGTTCTCCATGCAGAGGCTGAACGCGGCGGCGTCGGCCACCCGCAGGTTACGGCGCAGCACCTCGGAGAAGGTGATCGAGTCGAGCTTGCTCGCGGTCGGGTCGATCCGGGGGTCGGCGGTGTAGACCGCGTCCACGCCGTTCTTGCTCATCAGCACCACGTCCGCGCGGATCTCCAGCGCCCGCTGGGCGGCCACCGTGTCGGTGGAGAAGTACGGCATGCCGGCGCCGGCGCCGAAGATGACCACGCGGCCCTTCTCCAGGTGGCGGATCGCGCGCAGCGGGATGTACGGCTCGGCGACCTGGGCCATCGTGATGGCGCTCTGCACCCGGGTCTCGATGCCCTCCTTCTCCAGGAAGTCCTGGAGGGCCAGGCAGTTCATGACCGTGCCGAGCATGCCCATGTAGTCGGCGCGGGCGCGGTCCATGCCGCGCTTCTGCAGCTCGGCGCCGCGGAAGAAGTTGCCGCCGCCGACCACCACCGACACCTGCACGCCGCGGCGTACCACTGTGGCGATCTGGCGGGCGATGCCCTGCACGACGTCGGGGTCGACGCCGATCGCGCCGCCGCCGAAGACCTCACCGGAGAGCTTCAGCACCACCCGGCGGGACCGACCGGGCGGAGGGGCGGTCGGGTCCTCCGCCGCCAGGCTCCGGTCACTCACAACCTGCGTCATCCGCCCCGCCCCTTCTCCCCGCGCATCGCGCGAGCGTCGCGTACGTGCCCCTGCCGACCCTATGTGACGAGGAGGCCGCGGTGCCTGTCGCGTACACCGGCGGCCTCCTCGTCGACGTTCTCCCCTGTGCCCGGGCCGGACGGCCCGGTGCGGCGGCTCAGGCCTGGCCGACCTCGAACCGCAGGAAGCGGGTCACCTCGATGCCGGCGTCGGCCAGCACCTGCTTGACGGTCTTCTTGTTGTCGGCGACCGACGACTGCTCCAGCAGGACGAAGTCCTTGAAGAAGGCGTTGACCCGGCCCTCGACGATCTTCGGCAGCGCCGCCTCGGGCTTGTTCTCCTCGCGGGCGGTCTGCTCGGCGATGCGCCGCTCGGACTCGACGGTCTCGGCCGGCACCTCGTCGCGGGTGAGGTACTTCGGCCGCATCGCGGCGATCTGCATGGCCACGGCGCGCGCGTCGGCGTCCGCCGCCTCGTCCGACTTGCCGGTGAACTCGACCAGCACGCCGACCGCCGGGGGCAGGTCCTGGCTCTTGCGGTGCATGTAGACCGCAGTGGTGCCGTCCAGCTTGGCGAAGCGGTTGAGCACCAGCTTCTCGCCGATCTTGGCGGACTGCTCCTGGATCAGGTCGGCCACGCTCTTGCCGTCGATGCTGCTGGCGAGCAGCTCCTCGGCGTTGGTGGCGCCGCTGGCCACGCCGTGCTCGACCAGCTGCTGGGCCAGCGCGATGAAGGCGTCGTTCTTGGCGACGAAGTCGGTCTCGCAGTTGAGCTCGAGCAGCGCCTGGCCGGAGTGGGCGATCAGGCCGTTGGCGGCGGTGCGCCCGGCCCGCTTGCCGACGTCCTTGGCGCCCTTGACGCGCAGGATCTCGACGGCCTTGTCGAAGTCGCCCTCGGCCTCGGTCAGCGCCTTCTTGGAGTCCATCATGCCGGCGCCGGTGAGGTCGCGGAGCTTCTTGACGTCCGCGGCGGTGAAGTTGGACATGACTCTCTCTTCGGTGTCAGTGAGGTGGTCTGGGGTGCTGGTTACCCGGTTCCGGGCCGGTTCTGCCCGGCGTACCCGTCACGCCCCCACCGCCGGGAATCGCCGACGGTGGGGACGCGACGGCGAGATCACTCCGCGGAGGCGGTCGCCGGCTGCTCGGCGGCAGGCGCGGCCGGCTCGGCGGCGGCGGCGGGCTGCTCGTCGGCCTTCTTCGGCTCCTCGAGCAGCTCGCGCTCCCACTCGGCCAGCGGCTCGTCGGCGCCGACCTGGCCGGCCTCGGGCTTCTCGTCCGCGCCCCGGTTGCGGCCGGAACGGGCGATCAGACCGTCGGCGACGGCGGCGGCCACGACCTTGGTCAGCAGCTCGGCCGAGCGGATGGCGTCGTCGTTGCCCGGGATCGGGAAGTCGACCTCGTCCGGGTCGCAGTTGGTGTCGAGCACCGCGATCACCGGGATGCCCAGCTTGCGGGCCTCATCGACGGCGATGTGCTCCTTCTTGGTGTCGACGATCCACACCGCGGCCGGGAGCTTCTGCATGTCCCGCAGACCACCGAGGGTCTTGGTGAGCTTGATCTTCTCGCGGGAGAGCTGGAGCGTCTCCTTCTTGGTGTAACCGGCGGCGGTGCCGCTCAGGTCACCCAGAGCCTCCAGCTCCTTCATCCGCTGGAGCCGCTTGTACACGGTCTGGAAGTTGGTCAGCATGCCACCGAGCCAGCGGTGGTTGACGTACGGCTGGCCGACCCGGGTCGCCTGCTCGGCGATGGCCTCCTGGGCCTGCTTCTTGGTGCCGACGAACAGGATGCTGCCGCCACCGGCGACGGTGGTGCGGACGAACTCGTACGCCTTCTCGATGTAGTCGAGCGTCTGGCGCAGGTCGATGATGTAGATACCGTTGCGCTCGGTGAAGATGAAGCGCTTCATCTTCGGGTTCCAGCGGCGGGTCTGGTGCCCGAAGTGCACACCGCTTTCCAGCAGCTGACGCATGGTCACGACGGCCATGGTGGGTTACTCCTACGTTGTCCCTGGTTGTCCGTCCAGCCGGCGGCCGGACGCCTGGCGCCCGATCGCCGGCCAGGGTGGGCCCGATACGTCAGACCGGGACCAGGGAGGCCGTCGCCCCACGGAGGAGACCGTGGAGAGGGCACGCGAGGTCGACCGCACGAGGCGGTCGCCAGTCGACCAGTGTACGCGCCCTCTCCGCTGTACGACCTCCGGGTGTGGAGACCGGCCTGATCGACTCCAGGTGCGCCTTGATCGGTTCCAGGAGCGCCTTGATCGACTCCACGACGGCGAAGTGGCGGCGTCACCCTGTCGGTGACACCGCCACTACGGCGTACCGGGGCCGGGCCGTCTCAGCCCGCCGCGAGGGCGGCGGCGAGGAACAGCACCAGCCCGACGGTCAGGTACGCCGTCGGCGGGCGCAGCCAGCCCCGGCTGCCGTCGGCCAGCGCCAGCCCGCCGGTGCGCAGCCCGTACAGGCCGGTGCCGAAGATCGGCAGGCCGACCACCAGGAAGATGCCCACCACCACGTGCGACGTCGACACCGGGTCGCCGAACAGGCCGTGCAGCAACACCCGTACCGCCGGCACCTCCAGCACCAGCACCATCACCGCCAGCAGCACCGCCAGCGCGGGGCGCCGGGTCCGGTAGACGCCGTCACCGGGCGGCGGCCCGTCCGGACGCGGCAGCACCGCGGGCATCGGGCCGGTCGGCATCTCCAGCGGATTCGGGGTCGCGGCCGGCTGGGCCGGACCACCCGGACGCTCACCGATCCGCAGCGGGGTGGCCTCACCGGGGTTCAGCCGCGCCGCGGCGGTCGCCTCGGCTCCGCCGTCCGCGCCCGCGGTACCAGGCGCCGCCTCGACGACCGGGTAGCCGCCGATCGGGCTGAGCCGGGGTTTGTCGACGCCGCCGACAGCGCTGCGGGCGTCGACGCCGGCGCCACCGGCCGGGTCGCTGCCGTGGGCGATGAGGCCGTACGGGTCGGTGCCCGCCGGGGCCGCGCCGGTCAGCGGGGCGGTCGCCGGCGTACCGAGCGTGCTCGACAGCGGGTTGCCGTGCGCGGCGGTGCCGAGCGCGTCGACGCCGCTGCGGGACACCGCGCCGAGCGGGTCGGCCGCCGACTCGCGTGCCGCGCGACGGCCGGCGCGCGATCCGGGCAGCTCACCGGAGACCTCCGGGTCGTCCGGACGCTGCGACCGCCAGCTGCTCGTGTCGTCCACCAGCGGATCGGCGGCGGAGTACCGGCCCGGCTCGGCGTACCGGTTCTCACCGGCGCGCTGCTCGGGCGTGCGGTAGTCGTCGTCGCGGTAGCGGGGCTCGCCCGCGGCGCGCCAGTCCGACTCGTATCCCCGGTCGCCCCATCGCGACCCCTGCTCATCCTCGGAGTAGCTCCGTCGTCCGTCCACGACCGGCACGGTATGCGACGGGCACCAGCCGCGCCATTCGGGTCTCCTGGGGATCGGCCCAGGTCAGCACCGATGCCGCCGGGTCGCCGACGGGACACGGTCAGTAGCCGTAGGGCGTGAACGTCGGCGCGCCGTCCGGGTACGGGAAGTCGTCGGGGAAGGCGGGCACCACCCACTCGCGGTTCAGCACGGCGACCAGGCTCCGTAGCAGATCGGACCCATGATCGTCGTTCCGTCCACAAGCCCACCCCTGTCCACAGGCAACCGATCCGCGCCCCCCGCGACAGTGGCCTCCGGTCGCATCCTGGCCGGCATGACGAACCGGAACCGAGCCGTCGGGGCGTACGGCGAGCGGTGCGCGCTACGGCACCTGATCGAGACGGGCCTGCGGCCGGTCGCCCGAAACTGGCGCTGCCCCGAGGGAGAGATCGACATCATCGCCTGGGAGGGTCCGGTCCTCGCCATCTGCGAGGTCAAGACCCGCCGGAGCGAGCAGTTCGGCTCCCCCGCCGAGGCCGTCGTGCGGGCCAAGGCCCGCCGACTGCGCGGCCTGGCCGCGCGCTGGCTCGCCGAGACCGGCACCACCGCCGCCGAGGTCCGCTTCGACGTGCTCTCCGTCCGGCTCCCGCTCACCGGCCCCGCCCGCGTCGAGCACCTCCGCGGCGCGTTCTGACATGGGGTACGCGAAGGTGCTGAGCGTCGGCCTGGCCGGAGTCGCCGGGCATCTCGTCGAGGTCGAGGCCGACCTGGCTCCCGGACTGCCCGCGGTGATCATCTCCGGTCTGCCGGACACCGCGTTGCACGAGGCACGCGACCGGGTCCGCGCCGCGATCGTCAACTCCGGCCAGAAGTGGCCCAACCGCCGCATCACGCTCAACCTGCTCCCCGCCACCCTGCCGAAGTACGGCTCGGCGTTCGACCTCGCCATCGCGCTCGCCGTCCTGGCCGGCTCGGGCGAACTGCCACCGGTCGCCCTGGACGCCACAGTCGTGCTCGGCGAACTCGGCCTCGACGGCGCGGTACGCCCCGTCCGCGGCACGCTGCCGATGGTCGCCGCCGCCGCCCGCGCCGGGCACACCCGCGTCGTCGTACCCGCCGGCAACGCCGCCGAGGCGGCAGTCATCCCGGGCGTACGCGTGCACGCGGTCGACACGCTGCACCGGCTCGTCGCCCACGTCCGCGACGGCAGTCCGCTGCTCGCCCCACCCGCCCACGTCCCGGCCTGCGGCCCGGCCGGGCCCGACCTGGTCGACGTGGCCGGGCAGCCGCTCGGACGGCGTGCCCTGGAGATCGCCGCCGCGGGGGGCCACCACCTCGCGCTGTTCGGTCCGCCCGGCGCCGGCAAGACCATGCTCGCCGAACGGCTGCCGTCGATCCTGCCCCAACTGGACGACGAGGCAGCCCTGGAGGTGACGGCGCTGCACTCGATCGCCGGCCTGCTGCCACCCGGTGGCGGGCTGCTGCGCCGTCCCCCGTTCCAGGCGCCGCACCACACCGCCACGGTGCCCGCGCTCGTCGGAGGCGGTTCCGGGCTGGCCCGGCCCGGCGCGGTGTCACTCGC
This sequence comes from Micromonospora aurantiaca ATCC 27029, assembly GCF_000145235.1. Lineage (NCBI taxonomy): Bacteria > Bacillati > Actinomycetota > Actinomycetes > Micromonosporales > Micromonosporaceae > Micromonospora > Micromonospora aurantiaca (nom. illeg.). The sequence goes on along the minus strand of NC_014391.1, from coordinate 1,457,949 downwards.
TCACCGTGGGGTCCTGTTCCTGGACGAGGCGCCCGAGTTCAGCAAGGGCGCGCTGGAGGCGTTGCGGCAGCCGCTGGAGAGCGGCCGGGTGCGGGTGGCGCGTACCCGGGGTGCCACCGAGTACCCGGCCCGCACCCAACTGGTGCTGGCGGCCAACCCCTGTCCGTGCGCGAAGCCCTCCGGCGACGTCGACTGCGAGTGCCCGCCCCTGGCCCGGCGACGCTACCTGGGACGGTTGTCGGGTCCGCTGCTCGACCGGGTGGACGTGCAGGTCCGGCTGACGGCGGTACGCGCGGCGGAGCTGCTGAGCACCGACGCCGCGCAGGAGTTCTCGGCCACCGTCGCCGCCCGGGTCGTCGCCGCGCGGCACGCCGCCACCGATCGCTGGGCGGCCACCGGGCACCGGGTGAACGCCGACGTCCCCGGCCCGTACCTGCGCCGGCCGCCGTGGCACCTGCCGGCCCGGGTCACCACGGATCTGCGCCGCCGGCTCGACACCGGATCGCTGTCCGCGCGCGGCTACGACCGCGTACTCCGTCTCGCCTGGACCATCGCGGACCTGGACGGGCGGGACCGGCCCGGCCACGACGACGTGGCGGAGGCCATCCAGCTCAGGACCGGGGAGGTCGCGTGAGCGCCGACGACCGCCGGCTGGCGCGGGTCGCGCTCACCTGGCTCGCCGAGCCCGGCACCCGGTCGGTGTACGCACTGGTCAAGCGGCTCGGACCGGTCGCCGCACTCGACCTGCTGCTGTCCGGCGGGGCGCCGGAACGGACGCTGCGGTCGGCCGTCGCGGCGCGCGGCGCCGCCGGTGACGCCCGGACGGTCGCCGCCGACGCGCTGTCCCGCGGCGAACGGCTCGGCGCCCGGCTGGTCACCCCGGACGACGACGAATGGCCCACCCAGGTCGGCGACCTGCGCCGGCTGGCGCTCTCCGGTGCCACCCGGCGGGTCGACGTGGAGACCGATCCGCCGCTCTGTTTCTGGGTGCGCGGAGCGTGGTCGCTCGGCGAGGTGCTGGCGCGCTCGGTGGCGGTGGTCGGCGCGCGGGCGGCCACCCCCTACGGGGCGCACGTCGCCACCGAGCTGGGCTACGGCCTCGCCGACCGGGAGTGGACAGTCGTGTCCGGTGGGGCGTTCGGCATCGACGCCGCCGCGCATCGCGGGGCGCTGACAGCGGGCGGCCGCACCGTCGCCGTGCTCGCCTGCGGCGTGGACCGCCCGTACCCGATGGGCAACGCCGCGCTGTTCGACCGGATCGCCGAGACCGGCCTGCTGGTGAGCGAATGGATTCCCGGGGCGGAGCCGTTGCGGCCACGGTTCCTCATCCGCAACCGGGTCATCGCGGCGGCGACGAACGGCACGGTCCTCGTCGAGGCCGCCGCGCGCAGCGGCGCGACCCAGACGCTCAACCGGGCGCTCGGCCTGCGCCGGCCGGCGATGGTGGTGCCGGGACCGGTGACCTCAGCGATGTCGGTCGGTGGGCACGAGGTGCTGCGGGAGCGGCCGGAGGCGCGGCTGGTCACGAACGTCGCGCACGTGCTGGAGGAGGTGGGGCGGATCGGGTACGACCTGGCCCCGCCCGCCCGGGCCCCCGAGCGTCCTCGGGACCGGCTCGACGAGGAGGCCACCCAGGTGCTGGAGGCGCTACCCCGCCGCCGAACGCTCGACCTGGAGAGCGTCGCGGCGCGCGCAGGGGTGGACCTGCGCACCGCCATGCGCAAGCTGTCCATGCTGGAGGAACTGGCGATGGTGGTACGCCGCGACGACGGCTACGCGCTCGCACCGCCACCACCGGTCGCCCGCTCGTGAGCGGGTCAGTCGCCCTCGAACCGGATCTCGGCGTCAAGGCGCTCCGCACATCGGCGGACGAGCCGGGCCAGCCGGTGGACGTGGTCGACCTCGGCCGGCGCCCCGGCCACCTCGGCGAGGCACCGCAGCTCGGCGAGCAGTTGCGGCATCCGCTCGGCGCTCACGGTCAGCTCACCGAGCGGGTCGACGCGGTCCAGCAGCGGGGTCCGGCCACCGCCGCGGACACGCTTGAGCAGGTCGAGCAGCACGTCCTGCGGGTCCGCCACGACTTCGATCGAGACGTACGCGGGCCGCCGACGACCGTTGCCCGCCGATATCTGCCGGTAGAGGACGGCGTCCACTCCCACTCTCGGCCCTCCTCGTACCGGCGCCACCGTCACGGGGACGCGTTCGCTTGATCGCGGCCGGATCGACCCTCCGTCGGGGCCGGCTCGGCCACGCTGCCCGCCGGTCGTCGCACCGGAGTGTGCCGCAGCATGAGTTTCCCCTGTCCAGACCGGCTTCTGCCACCCCGCTCAGCGCGTCGGCACCTATCCCACGCCGGAAGGACCCGGCCGACGTGGCGGATGGCACACGACGGTCGACCGGCAGACGCCCGATGGCGGAAGCGACGGCCGGACCGGCACGGCGGCCAGGCGACTCCACGGCGGGGTGGGGCGGCCGGGCGACTGAACGGCGAGGGCGGTGTGGCGTCGGGCGGCACGGCACACGGCGGCACTCCGGCCTTACGCTGGGGCGGTGATCGCCGGCCGCCTCCCCCGCCGCGACCCCGTACGCCTCGGTCGGGTGCCGCAGTGAGCAAGCGGCAGCGTGGCACCCGGGAGGCGCACGAGGAACTGCCCGCCTCGATGCGCGAGGCGGTGGACGACTTCGCCGACCACCTGTCGCGGGTGCGCAACCGCTCCGTCCACACCGTCCGGGCCTACGTCACGGATCTGGTGTCGCTGCTGGACCACGCCGTCCGGATGGGCTGCGCCGAACTGCCGGAGCTGGACCTCGCCGTGGTGCGCAGCTGGCTGGCGAAGCAGCGGACCATGGGCGCGGCCCGGACGACGATGGCGCGGCGCGCCGCCGCGGCCCGGACGTTCAGCGCCTGGGCGCACCGGACCGGCCTGCTCGCCGACGACGTGGCCGCGCCGCTGGCCAGCCCTCGGGCCCGGCGGGAACTGCCCACCGTGCTGCGGGCCGACCAGGCCGCCGCTCTGGTGGAGGCCCCGTCGCGGCAGCGCCGGAGCCCGCCCGGGGCCGACCGCTCGACGGTCCACCCCGAGGGCACCGGGCTCGGACGCGACCACGGAACGGCCGCCGAACCGGCATCCGCCGAACCGGCCGGCGACGGACCGCCCGACGCGGTGCTGCTGCGCGACCGGCTGCTGCTGGAACTGCTCTACGGCACCGGGGTACGCATCAGCGAGGCGTGCGGCCTGGACGTCAGCGATGTCGACCAGGCTCGCCGGGTGGTACGCGTGCTGGGCAAGGGCGGGCGGGAGCGGGCGGTGCCCTACGGGGTGCCGGCCCAGCGGGCGCTCGACGCCTGGCTGCGCGACGGCCGGCCCGCACTGCTGGCCCCGGGCTCGGGCCGGGCGCTTCTGCTCGGGGCGCGGGGTGGGCGGCTCAACCCGACCACCGCGCGACGGATCGTGTCCGGCTGGGCCGGTGCCGCCGGGGTACCGCGGGTGACGCCGCACGGGCTGCGCCACTCGGCAGCGACGCACCTGCTCGAAGGGGGCGCGGACCTGCGCGCCGTGCAGGAGTTGCTGGGGCACTCGTCGCTCGCCAGCACCCAGATCTACACGCACGTCTCGGTCGAGCGGCTCCGCGCCGCGTACCGGCAGGCGCACCCCCGCGCCTGACCGCCGAGAGCGCGCAGGCAGCGTCGGTGGCACCGGTCAGCGGGCGGAATCCGGCCGGCGCATGATCCATCTCGGGCTAGGATCGACGGATGACGGTGCCGCAGCCACCCGAGCCGATTCCCGGGGCTCGGCTGCTCTTCTCCCTCGATCCCTCCGTCAGTCACCTCAACCACGGATCGTTCGGCGCCGTACCGATCGCCGTGCAACGCGCCCAGCAGCGCCTGCGCGACGAGATGGAGGCCAACCCGCTGCGGTTCTTCACGCAGGGCCTGGTCGACCGGATCGCCCACGCCCGGCGGCACCTGGCCACGTTCCTCGGCGCCGACCCGGAGGGCACCACGCTCGTCGGCAACGCCACCACTGGTGCGGCCGTGGTGTTGCAGTCGCTGGCGCTGCGCCCGGGCGACGAGATCGTGACCACCGACCACGGGTACGGGGCGGTGGCGCTGTCGATCGCCAGGGAGTGCGGCCGCACCGGGGCGGTGCACCGCACCCTGCCGGTGCCGTTGACCGCCACCGACGAGGAGGTGGTGGAGATCGTCCGCAACGGGCTGCGCCCCGGGCGTACCAGGCTGCTGATCGTCGACCAGCTCACCTCGCCGACCGCCCGGCTGTTCCCCACCGCGGCAATCGTCGCGGTGGCCCGGGAGCAGGGCGTGCCGGTGCTGGTGGACGCCGCCCACGCGCCGGGCATGCTGCCGGCCACCGTCGCATCGGTCGGCGCCGACTTCTGGGTCGGCAATCTGCACAAGTGGGCGTACGCGCCACGCGGCACCGCCGTGCTCGTGGTGGCGCCGCAGTGGCGGGAGAAGATCCAGCCGCTCGTCGTCTCGTGGGAGCAGGACAGCGGCTTCCCGGTTCGTGTCGAGTGGCAGGCGACGCTCGACTACACCGGTTGGCTGGCCGCCCCGGTGGGCCTGTTCACGTTGCGCAGCCTCGGCGTGGACCGGGTACGCGCGCACAACGCGGCGCTGGCCGCGTACGGGCAACGGGTCGTCGGGGACGCGCTCGGTGTGGCGCCCGAGCGGCTGCCGGAGCCCGGCGGACCGGCGGTCGCCATGCGGCTCGTGCCGCTGCCGCCCGGTGTCGCGACGACGCTGGACGCGGCCCGGGAGCTGCGGGCCCGGATCGCGGACCGGCTCTCCGCCGAGGTGTCGATCGCCGGCTGGAACGGGCGCGGCTACCTGCGGTTGTGCGGCCAGGTCTACAACACCCCCGACGAGTACGACCGGCTGGCCGTCCGGCTGCCCACGCTGCTCGCCCAGGGCTGAGCAACACAACCGATCACCCGGCGGGGACGGGGTGCAGCGGCAGCAACCGGACGCGACCGAGCCCGAGCAGGGCCAGCGGATCGAGGTACTCCGCGTCGCGTCGCAGTCCCCAGTGCAGGCAGGCCGCCTCGGCGCAGCCCCGATGCCCGGCGAGCAGGTCGCCGACCGGCGTGCCGGCGTCCACAGGGGTACCGGCGGTGAGCCGGGAGCGGACCGGTTCGTATGTGGTGCGCAGCCCGTCGGAATGGCCGACAGTGAGCACCGGCCGGCCGGCGACGGTGCCGGCGAACAGGACGGTCCCGGCGCCGGCCGCCAGCACCGGCGCACCCGGCTCGGCCGCGAGGTCGACGCCCCGGTGCCCGGACAGCCAGGGCTGCGGCGGCGGGTCGAAGCGCCGCACCACCCGGGGCGCGCCCGGCAGCGGCCACCGGAACGGCCCCGCAGGCGCACCCCGAAGTCCCGCAGCCGAGCCGCCCGCCGCCGAAGCACCAGGAGCCGGGGCACCCGCTGATGCGGAACCATCCGGCCCACGCGCGGGTGCAGCCGGAGACGGCCCGACCGCGAGCGAGTAGACCCCGACCCGGGACGACAACGGCGACGGCCCGGCCGAGGACGACGGCACCATGGCCCGGGGCGGCGCGAGGGCGCCCGGCAGGCAGACGACGAGGAACAACACCACGGCGTAAGAGATCGAGGAACGCACGCCGACCACCCTGCCCACCCCGGGCACCCTCCCGCGCACCCCACCCGCCGGCCCTGTGGACGACGCTCCGGCTGTGGACGAGCGCCGAAATCGGGGCCGATCTGCTACGGCCCGGACGCCTATGCTGGCCGGGTGACGAAGGACTGGTACGCCTGGCACAGCGACTACGACCAGCCCGAGTCTGCACTGGCCCGGCGGCTCGCCGAGGTGCGGCAGCGTGTCTCCGACGCGCTCGATGCGGCGCCGCCCGGTCCGCTGCGCGCGCTGAGTCTCTGCGCGGGTCAGGGCCGCGACCTGATCCCCGTGCTGGCCGCCCATCCCCGGGGCGCCGACGTGACCGCCCGCCTGGTCGAACTGGATCCGCGCAACGCCGATCCGGCCCGCCGCGCCGCCGCCGACGCCGGGCTCACCGGCGTGGAGGTGGTGACCGGGGACGCCTCGCTGACCGACCGCTACGCCGATCTGGCCCCGGCGGATCTGGTGCTGGTCTGCGGCATCTTCGGCAACATCAGCGACGACGACATCCGGGAAACGGTGCGGCACTGCGCCTCGCTCTGCGCCACCGGCGCCACGGTGCTGTGGACGCGGCACCGGCGCGAGCCGGACCTGGTGCCGGTCATCTGCGAGTGGTTCGCCGAGGAGGGCTTCGCGCCGGTCGCGGTGAACAGCCCGGCCGACGGTGTGGGCGTCGGCGCGCACCGCTTCACCGGCACGCCCCGCCCGCTGGCGCCAGGCGTGCGGATGTTCACGTTCGTGGGCTACGACGTGCTGGAGCGGACGGAGCAGGCATGACCACAGTGGACGACGTCAGCCGGCCCTCGCGGGTGGCCGGGCCGGACGAGGCGATCAGCGCCGAGGAGCTTCAGCTCGCCGCGCGTAACCACGGCATCCCGCTGGAGGCGCTGCGGTACGACGTGACCCCGGCGGGTCTGCACTACCTGCTCATCCACTACGACATCCCGGACGTCGACCCGGCCGCGTACGCGCTGAGCGTCTCCGGCGCGGTCGAGCGTCCACTGCGGCTGGACCTGGCGGCGCTGCGTGACCGGCCCCGGGTGACCCACCGCGTGACGCTGGAGTGCGCCGGCAACGGCCGGGCGCTGCTGCATCCCCGCCCGGTGAGCCAGCCCTGGCTGGTGGAGGCGGTGGGCAACGCCGAGTGGACCGGTACGCCGCTGGCGCCGCTGCCGCGCGAGGCCGGCCTGTCCGACGACGCGGTGGACGTGGTGTTCACCGGCGCGGACCACGGGGTGGAGCGCGGCGTCGAGCAGGACTACCAGCGGGCGCTGCCGGTGGCCGACGCGCTGCGCGAGGAGGTGCTGCTGGCGTACGAGATGAACGGCGCTCCCCTGCTGCCGCAGCACGGCGCGCCGCTGCGCCTGATCGTGCCCGGCTGGTACGGCATGGCGCACGTGAAGTGGCTGCGCGACATCACTGTGACGACCGAGCCGTTCGACGGCTACCAGAACGCGGTGGCCTACCGGCTGCGGCGCGACGCCGACGACCCGGGCGTGCCGGTGACCCGGATCGAGCCCCGTGCGCTGGTGCGTCCGCCCGGGTTCCCGGACTTCATGTCCCGCACCCGGGTGCTGCGGCCCGGACCGTGCACTCTGGACGGCCGGGCCTGGTCCGGCCACGCGCCGGTGACCTCGGTCGAGGTGACGGTGGACGGCGGCGAGACGTGGACACCGGCGGTCCTGGACGAGCCGGCCGGGGGCGAGTGGACGTGGCGCCGATGGTCGGTCAGTTGGACGGCCACGCCGGGGCGGTACGTGCTCGGCGCCCGGGCGACCGACGCGTCGGGGCGTACCCAGCCGGTCGAGCAGCCGTGGAACCGGGGCGGGTTCGCGAACAACCTGGTGCAGCGGGTCGAGGTGGTCGTGCCGGCGGAGTGATCCGAGGGCGTTCAGCCGCCCGTGGTCAGCTCCCGAATCCGGAATCTGCGGGAAGCGAGATGTCGGGCTTTTCGAGCTCTTCCACATTGACGTCCTTGAACGTCATCACTCGAACATTCTTGACGAAACGGGCAGGACGGTACATGTCCCACACCCAGGCGTCGTGCATCTCGACCTCGAAGTAGACCTCGCCGTCGGAGTTGCGCACGTGCAGGTCGACCTGGTTGGCCAGGTAGAAACGGCGCTCGGTCTCCACCACGTAGGAGAACTGGCGGACGATGTCCCGGTACTCCCGGTAGAGCTGCAGCTCCATCTCGGTCTCGTACTTCTCGAGATCTTCCGCGCTCATCGCACTCCGCCTTCCATGACCACATCTTCCCCCACCGACGCCGGAGGTCGCGGCTGCTCGCCCAACGCCACGCCGACGGTACCCCCTGACGCGCCGCAGTGCCCCATCGGCTCGTCCGGGCGGCCGGCGAACGCTCCGGGCCCGAGACCCGGCAGCCCGGCCGCGGGCTCGGGCGACGCCGCGTCGGTGCCCACCGGTCGGCGGGCGCGGGGAGGCCGGCCGTCCCGTCCGGAGACGGCGGCCACGTTCACGTACGAGAAGCGGTGTTCCCGGCAGGGCCCGAGCGCGCGCAGGGCGGCGCTGTGCTCGGCGGTGATGTAGCCCTTGTGCTCGGCGAAGCCGTAGCCGGGGAACCGCCCGTCCAGTTCCACCATGATCCGGTCCCGGGTGACCTTCGCGAGCACGCTCGCCGCCGCCACACACGCGGCCACCCGGTCGCCCTTCCAGACCGCCAGGCCCGGCACGTCCAGCCCGTCGACGCCGAAGCCGTCGGTCAGCACGTACTCGGGTCGGGTGGTGAGCGAGGCGAGCGCCCGGCGCATCGCGGCGAGGTTGCACACGTGCAGCCCGCGGGCGTCGACCTCCTCTGCCGGGATGACCACCACGGCGTACGCCAGGGCCCGCGCCACCACCTCGTCGTGGACGCGCTCGCGTGCGGCGGGGGTGAGCAGCTTCGAGTCGGCCAGCTCGTCGATCTCGCCGCGCCGGCCCTCGGGCAGGATCGCGGCGGCGGCCACGAGCGGCCCGGCGCAGGCGCCCCGGCCGGCCTCGTCGGCGCCCGCCACGTGCCGGAAGCCACGCCGTTGCAGGGCGCGCTCCAGCGCGTAGAGGCCGCCGTCGCGGCGGACCACGGTGCGCGGCGGGGTCAGCATGCGCCGCCTCCGGCCAGCACGGCGCCGAGCCGGCCGGGCAGGTCCGGCGGGTAGTAGCGCTCGGCGGTGGCGGCCAGCTCGGCGACCGGCCACCAGCGGTGCCCGTGCACGCTCGCCCGTTCGACGTCGTTGAAGCCCGCGGTGTCGACGTCCCAGCCCGTCACCCGGACCAGGTAGAACTGCTGCTCCTGGCGGTACCAGACGCCGTCGAACGGGAACTCGACGGTCTCCGCCCAGACCGGCGCGCCCAGTTCGGCCGGGGCCAGCCGCAGGCCGGTCTCCTCGGCCAGCTCCCGGGCGGCGCCGTCGGCCGGGGACTCCCCCGGGTCGAGCCCGCCGCCGGGGGTGAACCAGTAGCGGTGACCCGGCCGGGCCGGATCACTGCCCTCGAAGAGCAGCACCCGGTCGGACGCGTCGACCAGCAGCACCCGGGCCGCGCGACGAGGGGTGTAGACGGTCACCGCACCAGCCTGCCAGACGCCTGCGACGAACGACCACGCCCTCCCGCCGTCGAGGCGTGGCAGGCGTGGCAGGCGTGGCGCGGGCCGGCTCAGGGATTGGGGATCCCGTCGAACTGCTCGGGGACGCTGAGCCAGGTCGCACGGCTGACCGGCCAGAAGATGGTGAAGGCCCGGCCGACGACCTCGCCCTCGGGGATGGTGGCGACGTTGATGTCCTCGCCCGACTGCTGCCAGTGCTCCAGCGAGTCGCCTGAAGCCTCCCGGTGGTCACCCATGACCCACAGGCGCCCCTTCGGCACGGTGATGTCGAAGTCCTGGTCGGCGGGCTTGTTGCCGGGGAAGATGAACGGCTCGTCGATCGGCTTGCCGTTGATGATCAGCCGCTCCTGGCCGCCCGTGCGGTCGCAGCAGACCACGTGATCGCCGCCGACGCCGATGACCCGCTTGATGAAGTCCTCACCGTCGGGGTTGCCGCTCCACTCGGTGGGCGCCTTGAAGACGATCACCTCACCCCGGTGCGGCGAGCGGAAGTCGTAGACCAGCTTGTTGACAAGCACCCGATCGTCGATCTTGAGGGTGTTCTCCATGGACGGCGACGGGATGAAGAAGGTCTGCAGCACGAAGGCACGCACCAGCACCGCGACCAGGATCGCCACGCCCAGGAGGATGGGCAGCTCCTTCCAGAAGGAGCTGCGGGGCTTCTCGGTCTGCTCGTCGATCACGGGAGGAGCCTACGTCGCCGGGTACGGAGCGGTCGCCCCGAACCCGCCAGAACGGTGAGCGTCGCCGCGAGCGGGAGGATCAGGACGACGCCGCCGACCGGGTCGGGATCCACCGGCACCGGCCCGGGCGCCGCCGCGGCGTCCGCGCGCGGCACGCTCGCGAACGTCTCCGGTACGGGCAGACCGGTCCACCGCTGCGACGGCCAGACGATCATGAAGGCGCGGCCGACCACGTTCTCGATCGGCACCGGCCCCTGACATCGGGCGTCCTGCGAGACGAGCCGGTGGTCGCCCATCACGAAGATCTGCCCCGGCGGCACCACCACCTCGGTGAACTGCCGGGACCGGCACTCCTTCGGATTGGGCGGCAGCTCGACCGGGGAGTCCTCGGAGACGTACGCCGTCTCGTCCAGCGGCACCCCGTTGACCACCACCCGGCCGTCGTCGCAGCACCAGACCTTGTCGCCAGGTACGCCGATGACGCGCTTGATGAAGTCCTTCTCGCCGGGGCGGCTGACGCCCACCAGGTCACCGAGCGTACGGCCGACCCGGCCGGCGAAGTTGGCCGGCGGCGCGGGCGCCTCCTGGGCGACCCAGCGGTCGGTGCCCCGGAACACCACCACCTCGCCGCGGACCGGGTCGCGGACGTCGTAGACGACCTTGTTGACGAGCACCCGGTCACCGACGAGCAGCGTGTTCTCCATCGACCCGGAGGGGATGAAGAACGCCTGGAGCAGGAACGTCCGGATCAGCACCGCGAGGCAGAACGCCACGATCAGCAGCAACGGCAGCTCCTGCCAGAGCGGCATCTGGCGGCGGCCACGGCGGGCCCGCCGGCGCCAGGGATCGACGGCGCCGTCCTCGTCAACCATCTGCACCATGCCACTCTCCGGTCCGCGGAAACGACACTACCGCCCGGGAGTCCCCTCGGAGACCCCACGGGCGGTAGTGGACCGTTTCGCACCGTCCGGCTGCGCCCGTACCGACCAGGGTAATGCGGTCTGGTCGATACGACATCCGCGCAGGCCGGGCGGCGTGGCGAACGTGGATCAGTTCGCCGGCTGCTTCTCCCGCAGCTCCTTGATCTTGGCCTTCTTGCCGCGCAGCTCACGCAGGTAGTAGAGCTTGGCGCGACGCACGTCACCGCGGGTCACGACCTCGATCCGGTCGATGCCCGGGCCGTTGAGCGGGTAGGTCCGCTCCACGCCGACACCGAAGCTGACCTTGCGGACCGAGAAGGTCTCGCGCAGGCCGTCACCCTGGCGGCGGATGACGACGCCCTGGAAGATCTGGACCCGGGAGCGGTTGCCCTCGACGACCCGCGCGTGCACCTTGACGGTGTCACCGGCACGGAAGTCGGGCAGGTCGGTACGCTTCGACTGGGCGTCAAGGGCGTCCAGGATGTTCATCGCTGCGTCCTCGTGAGGCTCACGGCGCATCGTCAGTCGATGCGCGGATGGGTGATTCTGACCCCCGGGTGGTGACCGGCGAGGCCGGCCCCGGTCGAGGGTCCTCGCAGCCGCCCACGGCGTGGACGGATGCGGCAACCCCTCTACTTTGCCACATGCCCCGGTGGCGGGGAAAATCCGCCCCGGTCCAGCGTCGCCCGGTCCCGCTTGTCGAGCGTCTCCGGTGCCAGCGCGCCGATCATGTCGGGGCGCCGGGCCGCCGTCCGCAGCAGCGACTCGTCCCGCCGCCAGCGGTCGATCCGGGCGTGGTCGCCGGAGCGCAGCACCTCGGGCACGTCCAGCCCGCGCCAGCTCGCCGGCTTCGTGTAGAGCGGGGCCTCCAGCAGCCCGTGCGCGTGCGACTCCTCGTCCAGCGACCCGGCGTTGCCGAGCACGCCGGGCAGCAGCCGGGTGACCGCCTCCAGGATCACCAGCACGGCCACCTCGCCGCCGAACAGCACGTAGTCGCCGAGGGAGACCTCGGTCACCGGCATCCGGGTCGCCGCGTGGTCCAGCACCCGCTGGTCGATGCCCTCGTACCGGCCGCAGGCGAACAGCAGGTGCGACTCGGCGGCCAGCTCGTGCGCCAGGGCCTGGGTGAACGGGACGCCCGCGGGCGACGGCACGAGCAGCCGGGGCAGCGTGTGCCCGTCCGGGCTCAGCTCGCCCGGCGCCAGCGCGTCCAGCGCCTCACCCCACGGCTCCGGCCGCATGACCATGCCCGGACCGCCGCCGTAGGGCGTGTCGTCGACGGTGCGGTGCACGTCGTGGGTCCAGGTCCGCAGATCGTGTACGGCCAGCCGCAGCGTGCCGTTCGCGCGGGCCTTGCCGATGAGCGACAGGTCCAGCGGGGCGAAGTACTCGGGGAAGATCGACACGATGTCGACGCGCATGCGGTGGGCTCCAGCTAGAGGTCGAGCAGGCCGCCGGGCAGGTCGACGACGACGCGACCGCCGGCCAGATCCACCTCGGGCACGATCGCCTTGACGAACGGGACCAGCGCGGTACGCCCTTCGGGGCGCCGCAGCACCAGCATCTCGGACGCGGGCGCGTGGTCGATGCGGGCCACCTCGCCCACGTGCTCGCCGTCGCGGGTGACCACTGTGAGCCCGACCAGCTGGTGGTCGTGGAACTCCTCCGGGTCCTCCGGCGGGGCGACGTCGGCGCTGTCCACGCCGAGCAGCGTGTTGCGCAGCGCCTCGGCGACGTCGCGCTCCAGCACGCCCTCGAAGGCGACGAGCAGACGGCCCTGATGCCAGCGGGCCGACTCGACGGTGAGCGTCGGGGGCACCCGCCAGGCGCCGGGCTCCGACGGGACCACCCCCGGCTCGGTGGTCAACACCGAACCGGGGGCGAACCGTGCTTCGGGCTCGTCGGTACGCACCTCCACGGTGACCTCACCGCGGATGCCGTGCGGCTTACCGATCCGGCCGACGACGAGAAGCATCAGTACGAGTCGACGATGTCGACGCGTACCCCACGCCCGCCGATGGAGCCGATCACCTGGCGCAGCGCCTTGGCGGTCCGGCCGGACCGCCCGATCACCGTGCCGAGGTCCTCGGGGTGCACGCGGACTTCGAGGCGCTTGCCCCGACGGGAGTCGACCATGCGCACCCGGACGTCGTCCGGGTGGTCGACGATGCCCTTGACCAGGTGCTCCAGAGCGGGACGCAGCGGCATGTCAGGCCTGCTCGCCGGACTCGGCACCGGTCTGCTCCTCGGCCTTGGCCTCGGCCTTCGGCTCCTCCGCCTTGGCGGCGGCCTTCTTGGCCGGCTTCGCCGGGGTGTCGGCCACGCCGGCGGCGGCCTTCGCCTCGGCCTCGTACGCCGCCTTACGGTCGGCCCGCTCGGGGGCGACCTTCAGCGGCGGCGGCGCGGGCAGGCCCTTGAACTTCTGCCAGTCACCGGTCAGCTCCAGCAGGCGCTGCACGGCCTCGCTCGGCTGGGCGCCGACCGAGAGCCAGTACTGGACCCGCTCCGACTTGACCTCGATCACCGAAGGGTCTTCCTTCGGCTGGTACACACCGACGAACTCGATCGCACGACCGTCACGCTTGGTACGCGAGTCGGCGATGACGATGCGGTACTGCGGGTTGCGGATCTTGCCCATCCGCAGGAGCCGGATCTTTACGGCCACAGTTGTTTCGCTCCTGTTGCGATCTCACCGGCCCGTACGGGCGGTGTGGCGGGTGAGCGCCGACCGGCACAGTGGGGTTTGGGCCGGAGACTGCTCGGTGAACTGGCGACGCGCCCGGGTTAGAGGGCGCCGGACGCGTGCCGGATACCAGCGAACCATTCTGCCAGATCCGGACCGGAACTCTCACACCGGACCCGGACACCACGCCCGGGGCGGGCCGGGCCGTGACCGAGGACACTCGTTCAGCGCACCGGCGGGCGGTCCCACCCCGGCGGAAGTTCGTCCGGTACGTCCCATCCCACGGGTGGGGTGAAGTCGCACCAGGTGCCGTCGAACGGGAACTCGCCCGCCTCGGCGATCCGGATCACCCGCTCGCCCTCGGCGCGTACCGCCTTCTCGTCGGTCACCCAGTAGTGCTCCGGGAACGCCAGCCGCTCGGCGAACTCGTCCTCGTCCTTCCACTCCCAGCTCAGGTCCGGGTGGACCACGACGTCGAGATCCTGGTCGACCATGTCGACCCCGGCCACCGTGCCGTCGTCCCAGCGGACGCCGGGCTCCTCCAGGTTCACGTACCAGTTCTGGAAGCGGCCGGCGGCGTCGCGGAACCACCAGACCGAGTGGGCCGCGCCGGTGGGCAGGAACTTCAGCACCGGCGGGCCGTTCCACAGCCCCTGCGCGAGCCGGTAGGACGACGTCACCCACTCGGCGAACGGCACCGCCCGCATGCCCAGGCCGGCGGCGTTCACCTCGTGCGCGACGGGCGCCTCGCGCGCCACCCAGAGCACCAGGCCGCGCTCGTCGTCGGAGACCACGCGGGCCGACCGGACCCAGCCGATCCGGCCGTTGCGCACGTTCCGGTGCATGATCAGCCGCCCCGGCTCGAACCGCACGCTCACCCCCGCCGTCGTGTCAACAAGGGGCCCCTCCTCTGCGGAATGCGTTAAGAAGGGGCCCTTCCTTACACCCTCAGTAGGCGCGGGCGAGGATCGCCACCAGGTCGGGCTCGTCCTCCGAGTCCGGCACCGAGCCGTCGGCGCGTACCAGGCAGCGGACCGTCACGCCCTGAGCGTTCGCCTCGGCCTCGCCCTCGACGCCGACCGCCGACCACGGCACCCGGGCCCAGCCGGTGGCGGACGCCTCGATCGCCTCGGCCAGCGTCGACACCTCGACGGTGCGGGACCGGCGGAACTCCAGTGCCTGGTCGTGCAGCGCCTGCTGGTCGGCCTCCAGCGCGGCCAGGACCGCGCCGACCACGTCGGCCACCGGCGTCGGGGCCTTCGAGCCGTCCGTACGCCGGACCACCACCGCGTTGCCGGCGGCCAGGTCACGCGGGCCTACCTCGACGCGTACCGGGTAGCCGCGCAGCTCGGCGTCGACGGCGCGGCGGCCGAACGCGGTGTCGGTCCGGTCGTCGAGCGCCACCCGCACCCCGGCGTCACGCAGCGCGTCGTGAAGCTTTCGCGCCGCCTCCGCCACGCCCTCGCCGTCCTTGACGATCATCACGTACGCCTGGACCGGCGCCAGCTTCGGCGGCACCCGCAGCCCGTTGTCGTCGCCGTGGCACATGATCAGACCGCCGAGCATCCGGGTGGAGGTGCCCCAGGAGGTGGTCCACGCGTGCTCCCGGCCGCCCTCGGCCGAGGAGTAGCTGATGTCGAACGCCTTGGCGAAGTTCTGGCCCAGCTCGTGGCTGGTGCCCAGCTGGAGTGCCTTGCCGTCGCCCATCATGCCTTCGCACGTGTACGTGGCGGTGGCGCCGGCGAAGCGCTCCCGGGCGGTCTTCAGGCCGACCACCACCGGGATGCCGAGCACGTTGACCATCAGGTCCTCGTACGCCTCGTGCAGGATTCGCCGCGCGTAGGCGCGGGCGTCCTCACGGGTCGCGTGCGCGGTGTGCCCCTCCTGCCAGAGGAACTCGCTGGTACGCAGGAAGATCCGCGGGCGCAGCTCCCACCGGACCACGTTCGCCCACTGGTTGAGCAGCAGCGGCAGGTCACGGTACGAGTCGATCCACTTGGCCATGAACTCGCCGATGACCGTCTCGCTCGTGGGGCGCACCACCACCGGCTCGGCGAGCTGCTTGCCGCCACCGTGCGTGACGACTGCCAGCTCCGGCGAGAAGCCCTCGACGTGCTCGGCCTCCCGCTTGAGGTAGCTCTCCGGGATGAACAGCGGGAAGTACGCGTTCTCCGCGCCGGCCGCCTTGATCCGGGCGTCCATCTCGGCCTGCATCCGCTCCCAGATGGCGTAGCCGGCCGGTCGGATCACCATGGTCCCCCGGACCGGGCCGTTGTCGGCCAGCTTCGCCTTGGCGATCAGGTCCTGGTACCAGCGGGGAAAGTCCTCCGCACGGGGAGTGAGCACGCGTGCCATGACCACGCATCCTATGCGTCCCGTCACGGGTGGGCGCAGCCGGGCGCGCCCGCACTACCGTCTGCCGTCATGCTCTCCACCACCCCGGCGCCGGGGACGCACCACCTGACCTTCGCCGGCCACGACGGCGGGCGGTTCCGGGCCGAGGCGGAGTACGACCTCGAGGTGCGCTGAGCAGCGCCCGTAGACTTCGATCACCATGTCTAAGCCGAGGAACGTCACTCCGGTGCGCGAGACGATCGTCGACGCCGCCCGTTCGCTGACCGTCACGACCGGCTGGGCCGGGGTCCGGATGGGTGCCGTCGCCAGCGCCGCAGGGGTGAGCCGGCAGACGGTCTACAACGAGTTCGGCACCAAGGCGGGCCTGGGCGAGGCGCTGGCCCGGCACGAGGTGGACCGGTTCGTCGGCCAGGTCCGGTCGGCGCTCGACGAGCACGACTCCGACGTCCGCGCGGCAGCGTACGCGGCGATCCACCGCACGCTCGCCTCGGCCGCCGAGAACCCGCTGGTCCGGGCGGTGCTGACCAGTACCCGGGGCGGCTCGGAGGAGCTTCTGCCGTACCTGACCACCCGGTCCGAGCTGGTGCTCGCCGAGGCCGCGGCGGCGCTGCTGGAGTGGACCGGCGAGCGCCTGCCGGACGCCGATCCGGCGGCCCTCGCGTTCGCCGCGGACAGCGTCGTACGTCTGGTGGTGAGCCACATCGTGCTGCCCGGGGGCCCGGTCGACGAGACCGCCGACCGGCTGGCCGACCTGGCGGTGCGCCTGTTCCTGATGGCGGCGACCGCCCGCTAGACCCGTCGCCGTCGGCCGGTCAGCGGACGACCCGGCCGCGCAGCACGATCCGGCTGGGCGTCCGGACCACACGCAGGTCGCGGCGCGGGTCCTCGGGGTAGACCACCAGGTCGGCGAGGCCGCCCTCGACGAGCCCGGGGAAGCCGAGCCACTCCCGGGCCCGCCAGGAGGCGGCGGCGAGCACGTCCGTGGCCGACATGCCGGCCTGCTCGTGCAGCAGCAGCATCTCCTCGGCCGCCAGGCCGTGGTCGATGCCGCCGCCCGCGTCGGTGCCGACGTAGATCGGCACGCCCGCCTCGTGCGCGGCGCGCACCACCTCGGGGAAGCGGTCGCGCAGGGCGAGCATGTGGTCGGCGTACCCGGGGAACTTGGGGCGGGCCTGCTCGGCGATGTGGCCGAACGTCCGGATGTTGATCATCGTGGGGACCAGCGCGGTGCCCTGCCGGGCCATCAGGTCGATCAGGTCGAGGCTCAGCCCGGTGCCGTGCTCCACCGAGTCGACACCGGCCCGCACCATGATCTCCACGGCCGACTCGGAGAACGTGTGCACCGCGGCGCGTACCCCGGCGGCGTGCGCGGCGGCGACCGCCGCGGTCATGGTGTCGGCGTCCCAGGCCGGCGCCAGGTCGCCGACGCCCCTGTCGATCCAGTCGCCGACCAGCTTGACCCAGCCGTTGCCGGCCGCGGCCTGCGCGGCCACCGTCGCGGCGACCTCCGCCGCGCCGACCTCCACGCCGATGTCGCGCAGGTAGCGCTTGGGCGGTGCGACGTGCCGGCCCGCGCGGGCCAGCCGCGGCAGGTCCGGCTCGTCCTCCAGTTCGGGGTACGGGTACGGCGACCCGGCGTCCCGGATCGCCAGCACACCGGCGTCCCGGTCGATCCGGGCCAGTTCCCGCGCCTGGTCGAGAGAGGTGATCGGGCTGCCGCCGCGGGCGATGCCGATGTGGCAGTGCGCGTCGGTCAGGCCGGGCAGCACGAAGCCGCCGTCGGCCACCGTCTCGGCGCCGGGCACCGGTTCGAAGGTGACCCGGTCGCCGACCAGCCAGACGTCCCGGACCTCGTCGTCGGGAAGGAACACACCGCGCACGTGCAGAGCCATGTGCACAGTCCTACCCGATCAGTCCTCCTCGACGGCGAGCAGGTCGTTACGGCGCGCGGTCAGCGCCGGCAGATCGACCGAGACCTTCCACGGCCGCTCGGTGACGAACAGGTCCTCGGTGTGTGCCAGTTGCTCGTACTCGCGGGCGGCGCCGTCGAGCGTGTACTCGGTGAGTGCGATCCGCTCGTGCTGCGGATCCACCACCCAGTAGGAGCGGACCCCGGAGCGGGAGTAGACCTTCGCCTTGTCGTACAAATCGCGGAAGTGCGACGTCGGCGAGACGACCTCGACGGCGAGCAACGCGTCCTCGACCGGGACGGGCGACCGGCCGGCGTGCTTGCGCCGGATCACCACCACATCGGGGCGCGGCTCGTTGCGGCGGTCCACGCGCATGGACAGGTCGATGCTCACCAGGAACTCCGGCGGGCAGTTGACGCGCAGCGCGAGCAGCAACTCGACGCAGATCTCCTGGTGCAGGGCGGTGGGTGACGGCACGATCAACCTTCCGTTGATCAGTTCGTACGGAAGGTCCTTGGGCAGTTCGCCCAGGTCGTCGACCGTCCACTCGTGCCGCTCCGGCAGGATCGGGGCCGCGGTCATTGACATCTCCTTCCAGGGGGCGACATCACCCTAAGAGAGAGCGACGTCGCCCACCGTCACCGACACGCTAGCGGGGGCCCTTGTCGCCGCCCTTGCCGAGCTTGTTGAAGTCGATCTTCGGCAGCTTGAAGCCCGGCGGCAGGCCCTGCCCACCGGCCAGGTCACCCGGGTCCAGGCCCGGCGGGAGCTGCGGCATCCCGCCCGGGAAGCCGCCCGGCATGCCGGCGCCGGTACGCGGCCGCCCGCCGCCCTTCGTGCCCTTGCGCTTGTTCTTCGGCGACTTGGTCGCCTTGCGCCGGCCACCGCCGGGCAGGCCCATCATGCCGCCCATCTGCTTCATCATCTTCTGCGCGTCGGCGAAGCGGTTGAGCAGCTGGTTGACGTCCATGACGGTGACGCCGGAACCGCTGGCGATACGGGCCCGGCGGGAGCCGTTGATGATCTTCGGGGTGGTGCGCTCGGCCGGGGTCATCGACCGGATGATCGCGGTGACCCGGTCGAAGTGCTTGTCGTCCAACTCGGCGAGCTGGTCCTTCATCTGCCCCATGCCGGGCATCATGGCCAGCACGTTGGCGATCGGGCCCATCCGCCGGACCGCGATGAGCTGATCGAGGAAGTCCTCCAGCGTGAAGGTCTCCCCGCCCATCAGCTTGGCGGTCATCTTCTCCTTCTGATCGGTGTCGAAGGCCGCCTCGGCCTGCTCGATCAGAGTGAGGACGTCGCCCATGCCGAGGATCCGGCTGGCCATCCGGTCCGGGTGGAAGACGTCGAAGTCCTCCAGCTTCTCGCCGGTGGAGGCGAACAGGATCGGCTGGCCGGTCACCTCGCGGACGGAGAGCGCGGCGCCACCGCGGGCGTCGCCGTCGAGCTTGGACAGCACCACGCCGGTGATGCCGACGCCGTCGCGGAACGCCTCGGCGGTGCGCACCGCGTCCTGGCCGACCATGGCGTCGATGACGAAGATGACCTCGTCGGGCTGGACCGCGTCGCGGATGTTCGCGGCCTGCTGCATCATCTCGGTGTCGATACCGAGGCGGCCGGCGGTGTCGACGATGACGATGTCCCGGGCGGCGCGGCGGGCGTGCTCGATCGAGTCGCGGGCCACCTGCACCGGGTCGCCGACGCCGTTGCCGGGCGCCGGGGCGTACACCTCGACGCCGGCCCGGCCACCGAGCACCTGGAGCTGCCCGACGGCGTTGGGACGCTGGAGGTCGGCGGCGACGAGCAGCGGCTGGTGGCCCTGGCTCTTGAGCCAGCGGGCCAGCTTGCCGGCGAGCGTCGTCTTGCCGGAACCCTGAAGGCCGGCCAGCATGATCACGGTCGGCGGGTGCTTGGCGAACTGGAGCCGCCGCCCCTCGCCGCCGAGGATGTTGATCAGCTCCTCGTTGACGATCTTGACGATCTGCTGCGCCGGGTTGAGCGCCTGGGAGACCTCGGCGCCGCGCGCCCGCTCCTTGACGTTCGCGATGAAGCCCTTGACCACCGGCAGGGCGACGTCGGCCTCCAGCAACGCCATCCGGATCTCGCGCGCGGTGGCGTCGATGTCGGCGTCGGTGAGCCGGCCCTTGCCGCGGAGCTTGGTGAAGATCCCGGACAGGCGGTCACTCAAGGTGTCAAACACGCGAACATCCCGTTTGTCGTTTTCGGCGGGCACATGCTGCCGGGCCGGTGGTCCAGCCCACCGTTAGGGTAGCCCGCCGCTCATCCGCCCGCTCCGGCCCGGCGGCCCGTTCCACTACACGGCGGCCAGCACGGCGGCCTCGATCCGGGCCCGTTCCTCGTCCGACGGCCAGCCGCCGACCAGGTAGAACGCGTCCACCACGTCGCCGCCCAGCGTCGAGATCCGGGCCGCCCGCACCTGGGCGCCCGCGTCGTCCAGCGCGCAGGTGACCCGGTACAGCAGTCCGGCCGCGTCGGCGGCCCGCAGCTCCAGCAGGACCGCGTCGGTGGCCGCCTCCCGGTGCCAGACCACCCGTGGGGCGGCGCCCTGGCTGCGCGCGGCCAGGGCCCGGCCGCGCAGCCGCTGGATGACCGAGACGTCGCCGCCGACCGCGCGGCGCAGGTCGG
Source organism: Micromonospora aurantiaca ATCC 27029 (assembly GCF_000145235.1). NCBI lineage: Bacteria > Bacillati > Actinomycetota > Actinomycetes > Micromonosporales > Micromonosporaceae > Micromonospora > Micromonospora aurantiaca (nom. illeg.). The sequence continues at coordinate 1,437,494 of NC_014391.1, read as the reverse complement.
CGCTGAGCGCGATCGGGTCCGGGGCCAGCCCGTAACGCGGCTGCACCCGGCACTCGACCAGGGCGCGGCCGTCGACGGTGGCGGCGTCCGCGGAGATCACCTCCAGGCGGTGCAGCGCCAGGCACCCGGCGACAGTCGCGAGCAGTCCGCGCCGGTCGGCGGCGGCCACCGACACCCGGTCCTCCCCCAGGTGTACGACAGGCAGCGGCCCGGCCACGAGTGCCGGGTCGGGGGCCGGCGGGGCGGGCACCACGCCGGTGTCCAGCGTGGTGCGCACCCGGCTCACCAGCTCGGCGATCAGCCGGCCCTTCCAGCCGGACCAGGCCGCCGGGCCGGTGGCGGCGGCGTCTGCGCGGACCAGGGCGTGCAGCAGTTCCAGCGTGCCGGTGTCGCCGACGCGCTCGGCGACCCCGGCGACGGTCTTCGGATCGGACAGGTCGCGCCGGGTGGCCACGTCGGGCAGCAGCAGGTGCAGCCGGACCAGCGTGCCGATCAGCGCCGCCTCGGCCGGCGGCAGCCCGATCCGGGTGGCGACCGCCTCGGCCGGCGGCGCGCCGACCACCGAGTGGTCACCGTCCAGCCCTTTGCCGATGTCGTGCAGGAACGCGCCGAGCAGCAGCAGGTCAGGTCGTTCCACGTCGCGGGTGTGCCGGCTCGCCTCGTACGCGGTCTGCACCAGGTGCCGGTCGAGCGTGAACCGGTGCACCGGGTTGTGCTGGGGCAGGCTGCGCATCCGGGTCCACTCGGGCAGCCAGCGGTCGATCAGCCCGTACCTGTCGCAGGTCTCCCAGGCGGGCACCAGGCCGGGACCGGCGCCGAGCAGGGTGATCAGCGCGGCGCGGGCCGCCGGTGGCCAGGGCGCGGGCAGCGGCGGACAGTACGCGGCCAGCCACTCGCAGGTGGCCCGCGCGATCGGCAGCCGGGTGGTGGCGGCAGCGGCGGCCACGCGCAGCGACAGGCTCGGGTCGGGGCGGGCCCCGATGGCGGTACGGGCGAGCACCAGCTCGCCGTCCTGCTCCACCACGTCCCGGGCGACCGGGCGGCGCAGCGGCCGGCCCGGCGCGGCGCGGTGCCGGCCGGAGCGGAGCCGGTCGGCGGCCCGCCAGGCGTCGTCGAGGGCGTGGCTCACCGTGCGGGCGTCGCCGGCCACCAGCCGCAGCAGCGCGTCGCCGTCCTCGGCGCCGAGCAGGCGCGCCACACCGTCGCGTTCCTGGGCGACCAGGCGGTCGACCCGGCGGCCCACCTGCTGGTGCAGCGCGTCGCGGGTGTCCAGCAGCCGCCGGTGTGCCGCGTGCACGGCGGGGCGGAGCGCGTCGGTGACCCCGGCGGTGGCGATGGCGCGCAGGATGCCCACGTCGCGCAGCCCGCCGGACGCCTCCTTGAGGTCGCCTTCGAGCAGGAACGCCAGTTCGCCGTGCGCCTCCCAGCGGGCGGAGGTGATCTCGCGCAGGCCGGGGAGCTGGCGGATCGCGGTCCGCCGCCAGTGGTCGGTGGCGGTACGGGAGAGCTGGTCGGTGAGCGCCGGGTCGCCCGCCACGTGCCGGGCGTCGAGCAGGCCGAGGGCGACCTTGACGTCGTCCTGGGCGACCGACAGCGCCTCGGCGACGGTGCGCACCGAGTGGTCCAGCCGCAGTCCGGCGTCCCAGATCGGATACCACAGCGACGCGGCCAGCTCGTCGATGCCGGGCACCCCGGCGTGCAGCAGCACCAGGTCGAGGTCGCCGTAGGGGGCGCACTGACGGCGGCCCAGCCCGCCCACCGCGACGAGCGCCACCCCGTCCCGGTCCGGGAAGGCCCGGCACAGCCAGGCGTCGAGCGCGTCGGCCCGCGCGGACCGGGCCGCCGCGCCGATCCCTGCGGGTACGCCGGCGACCTCGTTGACCACGGGCGCGCCGTCCCCGGTGGGGGCGGCGGCCGTGGTCAACGAGGTCACGTCGGCGGGTCCGGCGATCAGAGGGCGTCGAGCCCGCGCTCGCCGGTACGCACCCGGACGACCTCCTCGACGCCGGTCACCCAGACCTTGCCGTCGCCGATCTTGCCGGTCCGGGCGGCGCCGACGATCGCGTCCACGATCTTGTCGACGTCCATCTCGTCGGTGAGCACCTCGACCCGGATCTTGGGCAGGAACTCGACCGTGTACTCGGCACCCCGGTAGACCTCGGTGTGCCCCTTCTGCCGGCCGTAGCCCTGGACCTCGCTGACGGTCAGCCCGGCCACGCCGAGCGCGTGCAGAGCCTCCTTCACCGCGTCCAGCTGGTACGGCTTGATGACCGCGGTCACCAGCTTCATGTCCAACCCCTCCATCCCAGGAACGTTAACCGGCGACCTTCTCGCTGACCGGCGCGGACTCGTCGGTCTCGACAGCGGGCTCCGCGGCCGGCTTGCCGGCGCCGATCCCGGCCATCGCGAACGCGCCACCGCTGCTGCCCGTGGTGGGCGACAGGTCGTAGCCGCTCTCCGCGTGCTCGGCGATGTCGATGCCGTCGACCTCGGCCTCGGCGGAGACCCGCAGGCCGATCGTCTTGTCGATCACGAAGCCCAGGGCGAAGGCGACCACGAAGGAGTAGACGCTGACGATCAGCGCGCTGATCGCCTGCTTGCCGAGCAGCGACGCGTCGCCGCCGACGAACAGGCCGTCGGTCTCCACCAGCGAGCTGACCGAGGCGGTGCCGAACAGGCCGATCCAGAGGCAGCCGATCCAGCCGCCGACGAAGTGCACGCCCACCACGTCGAGCGAGTCGTCGTAGCCGAGCCGGTACTTCAGGCCGACCGCGAGGGCGCAGACCGCACCGGCCACCACGCCCAGCAGCACCGCTGCGGCCGGGGTGATGAACGCACAGGCCGGGGTGATCGCGACCAGACCGGCGATGGCGCCGGACGAGGCGCCGACCAGGGTCGGCTTGCCGTCGCGCAGCCACTCCACCACGATCCAGCCGAGCAGCGCGGCGGCGGTGGCGACCTGGGTGTTGATGAACGCCAGCGCGGTGACCCCGTCGGCGGTCAGCTCGGAACCGGCGTTGAAGCCGAACCAGCCGAACCACAGCAGCGCGGCGCCGAGGGCGACCATCGGGACGTTGTGCGGCTTCATGCTCTCGCGCGGCCAGCCGACCCGCTTGCCGAGCACCAGCACCAGCGCGAGCGCCGCCGCACCGGCGTTGATGTGCACAGCGGTACCACCGGCGAAGTCCAGCGCGCCGATGTCGCCGCCGATCAGCCCGCCGCCCCAGACCATGTGGGCGACCGGGAAGTAGACCAGGGTCGCCCAGCCGAACGCGAACAGCAGCCAGCCGGCGAACTTCACCCGGTCGGACAGCGCGCCGCTGATCAGCGCCACGGTGATGATCGCGAACATCATCTGGAAGGCGATGAAGACGTAGATCGGGATGCCGGTCTCGCCCCACAGGTCGTTCTCGCCGACGAAGGTCTTGGTGCCCAGGTACTGGCCCAGGTCACCCCAGAACCTGCCGCCCTCGCCGAAGGCGACGGTGAAGCCGTAGAAAAGCCACAGGATGCTGACGAGCCCGATGGACGAGAAGCTCATCATCATCATGTTCAGAACGCCCTTGGACCGGTTCAGGCCGCCGTAGAACAGCGCGAGACCGGGGGTCATGAGCAGCACGAGGGCAGTCGAGACAAGCAACCAGGCAGTGTTCCCGGTGTCGATCTCCACGCTGCCTCCTCTCGTTGTCGTATTCCTCCCTCCGACTGAGACCTGGCAGCATCGCCCGTCAGCCGGTTGCGCGGAAGCTTTGTCGCCGGCTGTTTCCTTCAGCGACACCGCGCGATTTCCGACGCGTGACGGGTTGTTTCCGGCGTGTGAAGAACGCCGATCTTGCTCAGCGCAGCGCGTACTCCAGCTGGTGCCGCTCGTAGTCGAGCAGCCGCAGGTCACGCATAGGCCGACGCAGGTGGCCCTTGTGGACGATCCGGACGAACGCCGGCTCACCGGCGGCGGCCATCCGCCGGATGCCCTCGACGTGGTCGACGATGCGCTTGCGGATGGTCCGGATGAGCCGGTGCCGGTCGCGCGGGATCAGCCCGTACGCGTCGGCGAACAGCCGCAGCCGGCGCGGCCGGTCCGGGTGCTTCCAGCCGAGCGTGATCGAGTCCCGGTCGGAGAAGATCGGCACCCAGGTCCAGGCGGCGTACGCCACGTCGTAGATGCGGGCGCCGGGCGAGGCGAGGTCGAAGTCGATCAGCCCGAGCGTGCCGTCCGGCCGCCAGATCACGTTGTGCGGCGCGGCGTCGTGGTGGCAGATGACCTCGGTGTCCGGCGGGGGCGGCCCGAACGAGCGCCAGACCGCGCCGGGCGGCGGGGTGAAGCCGTACTGCGCGTCGTGGAACATCCGCAGCATGGTGGCCACCGTGACCAGGGCCTCGTCGGTGACCCAGTGCGGGGCCAGCGGGTACTCCCCGCACTCCCCCTCCAGGTACGACAGGACCTCCCGGTTGCGCTCGTCCATGCCGAGCGCCCGGGGCGCGCCGGTGAATCCGACGTACTCCAGGTGGCGCAGCAGCGCGTGCACGGAGGGCGTCCACGGGCCGGCGTTGCGCCGGACCGTGTCTCCCACACGGACCACGGTGCTCACGTTCCCGCCGTGCAGCGGGATCTCCTGCGAAGTCACGTACGGTCTCCCGAGGCGTGGCGACGGGTGGCTGGGGTCGCGCCACCCCGCGTAGGCGCGATCGTCAGTCGTCACGGGAGAGGCTACGCGTCCCGGGCGAGCGGCTCGGTGCCGAGCAACGCGTCGACGAACTGTGCCGGGTCGAACGGGGCCAGGTCGTCCTTGCCCTCGCCGAGGCCGACGAGCTTGACCGGGATGCCGAGCTTGCGCTGCACGGCGATCACGATGCCGCCCTTGGCGGTGCCGTCGAGCTTGGTCAGCACCACGCCGGTGACGTTGACCGCCTCGGTGAAGACCCGTGCCTGCTCCAGCCCGTTCTGGCCGGTGGTGGCGTCGAGGATCAGCAGCGTCTCGTCGATCGGGCCGTGCTTCTCCACGACCCGCTTGACCTTGCCCAGCTCGTCCATCAGGCCGATCTTGTTCTGGAGCCGGCCGGCGGTGTCGATGAGCACGGTGTCGACGCCGGTGTCGATGCCGCGCTTGACCGCGTCGAACGCGACGCTGGCCGGGTCGGCGGCCTCGGGCCCGCGGACCGTCTCGGCGCCCACCCGGCCGCCCCAGGTCTCCAGCTGGTCGGCGGCGGCGGCCCGGAACGTGTCGGCCGCGCCGAGCAGCACGCTGCGGCCGTCCGCGACGAGCACCCGGGCGATCTTGCCGCAGGTGGTGGTCTTGCCGGCGCCGTTGACGCCGACCACGAGCACCACCGCCGGGACGCCCTCCTTCGGCGCGGTGCGCAGCGAGCGGTCCAGGCCCGGGTCGAGCGCGTTCACCAGCTCGGCGGCGAGCAGCGCCCGCAGCTCCTCCCCGGTCCGGGTGCCGAGCACCCGGGTCCGCTCGCGCAGCCGGTCGACGATCTCCCGGGTGGCGTCGATGCCGACGTCGGCGGTGATCAGGCTGTCCTCGATCTCCTCCCAGGTGTCCTCGTCCAGCCGGTCGCGGCTGAGCAGGCCGAGCAGGCCCTTGCCGAAGACGTTCTGCGAGCGGGACAGCCGGGAGCGCAGCCGGACCAGCCGGCCGGCGGTCGGCTCCGGCACCTCGACCTGCGGCACCTCGACCGGAGGGGCCGGCGGCGCCTCCACCACCACACCGGTGGTGAGTTCCGCCTCGGGGGCCTCGACCGGCGGGCCGGCCAGGTCCTCCTCCGTCCGGGTGTCGACCTCCGTGCGCGGCAGCGGCGGCTGCGGGCGCCGGCGCAGCCGGGGCACCACGAGGCTCAGGCCGCCGATGATCAGCACGCCGAGCAGGGCGAGAGCGACGAGGAGGTATTCCGTCATGCCCGAAATCCTGTCAGATGCCGACGACCGCGTCCCACTCACCGCCTCGGCACGCGAACAACCTGCGGGTACGCTCGCACCGGAAGGCGTACCGCAACCGCCGGCCGGGTAGGGAACAGCCGAAACGATCTTGTCGGAGGTGTGTCGTGCCCGGTTCCCGCCTGCTCATCGGCCCGTTGCTGCGCCGGGTCGTCGACACGCGGGCGACCGTCTGGGTGGAGACCAGTTCGCCCGCCGTGGTCACCGTCCGCACTGCGGACGGCGCCACCGGCAGTGCACCCACCTTCTCCGCGTACGACCACCACTACGCGATCGTCGTGGTGAGCGGGCTCACCCCGGACAGCGCCACGACGTACGAGGTGCTGATCGACGACGAGGTGGCGTGGCCGCTGCCCGACTCGTCGTTCCCACCCAGCGTGATCCGCACCCGCGCGCTCGACGACGCCGACCAGCCGGTGCGGCTGCTGTTCGGCTCGTGCCGGGAGACCACCCAGCACTCCACCGCGCGGAAGCTGCCGCCTGACGCGCTGGACGCGTACGCCCGCCGGGTGATGGCCGCGCCCGACGAGGCCGTGCTGCCCGACCTGCTGGTGCTGCTCGGCGACCAGGTGTACGCGGACGAGACCTCGCCGACCGTGCGGCGGCTGCTCAAGCGGCGCCGGCGGCGGCCGAAGGACGCCCCGGCGACGCAGGTGGTGAGCTTCGACGAGTACACCAAGCTCTACCTGGAGTCGTGGCGCGACCCGGAGATCCGCTGGCTGTTCTCCACCGTGCCGAGCGTGATGATCTTCGACGACCACGAGGTGATCGACGACTGGAACACCTCGCAGTCGTGGCGCGCGGACATGCGCGAGCAGCCGTGGTGGGCCGAGCGGATCCGCAGCGGCCTCGCCTCCTACTGGGTCTACCAGCACCTGGGCAACCTCAGCCCGGACGAGATCGCCGCCGACCCGGTGTACGCGAAGGTGGTCGCCGCCGAGGACGCCACCGGCGTGCTGCACGAGTTCGGCGAGCGGGTCGACAAGGAGGCCGACCTGGCGCACGACACCGAGCGCTGGCGGGCCGTGCAGTACCAGTGGAGCTACGCGCTGGACCTGGGCCGCACCCGCCTGGTCATGCTGGACAACCGGTCCAGCCGGGTGCTCCTGCCGGGCAACCGGGCGATGCTGCCGCCGGGCGAGTGGTCGTGGTTCCTCGATCAGGCGCACGGCACCTACGACCATCTGGTGGTGGGCAGCTCGCTGCCGTGGCTGCTACCGCCGGGCATCCACCACGTCGAGGCGTGGAACGAGCGCCTGGCCGACTCCGGCCGCCCCTGGGTGGCCCGGCTCTCCGAGCAGATCCGCCGGGCACTGGACCTGGAGCACTGGGGGGCGTTCCGGCGCTCGTTCGAGGCGCTGGGCGAGCTGTTCGCGCGGCTGGGCAGCGGCACCGCGCCGCGCACCGGGGCACGGGTGGGCGCCGGGCCGGCGTACGCGCGACCGGCGTCGATCAGCGTGCTCTCCGGTGACGTGCACCACTCGTACGTGGCCCGGGCCCGGTTCGCCGACCGTAACGTCCGTACGCCCGTGCACCAGCTCACGTGTTCGCCGATCCACAACCAGGTGCCGGCCGCGATGCGCCCGCTGATGACGCTGGGCTGGAATCCCGGCCCGGCCGGGGCGACCCGGGCGCTGGCGCGCTCGGCCGGCGTACGCCGCCCGCCGGTGCGCTGGCGGAAGCTGGCCGGGCCCTACTTCGGGAACGCGGTGGCCACGCTCACGCACCAGGGCCGCAGGGCCGCCGTGGTGATCGAGGGGACGACGAGCGAGGGCGAGCTGCGGCCGGTGGCGCGACAGCAACTCAGCGACGAGGACTGAGTACCCTCTGAGCGTGGACGAGACGCTGCGCGCCGTGGAGCACGAGTTGACCGCGTTGCTGCGCCGCGGCCGGGCGCTGTCCTGGGAGATCGCCCGCGAGGTCCACCCGAACCTGGAGCCCAACGCGTACGGCCTGCTCCTCTGGCTGCGCCGCTCCGGGTCGATCCGGCTCACCGACCTGGCCGCGAAGCTGGGGATCGGCAAGGGCACGCTGAGCCGCCAGATCGGCGGGCTGGAGGCGCTGGGTCTGGTCCGCCGCGACCCGGACCCGACCGATCGGCGGGCGGCCCAGCTCAGCCTCACCGAGGAGGGCACCCGGCGGTTCGACGCGGCCCGGGCGGCGCGACTCGGACAGATAAGGCGTTCGCTCGAAAGCTGGCCGAAAGAGGACGTGGCGGACCTCGCCCGGCTGATGCACCGCTTCAACGAGTCGTTCTGAGCCCGCCGGCAGGGGGAACAATCAGCGCCCGGCCCGAGTTGTTGCTCAAGGCAACGGCTTCTACGGTTGCCCGAGGCAACCTTTCTCCCCCGCTCCGGAGGCACTCCACGATGACTCAGGCGACTGCGCCCGCACGGGCGACCGCCGTCGACATGTCCCACCGGCAGATCCTGGAGGCGCTCTCCGGCCTGCTGCTGGGCATGTTCGTCGCGATCCTCTCCTCCACGGTCGTCTCCAACGCGCTGCCGCGGATCATCACCGACCTGCGCGGCGGTCAGTCCGCGTACACCTGGGTGGTCACCTCGACGCTGCTGGCGACCACCGCGACCACGCCCATCTGGGGCAAGCTCTCCGACCTGTTCAGCAAGAAGCTGCTGGTCCAGCTCTCCCTGGTGGTCTTCGTGCTGGGCTCGGTGCTCGCCGGGCAGGCCCAGACCACCGGCGAGCTGATCGCCTGCCGGGTGGTGCAGGGCGTCGGCGCGGGCGGCCTCACCGCCCTCGCCCAGGTGATCATGGCGACGATGATCGCGCCGCGCGAGCGCGGCCGGTACAGCGGCTACCTCGGCGCGGTCATGGCCGTCGGCACCATCGGCGGCCCGCTCATCGGCGGCGTCATCGTGGACACCTCCTGGCTCGGCTGGCGCTGGTGCTTCTACGTCGGCGTGCCGTTCGCCGTGCTCGCCCTGATCGTGCTCCAGCGAACGCTGCGGCTACCAGTGGTCAAGCGCGAGGTGAAGATCGACTGGTGGGGCGCCACGCTCATCACCGCCGCCGTCTCGCTGCTGCTGGTCTGGATCACCCTGGCCGGTGACCGGTACGACTGGATCTCCTGGCAGAGCGGTGTGATGGTGGCCGGCGCGGCGCTGCTCGGCGCGCTCGCGGCCCGGGTCGAGAAGCGTGCCGCCGACCCGATGATCCCGCCGCACCTGTTCCGCAACCGCACCATCACGCTCGCCGTGATCGCCAGCATCGCGGTCGGCGTCGGCATGTTCGGCGCCTCGGTGTTCCTCGGGCAGTACTTCCAGATCAGCCGCGGCGCCAGCCCGACCATGTCCGGCCTGATGACGCTGCCCATGATCGGCGGCCTGCTGGTCTCCTCGACAGTGGTCGGCCGGATCATCACCAGCACCGGCCGCTGGAAGAGCTGGCTGGTCATCGGCTCGGTGCTGCTCACCGCCGGCTTCGCGCTGATGGGCACCATGCGCGCCGACACCCCGTACTGGCACCTCGCGGTCTTCATGGCGCTGATCGGCCTCGGCGTCGGCATGTCCATGCAGAACCTGGTGCTGGCCGTGCAGAACACGGTCCGCCCGGACGAGCTCGGCGCGGCCAGCTCGGTGGTGGCGTTCTTCCGCAGCCTCGGCGGCGCGATCGGCGTGAGCGCGCTCGGCGCCGTGCTCGGCCACCGGGTCACCGGCTACATGGCCGACGGCCTGAGCCGCCTCGGCATCCCGGCCTCCGGGCCGGGCGGCGGCGGTCTGCCGGACGTACACACGCTCCCCGGCCCGATCCGCACAGTGGTCGAGGCCGCGTACGGGCACGCCGCGGGTGACATCTTCCTGGCCGCCGCCCCGTTCGGGCTGCTCGCCCTCGTCGCGGTGGTCCTCATCCGGGAGGTGCCGCTGCGCCGCTCCAACGCCGAGCCGGTCCCCGCCGGGCGGGAGACGGCCGAGGCGGTCCCCGCCGGAACGAAGGACTGACGATGGACGCCGCGGAGCGCGAGCGGTACGGCCCGCAGACCCGGCCGCTCCCCTACGAACGGGGTACGGACGGGCCACGGGTCGTGCTCGTCGGCGTGGACGGCAGCCGCACCTCGATGCGCGCCGCCGCGTACGCCGCCGGCCTGGCCCGGCGGCAGGGCGCCACGCTGGTGGCGGTGTTCGTCAGCTCGCCGGCCTCGTACAGCGCGATGCTCTCCGGCGTGGTGGCCGGGGCGGTCCAGCAGACCCACGACGAGCTGGCCGACGAGCTGCGTGCCGAGTGCCGGCGCGGGGCCGAGGAACTGGACCTGCCGGTGACGTTCCTGTGCCGGCGCGGCGACGCCTACACCGAGCTGTGCCGGGCCGCCGACGAGCACCGGGCCGACATGGTGGTGGTCGGCTCCTCGGAGCAGGCCGGGCACAAGCTGGTCGGCTCGGTCGCCACCCGGCTCGTGCGCACCGGCCGCTGGCCGGTCGTCGTGGTCCCCTGAGGGTGTAAGGAAGGGCCCCCTGTTAACGCCTCGCGTTGTACAGGGGGCCCCTCTTAACATCTGCGCCCATGACCTGGACCGCACCCGAGATCGACCGCCGCCACGAGCCCTACGTCGCCGACGAGCGCACCATGCTCGAAGGCTGGCTCGACCACCACCGCGACACCCTGGTGCACCCGGCCTCTACGACGACCAGGAAGACCCGGACGCCGACCTGAACGCGGTCGCCGACGCCGACCCGGAGCAGACCTTCGCCACCTACCTCGCCGAGGTCGCCGCCGCCCGGCAGGCCGCCGCCACCCTCTCCCTGGATCAGACCTTCCGGCGCCCCCGCCGGGACGGCACCGCCGAGACTCGGACGATGAGCGTCCGCTGGGTCTACATGCACATGATCGAGGAGTACGCCCGGCACAACGGCCACGCCGACCTGATCCGCGAGCGTATCGACGGCGTCACCGGGGCCTGACCCCTGCCGGGCCGCCCGCCCGCAGCACCTGCTCGCCCAGCGGGGTGAGGCAGTGCCGCACCCCCGCGCCGTCCCGCCGCGTGGTGATCAACCCGGCGGCCCGCAGGGTCGCCGCGTGCTCGCTGGCGGTGGCCGCGGAGACGCCGACCCGGCGGGCCAGCTGGGAGGTGCCGGGAGCGTCGGCGGTCGCCGCCAGCACGGCCGCCCGGGTCCGCCCGAGCAGGTCGGCCAGTGGCGCCCCGGCCCCCAGCTCACGCCGCCCCGGCCGGATCGGGTAGACCAGCACCAGCGGGCCGCCCGGGTCCGCCAGCAGGTAGGGCTGCGGGGCGAGATGACAGGGCAGCAGGGTCAGGCCCCGGCCGCCCGCGGCCACCTCGACATCGTCGGCGACCGCGCACCGGTAGGACAGCGCGTAGTGCTCCCCCGTCTCGGCCCAGGCCAGGTACGGGCTGAGATCGCGCAACACCCGGTCGAGGCCGCCGGCCGCCAGCGTGTGGCCGCGTACCGCCCGGTCGGCCCGTACCGCGCCCTCGATCTCCGACCAGTAGGGCGCGAGCGCCACGCCGTGGAAGGCGCGCATCGCGGCCCGCAGCCGGGCCCGGGCGGCGGGCTCCCCGGCGGCCAGCGGCGCCACCCGGGCGGGCAGCGCGCCGGACGCCACCAGCGGGCCCAGCTCGGCGGCGAGCACCTCGTCCGGGGTGTCGGCGACCCGGTCCAGCAGGGCGTCGAGGCCGCCGTCGAACACCGGCGGGGTCACCAGGTCCGGCACCAGGTACGGCGTCCGGCACAGGTCCAGGTAGGAACGCATCTCGGGGCGCAACGCCGCCCGGGTCCGGGTCCGCCACCCGGCGAGGTGCTCCGGCACGTCGGCCAGGACCAGCCGCTGGGCGGCCATCGCCAGCTCGACCAGCACCGCCGGTTCGGACCGCAGGACGGTGCGGCTCAGGTCGGCGGCGTTGAGTCGCAGGGTGGTCACCGGCGAACGGTAGCCACCTTTCGGCCCGTGCCGAAAGGGGCTCCCGGGCGGGCCGGCGCCGCCGGACGCTGCGTGGCGTGAAGACACTCCCCGCGGCGGCCGCCGCGGTCCTGACGGCGGTGACCGTCGGCGTACCCCGGCCCGCCCCCACCGACGTCCATCCCGACACCTACGTCGTCTCCCGCGCGCCCGGCGTGCTGCCCGAAGGGCTCGCGGTAACCGCCAGCGGCACGATGTACGTCACGAGTTCGGCCACCGGCGCGGTCTACCGGGGCGACACCCGCCGGGCCGGGCTGCGCCCGTTCCTCGCCCCCGGCGCCGACGGCCGGACCAGCGCCGCCGGGGTCCGGGTGGACCGCCGGGGCCGCGTCCTCGTCGCCGGCTGGACCACCGGCACGCTCTTCGTGTACGCGCCGGACGGCACCCTGCTGGCCCGCCGCGCCGCCGCACCCGGCGCGGCCCTCAACGACCTGGCGGTCACCGAAGACGCCGTCTACGTCACGGACTCCGCCACCGGCACCGTGTGGCGGGCCGGGCTCACCGGCGGGCGCGTCGGCGCCCTGGTCCCCTGGGTGGGTCCGGACGACTTCCCGGCCGTCCCGGTCTTCCTCAACGGCATCGTGGTCGACCCGTCAGGCCGGGTCGCCCTCGTCGCGGAGCAGGGCGGCGAGCGCCTGTTCCGGGTCGACCTCGCCGACCGGTCCGTGACCGAGGTCGAGGTGAGCGGTGGCCGGATGGGCGCGGACGGCCTGCTGCTGGAGGGGGACCGGCTCTACGGCGTGGTCAACGAACCGGACGGCGCCGGCGGCACCCGGTTCCTGGTGAACCTGGCCCGGCTCGACCAGGAACTACGTACCGCCCAGGTGGTCGACCGGTCCCGCCCGGTCGGCATCCAGCGGTCGCCCACCTCGGTGGCGCGCGACGCCGGCCGACTGCTCTGGGTGGACAGCCAGCTCTTCGCGACCACGCCCGCCCCGCCGTTCACTGTCACCGAGGTGCCGGGCCTGCGGTGAGCGGCGCACGAGCCGGGCGGGACACGGGGCCCGTCCGGCTCAGTACGCCAGCGCCGCCCGCAGGTACCGCAGGTCGGCCGGGCCGCTCCAGCGGTGCGCGGACAGACCAGCCACCCGGGCGCCGGCCACCGCGCGGTCCTCGTCGTCGACGAACAGCACCCGCCCCGGCGGCGTCTCCAGCGCCTCGCAGGCGGCCTGGAAGTACTCCTTCGCCGGCTTGTGCACCCCGACGACCGAGGAGTTGACGATCACGTCCAGCTCCCCGGTCAGGCCCAGCGCGGCCAGGTCGGCGTCGAGCAGGTCGGTCGCGTTGGTGCCCAGCCCCACCCGTACGCCGGCGGCCCGCACCTCGCGGACGAACGCCAGCACGTCCGGGTCGACCTCGCCGCGGTAGCTCTGCCACTGGTCCACCGCCGCCCGGGCCCGCTCCGGGTCGCCGATCGTCGGGGTCAGCGCGTCGGCCACGCTCGCCATCCACTTCGCGTGGCTGACCTGGCCGGTGAGCACCGGCTGGAGCAGCCCCCAGGACATCGCGATCTCACCGAGGACGCCCTCGGGCAGCCCGTACTCCCGCTCGACACCGGCGGCCACCGCCGGATCCCAGCGGCGCAGCACGCCGTCGAAGTCCACCAGGAGCGCCGTGGCGCGTTCCCGACTCACTCGTCTGTCACCTGTTCCTCGTCGTCGGCCCGGTTGAGCCGCTGGCTGATCACCTGGGTCACACCGGCGCGCATTGTCACTCCGTAGAGCGCATCGGCGATCTCCATGGTCCGCTTCTGGTGCGTGATCACGATGAGCTGGCTCTTCTCCCGCAACTGCGCCAGCAGTGTGATCAGGCGGCCCAGGTTCACGTCGTCGAGCGCCGCCTCCACCTCGTCCATGATGTAGAACGGGCTGGGCCGGGCGCGGAAGATCGCCACGAGCATCGCCACCGCGGTCAGCGACCGCTCCCCGCCGGAGAGCAGCGAGAGCCGCTTGATCTTCTTGCCCGGCGGCCGGGCCTCGACCTCGACACCGGTGGTGAGCAGGTCCTCCGGGTCGGTGAGCACGAGCCGGCCCTCGCCGCCGGGGAACAGCACGGTGAAGACCTGCTCGAACTCCCGTGCGGTGTCTTCGAACGCGCTGGCGAAGACCTCCAGGATCCGGTCGTCCACGTCCTTGACCACGGTGAGCAGGTCACGCCGGGTGGCCTTGAGGTCCTCCAGCTGCTCGGAGAGGAACTTGAAGCGCTCCTCCAGCGCCGCGAACTCCTCCAGCGCGAGCGGGTTCACCTTGCCCAGCAGGGCCAGCTCCCGCTCCGCCTTGGCGGCCCGCTTCTCCTGCACCGGCCGCTCGTAGCGGACCGGCTCGGGCACCGGCCGGCCCTCCTTCTCGGCGAGCGCCACGTCCGCGTCGGTGGGCGGGACCAGCCGGTCCGGGCCGTACTCGGCGACGAGCGTGGGCACGTCCAGCCCGAAGTCCTCGGCGGCCTTGGCCTCCAGCTGCTCGATGCGCATCCGCTGCTCGGCGCGGGCCACCTCGTCGCGGTGCACCTGGCTGGTGAGCCGTTCCAGCTCGGCGGCGAGGCGCTTGGCCGCGCCGCGTACCTCGGACAGCTCGGCCTCGCGGGCGGCGCGCTCGCGGGCGACGGCGTCGCGGTGCTCCTCGGCCCGGGCGATGGAGACGGTGAGCCGGGTGAGCGCCTCCCGGGCGCCGCCGACCACGGCCCGGGCGATCTGGGCGCCGCGGGTGCGGGCCGCGCGCCGGGCCGCCGCGCGCTCCCGCGCCGCCCGTTCGGCGGTGGCCTGCCGGGCCAGCGAGTCGGCCCGCCCGGCGATCGAGGCCACCCGCTCCTCGGCGGTACGCACCGCGAGCCGTACCTCCATCTCGTTCTGCCGTGCCTGCGGCACCATGGCGGCGAGCTGGTCACGCTCCTCGGTGGAGGGTTCGGCGTCGAGCGGGGTGGCCTCGGCCAGCCGCAGCCGTTCCTCCAGCTCGGCGAGCGCCGCGAGGTCCCGCTCCCGGGCCGCCTCGGCGCGTGCCCGGGACTCGCCGAGCCGGTCGGTCTCCGCCTTGGCCGAGCGGGCTGCGGCGCCCAGTTCGGCGAGGCGGCGCGCGGCGGCGTTGCGGTGGCTCTCCGCCTCCCGCTTGGCGGCAGCGGCGTGCTGCACCGCCTCCTTGGCGGCGGCCACCTCGGCGCGCGCCTCGGCGAGCTGTTCGCGCAGCTCGGCGGCGGTGCGTTCGGCGGTGGCCCGGTTGGCCCGCGCCTCCTCGACGGCGGCCTGCACCTCGATGAAGCTGGGCGCCTTGGCCGACCCGCCCGCCGCCGCGTACGCCCCGACCACGTCGCCGTCGGGCGTGACAGCGCGCAGCTCCGGATTCGCGGCGACGAGCGCGGACGCGGCGGCCAGGTCGTCGACGAGCGCCACGTCGCGCAACGCCCGGTGCACGGCCGGGCGGATCGCGGGCGAGCACTCCACCAGGTCGGGGGCCCAGCGGGCGCCCTCGGGCAGCTTCGGGCGCAACGCGTCGGCGGGCCCGTCCATGCCCGGCCCGGCGGGGCTGCCGACCAGCAGCCCGGCCCGGCCGGCGTCGGAGATCTTGAGCAGCCGCATCGCCTCGACCGCTTCGTCCACACCGCTGACCGCCACCGCGTCGGCCAGGCCGCCCAGCGCGGCGGCGAGCGCCGCCTCGTCACCGGGGGCGACGGTGAGCAGCCCGGCGAGGCTGCCGAGCAGCCCTGGCACCTGGTCGGCGCGGGCCAGCAGCTCCCCTGCGCCGTCCTTGCGGCGCAGCCCCATGGCGAGCGCCTCCTCGCGGGCCTTCCAGGTGGCGGCGTCCTTCTCGGCGGCGCGCTCCCCGTCGGCCAGGCTGCGCACCGCCGCCTGGGCCCGCTCGTGGACGGCCACCGCCTCGTCGTGCCGGGCGTCCAGGTCGGCGTTGTCCCGGTCCGCCTCGGTCGACTGCTCGGCGACCGCGTCCAGGTCGGCCTGCGCCTTCTCGGCGCGGCCCATCGCGTCGGTGTGCGCGGCGGCGAGCCGTTCGATCTCCTCGCCGGCGCTCGTGGTCCGCGCCCGGGCGGAGTTGACCTGGCCGGTCAGGCGGGCCAGCCCCTCCCGCCGGTCGGCGATCGCCTTGGCCGCGGCGACCAGTTCCCGTTCGGCGGCGGCGAGCTGCCGTTCCAGCTCCTGGCGGTGCTCGACCGCCTCGGCCAGCCGGATCTGGTCCTCGGTGAGCGCCGCGCGCAGTTCCTCCTCCTGCTCGCGGACCCGCCGCGACTCCGCCTCCAGCTGCTCGGGGTCGCGCCCGGGGCGCTCGTCGTCGCCGGCGGCGCTGAGGTGACGCAGCCGCTCCCGGGCCAGTTGCTCGATCGAGCGGAACCGCTCCTGGAGCGCGGAGAGGCGGTACCAGGTGTCCTGCGCCGCGGCGAGCAGCGGCGCGTCCTCGGCCAGCGCCGCCTCCAGCTCGCCGAGGCGGCCCTGCACCTCGCCGTGCTCGGCCTCGATCAGCTCGCGCCGCTCGCGCAGCGCGGTCTCGTCGGCGATCTCCTTGTCCAGTGTGGTCCGCAGCGTGTGCAGGTCGTCGGCGAGCAGCCGCAGCCGGGCGTCGCGCAGGTTGGCCTGGATGCCGGCGGCGCGGCGGGCCACCTCGGCCTGCCGGCCCAGCGGCTTGAGCTGGCGGCGCAGCTCGGCGGTGAGGTCGGTCAGGCGGTTGAGGTTGGTCTGCATCGCGTCGAGCTTCCGCAGCGCCTTCTCCTTGCGCTTGCGGTGCTTGAGGACGCCCGCCGCCTCCTCGATGAACGCCCGCCGGTCCTCCGGCTTGGCGTGCAGCATGCCGTCGAGCCGGCCCTGCCCGACGATGATGTGCATCTCGCGGCCGATGCCCGAGTCGGACAGCAGCTCCTGGATGTCGAGCAGGCGGCAGGAGTCGCCGTTGATCTCGTACTCGCTCTCGCCGGAGCGGAACATCCGGCGGGTGATGGAGACCTCAGTGTACTCGATCGGCAGCGCGCCGTCGGTGTTGTCGATGGTGAGGGTGACCTCGGCCCGGCCCAGCGGCGCCCGTCCGGCGGTGCCGGCGAAGATGACGTCCTCCATCTTGCCGCCGCGCAGCGCCTTGGCGCCCTGCTCGCCGAGCACCCAGGCGATGGCGTCGACGACGTTGGACTTGCCGGAGCCGTTCGGGCCCACCACGCAGGTGATCCCGGGCTCCAGCTTCAACGTCGTGGCGGAGGCGAAGGACTTGAAGCCCTTCACCGTCAGGCTCTTGAGATGCACCTTCTCGATCCTCGTCCGGTGGCCGCCGTACCGTCGCCGGCTGCGCGGACCTGGTGAACCCGCAGACTAACCCGGGACCGGGGCGCCGCCGCCACGCGACCCACCCGCCGGACCGGCTGTCCGCTTTCCACCCGGCGGCCGCGGGCGGAACAGAAATGCATGATCACAATTACCGGGCGCAATTCCGGGCGGTTCCGCAAGATCGAGAATTGCGACGCCGGCGACGAAAAGGGGTCCGCACATGGCTGCGCGCCGGCACTTGAGTGTCGGCGCGCTTTTCGGTGTGGTGCGATTCAGTTTTCCGACAACTGGAGATCAGGTCAGTGCGGGCTCGGCCAGACGGAGGAGGTCATCGGCCTCCGCCGCTGCCGCCGCAAGCCGATCGTTGTCGGCGCGCAGACGCGTGATCTCGAACTCCAGTGCCTGAACCCTGGCACGCAGTCGGGTGACCTCGTCGAGCAGACGCCGGTCGGGCGCTGCACTTACGTGGCCGTAGAGGGCCTTCGCCATGCTGACTCCTTGATGTGCGCTGCCGGAAAGGCCGGCCAACGCGCGCCCATGATGTTCGCGGCTGCCATTCCCACTGCATCGGGGCATGGCTGGGCGCGACTGGCGACACCTACATATTGAGCCGAAACCCCCTCCTTCGTCAAGTTGACCAAGGCCGTAGATCATCTCCACGTCGGCCGGTCCACTCGCCGGGGGGCTGCCACAAGGCGCGGACACGCTCTGTCCGGACGCCTTTACTGTACGCCGGAAATGTGTGAACGACTCATCCTTGCCGCCGGCTTCGCCTTAACTCTTTCTTAGCCACGTTGCCGCAGCTCGGAGTGCGCCCGTAGCGTCACCCCGGCCCGCAACCGACCCGTGGAGGGGACAGGCGTGTACCGCTGGAACGACCCGATCGAACCGGAGGGCGCCCGCCGGCGTCCCGAGCCGCCGACCGACGAGGGTCCGGCGTGGCTCAGCGACCGGCCCGAGCCGCGGTCGTCGTACCTGTTCGGGGACGAAGCGCAGCAGCGGCCCGCCGGTCACGGCGTCGAGCCGGCCGCCGGGGGCTTCCGCCCCGAGAGCGCACCCCCGGCCTACGGACCCGCCGGCTCGTACCCGCCGGCCCGGGACAGGTGGAACGGCGAGGAGCAGCCGACCGACGCGTGGCAGGGCCAGGAGCCCGCGTGGCGGGGCCACGAGCAGCCCGCGGCGTGGCAGGGCCAGGACCAGCCCACCGCCTGGCCGGGGCACGAGCAGCCGGCCGCTGGCTGGGAACAGCCCACCGCGACCTGGCAGCCGGCGACCGACACCCCGGCCGACGACCGGCAGCGCCCGAAGCGGCGCCTGTCCCGGCCACTCGTGATCGGCGGGGCCGCCGCCGCGGCGACGCTCGTGGTGAGCCTCGGCGTGGGCGCCGTCCTGCTGCCCGGCGACGACCAGGGCACGAAGCGCACCTCCGCAGACGCGCCGGTGGCCGCCGCGCCGCAGGCGCCCGACGGGACCGATGAGGCGCCCGCCGACGCGCTCGCGCCCGAGTCGGCGAGCCCGTCCGCCGTACCGACCACCGTCGTGCCGAGCCCGACGAAGAAGGCCACCCCGAAGCCGAGCCGCAGCACCGCCCCGTCGCGGCAGCAGGAGCGCAGCAGCGCCCCGAGCGGCGGCACGTCGGGCGGCGGCTCCACGAGCACCAAGGCCACCGCCACGACCGGGCTCAGCGCCGAACTCCAGAAGGTCGTCACGATCGTGAACCAGGAGCGGGCGAAGGCCGGCTGCAAGGCGCTCACGGTCAACGCCAAGCTGAACCTGGCCGCCCAGCGGCACAGCCAGGACCAGGCCGACCACAAGAAGATGGACCACACGGGCAGCGACGGCAGCCAGCCCTGGGACCGGGTCAAGGCCGCCGGCTACGCGTACCGCATGGTGGGCGAGAACGTGGCCTGGAACTACCAGACCCCGGCGGCGGTCATGGAGGGCTGGATGAACTCCGAAGGCCACCGGAAGAACATCCTCAACTGCTCGTACACCCAGATCGGTGTGGGCGTGGCGCGCAGCAACGGGCCGTACTGGACGCAGGTCTTCGCCACCCCGAGCTGACCGCGCGTCGTGACCGGCCCGGCGTTCGTTGACCGGTCGGGGGCGGCGTCGGGCCGCCCGCGTCCGGGGAGCTGTCGATGCGGATCCGGCCGGTGTGGGCCGTGCCGCGCTCCCGGCCGGCCCACGTCCGCCGACGTGGCCCGCGCCGGGGCGTGGCGCTCGCGCTGACCGCGCTGCTGCTCGCCCCGGTGCCGGCCTGCCGCCGGCCGATCACGCCGCCCGGCGCGCCCACGCCCTGGCCGGCCGCGCAGGCCGACCGCTGGCGGTGGCAGTGGCAGCTCACCACCCCGGTGGACGTCACAGCCGACGCCGACGTCTTCCTCCTCGATCCGGTGGCGACCACCTCGGCCGAGACCGCCGAGCTGCGCGAGCAGAGCCGCCGGCTGGTCTGCCACGTCCGGGTCGGCACGTACGCCGCCGACGACCCGGACGCCACCCGCTTCCCCGCCGCCGTACGCGGCGCGGCGGTGCCGGGGCGGCCGGGGAGCCGTTTCCTGGACGTACGGGGCTGGGACGCGCTCGCTCCGGTGCTGGCCGACCGGTTCCGGCTGTGCCGGGGCAAGGGCTTCGGCGCGGTGGCGCTCGCCGACACGGACGGCTACCGGCACCGCTCCGGCTTCCCGCTGGACTTCGACGACCAGCTGCTGTTCAACCGCCGGCTGGCCGGGCTGGCCCGCAAGCTGAACCTCTCCCCCGGCCTGGTCGACGACGTGCCGCAGGTGGCCGCGCTGGCCCCCGACTTCGACTCCGCGGTCAATCAGGAGTGCGTACGCCGCCGCGAGTGCGCGAAGCTGCTGCCGTTCGTCGACGCCGGCAAGCCGGTCTTCCACGTCGAGTACACCGGCGAGCCGGCGGACTTCTGCGTCACCTCGGTCGGCTACGGCTTCGCCTCGATCCGCAAGGACCGCCAGTTGGACGCCTGGCGGGAGCCGTGCGCCCTGCCGTGACAACCCCGGCGCCCCGCTCGCCGGGGAGCGGGGCGCCGATGACGATCATCCGGTACGAAAGCTGCCAACACTCTCCGTCACCCTCAGCGGCGAACAGATGCACGGAAGGCGGTATACCTGAGAGTCATACTTATGACTCTCAGGTATACCGCGCGAACACGAATGCCTTCTCAGCGGCCGGCACGAGCCGGAACTGATGTCAAGCTGTTCGGCACTTCCGGTTGGGCGCCGGGGCGGGTCCGCTCGGGGTCAGCGGGCGCCGACCAGCTCCGGCGCCGGGGCGGGCGGCGGCTCGACCGCCGGGGTGGGCGTACGGCGGCGCATGAACCTCGGCGCCCACCAGTTCGCGTCACCCAGCAGCGTCATCACCGAGGGCAGCACGACCGCGCGGATGATCGTGGCGTCCAGCAGGATCGCCGCCGCCAGGCCGATGCCGAGCTGCTTGAAGTCGATCATGCTGAGCGTGGCGAAGATGGAGAACACCGCCACCATCACCACCGCCGCACTGGTCACCACCCCGGCCGACGAGGTGATCCCGTGCGCCACCGCCTCCCGGGTCGGCATCCCCCGGTCGACCGCCTCGCGGATCCGGCTGACCACGAAGACGTGGTAGTCCATCGACAGTCCGAACAGCACCACGAACAGGAACAGCGGCAGCCAGGTGACGATCGCGTCCATCGAGGTGAAGCCGAGCAGCCCCTCCGCCCAGGTGCTCTGGAAGACCAGCACCAGCAGCCCGTACGCGGCGCCGGCGGAGAGCAGGTTCAGCACGATCGAGGTCAGCGCCACCACCATCGACCGGAACGTCCACGCCATCACCAGGAACGTCAGCGCCAGCACGAACGCCGCGACGATCGGCAGCTTCGCCCAGATGTGGGCGGCGTAGTCCTCGCTGGCGGCCACGCCGCCGCCGACCGCGTACTCCACGCCCGGGATGCCGCCGAGCGTGGCCGGGACCAGGTCCTCGCGCAGCTCGTGCAGCGACCGGGACGCCTCGTCGGAGCGGCTGGCGTGCGGCGTGGCCACCTCCAGCACCGACACCCGCCGGTCCGCCGACACCTGGATCTCCGGGCCGTCCCCCTCGGCCGGCGCGAAGAGCGGGTCGGCGGCGGTACGGCCGGCCAGGTCGGTGAGCGCGGCCCGCACCCGGTCGGCCTGCTCGGCGGGTGCCCGCACGGCGACCGTGTGGCTGGTGCCGTTGCTCGGGAAGGCCGCGGTGAGCCGGTCGTACGCCTGCATGGCGGCGGTGGTGCGCGGCACGTCCTCCGGGCCGGGGAACTTCAGCTTCATGCCGAGCGCGGGCGCGGCGAGCGCGAGCAGCAGCGCGACCGAGATCAGCAGCGTGGCCACCGGCGCGCGCAGCGCCGGCTTGAGCACCGCCGGCCAGAACCGGGGCCGGGCCGGCTGCCCGTCACGCGGGGCGGTGAGGCGCCACAGCAGCGGCACCCGCGGCCGGTCCACCCAGCGGCCCAGCTTCGCCAGCAGCGCCGGCAGCACTGTGAGCGAGCCGATCACGGCGACCGCGACCACCAGGATCGAGCCGACCGCCAGCGAGGAGAAGATCGCGTCCTGGGCGAGCAGCAGGCCGCCCATCGAGATGATCACAGCGGTGCCGGAGACCACCACGGCGTGCCCGGAGGTCTCCGCCGCGATCTCCACCGCGTCCAGTCCGGATCGGCCCTTGGCCCGTTCCTCCCGCTCCCGCCGCACGTAGAACAGCGAGTAGTCAACGCCGACCGCCATGCCGATCAGCAGGATGACGCTGGCGGTGGTGTCGGTGGCCGGCACGAGGTGCGAGGCGAGTGTGGAGAGGCCCATCGCTGCGGCCACCGAGGAGAGCGCCAGCAGCACCGGCACCCCGGCGGCGATCAGCGCGCCGAACGCGATGATCAGGATGGCCAGCGTCACCGGCAGGCTGAGCAGCTCGGCGCGCTTGAAGTCCTTGCCGAGCGTGTCGTCGAGCGCCTTGTCGATCGACGGGCCGCCGACCTGCTCCACCCGCAGCTGCGGGTGCGCGTCCTGCACCTTCGCGGTGGTGTCCCGCAACGGCTGCACCCGGTCACCGGCGGTGCCCGGGTCGCCCGACATGGTGATCGGCACCAGCAGCGCGCTGCCGTCGCGCGACGGCATCGGCGTACCGATCGAGGCCACGCCGTCGACCTGCCGCAGCCGGTCCGCCGCGTCCTGCGCGGCGGCCTTCGCCGCGGCCTGGTCGAGCGAGCCCGAGCGGGCGGTGATCAGCACGTTCTCGGTCGCCGGCCGGTCGAACCCGCCACTGTCGACGATCAGCTGTGCCTGTCCGAACTCGCCGATCGCCTGATCCTCGTCGGTCGCCTCGTTCAGCCCGGCGGCGCTGCCGCCCACGAAACACACCGCCACGAAGACCACCCACAACGCGATCGCGCGCCACGGATGCTCCGCACTCCACCGTGCCAGCCGCACGGTCACCGGTCGCCTGCCCATGTCCCGGGTTCCACCCTCCTGATGCCGGCCCTGTGCCGACCCCAGATGACGCTAGGCAGCAGGCGGGGCCCCGACATCGGGGAACGGCCCCCGCTCGTCCCCGATCCGGCGGACGAGGTCCGCGCGGCCGGAACCGGCCGCGCGGACCGGGCGGAAAAGGGCATCTCCGGGTACGCTCCGGCGCGTCTCCGGGGACCGTCGGGCGAAGCACACCGGCGCAACCCCGAACCGGCTCGGGGTCATCCCCGGAGGGTGCCCCGGGGCCGCGGCTGGCATCGCGGGCAGCTGTAGGAGGACCGGTTCATGAACGCCTCGCGCCGGATCGGCGCGCCGCAGCGCGGGCAGGGCTCCCCCTCCCGGCCGTACGCGTTCAGCGACCGGTCGAAGTAGCCGCTCTCGCCGTTGACGTTGACGTACAGCTCGTCGAAGCTGGTGCCACCCTGCTTGATCGCCTCGGCGAGCACGTCCCGGACGTGTCCGAGCAGCCGCAGCGCGGCCGGACGGGTGAGCGCGTCGGCCGGGCGGGTGCCGTGCAGCTTCGCCCGCCACAGTGCCTCGTCGGCGTAGATGTTGCCCACCCCGGAGATCAGCGTCTGGTCGAGCAGCGCGCGTTTGATCTCCGTACGCTTGCGCCGCAGCGCCGCTACGAACGCCTCGTCGGAGAACTCCGGGTCCATCGGGTCGCGGGCGATGTGGGCGATCTCGGCGGGCAGCTCCGCCCCACCTTCGGACACGGACAGCCCGCCGAACGTGCGCTGGTCGACGAAGCGCAGCTCCGGCCCGTCGTCGGCGAATCGGAACCGGACCCGCAGGTGCAGTTCGTCGGCCGCGCCGACCGGCTGCAGCAGCAGCTGGCCGGACATGCCGAGGTGGCCGATCACCGCGTCGCCGCTGTCCAGCGGCAGCCAGAGGTACTTGCCCCGGCGCTGCACGCCGGTGACCGTCCGGCCGGCGAGCACGTCGGCGAAGTGCGCGCCACCGGGCGCGTGCCGGCGTACGGCCCGGGGGTGGCGTACCTCGACGGCGGCGATCCGCCGGCCGATCACCCACTGGGCGAGTCCCACCCGGACGGTCTCGACCTCGGGCAGCTCAGGCACGGCCCGCGCCCGCCTCGACGTCCGTCGCGTCGTCCTGGACCTGCGGGCTCGTCTCCGCCTGGGCCTGCGCCGCCGCCTCCGCCTCGGCCTGCTCGGTGAGCGTCCGCCAGGCCGACTCGGCCGCGCGCTGCTCGGCCTCCTTCTTGCTGCGTCCCTCCGCGCCGCCGTAGCGGTTGCCGGCCACCACCACCCACGCGGTGAACGTCTTCAGGTGATCCGGCCCGGTGCCCTCGATCCGGTACTCGGGCACGCCGAGCCCGAGCGCGGCGGTCAGCTCCTGGAGGCTGGTCTTCCAGTCCAGCGCCGCGCCCCGGCCCGCCGACTCGGCCATCAGCGGGTCGAACAGCCGGTGGATGACGATGGCGGCGGTGTCCAGGCCGTACTGGAGATAGATCGCGCCCAGCAGCGCCTCCAGCGTGTCGGCCAGGATGCTCGCCTTGTCCCGTCCGCCGGTGGCCTCCTCGCCCTTGCCGAGCAGCAGGTACGCGCCCAGCCCGTCCGGGCCGAGACCACGCGCCACGTCGGCGAGCGCCCGCATGTTGACCACGCTGGCGCGCAGCTTCGCCAGCTGCCCCTCGGGCAGGTCGGGGTGGTTGTGGAACAGCGCTGTGGTGATCACCACGCCGAGGACCGAGTCGCCCAGGAACTCCAGCCGCTCGTTCGTGGGCAGGCCGCCGTTCTCGTACGCGTACGAGCGGTGGGTCAGCGCGCGCTCCAGCAGTTCCGGGTCGAGCGACACCCCGAAGGCCGCCTCCAGGTGGCCGACGGGAGCACGCCGCCGCTTGTCGTTGGTCATGGTGCTACCTCGGTGTCGTGTCGGTCAGGTGCGAGATCGTGCGGGATGTCGGCGAGCAGGGCGCGGACCGTTCCGGCGGCGTCGCGGCGCCACAGGTGGGCCGCGAGCGCGATACCGGAGGCGACGTCCTCGGAGCCGGCCGCGCCGTGGCACACCACCACGGTGCCGCCCACCCCGAGCAGCGCGGCGGCACGTGGGGCGCCACCGCGTGACGGTGGGCCGCCGGCCATGGCGTACGCGCCCTCGATGGCCTTCAGCAGGACGTTTCCGGTGAAACCGTCGGTCACCACGACGTCGGCGCGGGTGCCGAGCGAGATGTCGTACCCCTCGACCAGGCCGACGTAGCGGCCGTCGCAGGGCAGCGGCGCGGCGGCGAGCGCGGGCGCGGCTACGCGGCGCAGCCGGTCGCCCTTGCCGGTCTCCAGGCCGACGGAGAGCAGCCCGACGCGGGGTGCGGTGACGGCGTGGGCCACCGACGCGTAGGCGGCGCCGAGGAGGGCGTGCCGGGCCAGCGTGGCCGGGCCGGGTTCGAGCGTGCCGCCGACGTCGAGCAGCACCACCGGCCCCTCGACGGCGGGCAGCGTGGCGGCGAGCGCCGGGCGGCGAATCCCGGTCCAGCGGCCGAGGCCGAGCGCGGCGGCGGTGACTGTGGCACCGGTCGAGCCGGCGGAGACGACCGCGTCGGCGAGCCCGTCGCGGACCGCCTGCACGGCGGTGCGTACCGTGCTCTCGCCGCGGGCGGCGGTGGGATGGTCGGCCATGCCGACGGCGGTCCGCACCGGGCGGACCGTGACCCGTGCGCGCTGAGCCGGGTCGAGCGCACCGATCAGCTCGTCGGCCACCTCGATCGGGCCGACGAGCATCAGGTGCAGGGCGGGATCCGTGCGTACCGCTCGCAGAGCGCCGTCAACCACGACGGCGGGAGCATCGTCCCCGCCGAGGAGGTCGACGGCGATCCGCGCGGTGCCCGGCTCCGACGGTCCGCCGGCCGTGAGCCGGTCGGCGGTGGCGGGAGCCGGGGCACCGGGCGAGAGCTTTGGTGCGCGCGTCACCCGACCGGTGGTCGGGGACGTCACTCGGCGGCCGGGTCAGACCTCGAGGACCTGACGGCCGTTGTAGGTGCCGCAGACGGAGCAGGCGGTGTGCGGCAGCTTGGCCGACTTGCACTGCGGGCAGGCCACGGTCGCCACCGCCGAGGCCTTCCAGTTCGCCCGGCGGGCGCGGGTGTTGCTGCGCGACATCTTGCGCTTGGGGACGGCCACGGTTCTTACTCCTCTGTACGGGTCAGTTGCGTCAGGCTCGCCCAACGCGGGTCGACCTGCTGATGGCTGTGGTCGGCCGGCAGATCGTCCCAGTGCACCCCACACTCGGGGCACAGCCCTGGGCAGTCCTCCCGGCAGAGCGGGTTGGTCGGCAGCGCCAGCACCACCGCATCCCGCAACGCCGGCTCCAGGTCGATCAGATCGCCCTGCATCCGGCCCACCTCGTCGGTGTCGGTCGTGTCGTCCGTGGCGCTGTTCTCGTACGCGTACAGCTCCTGGATCGTCACGGCCAACGAGTCGTCGATCTCGCGCAGGCAGCGGCCGCACTCGCCCTTGACGGGACCGGTGACGGTCCCGGAGACGAGCACGCCCTCGGACACCGACTCCAACCTCAGGTCGAGGTCGAGGTCCGCGCCCTCCGGCACACTGATCAACTCCACGCCGAGGTCCGCCGGTGCCGGCACGACCCGCTTGTGCGTACGCAACGCGCCAGGTCGGCGCGGCAGTTCCCTCGTGTCGAGAACCAGCGGCGACCTGGGGTCGAGTGTGCTTGGCGAGTGTTTGGGCATAGTCAGACTCCGGCCGTTGAGAGGCCGACAAAGAAGGTTACCTGCCAGGTGGGCGGACCGTCGAACCGGGGCTCACCTCCGGCTCGACGGCAGCCGGCTGTCGGCGACCGGCCTACGCGCCGCTCAGAAGGGTAGCGGGCGGTCCGGCTCGTCCCCGGCGAAGGTGCCGATCTCGCGCAGCGCGTGCATCTTGTCCCGGCCGCGCTCTATCGAGGCCAGCGCCCGGGTGAGGAACTGCTCGAAGTTCGCCAGCGCGGTGTCGACGTAGTCGTCCACCTCCTCGCGGAGGCGCTGCGCCTCGGCCCGCGCCTCGGCGATGATCCGGGCGCCCTCGTGCTCGGCCGAGACGGTGATCTCGTTGACCGAGACCAGCCGGGCGTGTTCCGCCTCACCCTCGCTGATGATCCGGTCGGCCTCGCGCTTGCCGGCCTCCATGATCTTGTCCCGCTCCTCCAGCAGCGCGGCGGCCCGGCGCAGGTCCGCGGGAAGCTCCGCGCGCAGCTCGTCGAGCGTGGCGATCATCTCGCCCCGGTCGACCATGCAGTTGTTGCGCGACATCGGGACGGAGCGGGCCTGCTCCACCATGGCGATGAGTTCGTCGATGCGATCGAGCGGGTCCACCGGTACCTCACTCCTGTCTTCGTCGGCCGCCCTCCATCATGCGGCCTACGCCCCGTCTCGGCGCTGCAGACATCATGTCGCGCCCGGGCCACAAGCACCCCACCCGCCCCACCCGGCGCGTCGCCCTCCCCCACCCTCCACTCGGCGATCTTGCACTTGCGGCCCGGCACTCGTCCCTTGCGGGAGGAATGTCCGGGCCGAAAGTGCAAGATCGCGGGGGTGGGGGGAGGGCGGGCGGGGATCAGGGGCGGAGGCGGGTGGCGAGCTGGGCTCGGACCAGGTCGGGGACGTGGGCGGAGATGTCGCCGCCCCACTTCGCCACGTCCTTGATCAGGCTGGACGAGATGAACGAGTAGAGCGGGTTGGTCGGCATGAAGAGTGTCTCCACGCCGGCCAGGCCGATGTTCATCTGCGCCATCTGCAGCTCGTAGTCGAAGTCGCTCACCGCACGCAGGCCCTTGATCAGCACACTCGCCTGCTGGGCGCGGCAGAAGTCGACGAGCAGGCCGCGGAACGACTCCACCCGGACGTTGTCGTACGAGGCGGTCACCTCGCGGAGCATGGCGATCCGCTCCTCGACGGTGAACAGGCCCTGCTTCGACTGGTTGACCAGCACTCCGACGATCACCTCGTCGAACAACCGGCTGGCCCGGCCGATGATGTCGAGGTGTCCGTTGGTGACCGGGTCGAACGAGCCCGGGCAGACCGCACGTCTCATGATCGGCGACCGTACCAAAGAGTGGTCTCGCCGTAACGTCTGCTGCGCTCCGGAGTGACACCTTCCACCCACGTGACCGGTCCGGTACGGCTGGACCGCTCGACGACCACCAGGGCGTCCGGGGCGAGCCAGGCGCCGTCGACCAGCGCGGACAGCATCGCGGTGATCTCGGCGTCCGGCACCGCGTACGGCGGATCGGCGAAGACCACGTCGTACGGCCCGTCGGTGGGCCCGGCCGCCAGCACGGTGGCGACCTTGCCGGTGACCAGGCGCGCGGCCGGCGCGGCCCGGAGCGCGGCGATGTTCTCCCGGATCACCCGGGCGGCCCGCGCGTCGGACTCGACGAGCAGGACGTGGGCCGCGCCCCGGGACAGCGCCTCCAGACCGACCGCACCGGAACCGGCGTACAGGTCGGCGAAGCGCGCCCCGTCCAGGTCGACGTGGGAGTGCACGGCGCTGAACAGCGCCTCACGGACCCGGTCCGAGGTGGGACGGGTGCCGGCGCCTGGTGGCGCGGCGATCCGCCGGCCGCCGAGCGTGCCGGCCACGATCCGGGTCACCGTCGCTCCCTGCGCATGCCCCGACGCTACGCGACGCCCGGCCCGGTGACGCGTCGGCCACCCGCCCGGCCGGACCTCGCGTGGATCACCGCGCGTCGGGGGTGTCGAGCGCCGACGTGATCGTTCGCGGATCGACCTCGGCCCGGTTCGTCAGCAGGACGAGCCGCTGGTCGGATTCGGGCAGCCAGGCGGCGAACGCCTTGTAGCCGCCGTTGTCCCCGGAGTGGTGCAGCGCCCGACGGCCGGCCAGCGGGCCGACGAAGAAGCCGTAGCCGTACGCCTCCCCGGACCGTCCGGTGGCCGCGTGCGGTGCGGTCATCGCCGCCACCGAGTCCGGGGCGAGCAGCCGGCCCCGGCGCGGTACGTCCAGCCAGGTGACCAGGTCCGCGCCGGTGCACCAGACGTCACCCGCGCCCATGCTGACGGTCGCCAGGTCCCACGACGGCACCGGACGGCCGCCCACGTGTCCGACCGCCAGGTCCGGCCGTCCGTCGCCCGCACCGGCGAAGCTACCGGTCATGCCCAGCGGCGCGAAGACCTCGTCGGCGAGGAACTCGGCGTACGGCCGGTCGGCCACGCGCTCGACGGTCCGGGCCAGCAGCACGTAGCCGGGGCTGCTGTAGTGCCACCCCGCGCCGGGCCGGAACAGCGGCGGCAGCGCCGCGAACCGGTCGAGCAGCTCGTCCGGCTCGGCCGGCCCGTGCAGGTCGATCGCCGGGTAGTCCTCCCAGTGGCCCAGGCCGGAGGTGTGGGTGAGCAGGTGGTGCAGCGTGATGCCGGACCACTCCGGCGGCGGCGTGCCGGGCAGCCGGCGTACCACCGGATCGGACAGGCTCAGCGCCCCCCGCTCGGCGAGCAGCAGCACCGCCGCTGCGGCCATCTGCTTGCTGATCGACGCGATCTGGAACCGCGTCGCCGCCGTGCACAGCCGGCCGGACGCCTCGTCGGCGACTCCGGCGACCCGGTCCACAGCGAGTTCGTCGCCCCGGGTCAGAAGCAGCACGCCGTGTTCGAGTGATGGTGTCGACATCTGCGCGAGCCTAGGCACGCGACGCGCGTGCCGCAGTCCCGCGAAGCCGCACCGGGCGCCGTGCGAGCCCGCGCGTCAGCCCTTCTCCAGGTATTCGGCGCGCTCCTCGTCGACGAGCGCGGCGACCGACGCCGCCAGCGCCGGATGCCGGGAAAGATCCGGGTCGTCCTCGACCAGTTCGATCGCCTCGGCCCGCGCGTCGCGGATCAGCTCGGTGTCGCGCAGCAGCGACAGCAGCCGCAGGTGCGAACGCCGGCCGGACTGGGTCGCGCCCAGCACGTCGCCCTCCCGGCGCTGCTCCAGATCGAGTTCGGCGAGCTTGAAGCCGTCGGTGGTGGAGGCGACCGCGTCGAGCCGCTCCCGCGCGGACGAACCCTCGGCCGCCTCGGTGACCAGCAGGCAGAGACCGGCGGCCGAGCCCCGGCCCACCCGGCCGCGCAACTGGTGCAGCTGGGAGACGCCGAACCGGTCGGCGTCCAGCACGATCATCACTGTTGCGTTCGGCACGTTCACGCCGAC
This sequence comes from Micromonospora aurantiaca ATCC 27029, assembly GCF_000145235.1. Lineage (NCBI taxonomy): Bacteria > Bacillati > Actinomycetota > Actinomycetes > Micromonosporales > Micromonosporaceae > Micromonospora > Micromonospora aurantiaca (nom. illeg.). The sequence continues at coordinate 1,407,728 of NC_014391.1, read as the reverse complement.
CTCGACCACTGTGGTCGCGACCAGCACGTCCAGCTCGCCGTCGGCGTACGCGCGCATCACCGCGTCCTTCTCGTCCGCAGGCAGCCGCCCGTGCAGCACCCCGATCCGCAGCCCGTGCAGCGGCCCCTCGGCCAGCAGCGGGGCCACCTCGGTCACCGCCAGCGGCGGGCGGCGGCCGTTGTCGTCCTCCCGCGGCGGCTCCTCGTCCGACACCGGCCCCTCACCGATACGCGGGCACACCACGTACGCCTGGTGGCCCTTCGTGACCTCCTCGCGCAGCCGGCGCCAGGCCCGGTCGAGGAACGCCGGCTTCTCGGCGGCCGGGACCACGTGCGAGGCGATCGGCGAGCGGCCCTGCGGGAGCTGGGACAGCGTGGAGGTCTCCAGGTCGCCGTAGACGGTCATGGCCACGGTGCGCGGGATCGGGGTGGCGGTCATCACCAGCACGTGCGGCGGCTGCTCGGCCTTGGCGCGCAGCGCGTCGCGCTGCTCCACGCCGAAGCGGTGCTGCTCGTCCACCACCACCAGGCCGAGGTCGTGGAAGTCGACGCCCTCGTAGAGCAGGGCGTGCGTGCCGAGCACGATGCCGGCGCGCCCCTCGGCCACCTCGGCCAGCGCCCGGCGCCGGGCCGCCGCGCCGAGCGAGCCGGTGACCAGCTCCACCCGCGTGGCGTCGTCGGCGGCGCCCAGCTCACCGGCCCGGCCGAGCGGGCCGAGCAGGTCGAGGATGCCCCTGTGGTGCTGGGCGGCGAGCACCTCGGTCGGGGCCAGCAGTGCGGCCTGCCCACCGGCGTCGACCACCTGGAGCATGGCGCGCAGCGCCACCACCGTCTTGCCGGAGCCCACCTCGCCCTGGAGCAGCCGGTGCATCGGGTGCGGCCGGGCCAGGTCGGCGGCGATCTCCCGCCCGACGACCTGCTGGCCGGAGGTCAGCTCGTACGGCAGCCGGGCGTCGAACGCGTCGAGCAGGCCGCCCGCCTTCGCCGGCCGGGCCCGCCCCGGGGACGCCGCCGCCCGCTGCTTGCGCTGCACCAGCGTGAGCTGCACGGCGAACGCCTCGTCCCACTTCAGCCGGCGGCGGGCCCGGTAGAGCGCCTCCTTGCTGGTCGGGCGGTGGATCTCGCGCAGCGCGGTGCCGATGTCGGCCAGGTTGCGGGTGGCCCGCACGGTGGCCGGCAGCGGGTCCTCCGGCGGGGTGAACGTGTCGAGCACGACGCGGACGCAGCGGGCGATCACCCAGGTCGGGACCGCCGCCGCGGCCGGGTAGACCGGGATCAGCGCCCCGGCGAACTCCTCGACCTCCTCGTTTGCGGCCGCCTCGCCCTCGCTGCCCTCGCCGAGCAGGACGTACTCCGGGCCGTTGAGCTGCCGCTTGCCCCGGAACTCGGTCACCTTGCCGGCGAACAGCCCCCACCGGCCGGGCCGCAGCTCCCGTTCCCGCCACGCCTGGTTGCCGAAGAACGTGCAGGTGAGCACGCCGCCGGAGCCGTCGCCGACGGTGACCTCCAGCAGGTTGCCGCGCCGCTGGCGCATCGGGCGCACCGCTGTGCGCTGCACCTGGGCGAGCACTGTGACCTGCTCCCCCACGTCGAGCGAACGGATGTCGGTGTGCTCGCCGCGCTCGTCGTACCGGCGCGGGAAGTGGTAGATCAGGTCGCCCGCGGTGTGCAGGTCGAGATGCCCGGCCAGCGCCTTCGCGGTGCGCTCGCCGACCAGCTTCTTGAGCGGCGTGTCCACAGTGGCCGCTTCACCAGTCATTCGACCCCCACCAGGAGCGGATAGTGCGGCTGCCCGCCCTCGTACGCCTGCACCTCGACGAACGGCCAGGCCCCCTCGACGTGTGCGCGGACCCGGTCGGCCAGCCCGGCCGGCGCGTCGGCGCCGCAGAGCAGCGTGACCAGCTCGCCGCCACCGCCGAGCATCCGGTCCACCACTGCGGTGCAGGTGTCGACCAGATCCTGCCCGATCAGGTGCACCTCGCCCTCGACCAGGGCCAGCACGTCACCCGGGCGGGCCGGGCCGGCGACGGTGAGCGCCTCCCGGGCGGCGTGGCAGACCTCGGCGTACCGGCAGGCACCGGCTGCCTCGGCCATCGCGATGACGTCGTCCTCGAACCGCCGCTTCGGATCGCGTACGGCGAGCGCCGCGAGCGCCTGCACCGGCGAGCGGGTCGGCACCACGCTCACCTTGATGCCGAGGCCGTGCGCCTCCTTGGCCGCCGCGCTCGCCACCGACTGGGTGTTCGGGTCGTTCGGCAGCACCACCACCCGGGCGGCGCCGGTGGCCCGGATCGCGTCGAGCAGCTCACCGGTGGACGGGTTGGCGGGCACCACCACGGCGCCCTCGGCGGCGAACAGCTCCGCGATGCCCGCGCCGGTGGCCACCACCACGGCGGCCCGCCCGTCGGGCAGCGCCACCTGCGGCCCCGGCGCCGGGGCGGTCTGGTCGGCGAAGCGGGTCACGCCGATCCGGTGCGGGCGGCCGGCGACCACGCCCGCCTCGACCGCCGCCCCGATGTCGTTGACGTGCACGTGCACGTTCCAGGTGCCGGCGCCGTCGCCGACGATCGCCACGGAGTCGCCGAGCGCGTTCAGCTCGGCGCGCAGCCGGTTCACCGCCTCGTCGGTCGCGTCGAGCAGGTACTGCACCTCGTAGGCGTACGCGTCGGAGCCGCTCTCCCGCACGGCGGTGACCGGCGCGCGGCGGGCGGGCGGCGCGGACGCCGGCTGCCCCGGGCTCTCCCCCGTGATCACCTCGACGAGCGCGTCCAGCAGCAGGCACAGGCCGCGCCCGCCGGCGTCGACCACGCCCGCGCGGGCCAGCTCCGGCAACTGCTCGGGGGTACGCGCCAGCGCGTGCGCCGCCGCCTCGGCGGCGGCCCGGGCCACGGCGCGCAGGTCGTCGCTGTCCGCCCGGCGGGCCGCGTGGGCCGCGGCGGCGACCACGCTCAGCAGCGTGCCCTCGACCGGCCGGGCGACAGCGGCGTAGGCGGCGGTGGTGGCGTCGGCCAGCGCGTCGGCGAGCTGCCGCCCGCGCACCGCGGGCACGGCGGCGAGCGTGTCGGCGAGGCCGCGCAGGATCTGCGAGAGGATCACGCCGGAGTTGCCGCGCGCCCCGAGCAGCGCGCCCCGGGCCATCAGCCGCAAGGCGTGCCCGTGCGGGGTGTGCCCGTCGTCGGGAAGGGTGCCGAGATCCATGGCCAGGGCCTGCTGGGCCGAGGTGAACGTGAGCACCAGGTTGGTGCCGGTGTCGCCGTCGGGCACCGGGTAGACGTTCAGGTCGTCGATCTCGCCCTGGTGGGCCCGGAGGGCGGCCAGCCCGCTCGCGCACCAGCGGCGTACCGCTGCGGCGTCGAGGGTCTCCAGCACGTCGGGAAGCCTACTGGCGCGCACCGACACGCGCCGGGGTCGTCCGCCGCGTGTCCGCCCCGGCCGACGGCCCGGCCGGGACGCCGGTACGCTGGGTGGGCTCGCGAAAGGGCCGGTTGGGCGTACCGACTGTCATCGGGTAACCTGACCAGGTTGCCCGGGCAGCGCCTGGCGGCGACCTCATGAACGTTTCAATCCCAGGAGTATCCCGTGGCTAGCGTGTGCGACGTCTGTGGCAAGGGGCCGGGCTTCGGCCACAACGTGTCCCACTCGCACCGGCGGACCAACCGCCGCTGGAACCCGAACATCCAGTCGGTGCGTACCCCGGCCGGTGGTGGCACCACCAAGAAGTTGCAGGTCTGCACCTCGTGCATCAAGGCCGGCAAGGTCACCCGCGCCTGACGCGGTAGCGCCACCGGAACATCGTCGGTCGCCGGCGGATCCCTTCGGGGTCCGCCGGCTTCTGTCGTGTCCCGGCGGTCCGTCGCCCGGTATCCACCGACCGCCCCCGCACCCCTGACCGACCGTACGGCGACCCGCTGGTACGAGCCGGTTAGGGTGCTGCTGCGCCGGCCGTCGGGTTCCGGCGCGAGCCGTGGGGAGGGTGACCGGTGGACCTCGATCTGGGTCGCGAGCAACTGGTGGTGGTGGGCGCGTCGTTCGGCTCGCTGAGCTGGTTCGACCAGGAACTGCCGCGCGGCAGCGTGGTGCTGGTCGAGGAGCCGGACGTGATCGCCCGCCGCGACCTGGCCCGGTTCGCCGAGCGGCTGCCGATGATCGGGCGCCTCGTCGCGGCCGAGTACCAGACCGGCTTCGACCCGGACGCCCTGCTCGCCCGTGAGCCGGGCCTCGCCGACGCCCGGCTGATCCTGCCCGGCCTGGAGTACGCGGTCGGCGCCACCGCCCGGCTCGCCGAGCGGCTCGGCCTCCCCGGTGCCGGGGTCGAGGCCGCCGACGTCTTCTCCGACAAGCACCGGATGCGGCTGCTCGCCGACCGGATCGGCCTGGCCAACCCGGCGTACGAGCTGGTCGACGACCCGGCGCGGGCGGTGGAGTTCGCGCTGGCGCACGGCGGCCGGTGCGTGCTCAAGCCCACCCGCCGCTCGGGCAGCCTGGGCGTGCAGCTGATCACCGACCCGGCCGAGGTGCCGGCCCGCTGGGCGGCCAGCGCCGCCCCGCCCGACCCGGCCGAGGCCACCGAGCGCGGCCTGCCCACGGGTGTGCTGGTCGAGGAACTGCTCGTCGGCTCCGAGCACAGCGTGGAGCTGCTCGTGGCCGAGGGCGAGGTGGTCTTCGCCAACGTCACCGACAAGCGGATCGCCGGCGGCCGCTACCCGGTGGAGACCGGCCACACCGTGCCGTCCGCGCTGCCCGCCGACGCGCACGACGCGCTGCGCGCCGCAGCGGTACGTCTCGCCGAGGCGGCCAGCTTCCGCAGCGGCATGCTGCACAGCGAGTGGATCCTCGCCGACGGCGTGCCGACGCTCGTGGAGTGTGCGGCCCGGATGCCCGGCGACATGATCACCGCGCTCATCTCGATCGCCTACGAGCGGGACGTCATCGAGGCGTACCTGCGGATCCTGCGCGGCGAACGGCCGGCGCTGCCGGCGCGGGCGACCGGCGCGGCGGCGATCGAGTTCCTGATCGCGCCGCCCGGCCGGGTCACCGCCGTGGACGGCAGGCGCGACGCGCTGCGCGTGCCGGGCGTGCTCGACGTGCAGGTGGAGACGAAGGTCGGTCAGACAGTGCCGGAGCTGCTCTCCTCGGCGCACCGCAGCGGGCACCTGATGGCCTGGGGCGCCACCCCGGACGAGGCCGCGAACGCCGCCCGCCGCGCCGCGAGCGAGATCCGCATCTCGGTCGGCTAGAGCGTGCGGCCGTACGACAGGCAGCCCGGGGCGTCCTTGTAGAAGCCGAAGTTCGGGATCCGCTCGTAGCCGCCCGAGGTGTACATGGCGATCGCCTCGGGCTGCTTGTCGCCGCACTCCAGCACGATCCGCTTGCGGCCGTGGTCGCGGGCGGACCGCTCGACCGCGCCGAGCACCGCGCGGGCCACGCCCCGGCCCCGGGCCGCCGGGTCGGTGTACATCCGCTTCAGCTCGGCCGTGTCGCCGTCCTCGCCGTGGCTGCGCCAGCCGCCGCAGCCCACCGGCCGCCCGTCCAGGTAGGCGACGAGGAACGCGCCGTCCGGCGGGGTGAACTCGGCCGCGTCGACAGGGGTCTCGTCGCCGCTGCCGCCGTACCGGGCGCCGAGGTCGGCCAGCGCCGCCCGGATCAGCGCCTGCGACTCGGGCGCGTCGAAGCGCCGCTCCCGGATCTCGATCTCGCTCACCGTGCCAGGTTACGACCGCCGCCGGCCCCGGCCCGGCCCGGCGGCCCGGGGTCGGACGCAGATCACTCCGGGCCCGCTGGTCTCCCCGTCCGGCGGCTGTGCCGGCTATTCCGCCGTCCGGCGGCTGTACCGGCTATTCCGCCGTCCGCCGGAAGTGGTCCCAGCCGCGCGGGCCGCTGTAGGCGGCACCGTCGACGGTGACCCCGGTGCCGGCCGCCACCCGCCCGACCGGCCGCCAGCCCTCGGGCAGCGCGGCGTCCGCCGGGAACGTCGCCGCCAGCGCGTGGTCCTCGCCGCCGGCCAGGATCCAGGTGTACGGGTCGACACCGAGCGCCTGCGCCGCGTCCCGCATCTGCCGGGGCACCTCGAACGCGTCGCGGCTCACGTCGATCGCCACGCCGCTGGCGGTCGCCACGTGCCCGAGGTCGGCCAGCAGCCCGTCTGACACGTCGATCATGGCGGTGGCCCCGGCTGCGGCGGCAGCGGGTCCGGCGGCGTACGGCACCTCGGGGCGGCGGAACGCCTCGACCAGCAGCCGGGGCGTGCGGAAACCCCGGGACAGCACGGTGTAGCCGGCCGCCGACCAGCCGGTGCGCCCGGCCAGCGCCACCACGTCGCCGGGGCGGGCGCCGGAGCGCACCACCGGGTCGCGGCCGGCCAGGTCGCCGAGCGCCGTCACCGCGACGGTGAGCGTCGGGCTGCCGGACATGTCCCCGCCGACCACGCTCGCGCCGACCAGCGCCGCCTCCGCGCCGAGCCCGTCGGCCAGCTCCTCGGCCCAGGCCGGGTCCAGCTCGGCCGGCATGCAGAGCGCGACCAGCAGCGCGGTCGGGGTGGCGCCCATGGCGGCGATGTCGGCGAGGTTGGCCGCCGCCGCCCGGTGTCCCACGTCCCGCGCCGACGACCAGTCGCGGCGGAAGTGCCGCCCCTCCACCAGCACGTCGGTCGAGGCGACCACCCGCCGGTCCGGTGCGGCCACCACCGCGCCGTCGTCGCCGGGGCCGAGCAGGCAGCTCTGTCCCTGCGCCAGCCGGGCGGTCACCCGGTCGATCAGGCCGAACTCGCCGACATCAGTGACCGTCATTCCGTCCCCTCGCTCCGCTGCGTCGTTCCGCACGTCCCACCCCTGTCCGTACCGGCGTGTGTTCGCTCACCGCGTCCGACCGGCAACCGATAGGGATCACGGCCGCTCAGTACGGTAGTTTCACCCTTCGGGTCGCCCGGAGGCGACGGACGGAGGTCGAGTCGTGGTACAGGCGTACATCCTCATCCAGACCGAGGTCGGCCGGGCGCGTGACGTGGCCGGTCTGATCGCGGACCTGGCCGGCGTGGTACGGGTCGACGCCGTCACCGGGCCGTACGACGTAGTAGTGCTCACCGAGGCGAACACCGTCGACGAGCTCGGCAAACTCATCGTCAGCAAGGTGCAGATGGTGCCCGGCATCACCCGCACCCTCACGTGTTCGGTGGTGCGGCTGTAAGTGGACGAGAAGGACACCTCCCCCCGCCGGGACGGCGCCACCCGCCGTGCCGCGCTCTGGGCGACGCTCGTCGCGGTGCCGGTGACCGTGGCGGTCGCCGGGTTCACGTTCGCCAAGCTGGCCCCGGAGTCGCCGGACGCCGGGCCGAGCGCGTCGGCGAGCCCTCGGGCCCAGTCGAGCGCGCCGGTCGAGATGCCCGCCCCGGCGCTGGCCGAGCGCCCGACCGTCCTGTGCCGGGCCCTGATGTCGCAGCTCCCGGACAGCGTGCGTGACCTGACGCAGCGCCCGGTCACCGCGGGCCCGGAGCAGAACGCCGCGTACGGCGACCCGGCGCTGACGGTGGCCTGCGGCGGCAGCCCGGCGCAGTTCCCGCCCACCGACGAGGTGTGGAAGGTCAACCAGGTCTGCTGGCACGCGGCGCAGGAGGCCGACGCCACTGTGCTGACCACGGTCGACCGGGAGACCCCGATCCGGGTGCGGGTGCCGAAGTCGTACGAGCCGCCGTTGCAGTGGGTGACCTCGATCTCCGACACGATCGTCAGCTCGGTCCCCTCGGCGAAGCAGGCCCCCTCGGGCTGCTCCGCCTGACGCCCGGCCGGCTCAGCGGCCGGCGGGGCGCTACGGGCGGTCAGCGGCCGGCGCGGCGGTGCAGGGCGGTACGGATCAGCCGGTTGACCAGCTTCGGGTACTCCAGCCCGCTGGCCGACCACATCCGCGGGAACATCGACGTCGGGGTGAAGCCCGGCATCGTGTTGATCTCGTTGAGGTAGACGTCCATCTGCGGGGTCACGAAGAAGTCGACCCGGGCCAGCCCGGAGCAGTCGAGCGCGGTGAAGGCCCGGGTGGCGTAGTCGCGCACCTGCCGGGCCACCGGCTCGGGCAGGTCGGCGGGTACGTCGTACTCGCAGACCTCGTCGGCGAAGATGTACTTGGCCTCGAAGTCGTACCAGTCGCGGTCGCCGATCATCCGCACCTCGGCCAGCACGGAGGCCTCCGGCGCGCCGCCGGCCTCGCCCTCCAGCACGCCGCACTCGATCTCGCGGCCGACCACGGCGCCTTCGACGAGCACCTTGCTGTCGATCTCGCGGGCGGTGACGAGCGCGGCGTCCAGGTCCGCCCAGTCGTCGACCTTGGTGATGCCGAACGAGGAGCCGGCCCGGGACGGCTTGACGAAGACGGGCAGCCCGAGGCGCTCCTTGTCCTCGTCGCTCAGCGACATCCCGGCGCGCAGCACCGCGTACGGGCCGACCGGGATGCCCTCGGCGGCGCAGAGCTTCTTGGTGAACTCCTTGTCCATGGCCGCGGCGGAGGCGAAGACGTTCGCGCCGACGTAGGGGATGTCGGCCATCTCCAGCATGCCCTGGATCGTGCCGTCCTCCCCGTACGCGCCGTGCAGCACCGGGAAGACCACGTCCACGTCGGCCAGCGCGACCGGCCCCTGGGCCGGGTCGAGCACCATCAGGCCGCCGACGGCGGGATCGGCGCGCAGCACCAGCTCGGCGCCGGAGCCGGCGGTGATCTCGGGCAGCTTGCGGTCGGCGATGGCGAGCCCGCTCGGGTCGCCGCTGGCGAGCACCCACTGGCCCTGCCGGGTGATGCCGACCGGGACCACCTCGAACTCGTCCGGGTCGAGCGCGGCCAGCACGCTGCCGGCGCTGACGCAGGAGATGCCGTGCTCGGGGCTGCGGCCGCCGAAGACGATCGCCACACGGGTCTTGCCTGGGGTGGTCATGGTCACCTCATCGTTCGCGACTGCGGCTGGCCGTGCTCGCCGGTGGCGCTCACCCGACTGACCTTACTGTGCGTTGCCGCAAGCGGTGGTCGTTACCCGGGGAGACGCGGAGTCGCGTGGCAAACGGTCAAGGAGACCTATACAGGGAGTAACGGAACGGTGCGCGTCAGAAGGCCGGGTGCCGGGGCCGGCGGCCCACCGCGATGACCTTCACCCGCTGCCGGCCGGCCCGCACCATGCCCAGCGCCATGAACGCGCCGGCGATCCGGTCGGCGGCCTCCCGGCTGCTCGCGCCGACCACCTGACGGCGGCGTTCCGGGCTGGTCCGTTCGTCACGGCGGGCACCGTCCGGTGGACGCACGTCGGTCAGGACCACGAGGAACCTGGTCACCGCGGAACCCCTCCCGTCTCGTGGACCGGCAGGGGCACGCGGCGGTCGGATCGTGGGGGAGTGAAAAATCCGACCACCGCGCGCCCCATCCCCTCCGGTCGCTCACCGCCACCGTCGCCACGACAACCGGCGGTGAGGACGCCGTCACACATTGACAGGTTCACCGGCGTGAATGCAACTCTCATCGACTTTCTCTCATGCCCACGTTCCCGCGGGATGTGCGACTATCGATGCATGGCGCCGAAGACCGCCCGGGCCCGACGGCTCGGCATCGCCCTGCGGACCCACCGGGAGGCCGCCGGCCTCACCCTGGAGGCCGCGGCCGACGAGATCAACAGCACCCGGAGCACGCTGTCCCGTTACGAGAACGCGCAGACGCTCGTCAGTCCCGCCACCGTGCGCGCGCTGCTCACCAGCTACGGCGTGGACCCGGCCGACATCGCGGCGGCGGTGCAGCTGGCGAAGGACGCCCGCAAGCCGGGCTGGTGGGTGTCCTATTCGTACCTGCTGGACCAGCGCACCATCGACTTCATCGCGCTGGAGGCCGAGGCCACCGGCATCGCGAACTTCGAACCGTCGGTGGTGCCCGGTCTGCTCCAGACCGCCGACTACATCCGCGGGGTGATGCGCGGCGGGCCGCACACGCTCACCGACGAGCAGGTGGAGCAGCGGGTCCAGCTACGGCTGGACCGCCAGCAGCGGCTCTCCGGCGCCGAGCCGCCGATCCTCGACGCCATCATCGACGAGGGCGCGCTGCTGCGCCCGGTCGGTGACCGCTCGGTCATGTCCGGCCAGCTCCAGCACCTGCTGAAGATGGCCGAGCTGCCGAACGTCACGGTGCAGGTGATCCCGCTGGCCGCCGGCTACCACCGGGGCACCCGGGGATCGCTGCACATCCTGGAGTTCGCCGACCCGGAGGACCCGATCATCGCCTCGGTGGAGACAGTCGCCGGGCAGATGGTCCTCGACCGGCCGGGTGACCTGCGAACCTGCGCCAAGATCATGGAGCACCTGCGGACCGTGGCGCTGAGCCCGGCGGCCAGTCGGGACCAGCTCCTCCGCCTGCTGAACGAGAGGTGACCAGATGAACGGCACGAACCACACGACCCCCACACCGGCCCGCTGGCGCAAGAGCAGCCACAGCGGCGACGAGGGCGCGTGCGTGGAGATGGCGCCGCTGACCGGCGCGGTGGCGGTCCGCGACTCGAAGGACCCGGCCGGCCCGGTGCTGGTGTTCCCGCCGCACGCCTGGGCCGCGTTCACCGCGGCACCGCCGCGCGCCTGACCGGCTGAGCGGCCCGTCAGGCGACGGCGTCAGCCGAGCGGGGCGGCGGCGGTGACGATGCCGCGCACCGCCTCCAGCGCCGCGATGGCCACCCCGCGCGCGCCGGCCATGTCCCGGTCCGGCACCAGCGCGAAGGTGGCCACCGCCCGCTGCTCCTCCCGGAGCACCGTGTGCTCGGCGACCGCGGCGAGGAACCAGTCCCGGAACTCCGGCGCCGCCTCCACCACACCCCCGCCGACGAAGTAGGCGTGCGGGTCGGTGAAGTTCGCCGCGATGGTGAACAGCCGGCCCAGCGCCTTGGCCTGCTGGGTGAACACCAGGCGGGCCAGCGGGTCGCCGCGTTCGCCGTAGCCGCGCAGCAGCTTCGCCGCCCGGTCCGGCTCCTCCGCCGCGAGCGGATGCTCCGGATGCCGGGCCAGCCAGTACGGCAGCAGGTTGCGCCGGATCGCGGTGAGCGAGGCGACGCTCTCCGCGTCCCCGGTGAAGCCGCAGGCGCAGACCGGCGCCGCCTGGTCCGGCTCCACCAGTCCGTCCAGCGGGATGTGCACGTGCCCGAACTCGCCGGCCATGCCGGCCGCGCCGCCGACCACCCGGCCGGACTCCACCACGCCGCCGCCGAGCCCGGTGCCGACGATCGCGGACACCGACGACCGGGCCATCGCCTCGGTGCCGAAATGCACGTGGTGGGCGTAGAGGGCGGCGGCGTTGCCGTCGTTGGCGTACACCACGGGCAGGCCCAGCCGCCGTTCCAGGGCGGTGCGCACGTCGAAGCCCCGCCAGGCGGGCTGGGAGAAGTTCGTCGAGCCGCGGGACGAGATCACGCCGGTGGCGCTGGCCGGGCCGGGCGTGTCCAGCCCGACGGCGCGGACCAGGTCACGCGGTACGCCGGTGTGCGCCAGCACGCCGTCGAACGCCCGCGCGAGCGCCTCCACGGCCGCCTCCGGCCCGGCGCCGACCTCGCTCGGGATCTCCAGCAGCCCGTCCACCAGGAACCGGCCGTCCACGGTCAGCACTGTGGCGTTGTCGCTCGTGCCCCCGTTGTCCAGCCCCACCACCACCGGCACACCTGCGCTGCCCACCGCCACCGCCTCCCGCCGCGCCTGACCCGAGGCTAGTTCCCGCCCGGCCCACCCGCCACGTCACCGCGAGGACTCCCCCGCCGCGGTCAGCCGGGGCGGCGGGCGGTGACCGCTGTGGCCTCCCGCTCCTCGTCGCGGACCACCGTCGGCTCCAGCCCGACGGCGGTGAACGCGGCGCACAGCTCCGGGGCCTGCGCGACGCTCGACTCGACCACGACGTGCCCGCCCGGGGCGAGCCACTCGGCCGCGCCGGAGGCGACCCGGCGCAGCACGGCCAGGCCGTCCGTCCCGCCGTCCAGTGCGACCGGCGCCTCGTACAGGCGCGCCTCGGCCGGCAGCGAGGCCACCGCGGCGGTCGGCACGTACGGCGCGTTGGCCACCACCAGGTCCAGCGTTCCGCGGCGGCCGGCCGGCAGCGCGTCGAACAGGTCGCCCTGGTAGACCGGAACGCCGAGCGGTTCGAGGTTGCGCCGCGCGCAGGCCACCGCCACCGGGTCGATGTCGGCGGCGGCCAGCCAGCGGGGCGTCAGCCGTTCGTGCAGCACCACGGCGGCGGCGCCGGAGCCGCAGCACAGGTCGAGCACCACCGGTGCCGGCCCGGCCAGCGCCGCCGCCGCGTCGACCAGCAGAGCGGTACGACCGCGCGGCACGAAGACGCCCGGGTGGACGGCGATCCGCCTCCCGCAGAACTCGGCCCAGCCGAGCAGGTGTTCCAGCGGCAGGCCGGCGACGCGACGGTCGACGAGCCGGGTCAGCGACTGCGCGGAGTCGGCGGCGGCGATCAGCAGTTCCGCCTCGTCCTCGGCGAAGACGCAACCGGCGGCGCGCAGCCGCCGGACGAGGGCCTGACGGTCGGGGGTGAACACGGTGGATGCCATGGCAAGCCTTTCGGGAAGCGCTCGTCGGCGCCCCCGGCGTCGCCTCAGCCCCGAAGCGACGCGGACTCGGAGGGAGCGCCGGTCCTCTGCTGGTGGATCGGACTCACCTCCTCGGGTCGGGGCCGCACGGGCCGTGGCTGCCCGTCACCTTAGCCCAGTGGCCGTCACGCCGTCAGCCCGCCGCGTCGAGCGCCGCCGTCACGTCGGCGAGCAGGTCGTCGGTGTCCTCGATGCCGCAGGAGAACCGCACGAAGCCCGGCGTCGTGTCGTCGCCCCACTGAGCGCGCCGGTCGGCCGTGGTGTGCAGCCCGCCGAACGAGGTGGCGGCGGCCACCAGCCGGGAGGCGCCGAGGAACCGGGCCACCCGGCGCTCGTCGCCCAGGTCGAACGAGAGCACGCCCGGTACGCGCCGCATCTGGACCGACGCGACCGGGTACGCCGGGTCGTCCGGCCGGCCGGGCCAGCGCACACCGGTGACGTCCGGGCGTGCCGCGAGCAGGTCGGCCAGCGCCCGCGCGTTCGCGGTCTGCCGGGCCAGCCGCAGGTCGAGCGTGGCCAGCGAGCGGTGAGCGAGCCAGCAGTCGAACGCGCCCGGCACCCCGCCGGTGGCGTTGCGCCAGGCGGTCGCCGCGTCGCGCAGCCCGGCGTCCCGGGTGGCCAGGTAGCCCAGCAGCAGGTCCGAGTGGCCGGTCAGCGCCTTGGTGCCCGAGGCGACCACCACGTCCGCGCCGAGGTCCAGCGGGCGCTGCCCGAGCGGCGTGGCGGTGGTGTTGTCCACCGCCACCAGCGCACCGGCGGCGCGTGCGGCGGCGGCCACCGCCGGAACGTCGGCGACGTCCAGGCCGGGGTTCGCCGGGGTCTCCAGCAGCACCAGCCGTACGCCGTCGAACGACGGGTACGGCCCGGCCGTCGGCACGAGCACCACACGTACGCCGAGCTGTTCCAGCGTGTCCGAGGCGAACGAGCGCACCGAGAAGTAGCCGTCGGCGGGCAGCAGCACCGTGTCGCCGGGGCGCAGCACTGTCAGCAGCAGCCCGGTGATGGCGGCCTGGCCGCTGGCGAAGACCCGGCAGTCGCCGCCCTCCAGCTCGCCGATCGCCGTCTCCAGCAGCCGCCGGGTGGGGTTGTCGGGCCGCCCGTACCCGTCCGCCGCCGCCGACGGGCCGCGCTCGGGGTCCAGGTGGTACGGCGCGGCGAAGACCGGGCCGGGCAGGAACGGCTGGCCGGGTGCCGCGTCCGGCAGGCCGGCGTGCACGCTGCGCGTGCCGTCGCCCCAGTCCTCGTTCGTCATCCCGGCTCCGCTCACTCGTACGACTCGGGCTTGGCGGTACGGCTCATCAGCGCGTCCACCGCCAGGCGCGGATCCATCCCCTCGTGGCAGATCCGCTCGATCTGCTCGGTGATCGGCATCTCGACGCCGTGCGCCCGGGCCAGGTCGCGGATGGCCAGGCAGCTCTTGACGCCCTCGGCGGTCTGCCGGGTGGCCGCCTGGGCCTGCTCCAGCGTCTCCCCCCGGCCCAGGTGCTCGCCGAAGGTGCGGTTGCGGGCCATCGGCGACGAGCAGGAGGCGACCAGGTCACCCATGCCGGCCAGCCCGGCGAACGTGATCGGGTCGGCGCCGAGCGCCACGCCCAGCCGGGCGGTCTCGGCCAGGCCGCGGGTCATCAGCATGGCCCGGGTGTTGTCGCCGAAGCCCATCGCGGTGGCGATGCCGTACGCCAGCGCGATCACGTTCTTCACCGCGCCGCCCAGCTCGCAGCCGATCACGTCGTCGTTCGTGTACGGGCGGAAGTACGGCGTCCGGATGGACGCCTGCACCAGCGCGGTCCGGCGGCTGTCGGTGCCGGCGACCACAGTGGCGGCCGGCTGCTCGGCGGCGATCTCCGGGGCCAGGTTGGGCCCGGAGACGACCACCACCCGGTCGGCGGGCACCCCGGCGGTCTCGGTGATCACCTGGCTCATCCGCTTGGTGGTGCCCAGCTCGATGCCCTTCATCAGCGACACGAGCGTGGCGTCCGGCGCCAGGTACGGCGTCCAGTCGGCGAGGTTGCCGCGCAGCGTCTGCGAGGGCACCGAGAGCACCACCACCTCGGCCCCCTCGATCGCCTCGGCGGCGTCGCCGGTGGCGGTCACCCGCTCGGGCAGGCGGATCCCCGGCAGGTACTCCGGGTTGTGCCGCCCGGTCCGGATCGCCTCGGCCACTGCGGCCCGGCGGGCCAGGACCGTCACGTCCCGCCCGGCGTCGGCGAGGATCTTGGCGAACGCGGTCCCCCAGGAACCGGCGCCCAGCACGGCGACGTGCCCGCTCATTCGGTGACCTCCCGGGTGCCGGTGCGGGCGGGCCGCTGCCAGAGCGGCGGTGGTGTGCCGCCGCGGATCTCCGCGACCAGATCCCGGATGCGCAGCATGATGGTGTCCGTCATCTCCTCCAGGATCGGCCGGGTCGGCGTGGCGCCGGCCCAGCGGCTCAGGTCCACGGGCGGCCCGGCGATCACCGTCACCGGGGTACGCGGGCGCAGCCCGAACCGGGCCGTACGCGGGTCGAACATCCGTTCCGGGCCGACCATGGCGATCGGGACCACCGGGGCGCCGGTGGCCAGCGCCAGACGGGCCGCGCCGGTCTTGCCCTTCATCGGCCACAGGTCCGGCTCCCGGGTGGTGGTGCCCTCCGGGTAGATCACCACGGCGCCGCCCTCGGCCAGCGCGGCGACGAGCTTGTCGAGCGACTTGACCGCCTCGACGGTGCCCCGCTCGACCGGGATCTGCTGGCAGCGGTGCAGGATCCAGCCGACCACCGGTACCCGGAACACGCTGGCCTTGCCGAGGAAGCGCGGCCAGCGCCCGGCGTCGTAGATGTAGTGCGCGACCACGAGCGGGTCGGCGTGCGAGATGTGGTTCGGCACGAGGATGACGCCGCCGTCGCGGCGCAGGTGCTCCATGCCCCGCCAGGTGCGCCGGGTCCAGACCGTCATCAGCGGCTTCACCAGCACCACGGCGAGTCGTCGCCAGAACCCCAGCCTCCGCCGTGCCACAGTGCCTCCTCGATCCGCCCACGCGCCCCGGCACAGAATCATGCCTGTTCGCCCCCGCTGCGGCCAGTGCGGGTACCGGCGCTCCCGCTGGCAGGATGGTCGGCGTGTCTGAGGCCCGCTGGACCGTGGTGATGCCGGTGAAGCGCCTGGGGGCGGCGAAGAGCCGTCTGCGGGGCGCGCTGCCCGGCGTACCCCATGAGGAGCTGGCACTGGCCCTGGCGGCCGACACGCTGCGCGCGGTGCGGGCGTGCCCGGCGGTGGCCGGGGTGCTCGTGGTCACCGACGACCCGCGGGTGGCCGCGGCAGCCGGCGCGGCGGGCGCCCGCGTCGCCGCCGACCCCGGCGGCGGCCTGAACGCGGCGTTCCGGCACGGCGCGGCGGTCGCCGGGTCGCGCGCCGCCGTGGCCGGCCTGACCGCCGACCTGCCCGCGCTGCGACCGGCCGACCTGGCCGCCGCGCTGCGGGCCACCCAGGGGGTACGCGGGTTCGTGGCTGATGCCCCGGGCGGAGGCACAGTGCTGCTCGCCGCGCCGGCCGGTGCGCCGCTGGCGCCGCAGTTCGGGCCCGGCTCGGCCACGGCCCACGCGGCGAGCGGGGCGCTGCCGCTCGCCGGGGAGTGGCCCAGCCTGCGCCGGGACGTGGACACCCCGGCGGACCTGGCCGACGCCGCCGGGCTGGGCGTGGGGCCGCGCACCGCCGCGCTGCTGGCCCGGGTCGCCGGAGCGGTCCGGTACGGTGCTGGCATGCAGGGGACGGTGGCCACCTACGACGCGTCGACCCGCAGCGGCGTGCTGCTGCTCGACGACGGCACCGAGCTGGCGTTCCCGGCCCGCGCGTTCGACGCCTCCGGGTTACGGCTGCTCCGATTGGGGCAGCGTGTCCGGATCGAGCGGGACGCCGACGGCGAGGTGGTCCGGGTGACCTTGCCGACGATGGCGTGAACAACCTGGCCCGAGTTCATTTTCCGTTCACCCTTATCGGGGAATCATGAGGTGGTGAGCACCCCTCGCGAGCACCCCGACGGCCCGCCGCCGATCCTCGACCCCGGCACGCCCCGCAACGGCCGCCCCACCCGCGGCCCGGACGGGCGGTTCCGCCAGACCCGGCCCCCGGAGGAGCGCCTCGGCGCCGACCCGGACGCGGCCGGCGCGACCGGCCTGGACGAGCCGCTCGACCCGGTGGAGGGCCCCGGCCCGGCCGGCGAGACCGCCGCGGACGCCGGTCCGCCGACCGCGCCGCCGCTGCCGGAGGACCGCTTCCTCAACCGGGAGCTGTCGTGGCTCGACTTCAACGCCCGGGTGCTGGCGCTCGCCGAGGATCCGCGCACCCCGCTGCTGGAACGGGCGAAGTTCCTGGCCATCTTCGCCAGCAACCTG
This sequence comes from Micromonospora aurantiaca ATCC 27029, assembly GCF_000145235.1. Taxonomy (NCBI): domain Bacteria; kingdom Bacillati; phylum Actinomycetota; class Actinomycetes; order Micromonosporales; family Micromonosporaceae; genus Micromonospora; species Micromonospora aurantiaca (nom. illeg.). The sequence continues at coordinate 1,390,774 of NC_014391.1, read as the reverse complement.
GACGAGTTCTACATGGTCCGGGTCGCCGGGTTGAAGCGGCGGCTCTCCGCCGGCCTGCCGGTACGCGGCGGCGACCGGCTGCCGCTGCGCACCCAGCTCGACCTGATCACCGAGAAGGCCGCCGGCCTGGTCGCCCGGCACGCCACCTGCCTGGTCGACGACGTGCTGCCGAAGCTCGCCGCCGAGGACATCCGCATCCTGCGCTGGAGCGACCTGGACGACGCCGAGCGGGAGCGGCTGCGCACCTGGTTCCGGGAGCACATCTTCCCGGTGCTCACCCCGCTGGCGGTCGACCCGGCGCACCCGTTCCCGTACATCTCGGGCCGGTCGCTGAACCTGGCCGTGTCGGTGCGCGACCCGGACGGCGGCTCGGAGCTGTTCGCCCGGGTCAAGGTGCCGAACAACGTGCCCCGGTTCGTCCGGGTGCACCGCGACCAGCAGGGCGTGCGGTTCCTGCCGGTCGAGGACCTCATCTCGGTGCACCTCGGCCAGCTGTTCTCCGGCATGCAGGTGGTCGAGTGCCACCTGTTCCGGGTGACCCGCAACGCCGAGGTGGAGGTGGACGAGGACCGCGACGAGGACCTGCTCCAGGCGCTGGAACGGGAGCTGGCCCGGCGCCGGTTCGGCCCGCCGGTACGCCTGGAGGTCGCCGCGTCCATCTCCGACCACATGCTGGAGCTGCTGGTCCGCGAGCTGGACATGGACGGCCACGACGTGCTGCGGGTCCGCGGCCTGCTCGACCTGTCCGCGCTGTGGCAGGTGTACGGCGAGGCCGACCGGCCCGACCTGAAGGACCCGTCGTTCGTGCCGGCCACCCATCCGCGGCTGGCCGAGGGTGAGGTGCCGCGCAGCGTCTTCGCCACGCTGCGCGACGGCGACGTGCTGGTGCACCACCCGTACCACTCGTTCGCGACGAGCGTGCAGCGCTTCGTCGAGCAGGCCGCGGCCGACCCGAACGTGCTCGCCATCAAGCAGACGCTCTACCGCACCAGCGGCGACTCCCCGATCGTGGACGCGCTGGTCGACGCGGCCGCCGCCGGCAAGCAGGTGGTGGTGCTGGTCGAGCTGAAGGCGCGCTTCGACGAGGTGGCGAACATCGGCTGGGCGCGCACGCTGGAACGGGCCGGCTGCCATGTGGTCTACGGCCTGGTGGGCCTCAAGACGCACTGCAAGACCGCACTGGTGGTACGCCAGGAGGGCAACCAGATCCGGCGCTACTGCCACATCGGCACCGGCAACTACCACCCGAAGACCGCCCGGCTCTACGAGGACTTCGGCATGCTCACCGCCGACCCGGAGATCGGCGCGGACCTGACCGACCTGTTCAACGTGCTCACCGGCTACAGCCGGCAGACCGCCTTCCGGCGGCTGCTGGTGGCGCCGCAGGGCATCCGCAGCGGCCTGATCGAACGCATCGACCGGGAGATCGAGCACGTCCGGCTGGGCATGCCGGGGCTCGTGCAGTTCAAGGTGAACTCCCTGGTGGACGAGGAGATCACCGACGCGCTCTACCGGGCGTCGCGGGCCGGCGTGCACGTGGACCTGCTGATCCGGGGCATGTGCACGCTACGGCCGGGCGTGCCGGGGCTGTCGGAGAACATCCGGGTCCGCTCGATCCTCGGCCGGTTCCTGGAACACTCCCGGATCTTCCGGTTCGGCAACAACGGCGACGCCGAGTTCTGGATGGGCTCGGCCGACCTGATGCACCGCAACCTGGACCGCCGGGTCGAGGCGCTGGTGCAGGTGAGCGACCCGGTGGCCCGGGCCGAACTGGACCACGTCCTCACCGCCGCGTTCGATCCCGACGTGGACGCGTTCGAGCTGGCCGCGGACGGCACCTGGCACCGGCGTACCGGCGACGGCGACGTGCGGCTGACCCACCTCCAGGATCTGTTGCTGCGCCGGGTCGGCGGCCGGGCGGACTGACCGGGCCGTGGCGCGTGCCGGGCGGGCATACGGTGAGCGGGTGAGCGACGACGAACCGGTACGGATCCGGGCCGCGGGCGGCGTGGTGTGGCGCCCGGGTCCGGCCGGCGTCGAGGTCTGCCTCGTGCACCGCCCCCGGTACGGCGACTGGTCGCTGCCGAAGGGCAAGCTGGACCGCGGCGAGCACCCGCTCGTGGCGGCCGTCCGCGAGGTGGCCGAGGAGTCCGACGTCCGCGCGGTGCCGCAGGTACGCCTGCCCACCGTCCGCTACCGCAGCGAGGGTCTCGCCAAGGCGGTCGACTACTGGTCCATGCGGGCGGCCGGCACCGGCGGTTTCCAGCCCGGCACCGAGGTCGACGACGTGGCCTGGTTCCCGGTCGACGACGCGGTACGCCGGGTCAGCTACCCGCACGACGCCGAGGTGATCGCCGCGTTCGCGGCGCTGCCGCCGGTCACCGCCACGGTGCTGCTGGTCCGGCACGCGCACGCCGGCAAGCGCGGCACCTGGACCGGCCCGGACCACGGCCGCCCACTCGACGAACAGGGGTGGGCGCAGGCACGGGCGCTGGTCCCGCTCGTCGCGCTGGTCCGCCCGGCCCGCCTGTTCTCCGCCTCGGCCCGGCGCTGCGTGCAGACGCTGGACCCGGCGGCGGCCCGGCTGGACCTGCCGATCGAGGTCTGCGGCGACTTCGACGAACCGGCGCCGGGCCAGCAGGTCGAGGAGTGCGCGCTCGCTGCCGCGGCCCGGCTGACCGCGCTGGCACAGGCCGCCGGGACGGTGGCGGTGTGCAGCCAGGGCAAGGTGATCCCGGGCGCGCTGGAACGGCTCACCGGCCGCGTGGACGAGGACTTCACCACCGCCAAGGGCGGCGGCTGGCTGCTGCCGTTCGCCGGTGACCGGCTGGTCCTTCCCGACCGGTTGTGAGGCGGGCCGCGGCCGCGCGGCGGGTACCGGTTGTCCGGCGGCTCAGGGCAGCGTGACGGTGAGCGTCACCGGGAGGTGGTCGCTGGCCTCGGTGCGCGGCGCGCGTACCTCGGTGGCGGTCAGGCCCGGCGACACGAAGACGTGGTCGATCTGGGTGCGCGGATCGTCGGCCGGGCTGGTCCGCAGCGGCCGGGCCGCGGCCAGCGCGTCCACCAGCCCGGAGCGGGTGAACTCGGCGAACGCCGGGTCGTCCGGCTCGGTGTTCAGGTCGCCACCGAGCACCAGTGGACGGCCGTTCGCGTACCGGCCGGCGAACGCGGCCACCTCGCCCGCCTGCTCGACCGGATCCCGGCCGGGCGGCGGTTGCAGGTGCGTGGCCACCACCGCCAGTTCCCGCCCGCCGAGGTCGAGCGTGACGCCGAGTGCCTGCGCCCCGGTCGGCGCGCCGTGTGCGGTCAGCCGCCGGGTCTGCCCGGAACGCATCGGGAAACGGCTGAGCACCGCGTCGCCCCAGACCGGGTCGGCGGCGGGCGCGAAGACGTACGGCATCCCCAGCCGCCCGGCCACCAACGCCAGCGTGTCGTGGCCGCCGTTGAGCCACCAGCCCCGGTCGACCTCGCTGAGCAGCACCACGTCCGCGCCGCGCAGCTCCCGGGCCACCGCGTCCACGTCCAGCCGCCCGTCCAGGCCGAATCCCATCCGGATGTTGTACGCGGCCACACGTACCGCCGCCGGTGTCGTGGTGGCCCGGGCCTGCGCGGGCGGCACGTGCAGCGCGGCGGCGAGCCCGGCCAGCGCGGTCAGCCCGGCCAGGGCCGCGACCCGGACCGCTGCGGGCAGCGCCGGGCCGGCTGATGCCGCACCGGACGGCGTCGGCCCGGGGCGGAGAGGTGCCGTAGCCGCCACCAGAGCCACCAGGACGGCCGTGGCGACCGGAGCCCAGCCGTTGGGGTACCCCAGGTCGTAGGCGGCGTAGTAGGCCACCGTGGCCACCGCGAACACCAGCATGCCGAGCACCGCCGCCCGCCCGCGCCGCGCCCCCGCCCGCCCGCCGTCGGCGCCTCGCTCGTCCGTGGCGGCGGCCCGGGGCTCCGCGGCGCCTCGCCCGTCGGCAGCCGCGGGCCCGTCGTCGGTCGTGTCGGTGAGGGCCAGGCAGCCGCCGAGACCGGCGGCGGTGAGCAGGTACGCCGGCACGAGCAGCCCGGTCACGAACAGCACCGACCCGGCGAGCAGCGCGAGCGGCCACAGCACCCGCGCCACGAGCGCCGGTGCCCGGAACAACGCCGCCGCGAGGAACAGCAGCACCGCGAGCGCACCCGGCAGGGCACCGTTTCCGGGGCGGACGAGGCCGGGGAAGTCGGGCGATCCGGTGCCGGCGGCGGCGCTCCAGAGTGCCGGGGCGAGCGCCACCTGACCGGCCAGCAGCAGCGCCGGCCCGCACAGCAACCAGGCCCGGCGGCCCGGGGTCGGCACGCGCCGCCCGGCGTGGCCGTCCGCCGTATCCGTCGCCGGGGCGGCCGTCCGCGCCGCGTCGCCGCGTACCCGGGCGCCGGCCCGCTCCCGCCGTACCGCCGCCGAGGCGACCAGGAACGCCAGCACCAGCAGGGCGCTCAGGCTCCAGGCGAGCACGCCGCCGCGCCACACCAGATCCTCGGTGCCGAGCAGGGCGTGCCCGACCGCGTTCCCGGCCAGGCCGAGCGCCAGCCCGGCGACCGGGCGGGACACGGACGCGGCGACGGCGGCGAGCCAGACCAGGCCGGCGAACAGTCCGGCGCAGGCCAGCCAGAGCTGGGCCGGGCCGCCGGGTTGCGCGGTGAGCGCCAGCCGGGCCACCGCCAGCACACCGGCGGCGACGAGTCCGACCGGGGCGGCGCCGACGCGGCGTACGAGCGTGGGCGCGGCGAGGGCGAGCAGGAACCAGCCGAGCGCGAACGCGCCGAGCAACTCGGCAGGCGTCTCGGCGGCCCGGCCGAACAGGGTGATGACCGACGGCAGCCAGACCCGCAACACGTCCAGCAGGACCGCGATACCGAGGGCGAGCGTGAGGGTGGAGAGGTGACGGTGCCGCACGGGGCGCCTCTTCTCGTGACCGACGGGGGTTTTCGGCACGGCGATTCTGCGGGGCGCGACGGCGGGCGGTCAACGCGTACCCATGCGAAAGGGCGCCCACCGCGAACGGTGGGCGCCCTTTCGTGGGCCGTCCGGTCAGCGCCGGGTGGCGGCCTTCTTGGCCGGCGCCTTCTTCGCGGGCGCCTTCTTCGCCGCCGTGGTCTTCTTCGCCGCGGTGGACTTCGCCGCGGTCGTCTTCTTGGCGGTGGTGGTCTTCTTCGCCGCGGTGGACTTCGCCGCGGTCGTCTTCTTCGCCGCCGTGGTCTTGGTCGCGGCGGCCTTCTTCGCCGGCGCGGCCTTCTTGGTCGCGGTGGTCTTGGTGGCCTTGGTGGCCTTCGCCGCCGTGGTCTTCTTGGCGGCGGCGGTGGTCCGGCCTCCGGTGGCCTTGGCGGCACCGGTGGTCTTCTTCGCGGCGGCGGTGTCCTTGGGCACCTTGCCGCTGGCCACCATCTCCTTGAAGCCCGCGCCCGCCCGGAACGTCGGGACGGAGGTCTTCTTGACCTTCACCGCCTCGCCGGTCCGCGGATTGCGCGCTGTTCGGGCTCCCCGGACGCGCTTCTCGAACGCTCCGAAACCGGTGATCGCCACCTTCTCGCCCTTGGTGACCGCCGCCTGGACCTCAGCGAGAACCGCGTCGAGCGCGGCCGTCGCCGTCTTCCGGTCCCCCAGGCGAACGGCGAGCGCCTCGATGAGCTCGGCCTTGTTCACGACTTCCTCCCGATTGTGCAACTGACTCGACGCGAGCCATTCTGCGCGCACGGTATGCCCTGTGCTGCCTGGACACAAACATTCGGTGGAAAAAAGCCCTTGTGTCGCAACGGATTCGCCCCCACCGGATGCACCGGTGGGGGCGAATAGCGCTGGAGATCAGGCGATCGAGGGCAGGAACGCCGGCCGGGCGGCCTCGTACGCGCTGATCTCGGCCTCGTGCCGGAGGGTGAGTCCAATGTCGTCCAAGCCCTCCATCAGCCGCCAACGGCTGTGGTCGTCCAGCGGGAACGCCCAGGTGGCGTCACCGGCGTGGACCTGACGGGCGGCGAGGTCGACGGTGATCGGCGTGGTCGGCTCGGATTCCACGAGATCCCACAGTTCTTCCACGGCTTTCAATTCCAGCTCGACCGGAAGGAGACCTTCCTTGAGCGCGTTGCCGCGGAAGATGTCGCCGAAGCGAGGCGAGATGACGGCCCGGAAGCCCCAGTCCCGCAGCGCCCAGACGGCGTGCTCCCGGGAGGATCCGGTGCCGAACTCGGGGCCGGCGATCAGAATCGACGCACCCGAATGGGCGGGATCGTTGAGGACGAATGACGGGTCCTCCCGCCACGCGTTGAACAGACCGTCGGCGAATCCGGTCCGGGTCACCCGCTTGAGGTACACGGCGGGGATGATCTGGTCGGTGTCCACGTTGGATCGGCGCAGCGGCACGGCCGTGCCGGTGTGGGTGGTGAACTTGTCCATGTCGGCTGCCCTTCTACAGGTCGGCGGGGGCGGCCAGCCGGCCGACCACGGCGGTGGCGGCGGCGACCGGCGGGGACACCAGGTGGGTACGCCCGCCCCGGCCCTGGCGGCCCTCGAAGTTGCGGTTGGAGGTCGAGGCGGAGCGCTCGCCCGGCTTCAGCGTGTCCGGGTTCATGCCCAGGCACATGGAGCAGCCGGCGAAGCGCCACTCGGCGCCGGCGTCGGTGAAGACCTTGTCCAGCCCTTCGATCTCGGCCGCCTCGCGGACCGCGGCGGAGCCGGGGACCACGAGCATGCGTACGCCGTCGGCGACCCGATGCCCGCGCAGCACCTCGGCGGCGGCCCGCAGGTCCTCCAGGCGGCCGTTGGTGCAGGAGCCGACGAACACCACGTCCACGGCGAGGTCGCGCATCGGGGTGCCCGGGGTGAGGTCCATGTACTCCAGCGCGCGGCGGGCGGCGACCCGCTCCGGCTCGGTGACGAAGTCCTCCGGGTCCGGCACGGTCGCGCCCAGCGGCACGCCCTGCCCGGGGTTGGTGCCCCAGGTGACGAACGGCGTGATCCGGCTCGCGTCGAGCGTGACCTCGGTGTCGAAGGTCGCGCCCTCGTCGGTGGGCAGCGTCCGCCAGTACTCCAGCGCCGCGTCCCAGTCGTCGCCCTGGGGCGCGTTCGGCCGCCCCTTCAGGTACGCGAACGTGGTCTCGTCCGGCGCGATCATGCCGGCCTTGGCGCCCCACTCGATGGACATGTTCGCGATCGTCATCCGGCCCTCCATCGAGAGGTCGCGGATCGCCTCGCCCCGGTACTCGACGATGTGACCGCGCCCGCCGCCGGTGCCGACCTGCGCGATGAGCGCGAGCACCAGGTCCTTGGCGGTGACGCCGGGCGCCAGCTCGCCGACGACGTTCACGGCCATGGTCTTCGGGCGGGCCTGCGGCAGCGTCTGCGTGGCCAGCACGTGTTCGACCTCACTGGTGCCGATGCCGAACGCCAGCGCCCCGAACGCGCCGTGGGTGGCAGTGTGCGAGTCGCCGCACACGATCGTCATGCCGGGCTGGGTAAGGCCGAGCTGCGGGCCGATGACGTGCACGATGCCCTGGTTCTCGTCGCCCAGCGGGTGCAGGCGGACACCGAACTCGGCGCAGTTGCGGCGCAGCGTCTCGATCTGTGTGCGGGAGGTGGGGTCCGCGATCGTGAGCAGGTCGCCGCGCCGGGAACGGAACGCCGGGTCGTCGTACCCGGTCGGGGTGTTGTGGTCCTCGGTCGCGATCGTCAGGTCGGTACGGCGGACCCCGCGCCCGGCCAGACGCAGCCCGTCGAACGCCTGCGGGCTGGTCACCTCGTGCAGCAAGTGCAGGTCGATGAAGAGCAGGTCCGGCTCGCCGGCGGCGGAGCGGACCACGTGTGCGTCCCAGACCTTCTCGGCCAGGGTCCTCGGTTGAGTGACTCCCACCATCTGGACATCCTAAATTCTGGGAGGTAAATTTCGGCTTGTGGGACACAGTATGAGCGGTGTCGGCGTTCTCGACAAGGCGGTGGTCATCCTGGCCGCCTGTGTCGACGGCGCCAGCCTGGCCGAACTCGTTGAACGCACCAAGCTGCCCCGGGCCACCGCGCACCGGCTGGCACAGGCGCTGGAGATCCACCGGATGCTCGTCCGGGACACCCAGGGGCGCTGGCGCCCGGGTCCACGCCTGGGCGAGCTGGCCAACGCGGCCCCGGACGTGCTCCTGACCGCCGCCGAGCCGCTGCTCGCCGCGCTACGGGACGCCACCGGCGAAAGCGCCCAGCTCTACCTGCGCCGCGCCGACGAGCGGATCTGTGTGGCCGCCGCCGAGCGCGCCAGCGGCCTGCGGGACACCGTCCCGGTCGGCTCGGTGCTGCCGATGACGGCCGGCTCGGCGGCGCAGATCCTGCTCGCCTGGGAGCCACCGGAGGCGGTCATGCCGCTGCTCCCCCGCTCCAAGTTCACCGGCCGCACGCTGGCCGAGGTGCGGCGGCGCGGCTGGGCGCAGAGCGTCGCCGAGCGGGAGGCGGGTGTGGCGAGCGTCTCGGCGCCGATCCGGGACCGCACCGGGCGGGTGATCGCCGCGATCAGCATCTCCGGCCCGATCGAGCGCCTCGGCCGCCGCCCCGGCGAACGCCACGCCATGGCCGTCGTCCGAGCCGGCCAGCGCCTCTCCGGCCTCTAACCCCCCCGCCCTCCCACCCCCCTCACCCTCTCGCCCCTAGCCCCCCTCGCGTTGATCATGAAGTTGGCGGCATTTTTGATCTCCCTGACTGCCGCTAACTTCATGATCAACCCGGCAGGGCCCGGGGGGTGGGGGGCCGGGAGAGGGGGGCGGGAGGGGTGGGAGGGGGCGCGGGGATGCGGAACGGCCCGCCTCGCGTTGCGAGACGGGCCGTTCGTGGATGTAGCCCCGACCGGATTCGAACCGGCGCTACCGCCTTGAGAGGGCGGCGTCCTGGGCCGCTAGACGACGGGGCCAGGCACTTTTCCTGCTTCACCACCCTGCCGGGCGGTGTGGCAGTAGTCTAGCGGCATCCCGTCCGGCACCACCGCCGGGGGTCACCCCCTGCGCACGTGGGCCGGACAGCAGAAAGCCCGCCCCGGAAACGGGACGGGCTGTCGGTGCTGTAGCCCCGACCGGATTCGAACCGGCGCTACCGCCTTGAGAGGGCGGCGTCCTGGGCCGCTAGACGACGGGGCCAGAACCTTCATTGCACTCCGTCAGCGTGAGCTGCCGGAATCCAGCGTCCGAGGGTTCTCGCGAACCCTCGGTTGCGCTGGGGTACCAGGACTCGAACCTAGACTAACTGAACCAGAATCAGTCGGGCTGCCAATTACCCCATACCCCATTGGCCCCTTGCGGCGCCGGGAATGAACTTTACCCTCCCGGTGCCGACAGGCCAAATCCAACCCCTCGAAACCCACCTGACCAGCGGAAACGAGGCATCGGAGCGAATCAGGCGACGGGGACCACCGGGTTGCTCAGCTCCCCGATCCCCTGGATCCGCACGGTGACCGTATCCCCCTCGGTGAGCGGACTAACCCCCGCCGGCGTGCCGGTCAGCACCACGTCGCCGGGCAGCAGCGTCATCACGTGCGAGATGTACGACACCAGGCCCGGTACGTCGAACACCATGTCCTTGGTCCGGCCGAGCTGGCGTACCTCCATCTCCTCCGGGTTGCGGCCCACCTCACACCGGATCTCCAGGTCGCTGACGTCGAGCCCGGTGGTGATCCACGGCCCGATCGGGCAGAACGAGTCGAAGCCCTTGGCGCGGGTCCACTGCCCGTCGGAGCGCTGGAGGTCCCGCGCGGTCACGTCGTTGGCGCAGGTGTAGCCGAAGATGGCCCGCTCGGCGGCGGCCCGGTCGGCCCGGCGGGCGCCCGGGGCGCCGATCACCACGGCGAGTTCCGCCTCGTGCTCGACCTGCTTGGAGAAGATCGGCAGCCGGATGGCGTCGCGCGGGCCGATCACCGAGGTGGACGGCTTGAGGAAGAGCAGCGGCTCCTTCGGCACCTCGCTGCCGTGCTCGGCGGCGTGCTCGGCGTAGTTACGGCCGACACACACCACCTTGCTGGGCAGGATCGGCGACAGCAGCCGGACGTCGGAGAGCGCCCAGCGGGCGCCGGAGAACTGGATCTGCCCGAACGGGTGGCCCTCGATCTCGGCGATGGTCAGGCCCTGCGGCCCGGCCTCCGGCTCGCCCTCGACGACCCCGAACGACATTCCCTTGGCATGAGCGAAACGAGCGATACGCACCCGGCCAATCTATCCCCGCCCGCGGGCCGCCCGGCGGACACCGGCAGGCGGCACGCCCCGGCGGTCGCGCACCACACCCTCGCCGGCCGGCGGCGGCACCGGACCGCCAGGAGCCGGACAGGGTACGCGCGATCGCGCCGGACAGGGCGGGAATGGCGGCTTCGTACCCGCCCGGCGGGCCCCGGACCATAGCTTCGGGTCCGGAGGTTCGTTGGTATGCCTGCATCGAGACGACACCACAGGGCCCTGGCAGTGTTCGTGAACTGCCTCGGCGTCATCGCCGCCGTACCGGCGCTGTCCCCGGCGACGCCCCGCGCGGCCGCCGCCCCCGCCCATCCGGCCCCACCACCGGCTGTCATCCCCGGTGCCGCGGCCACCCCGATCCCGACCGGCGTGCCGGCGGTGCCCCCGGCGGTGCCGACCACCGGCCCGGCACCGGTCCGCCCGTCGATGCCCCCGGTCAGCGTGGCGGTGGGCGCGGCGGGCACCCCGGCGCCGGGTTACCGGATCGAGGTCCGCAACGCCGGCACGGCACCCGTCGACACCATGGTCCGGCAGGAGCTGCCGAACGGGTCGCGGGCCACCACGGTGACCGGCGGTGGGCGGACCAGCCGTCCGGCCGGGATGAGCGCCGGTGAGGTGACCTGGCGGCTGCGGCTGCCTGCGAAGAGCACCACCACGCTGCACACCGCGCTGTCGGTCCCCGGTCCGGGCCGCTCGGTGACGGCACCCACCTGCGTCTACGGCTCGGACGGCACGCGCCCGTTCGACTGCGCCACAGCGACCTGGGTGGGCGCCGCGACGGCCCCGGCGGCGCAGGTCACCGCCGCCCCGGCCTGGCGACGGCCGCCGGTGCTGCTCGCCGCGTTCACGGCGCTGCTGGTGGTCACCGCCGGTGTGGTGTGGTGGGCGGTGTGGCGCCGCCGCCGGCGCACCGCGGCGGGAAGCGCCGCACCGGGCAGCATGGCCCGCGGCGGGACGGGCGCCCCCGGAGGCGGGGCGACGCCCACCGGTACGCCCGCGGGCGGCACCATGCACACCGGCGCCCCCGGAAGCGGTGTGCCCGGCGGAGCCGGACCGGGCCAGAGCGGACCGGGCCACGGCACGCCGGTACAAGGCGGACCGGGCCAAGGCGGGCCGGTCCCAGGCGCGACCGGTGGGCCGGCCGAGCGCGGCACGGTCTACCCGCGTACGGCCGTGCCGTCGCCCGCGAGCCGCCGCCGAAGGCCGCCGGTCTGGCTCGTGGTCGGCGTGGCGGCGGCCGTGCTGGCCGGTGTGGTGGGCGCGGCGGCCTGGTCGGCCACGCAGCGGGTGGCCGCGATGGACACCACGAAGCAGCCGACGAGCGGCGCGTGGGTGGGCAGCAGCGTCACCGGCGCGCTGGGCCAGCCGCTGCGCGAGACCGCGTTCGAGTTCACCGTCTACCGGCTGAGCTGCGGCGCCGACGTCCTGCCACCGGCGCCCGGCGGTGGCAGGCCGTGCCTGGCCACGGTCGGGGTGCGCAACCTCACGACCGAGGACCAGACCTGGCACGGGCAGTTGCAGCGGGCGTACCTGCCCAGCGGCAACTGGGTGGCAGCCGACGAGGACGCGACCCGGGTGGCGAACCTCGGCCGGGACGTCTTCTCCCAGCCGGTGGCCGCCGGGCGGCGGGTGCTGCTGCCGCTGGTGTTCACCATGCGCGGCGACGAGCCGCCGAAACGGCTGGAGCTGCGCAGCGGCGTCTTCTCGGCAGGCGTGCGGGTGGACGTGGCGTGATCCGGGCACGGGCGGCGGTCGTACCCTGGGGTGTGTGACCGCCGCCCTCGCCCCCGCGCTCGACCTGGCCGACTGGCAGGCGCGCCGGCACGCCCACGAGGCGCGGGTGGACGCCTGGCTGACGCCGCACCTGGAACGCCGCCGCACCGGGGTGAAGCACCCGGTGGAGGACTTCCTGTTCACCTACTACTCGCACCGCCCGGCGCAGTTGCGCCGCTGGCACCCGGGCGCGGGCGTGGTGCTGCGCGACGCCGACCCGGCCGGTTTCGGCCCGGACTACACGGCGGGCGCCGCCGGGCTCACCCTCGACACCGATCGGGTACGCGAGCGGCGCGCCGAGTCGATCACCTGGATCCGTACGCTGCTCGCCGCCACCGCCGGACGCCCCGCGCAGTTCGGGTGCTTCGGCATGCACGAGTGGGCGATGGTCTACCGGCAGACCCAGGAGCAGGTACGGCACAACGCCTGGCCGCTGCGGCTGAGCCCGGCGGCGACGGCGGCTGTGGTCGAGGAGCGCGGCGTGCGGTGCAGCCACTTCGACGCGTTCCGGTTCTTCACCGCTCCGGCCCGGCCGCTGAACGTGCTCCAGCCGACCCGGGAGGGTCAGCACGCGCTGGAGCAGCCGGGCTGCCTGCACGCCAACATGGATCTCTACAAGTGGGCGTACAAGCTGTCGCCGCTGGTGCCGTCCGAGCTGGTGGCGGACTGCTTCGCGCTGGCCCGGGAGATCCGGGCGCTGGACATGCGGGCCAGCCCGTACGACCTGGCCGACCTGGGCTACCCGCCGGTGCGAGTGGAGACGCCGGAGGGCCGGGCCGAGTACGCCACCGCCCAGCGCGGGTTCGCCGAGCGGGCCGCCGGGTTGCGGGTCCGGCTGCTGGCCGCGCTGGACCGGGCCGCGCCGGCCGACCACCGCTGAGCGCGGGGCCGGCCGGCGCGGGGGTCAGTTCGCGGCGCAGGTCACTGCCGGCACCGGGCTCGGGACGGCACCGTCGGCCAGGAAACCGAACGTGGTCTGGGCGGCAGGGGCCAGGGCGCCGTTCCAGCTCGCGTTCCGGGCGGTCACTGTGGTTCCGCTCTGTGTCACGTCCGCGCTCCACGCCTGGCTGATCCGCTGGCCGGCGGAGAGCGGGAAGCGCACGGTCCAGCCGGCGATCGGCGCGGCGCCGCCGTTGCGGACCGTCACCTCCCCCTGGAAGCCGCCCGGCCACTGACCGGCGACCCGCCAGGTGGCGGTGCAGCCGCCGGCCGTGGGCGTCGGGCTGGCCGTGGGCGACGGGCTGGTCGTGGGCGACGGGCTGACGGTGGGCGACGGCGTGGGGCTGACGGTCGGGGACGTGGTCGGGCCGGGCGTGGTGCGGCCCAGCGCGGCGACCAGCGCCGGGTACCACCTGTCGGACATCTTCTGGTCGCCTGCGGCGTTCGGGTGCACGCCGTCGTACGTGTCGGTGGCGGTGCTGAACCCGGTCCACTGGTCGACCACCACGATCGGCGACGCGGCTGTGGTCTTCCCGGCCGCCCAGCCGTCGATCAGCGAGTTGAGCGCCACCGTCCGCTGGCCGCACTCGGGACAGCTCGCCGGGTTCATCGGGATGATCTTCGCGACCAGCACGGTCATGGCCGGGTTGGCGGCCCGCATCTGGTCCACCAGCTTCGAGTACGCGGCCAGGATCGTGGCGGGCGCGATGTTGCTCCACACGTCGTTGGTGCCGAAGTGCATGAGCACGACGTCCGGACGGGTGGCGGACAGCCAGCCGGGCAGCAGGTTCTGGTTGGCCACGTTCGTCGCGAGGTAGCCGCCGTGCCCCTCGTTGTCGCCGTCGTACGGCACACCGCAGCCCTGCGGCCCGAGCGTGCCGACGAAGTCGACGTCGGTGTGGCCGGTGGACTGGAGGCGGTTCCAGAGCAGCGCCCGCCAGCAGCCGGGCGACCCGGTGATGGAGTCGCCGAGCGGCATGACGCGGACCGGGGTGGCCGCCGCGGCGGCCGGGGGTGTGGTGGCGGTGAGGGCGAGGCCGAGGGCGAGGACCGGTAGCAGCGCGGCGAGCGCGGTCAGCGCGGCGAGCGCGGTCAGCGCGGCGCGCAGGGGGTTACGGGACATGCGGAAGGGACTCCTGTCACTGTGACGTGGTGGTCGGTGACGGCCCTGAAGCTCCCGTACGCATTGAAGCGCTTCGACGCCTCCGACTCAACCCTCCGGGTGCCCCCGATGCCGGTTCCACTCCGGGGCGAGGATCGACATGACAGTGGCGTCCACCCAGTCGTCGCCGTCGCGCAGCACCTGCCGCAGCGTCCCCTCGGCGACGAAGCCCACCTTCTCGTAGGCGCGCCGGGCACGCGGGTTGAACGCGAACACCTCCAGGCCGATGCGGTGCAGGCCGAGCTGCTCGAAGCCGTACCCGACGATCAGCCGGACCGCCTCGGTGCCGAGGCCGCGGTCGCGGCCGCCGGGGCCGATCAGCGTGCGGAAGTTGCAGCTCGCGTTGGCCCGGTCCCACTCGTTGAGGACCACCTCGCCGACGCAGGTGCCGCTCGCCCGGTCCACCACCGCGAGGTCGAGCCGGTCGTCCTGGCTGTTGCGGGTGCCGTACCAGGCCCGCAGGCGGGACGGCTCGAACGCCTCGCCGGCCGGGCTGCCGGTCAGCCGGGCCACCTCCGGGTCGGCCAGGATCTCGGCGAGCGCCGGCAGGTCGTCGTCGTGGAACGGGCGCAGCACCACCCGCTCGCCGGTGAGCGTGGGCTTGACGGAGAAGTCGATCACGTGGCGGAATTCTCCGGGCGGCGCGCTCGGCGGCTCAACAGGTTTTCGGTCAGTCGCCGTCCACCCGGCGGTCGCGTTTGCGCTGCGACTGACGCTTCTTCTCGGCCAGGCGACGCTCCTTGGCGCCACGGGAGGGGCGGGTCGGCCGGCGCGTCTTCGGCGGCGGGGCGACGGCCTCGCGCAGCAGCGCGGCCATCCGCTCGCGGGCCGCCTCCCGGTTGGCCAGCTGGGCGCGGTGCTCGCTGGCGGTGACCGTCAGCACGCCACCGACCAGGCGGCCGGCGAGCCGGGCCAGCGCCCGTTCCCGCAGCGTCTCCGGCACGCTCGGCGAGCCGCCCAGGTCGAAGCTCAGCTCCACCCGGGAGTCGGTGGTGTTGACTCCCTGCCCGCCGGGCCCGGACGAGCGGGAGAACCGTTCCCGCAGCTCGGCGGCGGGCACCGTGAGCCGATCGGTGACCCGCAGTCCGTCGTCCACTCCCCGAGGCTAGCGCCCGGCGCGGTGACTCGGGGTGGGGGTGGCGCTCGGCGTGGGACCGGCCCGTTCCTCGCCGCCGCCGGACGCCGCGTACGCGGCCGCGCCGACGAGCAGCAGGGCGATCACCGCGAGCTTGACGACGACGCCCCGGATCGCGAGCCAGGCGTTGCGCCGGGCGCCGGGGACGCTGGTCCGGATGGTCTGGTAGTCGGTCCAGCCGCGTTTCGCACGCGCGTAGGACGCGCCGACACCGGCGCCGATGATCAGGCCCACCACGAGGAGGGCCGCAATGACAGCTTGCTCCACCTCCGCCAGTATTCATACTCAGCGTAATATTTCTATGGCCCAATGATCCCACGCCGGATATCCGACACTTCGCACCGATCTTGCGACGCTTGTGCAGGTCAGCGCCGGGAGGGGCGGCAGGGCAACCCCGCGCGGGCGCCAGGCCGGGCCCGCGCGGGTGGCCGCGCAGACGACTCAGCCGCCCCGGCCGATGATGGTGTCGGCGGTCTGCTGGACCTGGTCGATCGGGATGGCGAAGCCGATACCGATGGAGCCGTTGCCGTCGATGGTGGCGATCGCCGTGTTCACGCCGACCACCTCACCGCGCGCGTTCACCAGCGGGCCACCGGAGTTGCCCGGGTTGATCGAGGCGTCGGTCTGCACCGCCGTGTGCCGGCCGTTGCCGATCCGTACCTGCCGGTTGAGCGCGCTGACGATGCCGGCGGTGACCGTCCCGGCGAGCCCGAGCGGCGACCCGACCGCGAGCACCGGCTCCCCCACTCTCGTCGAGTTCGCCTTTGCCAGCGGCAACGGCGGCAACCCGGCCGACGCGGGCACCTTCAGCACGGCCAGGTCGCTGGCCGGTTCCCGGCCCACCACCTCGGCCGGGAAGCGCCGTCCGTCCGACGTCTCCACAGTCACCGCGCCGGCACCGCCCCGGGCCAGGATGTGGTCGTTGGTGACGATGTGCTGCTCGTTGTCGATGGCGAACCCGGAGCCGGACGCGGACGCGCCGGAGCGGCCCCCGACCATCACCGACACCACCCCGGGCACCGTCTTGCCGGCGGCGGTGATCAGCTCCGCCGGCACCGGCGCGGCGGACGCCGCTGCCGGTCCCGGCGCGCCCCGGTCGGCCGCCCAGGTGCCGGCCGCCGCGCCGGAGACGGTGGAGAGCGCCACCACCGCCGCCACGCTCAGCAGCCGGTGGCGCACGCTACGCCGCCCGGCCTCCGGCCCGCCCCCGGGTACGTCCCGGTAGCCGCGCCCGTCCGGGTCCAGCTCCGGCGAGACGAACCACGGTCCGCGTGGCTCGCCGAGTCCGGTCTGCACTGCCATGCCTGGCTCCTCACATGTCGTGCGGTAGTGGTGTGCGGGTCAGGGCAGCCGGGAGAACCACCGCAGCGAGCCGGCCGCGGCGCCCATCGCCAGGACCAGCCCGAGGCCGATGAAGCGGGCCGAGATGTCCTGCCGCTCGGTGCGGTAGCCGACCGAGGTGCCGATGTCCTCGTAGACGTCCTTCAGCTCGGCGGTGGTGGACGCCTCGTGGAAGCCCCCGCCGGTCTGCTCGGCGACCGCCCGCAGCGTCTGGCCGTCCACCGGCACCTGGATCGCCCGGCCACCCCTGTCGACCGAGCCGCCGGGCGTGCCGAAGGAGATGGTGTGCACCGGCACCTTCGCGGCGACCGCCTGGTCGGCGGCCTCCATCGGGTCCATGCCGGAGGTGTTCGCGCCGTCGGAGAGGATGATGATCCGGGCCGGCGGCGGATCCTTGGCGGCGGTGGCGTCCAGGCTCTTGACCGCGCCGAGCGAGGTGCTGATCGCCTCGCCGATGGCGGTGCCCTGCACGCCGGTGATGCCCTCGGCCAGCCGCCCGATCCCGTCGTGCAGCGCCTCCCGGTCGGTGCTCGGCGGCACCAGCACCGCCGCGCTGCCGGCGAACGCGACGAGGCCGACGTTGAACTCGTCCGGCAGCCCGTCGACGAACCGCCGGCCCGCCTCCTTGGCCGCTGTCAGCCGGTCCGGGTCCACGTCACCGGCGAGCATCGAGGTGGAGACGTCCACCGCGACCATCACCGTGGCCCGCTCCCGGGGCACCCGCACCTCCGCCTCGGGCCGGGCGAACCCGACCACGAGCAGCGCCAGCATGGCGAGGAACAGGCCCGCCGGGACGTGCCGCCGCCAGGCCGGGCGGCGCGGGGCGACCCGGTCGAGCAGGCGCAGGTTGGTGAAGCGCACCGCGTACCGGCTCTGCCGCCGTTGCAGCACCAGGTAGCCGGCGACCAGCGCGACGACGGCGAGCAGCAGCCAGAGGCGGGCGGGTGACTGCCAGGTCATGCGACACCTCCGCGGGCCGCGGCCGGCACGGTGGCCAGCCGGCGCTGCTCGTGCACGTACCGGACGACGTCCGCGCACCAGTCCCGGTCGGTGCGCAGCGCCAGGTGGGTCGCGCCGGCCCGGCGCAGCGTGCGGCGTACCTGGTCGCGCTGCTCGGCGGCGGCATGCGCGTACCGCTCGCGCAGGCCCGGGTCACCGGTCCACACCTCGCGGTGCCGGCCGCTCTCCGGGTCGACGAGCGTGACCAGGCCGACGTCCGGCAGTTCCAGCTCGCGCGGGTCGGTCAC
Organism: Micromonospora aurantiaca ATCC 27029; assembly: GCF_000145235.1. NCBI lineage: Bacteria > Bacillati > Actinomycetota > Actinomycetes > Micromonosporales > Micromonosporaceae > Micromonospora > Micromonospora aurantiaca (nom. illeg.). Next base: position 1,372,968 of record NC_014391.1, on the reverse strand, counting down.
CTCGACGGCAAGCACCTGGTGCCGTACCGCGAGGCGGCGCAGCGCGGCGGCCCACGGCGGCGGCGCCGCGTCCGGGTCGTCGGGCAGCTCGTCGAGGAAGTCGGAGACGATCACCACGAGCCCGCGCCGGGTGGCGACACGCTGAAGGCCGTCCAGCCCGTCGGCCAGGCCCGGCACCGCGTCCGTCCGGCCCGCGCCGGCCGCGCCCGCACCGCCGGAGTCCGGCAGGTCGCCGGTACGCGGAGCGCCGAGCAGCGCGCGGAGCAGCCCGAGCAGATGGGTACGCCCGCTGCGGGCCGGAAACCGGCGCAGCCCGTCCGGGGTGAGCACCTGGGCGCCGAGCCGGTTGCCGACTCCGGCGGTGAGGAAGCCGATCGCCGCGACGGCGGCCACCGCCAGTTCCCGTTTGTCCAGCGTGGACGTGCCGTACTCCATGCTGGGGCTGGCGTCGACGAGCAGCCAGGTGGTCAGTTCCCGGTCCGCGTCGACCTCCCGGACGTGCGGAACGGTGGTCCGGGCGGTGACCGCCCAGTCCATCCGGCGCACCTCGTCCTCGCCGGGGCGGTACTCGCGGCTGCCGGCCGCCTCGCTGCCCGGTCCGGGGAGCAGGCCGCGGTACCGGCCGTGCAGCAGCCCGTCGAGCCGCCGGGTCACCGTCAGCTCCAGCCGGCGCAGCCGCTGGTCCGGGGCGAGATCGGCGAGCCCGGGTCCGGCCTCGCCGGTCATGCCGCCGCCAGGTCGTTCACCGTCTCGGTGGGCCCGTTCACCAGCCGGGGCGGCGGCACCGCCTCGATCACGCGGCGCACCACGTCCTCGCCGGAGATCCCGTCGGCGATCGCGTCGAAGGAGAGCACGAGCCGGTGCGCCAGCACGTCCACCGCGAGTTCCCGGATGTCCTCGGGGAGCACGTAGTCCCGGCCGTGGATGAGCGCCTGGGCGCGGGCGGCGGCCACCAGGCCGAGCGTGGCCCGGGGGCTGGCCCCGTACGCCAGCAGGGGCGCGACGTCGGGCAGGCCGAAGCGCTCCGGGTCGCGGGTGGCGAGGATGAGGCGGACCACGTACTCGGCGAGCGCGTGGTGGACGAAGACGTCGGTGGCGCGGCGCTGCAGTTCGCGCAGCCGGACCGGGTCGAGCACGGTACGCGCGGTGGGCCGGTCGGTGCTCATCCGGTAGAGGATGGCCAGCTCGTCGGCGTCGCTCGGGTAGTCGACCACCACCTTCATCAGGAAGCGGTCGCGCTGTGCCTCCGGGAGCTGGTAGACACCCTCGGACTCGATCGGGTTCTGGGTGGCCAGGACCAGGAACGGGTCCGGCACCGGCCAGCTCCGGCCGGCGATGGAGACCTGCCGCTCGGCCATCGCCTCGAGCAGCGCCGACTGCACCTTGGCCGGGGCCCGGTTGATCTCGTCGGCGAGCACCAGGTTCGCCATGATCGGCCCCAGCTCCACGTCGAACTGTTCGGTGGAGGCGCGGTAGATGCGCGTGCCGACGATGTCGGAGGGGACCAGGTCAGGGGTGAACTGGATCCGGGAGAACGTGCCACCGACCACTGTGGCGAGTGTCTGCGCCGCCAGCGTCTTGGCCACCCCCGGTACGCCCTCCAGCAGGCAGTGCCCGTCGGCGATCAGGGCGGTGAGCAGGCGGTCGACGAGCCGATCCTGCCCGACGATCACGCGTTTGACCTCGACGAGGGTCTGTTCCAGCTCGACGCCGCTCGCGTCGGCGTCGACCGGGCTGAGCACGCTGGCCGGGGTGTCCGAGATGTCCGTCACGGTGCTTGCTTCCCGGACAGGACCGGCGACAAACGTCGGATTATCGGCCCCTGGGCGGTGGTCGGCGGGCCGGACCGGCAGCTTCTCCCCAGCCGGGCGGGAACGACACGAAGCGGCGCGGCACCGGCCGGAGGGGCACGGAACACGACACCGGCCCCCGCCGGAGCGGGGGCCGGTGCGGGGCCGGACGGATCAGTTGGCGATGACCAGGTGGAACGGCCGGTCCGAGGCGCTGCCGGAGGAGCTGCGCGTCTGCACGAAGACGGCGTTCGGGGTGAGCGTGCGGGGCGCGACCGACACCTCACCGGCCGGCGGCACGTTCGCCGTGTCGTTCGTGCCGATGGTCGCCACGTACGCCTTGGCGGACACGTTGTAGTCCAGCAGCACCTGGTACTGCCCCGGCGACACCCCGATGCCCGGGGTGAACCGGAACGAGGACACCACGTTGCCGGAGTGCTGCAACAGCGTGCCGTTGGCCGCCACGACGGCCCAGGCGACCTGGCCGGCGGCCGGCGGGGCCAGGGTGGCCCGCATCGCGGTCCGGGCGGCCTGCCGCTCGACGGCGGTCACCGGCGGCTGCGCCGTGGAGTGCCGCGGGCCGGGCTGCGGCTTCGCCTCCGGCTGGGCGGCAGCGGCGATCCCGCCACCGGCCAGGCTGAGCGACAGCGCGGCAAGCGCCACCACCGTCGCCTTCCGCTTGAAGAATGTGGCCATGAGTTCTCCCTTTGTAGACCGTGGTGATACGGCGACTGCGCGCGTCAAATTGCGGATCATCGGGCATCCGCTCGGGAGCGCACCGCTCGTGAGCTGGCCTTACTACAGAGAGTCGCGACGTCTCAACCAGGTGGAACCTAGCACCGGAAAATGTGGGCGGTCAATAGCGTTATTGCGTGTCCGACCGATCGGCAAAGATGGCCGCAAAATTGCGAGGAACAATTCACGAAATTGTTTCGGAGGGCATCGCGCCGACCCGGCTCCGGGTAGCCTCACCGTCGTGATCACCATGCCGCGACCAGCCCGGGCCGGCACCCGGGGCGGCCGCCTGGCCACCGCCGCATACTGGCTCGCCGTCGCACCGGTCGCCGCGTGGGCGCTGGTACGCCTGACCGGGCTGGAACACGGTCCGCTGGTGCAGGCGGTCGCGTTCACGCCGTACGCCGCCGCCGTGGCCCCGGTCGTGGCGGTGGCGGCACTCGCCCTGCGGCGCCGCACCCCGGCGGTGGTCGCGGTCCTGGCCGCGCTGGCGCTGATCGGCGCGGTGGCGCCCCGTGCGGTCCCCGGCGACCGGCCCGCCGCCGACGGGCCGACGCTGCGGCTGCTCACCGCCAACCTGCGCCTCGGCTCGGCCGACCCGGCGGCGCTCGTGGACCTGGTCCGGACTCGGCGGGTCGACGTCCTCACGGTGCAGGAGCTCACCCCGCCGCTGGCGGCCGAGCTGGACCGGCTCGGCCTGGCCGAGCTGTTGCCGCACCGGTCGCTGACCCCCGAGGTCGGCTCGACCGGCTCCGGCGTGTACGCCCGGCACCCGCTGCGCGACACCGGTCACCGGCGCAACAAGGGCTTCTTCTTCACCCAGGCGTACGTCACGGTGACCGTCCCGGGTGCGCCACCGCTGCGGGTGGAGTCGGCGCACCCGGCCGCGCCGTACGCCCCGCACGTGGTGCCGGACTGGTGGACCGACCAGCGCGCCCAGCCGCCTGCCACCCCGGACGGCGGGCTGAGCGTGCTGGCCGGCGACTTCAACGCCACGCTCGACCACGCGGCGCTGCGGGACCTGATCGCCACCGGCTACACCGACGCGGCGGACGCGGCCGGGGCGGGGTTCGGCGGCACCTGGGGCCCGTACGACGGCGACCCGATCCCGCCGGTCACCATCGACCACGTCCTCGTGGACCGGCGCATCGCGGTGCGCGCCGCCCGCACCTACCCGGTGCCGGGCAGCGACCACCGCGCGCTGCTGGCCGAGCTGCGCCTGCCGGCCGGGTGAGTCAGGCCGCGCTCCCGCCCGGCACCCGGGCCCGGTCCAGGCCGTAGGTGAGCGCGTCGACCAGGGCGTGCCAGCTCGCCTCGACCACGTTCGGGTGCACGCCCACTGTGGTCCAGTCGCGGCCGGCGCCGGCGGTCTCCACGAGTACGCGCGTGACAGCGCCGGTGCCGTGGCTGCCCTCCAGGATGCGCACCTTGTAGTCGGCCAGCTCGAACTCGCGCAGCTCCGGGTAGTGCCGGGCCAGGCCGACACGCAGCGCCTCGTCCAGCGCGTTGACCGGGCCGTTGCCCTCGGCGGTGGCGATCACCCGCTCGCCGCGTACCCGGATCTTCACCGTCGCCTCGGAGACCACCGCGCCGTCCTCGCGGTGCTCGACGATCACCCGGTACGACTCCAGCGCGAACGGCCGGGCCGGCGCGGCATCCGGCAGCTCGGAGCGGACCAGCAGCTCGAACGAGGCGTCGGCGGCCTCGAACGACCAGCCGTCGGCCTCCAGCTCCTTGACCCGCCCGGTGACCCGGGACAGGGCGTCCGGATGGCCGGCCAGGTCCAGACCGAGCTCGCGGCTCTTGAGCTCGATGCTGGCCCGGCCGGCCATCTCGGTCACCAGGATCCGCATGTCGTTGCCCACCACAGCGGGTTCCACGTGGTTGTAGAGCAACGGGTCGACCTTGATCGCGCTCGCGTGCAGCCCCGCCTTGTGAGCGAAGGCGGCGGCCCCGACGTAGGCCTGGTGGGTGTCGGGGGCGATGTTGGCGATCTCGGAGATGGCGTGCGAGACCCGCACCATCTGTTCCAGGCAGCCCTCCGGTAGGACGGGCATGCCCAGCTTGAGCTGGAGGTTCGCGACGATCGCGAAGATGTCGGCGTTGCCGGGGCGCTCGCCGTACCCGTTGGCGGTGCCCTGCACGTGCCGGACGCCCGCCTCGACCGCGGCGATGGTGTTGGCGACCGCGCAGGCGGTGTCGTTCTGGGCGTGCATGCCGAGTCGTTCCGGCGCGATGCCGGTCCGCGCCACCAGTTGCTCGACCACGGCGGTGACCTGGGAGGGCAGCATGCCGCCGTTGGTGTCGCAGAGCACGAACCGCTCGGCGCCGGCGGCCAGCGCGGTCTCCGCCACGGCGGCGGTGTAGCCCGGGTCGAACCGGAACCCGTCGAAGCAGTGCTCCCCGTCGACGAAGACGCGCCGCCCCTGCGCCACCAGGTACGACACGGTGTCGCGGATCATGGCGAGGTTCTCCTCGGCGGTGGTGCGCAGCGCGCGCTCCACGTGCCGCAGGTCCGCCTTGGCGACCAGGGCCACGGCCGGGGTCCGGGCGTCGAGCAGGCCGCGCACCTGCGGGTCGTCCTCGACCGCGAGGCCGGCCTTGCGGGTGGCCCCGAAGGCGACCAGGATCGCGTGCCGCAGCTCCAGCTCGGTGCGGGCGCGGCGGAAGAACTCGGTGTCCTTCGGCACCGCGCCCGGCCAGCCGCCCTCGATGAAGCCGACTCCGAGGTCGTCGAGCAGGCGGGCCACCGCCAGCTTGTCGACCACCGAGTACGTGAGCCCTTCGCGCTGCGCGCCGTCGCGCAGCGTCGTGTCGTACACCTGGAACGTCATCGGAGTCCTCTTCTCGTGCCCTGGGGAGCAAACAAAAAGACCCCCCGCGGATGCGGGAGGTCTGCGCGCTCGGCGGGGGAAGGGCCGGCGCGCTAGCTGCTAATGATCAGGACGAAGCTGGTCACGACCCGTACTCTGCCACCCCGGCTCCGGTTTTGGGAGGCGAAACCCATATTCCGGGACGATCGCGCGTGCGGTGATCGTCTTCACACCCGGCCACCGCCCGCCACGAGCGCAAACGGGGCTACGGAAGAATCTTGAACTGATCCAGTTACTGGCCCGGCCACCTCGCCCGGCCACGTTCAAGGAGGACCCGTGCTCACTGTCGGTGACCACTTCCCCGAGTACGAACTCACCGCCTGCGTGTCGCTCGACGCCGACAAGGCGTTCGAGACGATCAACCACAAGTCCCACGAGGGCCAGTGGCGCGTCGTGTTCTTCTGGCCGAAGGACTTCACCTTCGTCTGCCCCACCGAGATCGCCGAGTTCGGTCGCCTCAACGGCGAGTTCGCCGACCGCGACGCCCAGGTGCTCGGCGTCTCCGTCGACAACGAGTTCGTCCACTACGCCTGGCGCAAGGACCACCCGGACCTGCGCGTGCTGCCCTTCCCGATGCTCAGCGACATCAAGCGTGAGCTGACCTCCGCCTGCGGTGTGCTCGGCGCCGACGGTGTCGCGCAGCGGGCCACCTTCATCGTGGACCCGAACAACGAGATCCAGTTCGTCATGGTGACCGCCGGTTCGGTCGGCCGCAACGTCTCCGAGGTGCTGCGGGTGCTCGACGCCCTTCAGACCGACGAGCTGTGCCCATGCAACTGGAACTCCGGCGGCGCGACGCTCGACGCCAAGGCGCTCCTCGCCGGCGCCGGGGCCTGACCATGGGCCTGGACGCGATCAAGGCGGGCCTGCCCGAGTACGCCAAGGACATCCGGCTCAACCTCGGCTCCACCATCACCACCTCGACGCTGAAGCCGGAGCAGGCGTGGGGCACCGCCCTGGCCTGCGCGGTGGCGGCCCGCAACCCGGTGGTGCTGCGGGAGATCGCCGCCGAGGCGGCCGGTCACCTCACGCCCGAGGCGGTCGAGGCGGCCAAGGGCGCGGCGGCGGTCATGGCGATGAACAACGTCTACTACCGGGCCAAGCACCTGATCGGCGACGAGCAGTACGCGTCGCTGCCGGCCCGGCTGCGAATGCAGATCATCGCCCGCCCCGGTGTGGAGAAGACCGACTTCGAGCTGTGGTGCCTCGCCGTCTCGGCGATCACCGGCTGCGGCGTCTGCCTGGAGTCGCACGAGAAGACGCTGCGCGCGGCCGGGTTCAGCCGTGAGCAGGTGCACGAGGGGCTGCGGATCGCCGCCGTCGTACACGCCGCCGCGGTGACCCTGGACGCGGAGGCCGCACTGGCCTGATCGACCGGCCCGCACGTGCCCGACCGGCACCGCACGGGCCGACGACCCGAGGGGCCGGCGTCACCACCGTGGCGCCGGCCCCTCGGCGTCGGCGGGCCGGCCGCCGGCGGGTTGGTGCCCGGACAGGGTGGGTAACCCTCCCGACTGACGACGGCGCCGCGACGGCCGCGGCCCTGGGGACGGGAGGCGGCACATGGACGGACTGGACCCGCGCGCCACGCACGGCGGCACCGAGCCGATCCTCGACGACGGCCGGGGCACGGTCGCCGGGGGCGCCCCGGCGGGCGCCTTCGACCCGTGGCGCTACCGCGACGAGGCGGGTGTGGCGAGCGCCGACCTGACCGGCTACAAGGTCGAGGCCACCGACGGCGCCATCGGCAAGATCGACCGGGCGAGCCACGAGGTGGACGACAGCTACCTGGTCGTGGACACCGGGCCGTGGATCTTCGGCAAGAAGGTGATGCTCCCGGCCGGGACCGTGAACCACGTCGACCACGACGCCCGCACCGTGCACGTCGACCGGGAGAAGGACCAGATCAAGGCCGCCCCGGAGTACGACGAGTCCAGCCACGCCGAACCGGGCTACCGGGACCGGCTGGGCGGCTACTACGGCGAGAACCACTCGGCGCTGCCGCCGGACGTGCCGCCGCGCGCCTGACATCCCGGCGACGGCCGGCGGGGACGGACGAACGCCCCGCCGGCCGTTACCGTGTCGGATGTGGACGCCGCGCAGAGCCCCTTCCCCGCCCTGTTCAACTTCCGCGACGTCGGCGGATACGCCGCTCGGGACGGGCGCACGGTCCGCCGCGGCCGGCTCTACCGCTCCGACTCGCTGCACCGCATCGACGAGACCGACCGGAGCGCGTTCACCGCGCTCGGCATCCGTACCGTCATCGACCTGCGCCGGCCGTCCGAGGTGGAACGTGACGGGCGGGTGCCCGACTACGACGGGCTGACCTACCGGCACATCCACCCCGAGCACGCCGACTGGGGTGCGAACCGGTTCGACGCCTCCGGCGTCAGCCTGGCCCGCTACCTGGCCGACCGGTACGCCGACCTGGCGCGTACCGGAACCGCCGGGCTCGCCGAGGCGGTCGGGCTGATCGCGGACAGCGCCAACGCCCCGGTGGTGGTGCACTGCGTCGCCGGCAAGGACCGCACCGGCATCGTCTGCGCGCTCACGCTGGCAGTGCTCGGGGTGCCCGACGAGGACGTGGTAGCCGACTACGCGCTCAGCACCGCCGCGTCGCGGCGCTTCACCGAGTGGGTCCGGGCCACGCTGCCGGACGCGGAGGAACCGCCGCCGCCGTTCCTGGAATCGCCGGCCGAGGCGATGGAGCTGTTCCTCGCCGAACTGCGCACCGGCTACGGGTCCGTCGAGGGCTACCTGACCCACGCCGGCGTCACCGAGGCGCAGGTGGAGTCCCTCCGCACCCACCTCCTGGACTGACCCGGCCTCGCGGTGATCGAGGAGCGAACCCCTCGATCACCGCGAAGCGCCGTCAGAGGACCCGGGTGACCCAGCCGTACGGGTCGGCGGCACGCCCGCGCTGGATGTCGACGAGCTTCTGCCGCAGCGCCATCGTGGCCCGGCCCGGCTCGCCGCCGCCGATGAGGAACTCGCCGTCGGGGAAGCGCACGCCGCCGATCGGGGTGATCACGGCGGCGGTGCCGCAGGCGAACACCTCGCGCAGCCGGCCGCTCGCCGCGTCGGCCCGCCAGTCGTCGAAGGCGACCGGCGCCTCCCGCACCTCGTGCCCGGCCTCGGCGGCGAGGGTGAGGATCGCGTCGCGGGTGATGCCCGGCAGGATCGTGCCGCCCAGCGGCGGGGTGACGATGCTGCCGTCGTCGTAGACGAAGAAGACGTTCATGCCGCCCAGCTCGTCGACGTACCGCCGCTCGACCGCGTCCAGGAACACCACCTGGTCGCAGCCCGCCTCGATCGCCTCGGCCTGCGCGGCGAGCGAGGCGGCGTAGTTGCCGCCGCACTTGGCCGCGCCGGTGCCGCCGGGCGCGGCCCGGGTGTAGTCCGGCGAGACCCACACCGTCACCGGCTTCACGCCACCGGCGAAGTACGCACCGGCCGGCGAGGCGATCACGCAGTAGAGGTATTCGTTGGCCGGGCGCACACCGAGGAAGACCTCGCTGGCGAACATGAACGGCCTCAGGTAGAGGCTGGCGTCCTCGTGCTCGGGAATCCACGCCTGGTCGATCTCGACCAGCCGGCGCAGCGACTCCACGAACGTCGCCTCCGGCAGCTCCGGCATGGCCAGCCGGCGCGCCGACGCGGCGAACCTGGCCGCGTTGGCCTCGGGACGGAACATCGTCACCGCGTCACCGGTGCGGTACGCCTTCAGCCCTTCGAAGATCTCCTGCGCGTAGTGCAGCACCGCCGCGGCCGGGTCCATCGGGATCGGCGCGCGCGCCTCCAGGCGGGCGTCGTACCAGCCCTTGCCCTCGGCGTAGCGGATGGTGACCATGTGATCGGTGAAGACCCGGCCGAAGCCCGGGTTCGCCAGCAGGGCGGCCCGGTCGGCGGCGGATACCGGCGCGGGATTCGGACGGATCTCGAAATCGAGCATGTCACCACCGCTCATCGCGCTGACCTCCCTGCGGGTTCACGGCATGCGGGATCGCACGCCGACGTCACTGGTGCCAGAAACTTACCCCGAACGGTCGTTCAGCGGATAGCTCCGCCCCGGCGGATGCGACGCGCCGGACGGTCGGGTGGGCCCGGTGACGGGTCTGGCGGCCCGGTACCGGGCCGCCAGCAGGGTCGGCCCGGTCAGGCTACGGCGTACGCGGCGAGCCGGTCGCCGACCTCCTCGGTGCGCAGCGGCGTCCCCGGCGTACGCCCGGCCAGCTCGGTGCCGACCGCGGCGGTGACCCGGGCGGCGGCGTCGGCGTGGCCGAGCTGGTCCAGCAGCAGCGCGGCGGACAGCACCGCGGCGACCGGGTCGGCGACGCCCTGGCCGGCGATGTCCGGCGCCGAGCCGTGCACCGGCTCGAACATCGACGGGTAGCGCCCCTCGGGGTTGATGCAGCCGCTGGCCGCGAGCCCGATGCCACCGGTCACGGCGGCGGCGATGTCGGTGAGGATGTCGCCGAATAGGTTGTCGGTGACCACCACGTCGTACCGGGACGGGTTCGTCACCAGGAACATCGCTGCGGCGTCGATGTGCTGGTATTCCGTGGTCACGTCCGGGTGCTCGGCGGCCACCGCGGCGAAGGCGCGCGCCCAGAGCGACCCGGCGTGGGTGAGCACGTTCGTCTTGTGCACGAGCGTGACCTTGCGCCGCTCCCGGCGGCCGGCGCGGGCGAACGCGTCGCGGATCACCCGCTCGACGCCGTGCCGGGTGTTCAGGCTCTCCTCGGTGGCCACCTCGGCCGGGGTGTCCCGGTGCAGCGCGCCGCCGGCGCCCGCGTACAGCCCCTCGGTGCCCTCGCGGACCACCACGAGGTCGACCTCGCCGGGCTTGACCGCCGCGAGCGGACCGGCCACGCCGGGCCAGAGCCGGGACGGGCGCAGGTTGACGTACTGGTCGAAGGCGAACCGGAGCTTCAGCAGCAGACCGCGCTCCAGCACACCCGGCGGCACGGTCGGGTCGCCCACCGCGCCCAGCAGGATGGCGTCGTGACCGGCCAGCTCGTCGAGGACGGAGTCGGGCAGCACCTCGCCGGTGCGATGATAGCGCGCCGCGCCCAGGTCGTACTCGGTGGCCTCGATCCCGGGCACCACCGCGTCGAGGACCTTGCGGGCCTGCGCGACCACCTCGGGTCCGATGCCGTCGCCGGCCACCACCGCGATGTGTGCCACCTGGCGCTCCTCGTCTCGTCGTTAGGCGCAACCGTACGTCGCCGTCCCGGCCCCCGGTACGAATCTTCCATCATCCGGGACGGCGAATCACAGGAGGCTCCCAGCCGACATTCATGGTGCGGTCATCTCCACTGCTTAGGGTCGAGTTCACGGGTCGACGGGGGCCCGGAATCCGGCACCGCCGCGACGTAGCGGCGACCACCGAGGGGGCAGGTGTCATGCGGATCGAGCACCGGCGGGCCCACTGGGCGGACGAGCAGCCACGTACCCGCTGGGTCGACCAGTCCGCGTTCCGCCCGACCCACCCGGACCTGCACCTGGGCGCCACGAACCACCGCGTCGAGCGGTCCGGTGCTGCGGCGTCCGGCCGGATCAGCGTCCGCCACACCGTCACCACCTCGACCGCCGACTACACCATGCTCCTCAACGCGCCGGAGTGGTTCGGCCACCGGGCGGTCAGCGAGGCGCTACGCGACGCCGTCGCCGAGCTGCGCGCCGTCGACCTCACCTACGGCCCGAACCGGCCGGACAGCCTCGTCTCCCGGCTGCGCCGCGACGAGATCAGTCCCGACTCGTACCCCCCGCTGGCCGACCTGATCGACCTCTGCGCCGCGATGCGGGCGGCGACCGACGGCTGGTTCGACGCCTGGGCCGTGCCGGGCGGCTTCGACCCGGGCGGCCTGCTCGGCGGCTGGGCGGTGGAACGGGCCGCGGCGCGGTTGCGCGCCGCCGGCATCCACGACTACGCCGTGCTCAGCGGCGCCGACCTGACGGTACGCGGGCACGCCGCCCACGGCGGCCCGTGGCGCGTCGCCGTGCACCACCCCACCGACACCCGCCGGACACCTGTCGTGCTGGAGATGACGACGGGCGCGGTCGGCACCTCGGGCGTCACCGGCCGGCGGGGGCACGTCATCGACCCGCACACCGGCGAGCCGACCGACCGGCTCGTGGCCGCCACCGTGCTCGGCCCGAACCTCGCAGTCGCCGACGCCTACGCCACCGCCCTGTACGCCGCCGGACCGGCCGGGCTGGCCTGGTTCCGTCACGACACGGACTACCGCCCGCTGTTCGCGCACCACCGGCGCTGAGTCGCCGTCGGCCCGCACGACACCGGCCGGGAGCGCGATCGGCCCCCACGGTCTCGGCAACGACCGTGAGGGCCGGTCAGCGACGAGTGCGCGTGGCTCGCGCAATCGAGGGGTGCGGGCCGAGGGGCCGGGCGCCCGACCGCGCCACCCGAAGACGGGCCGGGGATCGACTCAGCGGAAACCGCATCGGTACGCTAGCGAATCGACGCAACTCGACGCAAGAGTCTCCACAGCGGACGCCGGGTGAACGATGTCGGCAATCAGCGGTGAACGCACGGTGGGGCAGAGGTGACGGGCCGGGCCCGGGATGGCACGCTGTCCGCCGTGAGTTTCGATCTGAGCGTGTGGGCCCTGCCGAACGGGGCGACACCGGAGCAGGTGCGGGCGGCCGTGCAGCAGTGCCGCGAGGGCCGCCACGGCGAGCAGCACCCCGACCCGCGACTCGTCGCCTTCTACCGGGCGATCACGGCGAGCTATCCGGACCGCCCGGCCCGGCCCGGTACGCCGTGGGAGGCGCCGCTGCACACGGCGGCCGACCACATCGAGATGAACCTGAACCCGGCCTGCCCCGATCAGGTCCTGCTGGACGTCGAGCGGCTGGCCGGCGAGCACGACCTGATGCTCTTCGACGCGCAGGACGGCTCGGTCTACCCGCCGCCGGCCCGCGTCCGTTCCTGACCCACCGGGACGACGAAGGGCCCGGCCGATCCGGCCGGGCCCCGATATGTCCTGTCCGGACTACACGTCGCGCAGGTCGGCCGCGCTGGCCGCGACCGCGCCGATCGAGTCGGCGGCGGAGGTGAGCAGGTCGGCGCCGAGCGCCTGGTCGACGGTCAGCGTCATCAGCGTCTCGCCACCGGCCTCGCGGCGGGCCACCTGCATGGCCGCGATGTTGACGCCGGCCTCGCCGAGCAGCGTGCCGACGGTGCCGACCACGCCGGGCCGGTCCGCGTAGCGCAGGAAGACCAGGATGCCCTCCGCGCCGATCTCCACGTCGAAACCGTCCACCTCGGTCAGCTTGAACACGTCGCGGGTGCCGGTGTGCGCCACGGTGCCGGAGACACGGACGGTGCGCCCGTCCGGCAGCGCCCCGCGCACGGTCACCAGGTTCGGGTGGTCGACGGTCTCGCCCGGCGTGGCCAGCGTGACCTCGACGCCCCGCTCGGCGGCCAGGTGCGGCGCGTTGACGTAGGTGACCTGCTCCTCCACCACGGAGCTGAACAGCCCCTTGGTCGCGGCGAGCTTGAGCACCGACACGTCGTGGGCGGCGATCTCGCCGCGCACCTCGACGGTGACGCTGGCGGCCACCCCGCCGGCCAGGGCGGTAAACGCCCGGCCCAGCCGCTCGGCCAGCGGCAGCAGCGGGCGGACGTCCTCGGCGACCACGCCGCCGGCCTGCACGTTCACCGCGTCCGGGACGAACTCGCCCTGGAGCGCGAGCTTGACGCTCTTGGCCACCGCGAGACCGGCCTTGTCCTGCGCCTCGTTGGTGGAGGCGCCCAGGTGCGGGGTGGCCACCACGTTGTCGAAGGCGAACAGCGGCGAGGAGGTGCACGGCTCCTTGGCGTACACGTCGACACCGGCGCCGGCGACCCGGCCCTCCGCGATCGCGTCGGCGAGCGCCTGCTCGTCGACCAGGCCGCCGCGGGCGGCGTTGACGATCCGGACGCCCGGCTTGACGATCGCCAGTTCCTTCTCGCCGATCAGGCCGACCGTCTCCGGCGTCTTCGGCAGGTGGATCGAGATGAAGTCGCTCTCCCGCAGCAGCTCCTCCAGCCCGACCAGGCGGACGCCGAGCTGCGCCGCGCGGGCCGGCTGGATGTACGGGTCGTACGCGATCAGCCGGGTGCCGAACGCGGCGATGCGAGACGCGAAGAGCACGCCGATGCGGCCGAGGCCGACCACGCCCACGGTCTTGCCCTGGATCTCGACGCCGGTGTACTTGGACCGCTTCCACTCCCCCGCCTTGAGCGCGGCGCTGGCGCTGGCGGTGTTGCGGGCGACCGCGAGCAGCAGCGCGACGGCCTGCTCGGCGGCGGAGACGATGTTCGAGGTGGGCGCGTTGACGACCATGACGCCCCGGGCGGTGGCGGCCGGCACCTCGACGTTGTCCAGGCCGACGCCGGCCCGGGCGACCACCTTCAGCCGCGGCGCGGCGGCGATCGCCTCGGCGTCGATCTGGGTGGCGCTGCGTACGATCACCGCGTCGGCCTCGGAGAGGGCGGAGAGCAGAGCGGGGCGGTCGGTGCCGTCCACGTGGCGCACGTCGAAGTCGTGCGCGAGCACCTCGATGGCGGCGGGGGCGAGTTCTTCGGCGATCAGTACGACAGGATTCATCGGTCCTCGTAGACGCTCGGTAATGGTTCGGCCTGGGGCGCCGGGACGCCGCGCTGCGCCCTGCGCCGATCCGTGCCACGGCCGTCGGGTGCGCTCGGGCACCACACCAAGGAATGGTAGGTGCCTGCCCGCTCTCCGGGTCGCGGACTACGGGGTGAGCGCCCTCACACAGGTCCGTCGCACGCCCGTCATCCCCCGTTCACCGGGGGCGGTGCGGGACGAGGCGTTACTCACCGTGTCCCAGCACGTGAACGAACGGCGGCCCGCGGCCGGACGCCGGGGAGAGCGTCGGGCCGCGGGCCGCACGAGGGAGAAGCTCAGGCGGTCTCGGTGATCGGCCGGTCGACCCAGCTCATCATGGCCCGCAGCTTCTGCCCGGTCTCCTCGATCGGGTGCGCCGCGCCCTCGGCCCGCCACTTGGCGAAGTTCGGCCGGCCGGCCTCGTCCTCGGCCACCCACTCGCGGGCGAACTCGCCGGACTGGATCTCGCCGAGGATCTTGCGCATCTCGTCCTTGACCCGCGAGTCGATGACGCGCGGGCCACGGGACAGGTCGCCGTACTCGGCGGTGTCGGAGATGCTGTAGCGCATGCGGGCGATGCCGCCCTCGTACATCAGGTCGACGATCAGCTTCAGCTCGTGCAGGCACTCGAAGTAGGCCACCTCGGGCGCGTAGCCGGCCTCGGTGAGCACCTCGAAACCGGTCTGCACCAGCGCCGCCGCGCCACCGCACAGCACCGCCTGCTCGCCGAACAGGTCGGTCTCGGTCTCCTCGGTGAACGTGGTCCGGATCGCGCCGGCCCGGGTGCCGCCGATCGCCTTGGCGTACGCCAGGGCCAGGCCGAACGCGTTGCCGCTGGGGTCCTGCTCGACCGCGACCAGGCAGGGCACGCCCTTGCCGTCGACGTACTGGCGGCGGACCAGGTGACCGGGGCCCTTCGGGGCGACCATCGCCACGTCCACGTCGGCCGGGGGCTTGATCAGGCCGTACCGGATGTTGAAGCCGTGGCCGAAGAACAGCGCCTTGCCCGCGGCCAGGTTCGGCGCGATGGCCTCGGCGTAGAGACCACGCTGGGCGGTGTCCGGCGCCAGGATCATGATCACGTCGGCCTCGGCCGCCGCCTCGGCGGGCGTGAGCACCCGCAGGCCCTGCTCCTCGGCCTTCGGCCGGCTCTTCGAGCCGGCGGGCAGGCCGATCACCACGTCGACGCCGGAGTCGCGCAGCGACAGCGCGTGCGCGTGGCCCTGGCTGCCGTACCCGATCACGGCGACCTTGCGGCCCTGGATCAGGCCCAGGTCGGCGTCGTCGTCGTAGAACACCTCAACGCTCATTGACTTCCCTTTCGTACGGCGGTGCCCGTCGGCCCGTCGAAAAACTTGTGGGTACGGATCAGGCGGCGCGCAGGGCCGGGCCGGCGGTGATGGCCCGCGAACCCCGCCCGATCGCCACGGTGCCGGACTGGACCATCTCCTTGATGCCGAACGGCTCCAGGTCGCGCAGCAGCGCGTCGAGCTTGTCCGGCGTGCCGGTGGCCTCGATGGTCAGCGTGTCCGGCGCGACGTCGACCACCCGGGCGCGAAACAGGCCGACCGTCTCCAGCACCTGGGCGCGGGCCGCGCGGTCCGCGCGGACCTTGACCAGCAGCAGTTCCCGCGCCACCGACACCTGCGGATCCAGCTCCACGATCTTGAGTACGTTGACCAGCTTGTTGAGCTGCTTGGTCACCTGCTCCAGCGGCGAGGACTCGGCGTTGACCACGATGGTGATGCGCGAGACGTCCGGGTTCTCGGTCTCGCCCACGGCGAGGCTGTCGATGTTGAACCCGCGCCGGGAGAACAGCCCGGAGACCCGGGCGAGGACACCCGGCTTGTTCTCCACCAGCACGGACAGCGTGTGCATAGTCATAGCTGTGCCTTCCTCGTCATGCCCTCATGGCCCTCGCTGCGCTCGGTGCATTCGGTCATGACCGGCACCTTCCTCGTCATGCCCTCATGGCCCTCGCTGCGCTCGGTGCATTCGGTCATGACTACAACTCGTCCTCGTCGAACGCGGGGCGCACACCCCTGGCGAACATGATCTCGTCGTTGCTGGTGCCGGCGGCGACCATCGGCCAGACCATCGCGTCCTTGCCGACCACGAAGTCGATGACCACCGGCGCGTCGTTGATCGCCATGGCCGCCTCGATGGTCTTGTCCACGTCGGCGGCGTTCTCGCAGCGCAGCCCGACGCAGCCGAGCGCCTCGGCGAGCTTGACGAAGTCCGGGATGCGGTGCTTGTGCGTGCCCAGCTCGGTGTTGGAGTAGCGCTCCCCGTAGAACAGGGTCTGCCACTGCCGCACCATGCCGAGATTGCCGTTGTTGATCACGGCGACCTTGATCGGGATGCCCTCCAGCGCGCAGGTGGCCAGCTCCTGGTTGGTCATCTGGAAGCAGCCGTCACCGTCGACCGCCCACACGGTGGTGTCCGGCTTGCCGACCTTCGCGCCCATCGCGGCCGGAACGGCGTAGCCCATGGTGCCCAGGCCGCCGGAGTTGAGCCAGGTGTGCGGCTTCTCGTACGAGATGAACTGGCTGGCCCACATCTGGTGCTGGCCGACGCCCGCCACGTAGACCGCGTCCGGGCCGGCGATCTCGCCCAGCCGCTTGATCACGTACTGCGGGGAGAGCGTGCCGTCGGCCGGCTCCTCGAAGCCCAGCGGGTACCGCTCGCGCAGGTCGTCGAGCTGGGCCCACCAGTCGGTCAGGTCGGCCGGCGGGTGCGCGGCCTGCTCGGCGGTGACGGCGGCGATCAGCTCGTCGATCACGTGCCGGGCGTCACCCACGATCGGGACGTCGGCGTGCCGGTTCTTGCCGATCTCGGCCGGGTCGATGTCGGCGTGCACGACTGTCGCGTCCGGCGCGAACGAGTCCAGCTTGCCGGTCACCCGGTCGTCGAAGCGGGCGCCCAGCGCCACGATCAGGTCAGCCTTCTGCAGGCCGTAGACCGCGGCGACGGTGCCGTGCATGCCGGGCATGCCCAGGTGCTGGCGGTGCGAGTCGGGGAACGCACCCAGCGCCATCAGCGTGGTGACCACCGGGATGCCGGTCTGCTCGGCCAGCTTGCGCAGCCCCTCGGTGGCGCCGGCCTTGAGCACGCCGCCGCCGACGTAGAGGACCGGACGGCGGGCACCGGTCATCAGCCGGGCCGCCTCGCGGATCTGCTTGCCGTGCGGGTGCAGCGTCGGCCGGTAGCCGGGCAGGTCGAGCGTGGGCGGCCAGGAGAACGTCGCCGGCGCCTGGAGCACGTCCTTCGGGATGTCGACGAGCACCGGGCCGGGCCGGCCGGTCGCGGCCAGGTGGAACGCCTCGGCCAGCACGCGGGGGATCTCGTCGGCGGTCTGCACCAGGAAGTTGTGCTTGGTGATGGGCAGCGTGATGCCCTGGATGTCCGCCTCCTGGAAGGCGTCGGTGCCGATCGACGGCCGGGCCACCTGCCCGGTGATCGCCACCATCGGGACCGAGTCCATGTACGCGTCCGCGATCGGCGTCACCAGGTTCGTCGCGCCCGGACCGGAGGTGGCGATGCAGACGCCGACCCGGCCGGTGGCCTGCGCGTAACCGGTGGCCGCGTGCCCGGCGCCCTGCTCGTGCCGGACCAGGATATGCCGGACCGTGGAGTCGTAGAGCGGGTCGTAGGCGGGCAGGATCGCGCCGCCCGGAATGCCGAAGACCACGTCGACGCCGAGCGCCTCCAGCGACCGCACGAGCGAACCGGCGCCCGAGACCTCCGCGGTGGCGGGCTCCCGTACGGGCGTCTCGGTGGTGGCGGCCGCCGGGACGGTACGGCCGGGGCGGGCGGCGGGGTCGGAGTCACCGGCCGCGCCGGTGCCGGAGCGGGCACGGCGGGCGGAGTGGGCGAGGGTCTCTGGCGTGGGTCTCGTCATGGCGGTTCAAGCCTTCGGAAGTGAGTGGGTGACGCGCTTCTCAGGATGGGACGGGAGGTCCCGGCGATGGTCCGACGGCAACAAAAAAGCCCACGTGCAGGATGCACGGGGCCAGCGCACTCTCGGTGGGAGAGTGCGCTCAGGTAAGTACTCGCGGCGACCGGTTCGACGACATGCGGCTAAGCCTGACGCATCTCACGCGATGAGTCAACTGATCCCACATTTTGGTTCACGGACGTGGGCGTGTCGGTCGCCGCGACCCCCTCCGCGCCCGGCGCCACCTGCGAAGATCCCTCCATCGAGGGACGCGGGGCGGGCGGGTTGTTGCGCAGCCGGGGCAGCAGCGGCGACGGGGCGCGCGCCGGCGCGGGCGGCGGCACCGGCGGCATCGCGGTGTGCCGGTTGCCGGGCGCCGTGGCCGCCTCCAGCATCGCCTCCAGGTGCTCGGCCGGTACGCCCCAGCCGAACAGCGCGCCCTGGCCGAACCGGCACCCGGCGGCCACCACCGCAGCCAGCTCGGTCGGGTTGGTGACGCCCTCGGCGATCACCTCCAGCCCCAGCTGGTGCCCCAGGCGCATGACGATGTCGACCATCGGGGCGAACGCCGGACCGTCCCGCCCGACCGGCCGGACCGGCTCGTGCTCGGCGACCAGACTGTGGTCGATCTTCAGGATGTCGATCGGCAGCCGCCGGAGCTGGCCGAGCGACGAGTAACCGGCGCCGAAGTCGTCGAGTGCGATCCGGACGCCGGTCAGCCGCAGCGCGGTGAGCCGCCGGATCAGCTCGTCCAGGTCGGTGGCGACCGCGTGCTCGGTCACCTCCAGCACCAGCCGCTGCGGCGGCACGTGGTGCGCGCGCAGCGCGTCGGCGACCTGGACCACGTACTCGGGGGCGTGCAGCTCGCGCGGCGACACGTTCACCGACACCCAGACGTCGTGCCCGTCGGCCAGCCAGCGGGAGAGCTGGTAGCAGGCCTGGTGCAGCACCCACGCGCCGAGCTTGGCGATCATCCCGCACTCCTCGGCGAGCGGGATGAACTCGTCCGGCCGGACGTTGCCCAGCTCCGGGTGCCGCCAGCGCAGCAGCGCCTCCGCGCCGACCGGCCGCACCGACGGCAGCGAGGCCACCGGCTGGAAGACCAGCCGCAGCTCGTCGCGCTCGATCGCGCCGCGCAGCTCGTGCTCCATCCGGGTACGCCGGCTCAGCAACTGGTCGTAGGTGGCGTCGTAGCGCTCGATCCGGTTCTTGCCCCGCTGCTTGGCGTAGCGCAGCGCCAGGTCGGCGTTGCGCAGCAGCAGCTCGACGTCCTGCTCACCGTGCCCGGCGGCCACGCCGATGCTCACCGACAGGAAGACCGGCCCGTCGCCCTGCTCGTACGGGCGGCCGAGCACCCCGAGCAGGCGGTCCGCGACCGGGCCGGGGTCGGCCGACCCGTGCATCAGCACCGCGAACTCGTCGCCGCCGAGCCGGGCGGCCAGGTCACCCGGGCGCAGGTTGCCCCGCAGCCGTCGCCCCACCTCGATCAGCACCGCGTCGCCGACGTCGTGCCCGCGCATGTCGTTGACGTTCTTGAAGCCGTCGAGGTCGAGCCCGAGCAGCACGCACGGCACGCCCGCCTCGGCACTGCGGTGCAGGGCACGCAGCAGCCCGCGCCGGTTCGCCAGCCCGGTCAGCGGGTCGGTGTGCGCCAGCTCGCGGAAGTGCGCCTCCCGCTCGGCCAGCCGGATGGCGTAGCCGCGGACGTCGTTGAGGGCGAGGTACTGCCGGGTCACCAGGGCGAACCCCTCGACCGTGCCGGCCACGATGGCGTACCCGTCGAACCCGCCGCCCTGCACCAGGTGGTAGATCGCGGAGGCGGCCATGGCGAACATCGGCACGAAGGCGTACTCGCCGTCGCGGCGGATGAAGTCGACGTCGAGCTGCGTCAGGTCGGCCCGGCGCCCGGCCACGGCGGTGGCCAGCAGACCGGCGGCGGTCAGCACCGCGCCGGTGAGCACCATGCCCGGGCCGGCCTGGCAGAGCCCGGCGGACACGGCCAGCCCGCCGGCCGTCACCGCTATCGCGCCGGCGGCGAGCAGCGTGAGCCATCCGCGCGGCGGCGCGACCCGCAGCACGACGATCACTGTGAGCCCCGTGGTGAGCGCCGCGCTCACGGTGGCCAGCACGATCGGCAGGCAGGCGACGGGTGTGGCGTCGCCGAGCAGCCGGGTCGGCTCGCTGAACGCCACCCAGCCGACGAACCAGAGCGCGCTGCCCATGATCAGGCCGTCGAGCAGCAGCCGGGCGGTGGCGGCCCGGGTCGCGGCCGCGCCGGGCAGCCGCAGGACGGCGGCGCCGAGGCCGAGCGCGGCGAGCGTCGTACCGGCGGCGACGAGGACCGCCCATCCGGTCCGCTGGCCCTGCCGGTGCGCCCAGTGGTCACCGGCGGCCAGCAGACCGCCGAGGCCGACCAGGAGGCTGAACAGGGCGGCGCCGGCGGCGACCGCGAGCAGCAGGTGAGCCGGCCGGCGGGGGCCGGTGCGACGCCGCACCGACGCGACGAGCAGCACGGCGGCACCGGCCGCGGCGATCCCGCTCAACACCGCGACGGTGACCATCCCCGGGGACGACTGCACGCGTCAACTCTGCCGGATGAGCGCCTCCCGTGGGGGACCGGGTGTGCAACTGTTGGGACACAGGGTGCGCGCGGCGGAGTCGCCGCGCGGATGGTGTCAGACTGGTTGTCATGCCTGAGCTGCGGTCGAGGACCTCCACCCATGGTCGGACGATGGCCGGCGCCCGGGCCCTCTGGCGGGCCACCGGGATGACCGACGACGACTTCGGCAAGCCGATCGTCGCCATCGCGAACAGTTTCACCCAGTTCGTACCCGGTCACGTCCACCTCAAGGACCTCGGTGGCCTGGTCGCCGACGCGGTGGCCGAGGCCGGCGGCGTCGGCCGGGAGTTCAACACGATCGCCGTGGACGACGGCATCGCCATGGGCCACGGCGGCATGCTCTACTCGCTGCCCAGCCGGGAGCTGATCGCCGACGCGGTGGAGTACATGGTCAACGCGCACTGCGCGGACGCCCTGGTCTGCATCTCCAACTGCGACAAGATCACCCCGGGCATGCTGCTGGCCGCGCTGCGGCTCAACATCCCGACCGTCTTCGTCTCCGGCGGCCCGATGGAGGCCGGCAAGACGGTGGCGATCGAGGGCGTGGTGCACTCCAAGATCGACCTGATCGACGCCATGATCGCCTCCTCGAACGAGGCGGTAACCGACGACCAGCTCGGCGAGATCGAGCGCTCCGCGTGCCCGACCTGCGGCTCCTGCTCCGGCATGTTCACCGCCAATTCGATGAACTGCCTCACCGAGGCGATCGGCCTGGCCCTGCCGGGCAACGGGTCGACGCTCGCCACCCACGCCGCGCGGCGGTCGCTGTTCGTCGAGGCCGGGCGCACCGTCGTCGAGATCGCCAAGCAGTGGTACGAGAACGACGACGCCTCGGTGCTGCCGCGCTCGATCGCCGGCCGGGAGGCGTTCGAGAACGCGATCGCCCTCGACGTGGCGATGGGCGGATCCACGAACACGGTGCTGCACCTGCTCGCCGCCGCCCGCGAGGCGGAGCTGGACTTCGGCGTGGCCGACATCGACGCGATCTCCCGCCGGGTGCCGTGCCTGGCCAAGGTCGCCCCGAACTCCCCGAACTACCACATGGAGGACGTGCACCGCGCCGGCGGCATCCCGGCCATCCTCGGTGAGCTGGACCGCGCCGGGCTGCTGCACCGCGACGTGCGGTCGGTGCACTCCCCCAGCCTCGACAAGTGGCTGGCCGACTGGGACGTGCGCGGCGGCGCGGCCCGGCCGGAGGCGGTCGAGCTGTTCCACGCCGCGCCGGGCGGGGTGCGCACCACCGAGCCGTTCTCCACCACCAACCGCTGGTCGTCGCTGGACACCGACGCGGCCGGCGGCTGCATCAGGGACCGGGAGAACGCGTACAGCGCGGACGGCGGCCTGGCCATCCTGCACGGCAACCTCGCGCCGGCCGGCTGCGTGGTGAAGACCGCCGGTGTGCCCGAGGAGTGCCTGACGTTCCGCGGCCCGGCCAAGGTCTACGAGTCGCAGGACGACGCGGTGACCGCGATCCTCGCCAAGGAGATCGTCGCCGGGGACGTGGTGGTGATCCGCTACGAGGGCCCGAAGGGTGGCCCCGGCATGCAGGAGATGCTCTACCCCACCTCGTTCCTCAAGGGCCGTGGGCTGGGCCGCTCCTGCGCGCTGCTGACCGACGGCCGGTTCTCCGGCGGCACCTCCGGCCTGTCCATCGGGCACGTCTCCCCGGAGGCGGCCTCGGGCGGCCTGATCGCGCTGGTCCGCGACGGCGACGAGATCGTCATCGACATCCCGGGCCGGTCGATCGAGCTGAACGTGCCCGCCGACGAGCTGGAGGCGCGGCGGGTGGCCGAGGAGAAGCGGGACCGTCCGTACACCCCGGTCGACAGGCAGCGTCCGGTGTCGGCGGCGCTGCGCGCGTACGCGTCGATGGCGACCTCGGCCAGCGACGGCGCCTACCGTCGCGTCCCCGAGTGACGTAAGGAAGGGCCCCTTCTTAACGCCTCCGGTAGAGGAGGGGGCCCTTCTTAACACCAAAGATTCGCGAAGCGAACCGGCTCCGCCAGCACGGCTGCTGCTGCGTCGAGGTCGGCGAGGCGTGCCGCCAGGGTCGCGGCGGCAAGCCGCTCGGGCAGGGCTGCGCCGAACTTGAGGCCGGCGACAGCACGCCGGTCGATGTCGGGAAGGCACAACCGTTCACCGGCTCCGGTCACCACGGCTCGCCACTGGTCCCTTGTCACATCCCGGCGGAGCCGGATGGCACAGTCGTCGAAGCGCTGCGAGGGGTCGATCACCTCGCCGAGCGTGGCGGCCAGCGTAGCGTTGCCCCGCAGACCCGCCCAGGTCCACCAGTGAAGCTCGCCGCGGGAACGCACGACGCAGGTACCTCCCGGGTGGACCAGGGACGAGCGCTCCTCCCGGATCGTCGCGAGCCGGCTCGCCGCCCTAGTGGTCAACCGCACCGGCGGGTCGTTCCCGAGCAGGACCTCCCGCATCGCTCGGGTCAGCGGAAAGCTCGACCCGAGCCACCCCTGCGAGGTCCACCGTGCTCGGCCCCCGCCGTCCGCGGGTTCCACGAAACAACGCCGTCTGCGCCAGTCGACGTAGGTGACCCGCCAACTCCGGCCGCCGAGCAGCAACCGGCGGTCGCCCCGTACCTCCTCGGTGAGCAGGCTCGGGTCAATCCGCCCGATTTCCTGGCGCCCGTGCAGGACGGTGAACTCCGGCGGGCCGGTGAACACCGCCGTCAGCTCCATGAAATGTCTTCGGCCGAATCGGCGTTCCGCCTGCGTGCCGATGAACATCAGCCCGCCGTCGCTGTCCAGGTAGCCCTCCTCCGTCAGGTGACGCACAACGGGCTGGGCGGTGTGGTCAAACGGGGCCAGCCCGTTCCATGCCTGCGCCCAGAGGCGGCTGCCGACGCGGCCCTCCTGCAGACAGAGCGCGAGCATTTGCTGGGCGACGATGTGACGAGGCTCGGGCGGTGGGAGGACGGGCTCCACCCAGCCTTCGCCCCACAATGACAGCAGAGCGGCTGCCCTGGTCAGCTCCATAGCACTGCGGCAGAGAAAGAGGCAGTTGCGCGAACTGCCCGGTCTGCGGCCGCTGCGGCCGAGCCTCTGCAGAAAGGACGCGACAGTTGACGGTGAGTCGACCTGGACCACTCGATCCAGGTCCCCCACGTCAATACCGAGCTCGAGCGTGCTGGTGGAAACGATGACGCAATCTCTGGCCTCGGCGAACGCCTGCTCTGCCCGGCGCCGCTCGTCGAGTGAGAGCGAAGCATGGGAGAGGAAGGTGGTGACACCGCGTTCGCGGAGCAACTGTGCCAGTTCCTCGACCGTCTGCCGGGACTCACAGAAGACCAGCCGCTTCTCTCCTCGATGCAGCGCGGCGATGACGACGGCTGCGTTGGCCAGGGAGCCTACATAGTCGAGCTCGACCTGACCGGGTGGCTGCGTAGACGCGGATAGGGCTCCCTCGGTGGGACGTGAGGGTGCGACGACGACACCAGGTCGGCTGTCTGCGCCGGCACCCTGCAACCACCGGAGCAACTGGTCAGGGTTCCCCACGGTGGCCGAGAGCCCGACCCGCTGCAGCGGGTGTCCGGCCAGCCGGGTCAGCCTCTCCAGCAGCGCCAGCAGGTGCCAGCCGCGGTCGTCGCCGGCGAAGGCGTGCACCTCGTCCACCACGACGGCTCGTACGCCGGCGAGGAACATCCGATGGTCCACGTTCGCGCTGACCAGCATCGACTCGATTGATTCGGGAGTGGTCAGCAGGATGTCTGGGCGTTCCCACAGCGTCCGTCGGCGAGCCGTTGTGCTCACGTCGCCGTGCCAGAGTGCGACCGAGCGGCCGAGCCATCCGGCGTACCGTTCGAGCCGGGGTAGCAGGTTGTTGAGCAGTGCCTTCAACGGGCACAGATAGATCAGTGAGGTGCCGTCCCAACGCTCGCCTGCCATGCGTGTCAGGAGCGGGAAGATCGCCGCTTCGGTCTTGCCGCCCGCCGTAGCGGCGAGCAGTAGCGCGTCGTCCCCTCGGGTCACAGGTGCCAGGGCGTCTCGCTGCAGCGGCCGCAAGTCCGCCCAACCGAGGCTGTTGACCACGTGGTGCAGCAGTACCGGGTCTAAGTGGACACTGTCCCTCATAACGACAGCTCGACGTCGTCGGCCGCAAACGCGTTCCGCTCCACCTCGGTCAACTCGGCGGGTCGCAAGGTCAGCCCGTAGTGCTGGCGCGGATCCCACTCGGGGAACTGGTCGACCCGGTCGAGGACTTCCGCGACCAGCTTCTTTAGGTAGACCCGCGGTGCCACCCCGACCTGGCCACCCAGCCGCCCTGCCACCGCACGAGCGAGTTCGCCCAGATAACCGTCGTCGACGCGGCGGCCCACCTGATCGCCGCCGTAGATTTCCCGCACACGGACGCCCAGTTGAGTCAGGGACTCCTCGGTGAATCCGGGCAGCCGAAGCTGGGTGGCCCGAGGATTGTCCCAGCGGACCTCCGGGCCGAAGTCGGTGGCGAGGCGTTGGGCCAGTGGGGCGAGCCGCTGGACACCTTGTGGCCCGTCGAAGAACGCCGGCGTGCCTGTGATCACCAGGAACAACCCAGGGAAGCGGCCGGCGTAGATGTCGTCGACGAGTTGACGTAGGGCGTTGAGGGCCTTGTCGCGGGCATCCGCACGAACCCGCTGCAGGGTCTCGACCTCGTCGAGCACCAGAAGCAGACCGGGGTGGCCGCTGTCGCGCAGCACGGTCAGCAGGCCCCGCAGGAAGTTGAGCGCGCCGAAGTGGTCGAGGTCCCCCTTGACTCCGGTGGCACGCCGGGTGGCTGCGGCGACATGCGGCTGCCCGCCCAGCCATGCGGCGAGGCCACCAGCGGTGACGTCGTCACCGTCCGCGAGGGCGGTACGGTAGCCACGCAGCGCCGCGGCGAACGCGGGGGTGCTCCGCGAGATGTCCGCGAGGCGGGTCTCGAGCAGTTCGCCCACCGCTCGGTCGAGCGCTTCGGCATCCTCCTCGGTCACCCGGCCGGCCGCGAGGACATCCTCCTCCAAGGCGAAGATCCAGTTGTCCAGTACGGGCCGCAGCGCGCTCGGCGGGAACTGCTCGGTGGACAACTGCTCGACGAGGCGCCGGTAGACGGTTTCCATCCGGTGCAGCGGTGTCTCGAGTTCGGAGATCTGCACCTCGGCGACGGCGAATCCGCGCCGCTTCGCCCGCTCGCCGAGCCACCGGGTGAAGAAGGTCTTGCCGGCACCGTACTCGCCCCGGACGGCCTTGAACACACTGCCCGCGCCGGCCACGCGATCCAGATCCTCGTCGAGCGCGGTGACGAAGCGGTCGAGGCCGACCGCGAGCGCATCCAGGCCGTTGGCGGGCACCACTCCCCTGCGCAACGCGTCGACGATGTCACGTCGGCGCCGGGCGCTCACGTCGGCCGTCATGAGGGCGCCAGCACGAACTGTTCGATCATCAGCGGGATGTCCAGCTTCGCGGTCCGCCCGTCCGGGTCCAGGCTGAGGACCGGGTAGCCCTCGACCTGCAAGAGCCGCCGGAGTGCCGTGAAGGTGGCGGAAATGCGGTGCACCGGCACTCCCGCCCGGGTGGCCAACGTCTCCAGAGTGGCCCGGCCGTTGCCTGCCAGCAAAGCGGTGATCATCGCGGCCACGCGCTCGTCCGGGATGGGTGCCCGGCTTCCCCGCCGATCGGCGTAGACCGGGCTGGCCAGCAGCGCTTCGACGAGCGCCGATGCCGGATCGACTGGAGCCGGCGGACCGGCAAGCGGTGGCGGAATCGATGCCGCGGGCAGGTCGAACAGGCTCTCGTCCTGTACAACTGCGCGCGGGCGGCGGCTCGGGCGGGCTGCCACGGTGCGGGGAGCAGCGGCCGCGGGCTGGTCCGCCTGTGCGGTCTGACGAAGCGGTTCCCGCCACCAGCCCGGGCTGGCGACCGGAGCTCCCGACCATCCGGGCACGGTCTCGTCGTTGCCAGAGGCGAAGAGCAACAGCGGAATGACCGCCTCGGCGGGGCTCGCGCCACCGTGATAGCCGGCCTTCCGCGGACCGTACCGCAGCTCCTCCTGCCACGGCAGGATGAGCTCGCCGTCGGCGAGGGCCACGCGGGTGCCGCGAAAAAGCAGTTCGCCGTCGGCCGGATCACCGGTAGCGGGACGCCATCTGTTCTCGCTGCTCTCCGACTTGCCCACCACGGCCTCGGAGCCGCGATCGACGACATGCCCGTGATCGGAGACCATCACCACGACCCGGTCCTGTGCGATCGCGAGCAGGTCGCGCAGCCCTTTGACGGTATCGGCGCTCCACTCGACGGTGCCTGGATCGCTCCGGTCGAGGGCGTCGTCGATGGCATTGATGACAGCGGCGACCACGGGCACCGCCGGATCCTCGATCGCGGCGGCGACTTCGCGGTCGACAGCCAGCCCAGCAGGCGTCCGCAGGTCGGCCTTGTGCAGGAGCACCCCGTCCGGAAAGCGGGCCGCGAATCCCTTCAGCTCGTCGCTGCGGTCACCAACACTGATCATGCCGCTCAAGAGACTGCACCGGTTGACGGCGGTAACCGTCGGCAGCGCGGCGAGCACCCCCGTACGCTGTCCGCCGTGCGGGGTCAATTCGGTCCAGGCGCCGCTGCGCACCAGTGATTCGGCGATCTCGATTCCGGCTGCCGCTCCCATGCCGTCCAGGACCAGCAACAGGACGCGCCGTCCATTGTCGATGATCGGCTGAATCACCCGGTCCAGCACGTCCTCCACCCGCAACAGGGCACCCGGATCCCGTTCCGCGCCGGTGGCGTCCTGAAACAGCTCAGCAAACTGGCGGTCGTGGCGGGAGCGCCGCGCGTGGACTGCCTGGTGCAGGACCCGGTAAGCATCGCCGACCATCTGGTCGACGTCACCGTCGAAGACGTCGAGGCGAGCACGGTCGACCCAGCCGTCCTCGCGAATCTGCCGGTGAACCGCATCGAGCATGGTGGCGGGCGGCTGCTGCTCGGGGGTGGCCAGCCAACGCAAGAGCCGGACCGCCATCCGGGCGGTCTCCACCCGCGTCCGGTCGGCCGACCGGTGGGCTTCCACCTCGGCCAGCCGCTCCTGTGCCCGTTCGATCAGGTCGCCGGCGGGCACGGCCGGCCCGGCAACCGGCAGGGAGAACCGCACCGCGGCGCCGAAGGCGCGCATCCGCTGGGTGAAGCCGGCCGGGAGCAGGGGCGAGGCGGCAAGCCGGCCGGCGACACCGATCTCCTCGGCGATGTCCTCGGCTCGACGCAGGATCCGGTGCGCGTCGTGCCGCACTGCCTCGTCGTCGAGGGCGCGGTAGATCCACGCCTCGGCAGCTTCGGTGTAGGCCCATGCCTGGGTCTCGGTGAGCCGCGTACCAGCGAAGCGCGGCTCGAGGCGGGTCCGTGCCACCGCGAGTTCGACGTCCGAGGACTGCGCGGAGTCGCGCGGCCAGAGCACCCCGGCCAGCAGACCGAGCGGAATGGCATCGACCCCGTGCCCGGCGCGTACGGCTGCCAGCACCGGTACCGCGACCGGACCGGCGACGTCGACCAGGAACGTACCGATTCCGTCGATCCATTCGACCGGCAGGTCACCCAGGCGCATCTGTGCCGGAGCGTCAGTGCTCCACTGCAGCAGCCCCGCAGCGTCCAGCCCGTCGGGTTCGAGTCCGAGCACCGTTCCGGCAAGGTGTCTCAGGGCGTGGTCGCGGGTCAGGATCGTACCGGTCGGCGGCGGCCAGCCCACGGCCGGCGCAAGCTCAGTCAACGCATCGGCGACCCACCGGCCAGTACGCACCAGCGTGGAGTCCGGACGTACCTGTCCCCCGAACGTCTGGCTGACCAGGTCCCAGGGGTCCACGCTCCGCCCCTGCTGAAGGCTGACATGGGCCAGTAAACCGTCTCCCAGCTCGTTGTCTGTGAGGTCGGTCAGGAGGACGAGCTTCTCGTGCGGCGGCCGGTCGGCGAGGGCGGCACGTGCTGCGAGCGGCGTCGGGCAGGGCACGACGCGCACGGTTCTGCCAGCCACGGTGAGCACCGGTTCGTCGTTCCACTGCGGCCGGGCGAGTAGCACGATGGCGTCTGCCTCGTCCTGTTCGGCGAGCCACGACTCCACCTTCCGTCGGACCGCCGCAGGGCGGACGGCAGCACGCGGAACGCTCACGACTGCCGCTCCGGCGCTTCGGCACGCCAGCTGAT
Source organism: Micromonospora aurantiaca ATCC 27029 (assembly GCF_000145235.1). NCBI lineage: Bacteria > Bacillati > Actinomycetota > Actinomycetes > Micromonosporales > Micromonosporaceae > Micromonospora > Micromonospora aurantiaca (nom. illeg.). Next base: position 1,344,227 of record NC_014391.1, on the reverse strand, counting down.
GATGACCCGGCGACCTGCGGAGATCTCTTTCCTGAGCTCTCCGACAACTTTTTCCAGGGCCGCCGCGTCGTGCACGACCGCCTCCCCAGTCATCGGGTCCGGGTCGGCGAGCGCGCTGCTGCCGTTCTCCCGAGGCTTCGGAATCGCCGGCCTGACGTCCGGCCGTCCCGGGTCGACCACTGGTGCCGGACCACCGGACGGAACGACCCGTTGCGTCGGATCCGGCGAAATGGGTGTCGCCGGCGGAAGCGGGTGCGGAGTGATCCGTTGTGCGGCGAGCATCTCGACCGACGCGTCGACCGCCTGCCGCAGCGCCTCAGCCAGGTCCGTACCGTGCTGCTCGTCCCGTCCGGCGGCGTGGAGCCGGTCGATGATGAGCCGGGCGCGCGCGTCCTCCTGTGCCCACGCACGCCGGGTGATGGCGTCGATCACCGACCACTGAGCCGCAGCAAGCGCATCAACGAGTTGCCGCGCCTGCTTGAACACCTGACTCGCAGCGTGGCCGTCCATACCGCCGAGACGCGGCTCGCCCTCGGCGACCACCGCGACGAGCACCACGTCGTCGGGTTCCTGCGCTACCTCGGAGAGGAACTGCGCAACCCGGCGGGCGGTGGCCAGCCGACCGGTCTCGGCGTGCGGGTCGAGCCCGAGCCGCTCGGCGTTCTCATCAAGTTTCACGACGAGTTGGCCGGCGTCGCCTGCGTACCGGTTCGCGACCTGGCGCATGGTGCCGGCCAGGGTGCCCAGGTTGGCCGGATTGCGGAACCGGGGCAGGACCTCGCCGAAGAAGGGTTGGCCGAAGCTCACCGCCGCCTTCCAGGTCTCGTCGTCCGGCATCGGTGGGTGGCGCAGCTCGAAGCGGTCCTCCACGCCGTTGACCGCCGCTACGCTGATCTTGCCACCGTTGTCGTACCAGCTGAGCTGCTGCTCGAACGCGAAGACCGCGATGATCAGATTTTGCAGTTCCCGATCGAAGCCGCGCGCCTTCGGCAGGTCGAGCAGCTTGCGCAACACGTGTACCGGCCAGCGGTCCCGGTAGTCCTGCCGGGCCGCCTCCTGCAGCAGGTGCCGGCTCCAGAAGCAGGTGCTGATGTCGAGAACGTAGCGGTGGTCGACCACCTCACCGAGCTGCAGCGGGTTGCAGATTCGGCGCAGCGTCTTCTGGTCTGCCGGGGAGTCGATGGAGACGCCGTGGGTGGGGTCGGCGGCGGCGCGCTTGGCGTATTCGAACACCTTCAGCAGGTCGGCCCGGGCGAGCGGCTTCTCGTCGACCGGCAGCGCGGGGGTGCCCGGGTACGACCACTCCAGCAACTCACCGGTGAGGTTGCGGAACGCGTCGGCGAGCGTCCCGCCCCTCGGGTCGCCGACGCGCAGGCCGTCGGCCAGTGTGTGCAGCACGCCGACGCTGTCCGAATGCACGTCGGAGGGCTGCGGAGTCGCGGCCCCGTACGCCTGCTTGAGCGCGGTGATCAGGCCGTCGCGCAGCTGGGTCTGACGCTGCAGCAGGTAAACGCGACCCTGTTGCCGGTCGGCCTGGGGCCAGTCGGCGGCAAGTGTGTTGAGCCGCTCTCCGGCACCACCCACGCCGAGCAAGTAGTTGATCTTTGCGAGCTGGGCGACCCGGCTCATCATGTCGTCGGTCAGGTACAGCGGTAGCCAGAACACCGTGTTGGAGCCACGCGGCAGCTCGTCGATCCGGGCCCGGTCCGCGTTGCGGGGGAAGTCCTGCGGATCGAACGGGTAGTCGATGATGACTCGCCAGGATTCGCCAGGAGCGATCAGTGCGGCGACCGGCATCGTGAGCGGGTCGCGGACGTTGCCGAACTTGACCTGTACGACGTGCCGCCGCCCTCGCCACTCGCGGGGGTGCTGCAACTCACCGTGGCTCCCCTCGGTGCCGGTCAGCCCCATCTCCGCGCTGATCAGCTCGCGGAGCAGTTGCTGCCGTACGCCGGCCGAGGTCTCGTTGTGCGGCACCAGGTCCAGCAGCTTGTCGAAGTCGACGGCGTGCAGCTTGAGCGACACGACCGGGTCATGGTCGTCGGTGAGGTGCAGTTCTCCCGCGTCCTGGGAGATCTTGCGCAGCCGGGTGAGCACCATGGTGTTCTCGTAGCCCGGAATCGGCGAGGCGATCGAGCCGAAGTTGAGCGCGTGCAACTTGGCCGCGGTCAGGTTGTGCAGCGCCGGCACCTCGGGCACCAGCGCGCCGAGCAGGATGGTCTTGACCAGCTTGTCGTCGAGCTGGAACTGGGTGTGTGCTGCTGCCCGCTCGTCGTCGATGCCGTTTAGGGTGAGCAGTAGCGGGCGCATCTTGCGCAGATAGAGGTTGCGGGCGGCGTCGAACTGCTGGCGTAGCTTCGGGCGATCCGGTAGTTCGCCGTGCAGAACCAGCGGGTCGAAGAGCGCGGCGACCCCGATCAGGTCATTGACCTTCAGCGTGTCCCGCCGCTCGACCAGCAGTTCGGTCATCACCTTCAGCGCGGTCCGCTCGCGCTGCAACGCCTGCGACAGCGCGACCAGGGTGGCCACCAGCGCCGGCGAGAACGGGTAGAGCTGGCGGAAGGCGGTGGCGTCGGAACCGATGCCGGCGTCGCCGTACTGTGCGCCGAGCAGCAGGATGTCCCACACCTCGCGGTTGTGCCGGACAGCGGCGAAAGCGTTGTCGATGACCGCCCGCGCCGCCTCGTCGTTGGGGTGCAGCAGGCGCTTCTCGGTGATCTCCGGCAGGTTGGTGTCGGCGAGGACGATCTCCCCGAGCCGGCCCTGGACGCTGCGCATCACGTGTGCCAGCGCTTCCCGCTCTGTGCCGCCGACCTGCGGGCCGAGGAACTCCTCCAGGTTGCGCTGCCGGGCGACGAAGGAGATCAGCGGCAGCGGCCGGGCCGCGTCTGCGGACTCGACCAGCTTGTTGAGCTTCGCTCCCTCGGTGTTGACGAACGTGTAGTCGGCGATGCGGCCGGACAACCAGAGGATCAACTCGTCGAGGAAGAGGACGATCCCGTCGTACCCGAGGGACTTGGCGTGCCGGGTGATGACCGCGAGGCCGCTGTCCAGGTCGAGATATTCGGCGCTGTGCACCGCGCCGCTGAAGAACGTCTGGGTGAGCGCACTGACGAGCGCGTCGCGGTCCTTCGTGCCGGGTGGCTGAGCGGCCGCCTCCGCGTACCGCTGCGGGGTCCACCCCTCGGCCTGGGCCCGCATCGCGGCCAGGCCGAGGCCGCCCGCGCCGGGCGCGGCGGCGCCACCACGCAGCGCCGCGAAGAACTTGTCGTCGCCCAGCGTCCGCCGCAGCCCCGCTGCGTTGTCCAACAGTGCATCCGACCGGTGTACGGCAGGTACTGGCGCGTCCGGATGCGCGGCGGTGATCTGGCGCAGATAGCCTTCGAGGATCGCCTGCTCGACCGAGCGCGCGTCGAGCATGTGCAGCGTCAGGGTGAGGAACTTCCGGCCGGGGAGCCAGGAATCGGCCGCGACCACCGGACCCTCGAGCCCTTTGATCTTCCGGGCCTCGGGGTTGTGCGCCAGGATCTCCCGCAGCACCGCCATGAAGTGCGACTTACCGGAGCCGAACGAGCCGTGCAGGAACATGGCCTGCGAGCGGCCGGTGGTGATCGCGTGGCCGATCCGCTGCAACGCCGTAGCGAAGTTGTCGCGTAGCTGGTCGGTGACGACGTACCGGTGCAGGTCGGCACCCTCGGCCGCCTTCACCACGAAGTCCCCTTCGCCGACGGACGTCGGGATGTCGATCAGGTCGCGCAGCAGCGTCACAGGTGCTCCTCCAAGCCTCCCCAGGGTGCCCGACACGCTACCCATCGACCTGATTGGTTGGCAGCGCCCTGATTGGACATCGTCCAGACCGATTGGGAAAACTCCTCGCAAACTGTTGAGCTTGCCATCCACCGATCGAGGGAGGAACCGCAGATCAGTTCGCTTGGCACCGGCGCATAGGACAGTGAAGATGAGTCGGATTCCGGACAGTCGCCTCACCCTTGTCCGTCATTTTGGAAGTCCACAGAAGCGACGATGATGCCGCAGATGGTTTTGATCGATGTGATGTTGCGGGTGGCGGCGTAGCTCGCTGATCGGCGAGTCGTCGCTCGTCCGTCGCACCGTGAACTTCTCATCGACGTACAGGGCGAAGAAGTCGAACTGGGTGTGGTGATTGGGGCAGAGGCAGAGCAGGTTGCTGAGGTCGTCCGTGCCGTCGTGCGGCTTGCCCAACCCACGGATGTGCGCCGCTTCGCTGTAGTAGCCGTCCCGGGTCGCCAGCCGGACTCCGCAAATCTGGCACCGATGGTCGTAGAGCCGCTTCACGGCCTTCGCGTACCGGCTGCTGCGGACGATGCGGTCGACCGTCACGAGCTTTCTCTCCGCCGGATCACCCGAGCCGGTGGGCGTGAGGAGATCCGGCTCCAGCGTGCCGGCCGCTGAGTCGTACCCCGCAAGCCCCACCTGAGCCAGTACCGTTGCCCGGTCGAGGTCGGAGGTCAGTGCCCGGGACAGTATCGCCACGGCGCGACCCCGCATGTCGACGTCGGCCAGCAGCGCGGCGGCCTCTGCCGACAAGTCAGATTTGACGACGTCCGGAGCGCTCGGTGCCCGGCCACCGTGGAAGCCGGAGCGATCTACCTCCCAGTTCAGTGCACGCTCGTGGTCCCACAGCCCACTATCGACCAGAGGCCGCAGCAGCGATCGCTCGTTCGAACCGCCGTGACGTTCGAGGAACGCCTCTAGGGACGTGGTGGTCTCTGCGGTGCGGCTGCTCGGCTCCGCAGCGGCGGCCGCTCGACCGATCGCCCACAGCATCGCCAGCGGCAGGTCAGGTGGCGATGCCTCACTGCTCCTTTCGAGCACCTGCCGCAGCACGCGGAAGAACTGCTTACGGCCCATCCGCTTCCGGGTGGGCAGACCGTGCGGTGAGCCGATGCTGGGCAACGTCGGGAGGAGCGGCAGGATCGAGTCGTACTCGTCAGCGTTGACAAGCGTGAGACTCCGCAGCGGACAACGGAGTCCGAGTTGACGCAGGATGGGCTCGGCCGGGACGGCATGAGTGAACTGATCGATCGCCCCCAGCGCCATGATGTGTTCCCAGGTCTGGCCCTCATCGTCGGTCTGCCACACCCTCTTCGCGACGGCCTGATTCCGGAAGAGATGCAGGATGCGGGCGCGGGCGTAGAAGACCTTGTCAGCGTAGAAGAGAACGTGGTCGCCGACCTTACGTTCACGGAGCGCACGCGCCTTGTCGTTGTTCACTTGCTCAGTCGGCGTCGAACCCCACAGTCGCGCCACACCTTCCGGATAGAGCCGCCGCAGCACCGGCAGTTCCGGCCCCAGTTCCGCCGCAATCTCGGCGAGCCGGACGCCTCGGATGATGGAGTGCTGATAGTGCTTCGGGCCGCGTACGTTCGCCCCGCCCCGCAACTGCAACACCAGTTGCGGCCGGTGTCCTGGCGTCGCTCCGGCGTCGAGTCGTCCACGGTCCGGCACGGCTACTCTCCACCGCCTGGGTTCTCGACGATCGAACGCGGCACCACGAAACCGTCCGCCTTGCCGCTACGCACATAGTGCGCCCGAAGCGCCGGCTCAAGGCCCTCGGGCAGACTGCCGGTGGCAACCAGGTCTCGCGTGGCCCCGATCACGGGCCGGGTGAAGCCGACCAGCAGACGTCCCTCGGGATACTCACCGAGTTCGTAGACCCGTTGTCTCGGCAGAAAGCCCTTCGGACTCTGGGCCGCCTCCCGAAGTACGGCCGCCCGCAGCGGATAGCCAGACTCCTCAAGCCGGGCCAGCAGGATCTCGAACTGAGCCCGGGTCCAGGGCCGTGGTCCGTCCTGCTCCGGCTCCTCGGCGAGCCGCTCGGTCGTATCGAGCGTGCTCTCACTGACGTCGACCTGGAAGGCGGCGGACGCCGCCGCCAGGAAGTCCTCGGGTACGGCCATGAAGAAGCCCACGCCCGCCCGTTCGGACATCTCGTTGATCAACTCCACGCGCGGCCCGATCGGCTCTCTGGCCGCGTCGAGCCGCCACCAGTCCTCCTTGCGGTCCCGGGTGACGAAGAGCAGGTTTTTCCTCTGCACCGCCGCGTGCTGGATGAGCTGCTCCCAGAGGAGGAAGTCCCCGGTTCCCTCCTCCTGCTGGCCCGGCTTGTCCGCGTCCATGTATCCGGGCGGCATCCGGCGCTCGAAGCGCTGTCGCCCGACGGCGATCAACTCCGCCAGGCGCTCGGAAGGGAACGGCCGGCCGACGCGGTGCTCGAAGAGTTCGCGGAGTTTGCCGAGGACAGGGTCCTCGGCAACGTCACGAAGTGCCGCCCGCAGGTTGAGCCCGCTCCCGCCACGCTTCACCCAGCCGATCACCTCGGTGAATGCCTTGTCGAGCAGTGCCCGCTGCTCGTCTGCTTCGGCCCCAGGCGTCGTGCGGGCAGCCCACGAGTCGACCTCGGCGAGAGCCTTCTTCCTGGCTTCCTGCAGGCCGGCGACTGAGTTGGTGGCGATCACGCGCCGGATCACGTCGTCCCGGTTGCGCCAGAACTCCTTCTGCACTTGAGCCGGCATGAACAACGCGGGCGCCACTGCGTCGAGCGCCGAGAAGACCTGCTTCCGAGCGCTCTTGGAGTAGCGGTAGAGATCCAGCAGCAGGTTGGTGTCCAGTGCGACGATGCCTGTTCGGAGCACCTGATCGAGATCCGCTCGCTCCACATTGCGGTAGCCCTCGAAGCCGTCGTACAGGCCGCCCAGACTTGCCTGGTCGATCATCTTCTACTCCTGCTACTCGCCGCGGTTGTCGGCATGGCCACCAAGCCCTCGCAGCGCGAGGAGATCTGGTCGGTCAGCCCCAAGCTGGGACAGTTCGGTGTCGATGAGGTCGGTGAAGAACTGGGCCGGGACTCCGGGGAAGTCGGGACGCTCGTCGGTGTGCCACTGGTGCAGCCACGGCTCCAGCTCCGCGATGCCCGCCAGCAACGGCAGCAGTCGTTCCGCCGACCACGCAGCCTGCAGCTTGCGATCCAGATAGACGGTCGCCAGCGCCTGTGCCTGCGCGAGGTGGTCCCACCCCGCCCAGCCGAGCAGTTCCGTACCGTCACCGTCGCGACCCGCCTTCGGATACGAGATGAAGCGCTCCTTCGGCACGTCGAGCTTGCCGCGCGCCCTCCAGTACGACGGCTTGGCGAAGTCCGCCGACGTGTACTTCGGCGGCACCTTGATGTCCACGTCTTCGCCCGCGTCCTCCAGCCGCTGCTGCGCCCAGGTCCGCTCCCACTGCGCCCGCTTGCGTAAGCCGGACGGCTTGTAGCGGTAGGCGGGCAGGAAGGGGACGTGTTCGTCGGCGATTAGTTTCGCCAGCGTCTTCGTCAGGTCGTAGTCGTCGCGGCCGGCCCACAACTCCAGCACCGCGCGGAAGTCGTCGTCGTGGCGTACCCGGTCTGCGAGCTGCGCCACCGACTGCGGTATCGGCCGGTCGCCCCACAGTTCGGGCGCCTCCAGCCGGTCGAGCAGCCAGTCACGCAGCGCCTTGGCCTGCATGGCGTCCCAGCCCTCGGTGGCCCACCGCCGCTTGCACTCCGGCCGTTCGATCAGCGCGATGTTCCGGTCCGACTCGATCACCTCGATCCGCCGCTGCACCAACGCCCGGTAGTCGTCCGGCCAGTGCGCCGGCAGCTCCGTGAGCGGTGTCGACCCGTGCCGGGCGAACCACTGCGTCTCCACCTCACCGGCCGCCATCCGGCGCGCCAGCACGATCTCGAACGCCCGCTCCCCCAACGCGAGTCGCGGCGGCTCGACAAAGGTCAGGTCGTCGTCGCGCAGCCCGTAGAGCCGGTAGACCTCCCAGTCCAACTCCTCCTGCAAGGCGATCATCCGCGCCCGCGTCTCGTCGTAGTCGGCGTGCGCCGTCGCCAGCCGCTCCCGGGTCGGCACCGCGGACTCCGCGACCGCCGCCGGGGTCAGGCCGGCGAGCCGCTGCGCCAGCGAGTCGAGCAGCCGCGCCCGCTCCACCGGGTACGCCCTTGGCAGCGGAAACTCTTGGAGCTTCGTCCCGGTGAACTCGTAGCGGTCAGACCAAGGCTCGGCGCTCACCCTTGCTCCGTCGCCCCCGATCGGGTCACCACCCTTCGGGTAGCTGACCTGCTTGAGCCAGAAGCAGGCGGTGGAACTGTTCAACACCCCAAGCAGCCGAAGGTGATCGTATTCAGTAGCCCTCTCCGCCAGCTTTATAGCCGGCGCCGTCCTGTTGAACACCTTGCCGCCCCTGTCGAGGACGAAGTGGTTATGGGTGGCGACAAAGGGAAACGCGATTGAGCGCGGGACACGAAATCGCTTTGCGAAGAACATGCTGTGGTCAAACCATCTCAATCCGCGCTGCTCCACTGTGCGACCGAAATCGATTCTTGAACGCAGCCAAACGCGAGTTATCCAGTAAAATCGGGACTCCGAAATTGAGGTTTCCCGAGGCACCCCGTCAGTGCCATAGGGGAACATTGCTACGGCGTCGAGATGGAGCTGGAAATCTCGAACATCTTCGCCCGCGACTACCGGAACAACCGCACTACTCATACCTCTAGTCGCAACTGCGGCTGAATTTAGATAAAAGGCCTCATCTTGACCGGTATGGGTGGTTCGGCCGATGGAATCAACCGCTGACCCAAGCGGGACACTTCTCTGCTCGATCAAATCCCGGAGTTCAACCGCCCCACCCCCAGAAAGGCTCCAAGGAAAACAAGCCATCTCGCTGCGAGGAGTGTCCTGTACGCTGATCCACTCAGAATCAGAACCCGGCAGGTCGAATTGCTTTTTGATTGCAGTCCAGACTGCTCCGTTTGCAGCATCGCCTGGCCGCTCAGGCTCTCCCCTGATCCCACGGATTATGCGAATGTTCGGCGCGCGGCGGCGGAATCTCGACCGTCCCACTAAGATTGCAGTGGGAGTGCCATGACCTGGAATATACGCGCCCGACGTATCTACAATGGCAGTCAACTCGACTTGATGCGCGAAGTAATCCTCGATCAACTTCTTACCGAACTCGCGCTTCATGAAGGCGTTGCCGGTGATCTGGCCGACATGGCCCGCTCCCTCGCCGTGCTCGTCTGACTGCCTCGCCAGGTCGAAGAAGCGCTTCGCGAACGGCACGGTCAGCGCATATTGGCGGTGGCAGACGTCGGGATAGATATCCCGGTAGAGCTGGTTGCGGGCCTTGTCTGCGACCGTGATGTACGGCGGATTACCGACCACCACCGTGTACTGGCCCTCGCGCAGGTAGTCGGCGAGCACGTCGGCGTCCTCAGCCGCGTACGCGAAGGCGTTCTGCCCCTCCAACATCGCGATCAGGTCGCCCTGGTGTCGCGACTTGCGTCCCCACTGCAAAAGGGAGTCGCCCGTCGCCACCCTGACCGGCCACGACGGCGTGCGTTCCAGCGACGTCAGGCCGCATTCCCTCATCGCGGCGATCAGCAGCCGGAACCGGGCGATCGCCACCGCGAACGGGTTTATGTCCACGCCGGTCACCTGGCCGAGCGCCCGCTCCACCAGCACCCGGATGTCGGTGGCGGGCTCGCGCTCCCGCCACTTGCGCACCAGCTGGCCGAACGCGCCCAGCAGGAAGTGCCCCGACCCGCAGGTCGGGTCGATGACCGAAGTCTCCGGCAGGCCGAATTCGCGTACCGCCGGCTCGAACGTGCGGTCGAGGATGAACTCCTCGACGAAGTCCGGCGTCTGCAACAGGGCGTACGTCTTCTTGGCGTGCGTCGACAGGTCCTGGTAGAGGTCGCCGAGGAAGCGGGTGTTCAGGTCGTCGACGCGCAGCGACACCAGACCCGGCCCTCGCCGGAAGAACTCCGACAGCTTCTCCGCCGCCGCGCCGGAGATGTCGAACCGCCACACCGGGTTGTGCTCGTCGAAGATCTTGCCGGTGGCGCGCAGCCCACGCAGGTAGGTGAACGCCTCGCGCAGCCATTCCCGGTCGTTGTGCCGGGGGTTGTCAATCAGGTGCTGCTGGCGGTGCTGCATGGCCCGGCCAACCGGCGCGACCGGCTCCGGGCCGCCGATCCAGAGCGGATCGACCAGTTCGTTGTCCTCGCAGAAGCGGACGAACACGCAGCCGAGCACCCAGGCCACCGCCGCCTGGTCTACGACGTCGTCCAGCCAGGTCTCGAACGTTCCCCCCGTACGCCGGGCCTCGGTCGCCCGGGCGTGTTCCTTGCGCAGCGACGACTCCAGCTCGGAGTCCGCGGCGACCTGCCCACGCAGGTCGTCGGTGAGGGCGGTGACCTGGGTCTGCAGCGCCTTCAGCGGAATCATCGGGGGGCGGTCCTCTCCAGGATGGGGCTGTCCCACTCGTCCGGCAGCCACAGCGACTGGTTGGCCAGCGAGGTGAGCGGAAGCTGCTGCCCGTCGAGCAGCAGCGGCTCGGTGCGGCGCACCGGCACCAGCAGCAACCGGGCGGCCGGACGGGGACGGGTCGGGTCGGCCAGTTCCTGGACCACCCCCAACTGCTGGTAGCGGGCCAACGGCGCCGCCTCGGTGATCAGCACCGGCCGGTCGGTCTCGGCCAGCGCGGTCCGGATCGCCGGCATCACCTCGTGCTGGAAGAGCTCCACAAGGGAGCGGAAATCAGCGTCGGTCGGCGAGCCGGTGTCAGCGGCGACGATCGTCTCCCAGGGGAAGCCGAGCGCGCGGAGCCGCTCCAGCATGACCGCGGTCACGTCGACCTCGGTGAGGTCGTAGCGGTCCAGCAGGGCCTGGCGGGCGCAGCCCGGCCGCCGGATCGACGTCAGCGCCACCAGGAAGCCGCGCCGGTCGATCACCTCGGCGAGCCGCCGGCGGGCCCGGGCGGCGGCTCCCGGCGCCAGGATCGGCCCGACTGTACTGACCGAGCGGGTACCGGTCAGCGACGAGGTGCGGTCCGGCGGGACGTAACGGCCGGTGCTCGCATCCCAGAACAGCGGGATCTCCCGCACCAGTTCGTCGAGCTTCGGTCGTGGCGGTAGTTCCTGAGCACGCGGGAACCGGGCACGCACTCTGGCGCGTACCGTCTCGGGGTCGAGCTTCTGGCCCACGAGCGCGCCGGCGGCCAGGCGCAGCGCGCGCTCGGCGGCCATCCGCTCGGCCGGGTAGAGCTGGCCCTGCGCGTTGACCGCGGCCTCGCCGCCGCTGCCGGCGGCAGCGAGCTGAAGCAGCCGGGCCTCGCTCAACGGTGGCATTCCGGCCGGGGGACGCTCCAGCGCCCGCAGTTCCTCCACGGCACGACTCCGGCTCGGCAGCGGGTCCGCGCCGGCCAGCACCGCCGCCCGGCGACCCAGGCGGGTGACGTATCCGAGCAGATCGTCGGCCGTGCGCTCGGTGGAGGGATCGTCCGGTTCGCGACCGATGAGCACGGTGTCCCCACCGCGCAACCGCTGCATCGCCAGCCGTGCGTCACCGCCCCGGGCCAGTTCCGTCTCCACCGCGGCGCGGACCAGGCCGATGGCCTGCGCGGTGCGCTTGGGCTCGGCCGTGTAGGAGCCGCGGGTGACGTTCAGCGCCTCAGCGATCTCTTCGCTGGACGCCACCCCACCCCGCGCGTCCAGCAGCGCCACGACCTCGTCGCGGACCAGGCCGAGCGCCGAGTTGGACAGCCAGTCGCGGGTTTGGACCCGGCGCAACAGGTTGGAGATCTGCGGCTGCTGTTTGCCGACCACCCGTGCCACATCCGCCTGGGACGGCCAGTGCAGGTAGTGACCGTCCTCGTCGGCGGCTTGACCGAGCAACACCTGAATGGCGGTGCGGTGCCAGGAGGTGCGGGCGGTCTCCGCAGGCAGCAGGGTGGCGCAGAGCGCCTCGACGTGCTGTGCGTCCGGCCGGCCGGGTACCGGCGGCTCGACGGTGGCGAGGAGCTCACGTAGCTCCCGGCTCCGGGCGAGGATCTCCTTGCGGGTGGCGTCCGGCACCCCCCGAGCCCGGGTCAACGCGGAGGGCTCGGCGTCCAGCAACTCGCCGACGGTGCCGATGCCGAGGCGTTCCAGCGCCGACCGCGCGCGGGCGGTCAACTCGGCCGCCTCCAGCGACGAGGCTCGGCTCAACGGCGCGAGACCACCGGTGTCGCCGGCGAGGGCCGCCGGTTCGGGAATCTCCCGGAACACCGCCCGCCACGCGTCGGTCATCTCGTCGAGCGTGTCGAACCGGTCCGCCGTGTCCCGGGCCAACGCCTTGGCGAAGTAGGCGACCAGGCGGTCCGCGACCGAGGGATCGAAGGCCGCCGGGTCGAGGGTTACTTCGTCGCTGACAGCGGCCGGGTTGGCGCCGTTGCCCCACCGGGGCAGTGTCCCGGTGGCCATCTCGTAGAGCGTCACGGCGGCGGCGAACCGTTCGGCCGCGGCGTCGTAGCGCAGTCGGCGAGGCGGACCGAGGAACGGGTCCAGGTAGGCGGTGGTGCCGGCGGTGAGCTGGTCGGCGGGGACCGCTGCCAGCGAGAAGTCGAAGATGCACAGGTGTGGTTGCTTGTCCTTCGGACGAGGGCGGGAAGCCAGGTTCGCCGGTTTGATGTCCCGGTGCCACACGCCCTGCCCGTCCAGGAAGGCGACGATCTCCAGCAGGTCCCGGCCGTACCGTTCCAGCAGGTCCAGCGCCAGCCGCCCGCCACGCAGGTCCTCGGCCAGAGTACGTTCGCCCGCGTTCTCCAGCAGTAGCGCGGTCCGGCCGCCCACCTTGACCGGACCACGCACCAGCGCGGCAACTCGCGCGTCCCGCAGCTTGTCCACGGCGCGGGCCTCGGCGGCGAAGCGGTCCGCGTACTGCTCGTCCCGGGCGACCTTCAGCACCACCGGTCGCCGGTCCGATCCGGCCTCTTCGGTTACCAGCAGGGCGACCGCCGTGGAGCCGCTGCCCAGCCGGCCGAGCACGGTCAGCCCGCCGTCGAGGACGTCGCCGCGGTGGGCGCGTAACGGATCCACCACCGGCTCCGGCTCCGGCGCGGTCAGTTCCTCCCAGACCAGCTCCAGGCCGGCGAGGAAGTCGGTGACCCGCCGCATCCGCGGCCCCGGATCGCCCCGGGTGGCGTCGTAGACGATTTCAACGAGCGCCTTCGGCATGCCGTCGGCGACCGCGTCCAGCCGCAGGCCACCGCCGGCCACTGCCGCGACAAGTTCCTCCGCCGAAGCTGCCGGCTCCACGGCCGTAAAGATGCGGTACGCCAGCGCCCCGAGCGAGAACATGTCGAGCTGATGGCCCGGCAGGTCGTCCAGGGTTGCCGCCTCGGGTGCCTGGTAGCGCCGGACCGAGTCGTCGAAGAAGAGCTCCAGCGAGGCCGGGTCCGTGGGCGAGCCGAGGGAGGTCATCCGGGTGCCGGGCAGCCGCCCACCGGTCTGCCAGTCGGTGACCACCAGCGTGGGGCGGGCGCTGTCCGGGTCGCAGACGTAGACCGCCCGGGGGTTCAGCGAGCGGTGTGACAGCCGACGCGAGTGGGCGTGCCCCACGATCTCGGCGAGATCCTGCACCAGTTGCAGTCGCTGGGCCAGTTGGAGCCGGCCGTCTCGCTCGGCCAGCCACTGGTCGAGTCGCTGCCACTCGGGCCGGTGGTCGAAGACCACCGCCGGGCCCCAGGGGTGGTCGACCAGGTCCAGCGCGCGGGCGATACCCGGATGATGGATGCCCTGTAACAGCCGGAACTCACGTTCGGCGGCCCGCCGGATGGCCGGCACGTCCTCCTCCGCAGCTCGGCTGGTCAGATAGAACCGCACCCGCCGCAGCAGCGAGGTGTCCACGGTATGGTCGGCGAGGAAGTCCTGCCAGCCGATTCCCTCCGCGAAGGGCCGCTGGTGCAGCATGAGTTGGTTGACCCGCCGCTCGGCCACCGACGGCCGAATCTTGGCGCCGCGCACCAGCTCGACGATCTGGCGGGCACGTACCGCGTCGACGAGATGGCGGGAATCCGCTGGCGGCGCCAGCAGCATCTGCTTGAGGCTCGGCAACTGGCTGTTGTTGTCGTCCAAGCCGTAGACGTGCTGACGCCCGATGTCGTCCAGTTCGCAGTGCATGTTCCGGGCGTGCAGGAACACTGCCGCGTGCACGAAGGGGATCCGGGCAGCGGGCGGGGCGTACTGGCGAATGACGCTGCGCAGCCGTTTGGCCTTGCGGTTGGTCAGGATCAGCGGGCTGTCTACGTGCGATCGACCATGCTGCCACCGCTGCCCGTCGCCAGAGATTCGACCTTGCCAGTGCTTGAGTTCGAGCACGTAAAGGCCGCTGCGGGTGAGTACCAGGGCGTCGATCTCGTTGATGGAGCCGTCGGTGCCCACGAACTCCACGTTGGCCCAGACATGATAAGGCTCGGCGTCCGGCAGGTACGACGCCAGCTCCCGCAGGCCGTCCTGTTCATGCAGGTAAGCAGTGGGGTTGATTTGTTGCCAGCGTGGTGAGTCCTCACGCATGATGCACCAAGCGAATCTGCGCAGTCATGACGGCCACTCCCCACGTATTCAACTGTGTTGGATCCGGTGCACGGTACCGGCCGTCGAACAGCGACAAAGTCGAATATCCGACACTTTTTCTCATCCTGCGCCGTGAGACCCACTGGTACCCGTACTCGAGGTGCGCAGATTTTGCCCGGACGACCGATCCGGTACGGAGGACGTTTCGTCGGCTGGGACACCCACCCGCTGCACACCGTCTGCAACGAGCGATCGCGGCACCTGCGCGGGAGGCACCAGCAAGGCCAGGAACTGCTGCGTCTCCGGGTCCGCCGAGTAGATCAGCGTCCCGCGCATACCGCGGGTGAGCAGGACCTTGTACGTGTTACGGATGAGCCGATCGGCATCCCGTGCCACGACTCCCCGCCGCTGGTCGAAGATGGCACTGTCATGTGACTCCGACGGTTGACTGATCAGCCTGCCGTTCCGGAACACCAGATCGGGGCCGAGAATGACCCCCGACCAGTCGTACTCGAAGCCTTGGGCCGTATAGATGCACCCGACCTGCTCGAAGCCGTCCGGGTCGACGGCCCAGAAGGAACTCGACGGAATGCCCCTGGGCGGACGCATACCGGCCGCGTTCCACGGCTTCGACCAAGGGCCGATCCGGATGTCCGGGACGAGATCTCGGCCGCGCGGCTTCTCCGTCCACGGCCAGCAGAAACCGGCCGAGATGCGCGCCGACGCCTTCCGGTTGTGGGTACGGCGCAGCAACGTCTCCATTTGACCCGGTGAGTCGGCGAGGGCGAGCCGGAAGGACTCGTCCCCGCTCCAGCGGTAGGGTCGATCTGCAGCAAGACCCAGCAGGTGGTGCACCCATCGTTCGTAACGTGGGCTGCCACCACATCGAAACTGGGCCCCGAGATGAACGAAGTCGACCTCCAGGTCCAGCCGCTCCGCCGCGTCACGGATCATCGATACGCTGCCCACCTCGTTCGGTCGCACCACCTGGTCGTCGTCGAGCAGGAAGACGGGCACCTTCGCCACTTCGATGAGTTCCCGGACCTGCGGCTTTCGTCCTCGGCGGCTCCCGCGAGAGGACTGGGCGCGGATCCGATGCGCCTCGTCGCAGATCAACACGTCCAGGCTGTCTGCGGGCTCATCCATGAAGTCCATGAAGTAGTGGAACAACGGTGCGATGCGCTGGTCAGGGCTGCGCGGCTGGCTCCGGGCGTATCGCCGCAGGCTCTCCCGGAACGCCTTGGAGCCGGTCGCGTGGGCAACCGAACGGCCCTCCCGTGCCAGATCGGTGAGCAGCGTCAACGCGATGGCGCTCTTGCCGCTCCCAGGCCCGCCCGCGACGAGCACCACCCGCTTCCGCCGGCCTTGGTCCGCCCAGTGCACGCCGCGCATGACCAGTTCGTATGCCGCGCGTTGCTCATCGAGCAAAACAAGATGCCCTCGGCTGTTCAATTCCTCCGCGCTGAAGGTGAGGAGTTGTCGACTGGGCTTCACTGCGGCCGTCAACAACGTCTGTGTGGCTGCCTCGTCCCGCCAGGGAGCGAACCGTCTACTCAGATAGCGGCGCATCTCTCGGGTGCGGTCTCTGGTGAACACCATCCGCCGGTGACTCCGGCCGTCATCCTCCTTGGTGGTCATTGCCGGTATGTGCCCCTGCTCTGCGTTGTGCAGGTATGCCAGACCGTGCACCCGGTCAGGCGATTCGGCGAAGATCGGCAGGAAGTCGGTCAGGTAGGAGCAGTAGTTCTCGACCTGCACCGCAGGATGCACCTGGGGCTCGGCCATTCCCGGAACCTGTACCAACTTCTCGGCTTCGTCGTAGGTGGTCGCAACGCTCCACTGCTTGAGTTCTACGACGAGATACGCCGGGCGTCGGGTGAGTGGCTCCATGCCAGCGAGGATGACGTCGATTCGCTTGCTGCTGCGTGGCAATTGACACTCCACGAGCACGTCGAGCTCCCCAAGACCCGCGCCGACGAGTTCCATCGCCAGCGCTGGAAGGCTCTGCTGCCAGGACGAACGCTCACTTTTCGAAATCCGGAAGCCGACCCGAGTCAGATGAGCCGTCAGCTGCTCGACGAGCTGAGCCTCCCTCGTCAGCTCCAGAATCTGCTTGGCACTGGTCTGAAAGGCGAGCAATTGAGTGGCCCCCAGGCACGAAGATCTCGTGCGGTGGGGGCGTGTCCCAAACGGGAAGCCCGTCGATCCGCTGAACCGCCGCCACTTTAGCGACCTCCTCCGGACAGGGGCTACCCATTCATGCAGCCAGATGCCGCATCCACTCGGTCACACGGCACGCTTCCTGGTCGCTAGGGTCTGGCGGCGTGGAGACGACGGTGAGCTACGCGCGACTGGTCCGGCCGGCGATCGACCGGGTGTACGTGGGCGCCCGGTGGGGAGCCCGCGCCCAGATGGAGGCGTTCTACGCCGAGCGGGGCTGCGCACTCGGCGCGGAGAACAGCTTCTTCTCCGGCGTGCTGGCCCGGCCGATGCCCGCCGAGGCGCTTGCCGACGGCCTGATCTACACCTCCGGAAGCATGGACGAGGAACTGGAGCAGGGCGTCGTGGTCCGGGACGCCGACGGCGCCTGGCACCTCACCGACCTCGGCCGCGAGCTGACGCTGTTCGCCCAGCGGGCCACCGGTGAGGCAGCCGAGGAACTGTGGTCGACGCTGCCCGGTGTGCTGCCCGGTCTGCGCATCGTGCCCCGCCTCGCCGACCTGGTCGGCCGGGTGCTGACGCACGCGCAGGCCACCGGCGGGCCGGTGTTCCGGGCGATGTCCCCGCCGTACGAGCCGGAGGGTGCCTCCCCGGCGCTGCTGCTGGTCACCCGGCTGGGCTCGCTGCGCCACCACCGCGCCGACGCGCACCGGGCCGCGTGGCGGGCCGCCGGGCTGACCGCCGAGGGGATCCGGGCGCTGCCGGACGGCCCGGAACGCGCGGCGATCGAGGCGGACACCGACCGCCGCGACGAGCCTGCGTACGCGGTGCTCACCGAGGCCGAGCGGTGGGAACTGCTGGCCGGCCTCGCCGCCCTCCCCAGCTGACGGCCCGCGGCCTGCGCCGCCATCGGGTGGAACGTCATGGGTGTCTCCGGACCCGTTTGACACCCATGGCGTTCCCCTCACCGCTGGGTGGGGTCCTCCTCGGCCGGTGCGGTGCCGTCGATGGGCAGGCCGAACTCCGCCGGCGAGTTCTCGTCGGTGCCGTCCAGGTCCGCGTGCGGGTCCTCCGGGGTGACGTCGTCGGGGTCGGCGCCTCCGGCGTGCAGTTCGGACAGCTCAACCGGATCAGTCATGCCGTCCTGGTACCCGCCGGGCGCCGCCCGAACCCGCCCGTCCGTCAGGGCTGGACGAAACGCCCCCCGCTACGGGCGGAACCGCGGGGTCACTCGCCGGGGCGGTCCGAGGAACCAGAGCCGCCGGGCGTTCCCTCGGTGTCGAACTCGGGGCTGTCCTGGGAGGAGATCGCGGTGGAGACGAGGCTGGAAGCGACCGGCTGAACGGGGATCACGTCCTCCGACGTACGCAACCGGGGCGGCGCGGGCATCCACGGCTTGAGGTTCTGGATGATCTGCTCGTAGAAGTCGTCGACGGCGTGCAGCACGGAGTCGATAAAGGCGCCCCGACCACTGCCACGCTTGGTTCCCGCAGCCGTGCTCTGGGCGATACGGAATGCTCGCAGCTCGCGCGAGGGGTCGGTGATGAGCGTCGTGGGCTCGGCGCGTACCTGGCGGAGGAGATCGGTGGCGCCACCTCCTCGGGCGTGCATGGCGAATGCCTCGATCCGGACCGTGTCCGGCGCGTCCTTCAGTTGACGGACCAGCCAGTTCACCCGGGTGGTCGGCCGGCCCGACCGGGGAGCGTCGACATCGACGTGGCAGACGATCTGCCCGGCCCGCAGATCGGCCGTCACGTGCAGGTGCCCGACCGCGCCCGGAATCCGGATGCTGCCGCTCAGGGTGCCGGCGCTGGCGAGTTGGTTGGCGAGCGACTGGGTGCGCGCCGCCGGATCGGCGAGGTCGCGGCGGCTCAGCGCGGGAGTCACGTCGGTGCCCAACTGTCGGCCGAGCCGGAGGCACGCGTAACGGATCAAGGCGTCGAAGCGCCCGGCGACCTGCGCCGCGGCACTGTCGCCGGCCCGCAATGTCCCGGCCGACACCCCGTCCCGCACCTGCACCCAGGCCGGCCCCATGTCGCTGAACTCGAGAGCGCCCGAACGCGGGTGTTCGAGGTATCGGATCAGCTCGCCCAGAACCCATGCCTGATCCGGGTCTGCGACGCCGCGGTATTCCTTCTGGATCACGGCCTGGGTCAGGATCTCCGTCCAGGGCAGGTGATACAGGGCGACCTTGCGCAGTTTCCGGCGATCGACTGTCGTCGGATGCTGACCCGGAACGGGAGCGATCTCGTTCGAGATCGTGATGAGGGCGTCGAATCCCTGCTCCCGCGCAATGTCCAGGTAGGCCTCCAACTGCTCGGATCGCAGCGGGTTACTGCCGGTCTTCACCTCCACGAGCGCGGTCCACTGGCGTTGCCCCCTCGTGACGCGGATGAGGCCGTCCGGAAAGAGTTGCTGGTTTCCGATTTTGAACGGAACCTCGATGAAGGTCTGCACGACTCCGGCCGGCGCGCCGACGGACTGGGTCAGGACACGCCCGAACTCCCGGACCGCGCTCATCACCGCCAGCAGGGCGGAGGTCGCCCGGCGTTCCTGCTCCTCGGCGCCGTTGATACCCGAAGTAGGAATCAGACGTGCCGCGAGCCAGGTTTCCTCAGACATAAGTGACTCCTCGTGAATGCGGTGGTACGAGAAGTTACTCGCGAGCCCGGTCGAAAAGCGGCGCGACCATTGGCGCGTACGAACGAAAAGAGTTGGCCGGTCGGATGTCGAGCGATCCATCCCGGCCGAAAGCGAATGCCGGACGGATAAGCGGTCTCATCAGTTCGGCTTTCGTCGGCTTCTCAGTCCGATACCTGACTGCGAATGGCACGGGCCGGGTCAAGGGCTCGGGCGGTGTCGCTCCAGGCCGTCGAAGAGCAGGTCGAGGGTGAATTCGAACTCGGTCTGAGAATCGCACCACCCGAGCGTCGGATCTGCCACGTCGTGCGTCTCGGCGGCGACCATGGCGGCCAGGTGCGGCAGCCGCTCGGCCAGCGCCACCATCTCGGCCTCCGCTGCCGCCGCGTCGGCCTCCCCGCCCGCGTCCGGCCGGAACACCTCCTGCGCGAAGCCGAGCGCAAGGCTGCCGAAGGCGTGCAGCGCCCGGTGGGCGATCCGGTACGAGAAGCCGCCCTCGACGAGGGTGGCGAGGATGCCGTCGTAGTAGGCGTACACCCCGGCGGGGACGGTCGGGCGGGAGCTGAGCAGCGCCGGGGCCCACGGGTGCCGCAGCATGACCGCACGCGCGGCGAGGAAGCGCAGCCGCAGCCGGGTCCGCCAGTCACCGCCGGGCGCGTCTGCCTCGGCCCGTTCGGCGGCTGCGGTGATCTCGGCGGCGACGGCGTCCACGAGGCCGTCGAGCAGTCCGGCCTTGCCGGGCAGGTGGTGGTAGAGCGACATGGCCTCGACGCCGAGTTCGGCGGCGAGCCGGCGCATCGTGAGCGCCGCCATCCCCTCGGCGTCGACCAGGGCGATCGCGCTGGCCAGGGCCCGCTCGCGGCTGAGCGGCTCCCGAGGCTTCCTCGCTCCCATGCGGCTTCCCATCTCCCTTGACCTTACAACGTATGGTTGGCCTTACGACGTAAGGCGACCCCGGCCACGGCACGTCGATCACCCCCGAAGGAGCCGCCATGCACCAGCTGATCCGTACCGCCCGGGTGACCGGGCTGTTCTACCTCGGGCTCGCCGTCACCGGCGCCCTGGGGTTCCTCACCGTCCGTCCCATGCTCTTCGACGCCGACGACGCGGGCACGACGCTCGCCAACCTGGTGGCCCACGAGTCGCTGGCCCGCCTCGGCATCGCCCTCGAACTACTGGTCGTCCTCACCCAGACGCTCACCGCGGTCTGGTTCCACCGCCTGTTCCGTACTGTCGACGGCACCGCCGCGGGCA
The DNA here is from genome assembly GCF_000145235.1 of Micromonospora aurantiaca ATCC 27029. NCBI lineage: Bacteria > Bacillati > Actinomycetota > Actinomycetes > Micromonosporales > Micromonosporaceae > Micromonospora > Micromonospora aurantiaca (nom. illeg.). Next base: position 1,323,775 of record NC_014391.1, on the reverse strand, counting down.
GCATCGCCGCCTTCGGGCTCGTCAACGCCGTCGCGATCCTCGGCAGCGCCGCCGTCCTCGCGACGGCCTTGCAGGTCGCGACCGGCGGGCCGGGCGACGCCGACACCGTCCAGCTGCTCTACCTGGTCAGCGGGAACCTGTGGGAGGTGGGCGGGCTCTTCTTCGGCCTCTGGCTGGTGCCGATGGGCTGGTGCGTGCTCCGGTCGGGCTGGCTGCCCCGGCCGCTGGGCTGGGTCCTCGTCGCCGGTGGTGTCGGCTACGTGCTCATGACGTTCGTCGCGTACCTCGCCCCCGGCGCCGGCGCCGCCGGCGACCTGCTGGTGATCCCCGCCACTGTGGGCGAGGTCTGGATCCTCGGCTACCTGATCATCTTCGGCGTGCGCAGGCGGGCACTCGAAGGGACCGAAGCCTAGGCCGGGCTCGCGGCGAGGGCGACACCCCGGGCGTACCGGATGGCGGCCGGGGTGTCCGCGAACACCAGGCCCTCGCGGCGCAGCTCGTCGGCGACGCCGAGCGTGCTGAGCACCTGGTCGTGGCCCGGGGTGATGCCGGAGAGCAGCACCGTGATCCCCCGGCCGCGCAGCCGGGCGATGGCGTCGCCGAGCACCTGGGCGCCGGTCGCGTCGACCGTGGAGACGCGGGACATCCGCAGGATCACCACCCGCACGTCGGCCACCTCGGCCAGTTCCAGCAGGAACGTGTGCGCGGCGGCGAAGAACAGCGGCCCGTCCAGCCGGTACGCCACGATGTGCTCGGCGAGCAGCGCGTGTTCCTCGTCGCTGTGCTCGCCGGTGTCCAGCGGCACCTGTTCCAGCTTGGCGCTGCGGGCCACCGCGCGCAGCGCCAGGACGACCGCGACCGCGAGCCCGACGACCACTGCTGTCACCAGGTCCCAGATCACCGTGACGGCGAACGTCAGCACCAGCACCACCGCGTCGGCGCGAGTGGCCCGCATCAGCGCGAGCAGGGAGGCCGCCTCCACCATCCGTACCGTGGTGGCGAGCAACACCCCGGCCAGGGCGGCCAGCGGGATACGGCCGACCAGCGGGGCGGCGGCGAGCACGATCGCGGCGAGGGCCACCGCGTGGGTGAGCGCGGCGAGCTTCGAGGACGCCCCGGCACGCACGTTCACCGCCGTACGGGCGATGGCGGCGGTCGCCGGGATGCCGCCGAAGACCGGGGAGGCGAGGTTGGCCAGGCCCTGGCCGAACAGTTCCCGGTCCGGGTCGTGCCGCTCGCCGACCGTCATGCCGTCCGCCACAGTGGCGGAGAGCAGGCTCTCCAGGGCGGCGAGCGCGGCCACGGCGAGGGCGCTCGGCAGCAGTACGCCCAGCGCGCCGAGGTCCACGAAGTCCAGCGACGGCGCGGGCAGCCCCTGCGGCAGCTCGCCGATCCGGGCCAGGTCGATCGGGGACAGCTCGGCGAGGATCGTCGCGGCGGCCACCCCGACCAGGGAGAACGGCACAGCGGGCCGCCACCGACCGCCGAGCAGCATCAGCGCCGCCACGCCGAGCGCCACAGCGATCGCGGCGGGCCGGGGGTGCGCGGCGAACCGGGCGACCGCGTCGGCAGCCACCGCCCACACCTTCTCGCCGTGCGCGGCGGTGACGCCGAGCGCGGCCGGCACCTGTTGCAGCGCGATGACCACGGCGATGCCGGCGGTGAAGCCCTCGATCACCGGGGCCGGCAGGTAGCGGACGTACCGGCCGAGGCGGGCCACTGCGAGCGCGATCAGGATCAGCCCGGCCAGCGCGCCGACCATCAGCACGCCACCGGCACCGAACTGCTGCACCACGGGCACCAGCACGACTGTCATGGCCCCGGTGGGACCGGAGACCTGGAGGTTGGAGCCGCCGAAGATCGCCGCGACGGCGCCGGCGACGACGGCGGTGACCAGGCCGGCCTGCGCGCCGAGCCCGGAGGTGACGCCGAAGGCGAGTGCCAGGGGCAGCGCCACCACCGCGACGGTGAGCCCGGCGAGCAGGTCGCGCCGGGGTGAGCGGCGCGCGTTCTGCCAGTCGGCCCGGCCGGGCAGCAGCCCGGCGAACAGCCGGCCCGCCCGGCGTACGGCGTCACCGGCGCGAAGGGCAGCCGCGCTCACCGGTCCGTCCCGGAGGCCCGCAGCTCGTCCAGCAGGGCGTCCCGGTCGGTGAGGACCGCGCCGAGGATGCGCCGTCCGGCGGCGAGCAGATCGGCCACGTCGGGGGTGCTGAGCGCGTACATGACCAGCGGGCCGTCCCGGTACGAGGTGACCATGCCGGCGCGGCGCAGCACGGCGAGCTGCTGGGAGAGGTTCGACGCCTCCACGTCGATGGCGGCCAGCAGGTCGCGGACCGGCTTCGGCCCGTCCTGGAGCAGTTCGAGCACCCGGATGCGCACGGGGTGCCCGAGGGTGCGGAACAGCTCCGCCTTGGCCTGGTACAGCGGCACCGACATGACTCACCTCTCCGACGACTCTGAAGACTTTATCACTTGCAGAAATCTTCAAATCGACGGAGATGCGGGTAAGGCCCTTCAGACGAGGTCGTTGACGCAGCGCAGCACCGGGCGGCGGGTGAGCGCGTCGGCGTCGAGCGGGCCGGGCGCGTGCACGGTGAACGTCGCGCTCTCCCCCGGCAGCAGCGTCACCAGCGCCCGGTCCACCTGCGCGGCCGGATCGAGGCGATCAGGGAACAGCGTCAGGTCGCGCAGCACGGTCCGGGCGGTCACCCGGACCCGCCGGCCGCCGTCGACCGGCTCGACAGTCGCGTCCCACTGCGCCGCCGGCCACCGCACGTCGCGGTCCTCGGCGAAGAACCACAGCGCGCGCTCCGCGGTGTCCCCGGCGTCCGCGACGAGCAGTTCCGCGCGGCCGTCGTCCGGCCGCGCCAGCTCCGCCGGCAGCGCCAGCACCACCGAGGAGTACGCGGGGACGTCGAGGTCGACCGAGGTCTTCGCCCTCGGCTCCCCGGTGAGCGCCAGCCGGGTGACGGTGGCCGGCCCGCTCCACGCCCGATCGGTCTCGTTCACCGCCACCAGCGCCAGCCCGCCGTCGCGCGGCTGCACCGTCAGCAGCCGGTCGGCGTAGGCGCGGCGCAGCGCGTACCAGAGGGGTTTGCGGCGGCCGTCGCCGTCGATCGCCGACCAGGACGTGACCGGCCAGCAGTCGTTCAGCTGCCACACGACGGTGCCGGTGCAGACCGGCCGGTGCGAGCGGAAGTGCTCCACCCCGAGCTGGATGGCGCGGGCCTGGTTGAGCTGGGTGAGGTAGTGCCAGTCGTCGAAGTCGGCGGGCGGCGGCAGGTGGGCGTCGAGCCCGCGCCGGAGCTTGCCGTCCCCGTCCGCAGCCTTCTGGTGGTGTGCCATGCCCGGCGAGTCGTGCGTGAGCGGGTCGTCGGAGAGGGCCCGGCGCAGCGTCGCGTACGCGGGCGGCGCCTGGTAGCCGAACTCGGCCACGAAGCGTGGAACGTAGTCCCGGTAGCGCGTGTAGTCGTCGGTGTTCCACACGTCCCAGATGTGCGTGGTGCCGTGCGCCGGGTCGTTGGGGTGGACGTCCTCGCTGCCGGACCAGGGGCTACCCGGCCAGTACGGGACCGTCGGGTCCAGCTCGCCGACGATCGCGGGGAGCAGGTCCAGGTAGTAGCCGCGTCCCCAGGTGCGTCCGGCCAGGGGCTCCTGCCAGTCCCAGTCGTGCCAGCCCCAGATGTTCTCGTTGTTGCCGGTCCAGAGCACCAGCGACGGGTGCCCGGCGAGGCGGGTCACCTGCTCCCGCGCCTCCGCCTCGACCTCGGTGCGGAACGGCTCCTCCTCCGGGTACGCGGCGCAGGCGAACAGGAAGTCCTGCTGCACCAGCAACCCCATCTCGTCGGCGAGGTCGTAGAAGTCGTCCGACTCGTACCGGCCGCCGCCCCAGACGCGCAGCAGGTTGACGTTCGCGTCGGCCGCCTGGCCGAACCGCTCCGCGAGGCGCTCCCGGGTGACCCGGTTGGGGAACGCGTCGTCGGGGATCCAGTTGACGCCTTTGACGAACACCGGCACGTCGTTGACGTGCAGCGTGAACGGGGTGCCGTGGGCGTCGGGCGTGGTGTCCAGCCGGACCGAACGGAACCCGATCCGGCGGGCGGCGGCGTCCAGCTCCCGGCCGTCGTCGGCGTACAGGGTGACGTCGAGGTCGTACCGGGGCTGGTCGCCGTACCCGATCGGCCACCACAGCGCGGGGTCCGCGACGGTGAGCGTCACGACGGCGGTCCGCTCCCCCGCCGGTACGGCGACGTCGGCGGTGACCCCGGCGACGGCGGCGCGGACGGTCAGCGGCTCGTCGCCGGCCCGCTCGACCTGCACGTGCAGCTCGACCCGGCCGACGTCGTCGGCCACCGTGACAATCGGCCGGACCGACGCGAGCCGGGCGGTGGACCAGGCGTGCAGGCCGATGTCGCGCCAGATGCCGGCGGTGACGAGCGTCGGCCCCCAGTCCCAGCCGAAGTTGCAGGCGGTCTTGCGGATGAAGTGGAACGGCTCCGGGTACGCGTTGGGCCGGTCACCGAGCCGGTCCCGGTGCGCCTCGGCGTACCGGTACGGGGAGTCGAAGCGTACGGCGAGGGTGTTGCCGTCCGGGCGCAGCAGCGAGCGGACGTCGAAGCGGTACGAGCGGTGCTGGTTCTCGGTGCGGCCGACCTCGACGCCGTTGAGCGTGACGGTGGCGACCGTGTCGAGGCCGGCGCAGACCAGGTCGACCCGCTCGTCGTCACCGGGCTGCCCGGCGAACGTGGTCTCGTAGACCCAGTCGGTGCGGCCGATCCAGGTGAGGCCGTTCTCGTTGTCGTCCAGGTACGGGTCGGGGATGAGGCCGGCCGCGAGCAGGTCGGTGTGGACGCAACCGGGGACCGACGCCGGCACCGCCGTCCCGGCGATCTCCGGCGGCACCGCCGGCCCGGGCTCGGCCCGCAGCGTCCACCCCTCGTGCAGCAGCGTTCGACGGCTCACGACTTCACCGCGCCTTCCATGATTCCGCGGACGATCTGACGTCCACCGATGAACAGCATGACCAGCAGGGGAACGGTGGCGATGAACGCGCCCGCGAGCACCCGCCGGTAGATCACGTAGTTGCCGCTGGCCAGGTCGGAGACCGCCACCATCGACGTCGGGTAGTCGGTGCCGCTGAGCGTGATCAGCGGCCACTGGAAGTCGTTCCAGGTGGCCACGAACGTGAGCAGGCCGAGCACCGCCAGGGCCGGGCGGATGGCCGGGAGCACGATCGTCGCGTACACCCGCATGGTCGTGGCGCCGTCGACCCGAGCCGACTCGATCAGCTCGTCCGGGACGGTGTTCACGATGAACTGCCGCATGTAGAACACGCCGAACGCGGTGACCAGGCCGGGCGCGATGACGGCGAGCAGCGTGCCGTTCCAGCCGAGCTCGCCCATCACGATGTAGAGCGCGACGATGCCGAGCTGGTTGGGCACGGTGAGCGTGAGCACCACGAACAGCATGAGCGCGCGGCTGCCCTTGAAGCGCAGCTTGGCGAAGGCGAAGCCGGCCAGTGAGCAGAAGAACAGCACCGAGGCGGTCACCACCACCGAGACGATGACGCTGTTGACCAGTGATACGGCGAAGTAGACGTCCTGGAGGGAGAAGACCTCGTCGACGTTGGTGAGGAAGCGGTCGCCCGGTACGACAGCCGGTGGCAGCTTCGCCAGCGCCTCGTCGTCGCTGGTGGCGATGACGAACATCCAGTAGAGCGGGAACGCGGCGAACAGCATGCTCACCGCGAGGAGCAGGTAGGTCCAGAGCCCGGCCGGGGTGTCCTGTGGCGCCCGGGCCACCACGCGTCGCGTCGTCACCGGCGGCCTCCGGAGAGTCGGTTGGTCAGGAGGTAGTTGACGCCTGCGACCACCAGGATGATCAGGAACAGCGCCCAGGACATCGCGGCGGCGTACCCGAGGTTGAGGTCCTTCCAGCCGACCTTGTAGATGAGCTGGGCGATGGTCTGCCACTCGCCGTCCGGCCCGCCGGTCGCGGCCTGGGCGTTCGGGTCGAACAGCATCGGCTCGGTGAACAGCTGCAACCCGCCGATGGTGGACAGGATGACCGTGAACAGGACCACCGGCTGGATCATCGGGACGGTGATCCGCCAGAGCTGCTTCCACGGCCCGGCGCCGTCGATCGCCGCGGCCTCGTAGACGTCGCGCGGGATGGACTGCATGGCGGCCAGGTAGAGCAGCGCGTTGTAGCCGATCCACTTCCAGTTGACCATGGTGGCGATGGCGATCCAGGCGTGCAGCTTGTCCGCCCGCCAGTCGATCGGGTCGTCCGGGCCGCCGATGCCGAGCAGGCCGAGCGCCCAGTTCGCCATGCCGAAGTCGCGGGAGAAGAAGACGCTGAACACCATCGTCGAGGCCACGATCGGTGTCACGTACGGCAGCAGCACGCCCACCCGCCACCACGTCTGCGCCCGCAGCTTGCGGTTGAGCAGTGACGCGACGAGCAGCGCGAGCAGCAGTTGCGGCACGGTGGAGAGCAGGAAGATGCCGAACGTGTTGTAGAGGGCGTTCCAGAAGTCCTCGTCGGCGAACAGGCGGCTGAAGTTCTCGGCGCCGGCCCAGTACGGCAGCGTCGGGTCGTCCAGCCGGTAGTTGCGCAGCGACACGACCGCGTTGAACAGCAGCGGGAACAGCCCGAACACGAGGAAGAGCAGGAAGAACGGCGCGATCATCAGGTACGGCATGTACCGCATGTCGAAGCGGTACAGCCGGTCGCGCCAGGTCATCCGCCGGTCGCCGGCGCCGGTACGGCCGCGCTTGCGCGCGGGTGGGCGGCCAGGCGGCGCGGGCGCGGCACGGGTGCTGGACATCGGTTCACTCCAGGGCCGGGAGATCGGACGGTGACGGGGCGGACCGGGCCGCCCCGTCACCGCTGACACGTCAGGACTTGGCGGCCTTCTCGGCCTCCTTGACCGCCTCGGACCAGGCGGCGTCGGACTTGAGCGACTTGTTCTCCACCCGCCGGATCACGTTCTCCACCGCCACCCGGGTCGGGCCGTTCTTCCGGCCCAGGTACTGCGGGGTGAGGCCCTGCGCCATCTTCGGGAAGATCTGGCCGACCGGGGCGTCGTTGAAGAACGGGTTCTTGAAGTCGGCGATCGCCGGGTCGGTGTAGAGCGCCGGCTGCGACGGCAGGTTGCCGACCTTCTTGAAGATCTCGATCTGCTGCTCCGGCGCGACCAGCCAGGTCAGCAGCTTGTACGCCTCGTCGACGTTCTTGCCCTGCTTCGGCAGCGTCAGGAAGGAGCCACCCCAGTTGCCGCCGCCACCCGGTACCGCGGCGATGTCCCACTTGCCCTCGGTGCCCGGCGCGGTGTCCTTGATGTGGCCGAGCATCCAGGCCGGGCAGGCGAGCACCGCGAACGCGCCGCTGGTGAAGCCCTTGTCCCAGTCGGCCTGGAAGCTGACCAGGTTGGCCGACAGCCCGGCGCCCACGGCCTTGACCGTGTAGTCGAACGCCACCTTCGGGCCCTGCTCCATCCGGAGCTGGTCCTGCTCGTCGTAGAAGCCGACCGGCTGCTGGCCGAGGATCGGGTTGAAGAGGTTGGTGCCGGCGTCGATGAACTTCTTCTTCGTCGTGGCGGTGTACTGCTGGCCGACCTCGATGAACTTGTCCCACGTGGGCCAGAGCGCTGACACCTGGTCGCGTTCGGTGGGCAGGCCGGCGGCCTTGAACAGGTCGGTGCGGTAGCACATGGCCAGTCCGCCGACGTCGGTGCCGAGGCCGATCTGCGTCTTGCCGTCGGCCGACAGCGACTGCTTCCACTTCCAGGGCAGGTACTTGCTCTCGTACGAGCCGGCGCCCTTGTCGAGCAGGTTGACGAACTTGTCGGACTGGCTGCGGAACTGGACCATGAAGCCCTCGTCGATCGCCGCGATGTCCGGCGCCCCGTTGCCGGCGACGAGCTTCTTCTGCAGGTCCTCGTGCTGGGCGTTGTACTCGCCCGAGTTGAGCTGGATCTTGACGTTCGGGTGTTCGGCCTCGTACTTGGCCTTCAGATCCTGGAGCCCGAAGTCGCCCCAGAAGTTGATTTTCAGCGTGACCTGACCACCGGCCGAGTCCGAGCCGCCGGTGGTGCTCCTGCCGCTACAGGCGGCGATCATGACCAGGCTGACGGCACCGACGGCGGCCACGCGCGCCAGGTGCGTCCAGGACCGTTTCATGTCATCCTCCGCGCCGAATGGGAACGCTCCCGATATCGAGGAACGTTGACTGAACCGGATAAGTGAGGCCACCGTACGGTTCACCTTCAGGGCTGTCAACGGGCGGTTACCGATGTGCCCGTCCGGTAACCTCGCCGCCGCTCACGACTGCCGTTCACGGCCGTCCAGGGCAGGTGCCGGGCGATCGGCGCTCTAAGCTGAACCGCACAAGCGACGGCCGCCGGAACCCGTCCACCGCCACCCGCCGGTGGCACCCGGGACCGGCGCGGCGTGCAGTAGCGTCACCAGACGCCGGCGACCCGGCGACCGAGAACGCCCGCGAGGGCCGGACACAGTGGAGGAACGCTTCGGTGAAGCGGCCGACCATCGCCGACGTCGCCCGGCGCGCCGGGGTCTCCAAGGGCGCGGTGTCGTACGCGCTCAACGGCCAGCCCGGTGTCTCCGAGGCGACCCGGCAGCGGATCCTCGCCATCGCCGCCGAGATCGGGTTCCGTCCGAGCAGCGCCGCCCGCGCACTGTCCGGCGCCACCGCCAAGGCGGTCGGGCTGGCGCTGTGCCGCCCCGCCCGGATACTCGGCATCGAGCCGTTCTTCATGGAGCTGATCAGCGGCGTCGAGGCCGAACTGTCGGCCCGCTCGTACGCGCTCACGCTCCAGGTGGTCAGCGACCAGGAGGCCGAGATCGCCGTCTACCGGCGGTGGTGGGCCGAACGCCGGGTGGACGGTGTGCTCGTCTGCGACCTGCGCACCGACGACCGGCGGGTGCCGGCACTGGAGGAACTGCAACTGCCGGCGGTGGTGATCGGCGGACCCGGGCACACCGGCGGCCTGGCGAGCGTCTGGGCCGACGACGCGGCGGCCCTCGTCGAGACGGTGGAGTACCTGGTCGCGCTCGGCCACCGGCGCATCGCCCGGGTCGGCGGGCTGCCCACGCTGCTGCACACCGAGATCCGCACCGAGGCGTTCACCGGCGTGTGCCGGCGGCTCGGGCTGGACGAGGCGACCACCGTCTGGTCCGACTACACCGGTGAGGAGGGCGCGCGCGCCACCCGCCGGCTGCTCAGCTCCGCCGGCCGCCCCACCGCGGTGATCTACGACAACGACGTGATGGCGATCGCCGGGCTCTCGGTGGCCCAGGAGATGGGCCTCACCGTGCCCGGCGACCTGTCCATCGTGGCCTGGGACGACTCGCCGCTCTGCCGGCTGGTGCACCCGCCGCTCACCGCGCTGGGCCGGGACATCCCGGCGTACGGCGCGCACGCCGCCCGGCAGCTCCTGGCCGTGATCGCGGGCGAGCCGGCAGCTGTCGTGCAGGACGAGACGGCGCACCTGACGCCGCGCGGCAGCACCGCCCCACCTCGTACGACGACCCGCTGAACCGGTTCAGCTCACCGGGCGGTGGACGGATACTCCTCGAACCACGCCTCGACCCGCTCGGCGGTCGCCGGCCGGGCCAGCGCGAAGCCCTGGCCGTACCGGCAGCCGGCCCGCCGCGCACCGGCCACCTGCCCCTCCGACTCCAGCTCCTCGACCACCAGCTCCACGCCGAGCCGGTCGGCCAGGTTCGCCACCACGTCGATCAGCGGGCGCTGACCGTCCCCACCCGGGCCGACCAGGTGCGGACCCACCTTGAGCAGGTCGATCGGCAGTCGGCGGAGCTGCGCGAGCGAGGCGTGCTCGGCCCGGAAGTCGTCGAGCGCGATCCGTACACCGATCGACCGCAGGCCGGCCAGCCGGGCCACCACTGTGGACAGCTCCAGTCCCACCACCGGCTCGGCCACCTCCACCACCAGCCGTTCCGGTGCCACGTCGTACGCGGCCAGCGCGGTAGCGGTACGCGCCACGAAGTCCGGCGCGGCCAGCTCGCGCGGCGTCACGTTCACCGCCATCCACAGCTCGCGACCGCCCTCCGACCACGCGGCGAGCTGGCGGCAGGCCCGGTCCAGCACCCACCGCCCGATCTCGCCGGTCAGGTCCAGGTCGGCCGCCACCGGCAGCAGCTCCGCCGGGAGCACTGTGCCCAGCGCCGGGCTGCGCCACCGCAGCAACGCCTCCGTACCCACCGGCATCCGATCGGCGAGCGCCACCACCGGCTGGTAGACCAGGTCCAGCTCACCGCGCGCCACCGCGCCGGGCAGCTCCCGCTCCAGATCCAGGCGGCGGACCAGCTGCTCCTCCAGGTAGGCGTCGTACCACTCGACCCGGTCCCGGCCGAGCTGCACCGCCCGGCGGCGGGCCAGGTCCGCCTGGCGCAGCACGTCCTCCGGATCGCCGCCGCTGGTCTCGGCCAGCCCGACGCTCACCCCGAGCCGGGCGACGCCTCCGGGCCGGGGGTACGGCTCGGCCAGCGCCGCCAGCAGCCGCAGGCCGAGCGCGTACGCGAGCACCGGCCCGAGATCGGTGAGGACGGCGTACTCGGTGTCGCCGAGCCGGGCCACCAGATCGTGCGTCTCGGAGCTTGCCCGCAGCCGGCGCGCGGCCTCGCTGAGCACCGGCCCCTCCGGCACGGCGCCACCCACCCCGTGCAGGTCGACGACGAGTAGCCCGCCGCCACTGCGTTCCGCCATCGCCCGGACCAGATCCACGCGGGTCAGTGGCACGGGCTCCACCGGCCGGGAGTCCGGTCCGAGCCGGCGCCGCAACCACGCCTCGCGGGCCGCGAGCCGTTGCACCCGGCGGCGCTGGTCGGCGGCGGCGAGCAGCTCACCCACCATGATCGGCGGAATGACGGCCAGGCCCAGGGCCATCGCGGCGGTACTGAACTCCCCCGCCGTCATCAGGTGGATCCCGGCGGCCAGCGCGGCGATCCCGGCCGGCGCGGTGAGGCGGGGCCAGGCAGCCGGCGCCGCGTCCCGGCCCGGCCGCTCACCGCCCGAGGTACGCCGGGCGCCTGCGGCCGTGAGCAGCGCCCCGGCCACCAGGGGCGCCGCGACGAGCGGCAGCGCCCGGTCCGGCGCGCCGTAAGCCAGCAGCACCACCAGTAGCGTCAGCCCGCCGAGCGTCAGGGCGGCCCCGGCGTGGCAGCGCGCGGCGCCCGGCCGGCGGCGGCGTTCGGCGACGGCCGCCACCGCGAGCACGGCGAGCACCACCGCGCCGCCCGCCGCCACCATTCCGGCCACGGCCGGGACCGGGCCGCCCGGCAGCAGCATCCAGCCCGCGAAGACCAGGCTGACGCCGAGCGCCAGCACGTCGACGGTACGGCGCACCAGTTCCGGGCCGGACAGCCGCGATCGGCCGGGCAGGCGCAGCAGGGCCGTCACGTGCAGCGCCCCGGTGAGGCACAGCCCGGCCAGCGCGATCGGCAGCCGGTGGGCGGCGTCGCTCAGCGGCAGCACCGCGACGGTGAGCCCGGCGACCAGGACGGCGCTGTCCAGGATGGCGGCGACCCGGCGGGACAGCGCAGCCCGGCGAGCCCGTCGCCCGGTCCTCGGGCCGAGTGCCGTCGCGCCGTGCGTCACGGCGAGGTCCGGAGCTTCGCCCGTCGGCACGGGACGGCCTGTCGGCGCGCGGTGGCCGTTCGGCGCGGGACGGTCGGTCGGTGCGGGACGGTCGGGCGGCGCGGGGCCGTCGGGCGGTGTGGCGGCTCCGGCCAGCCAGGCGAGCCGGACGCAGGCGAGGGCGAAGCCTCCGGCGACGGCGAGCGCGGCGGCTGCGGGGCCGGGAAGGGCGCCGGCGACGCCGGCGAGGAGGAAGGCCGTGCCGACGAGTGAGACGGCGACATCGGGCAGGACTGATCGCCGACGGGGAACGGCGGGAGGGGGGACGGGCACGGCGGTCGCCTTCGTGAGGGGGCACGGGGGCGGTGCGGTTGCGGTACGCGGTACGACGTGCGGGGTCGGGGCGGTACGGGAACGCATCGGCGGGGACCGCTGCGGCCACGCCTAGAAACGATCCCGGAAGCGCCCGGTGACGTCACCGCCACAGTGACATCCGTCACATCAACGGCGGTCACCGGCCCGGATCACGCCCAAGATCGACGCGTCGGTCCCGCGTCGGTCTCCCGGGCGAGATCTTGGAAGGAAACGGCCCGCGGAGGGGCCCAACGCTTCCAAGATCTCCAACTCGAGCGAGATCTTGGTACGGTTCCGCCCCTCGCGGGGCGGAACCGTACCAAGATCGTCGGCGGGTGCGGGGAGGGACGCAGGGAGGGTGGGGACGCCCGCGGGGTGGGGTGGACTGGCCGGGTGGGATCATCGGGGGGTGAGCCGCGCCGATACCGTCCGTTTCCGTCACAACCAGGCCATCCTGGTCGCCGCGATCGTCGCCTTCATCGGCGCGCTGCCGCTGGCCTCCGCCCGCTGGTGGCTGCTCTGGGTGCTGCTCGTGCCGCTCGCCGTCGCGGTCTGGGCGTGGCGGGCCGGCACCGACGCCGATGCCCGGGAGCTGCGGCTGCGGGCGCTCGTCGGGCAGCGCCGGGTGCCGTGGAACCAGGTCGCCGAACTCGCCGGTGACCCCCGCGGCCGGGCGGTGGCCCGGCTCGACGACGGCGAAGTGGTGATGCTGCCGGCGGTACGCGCCACCGAACTGCCCCGGCTGATCGCCGTCACGGGGCAGGAGCTGCCGGACACCGGCAGCGATCATTGAGCCACCCGCGATCAGTAGCCGTCGACCACCCGGTTCGTCAGCTCCTCCCCGGCCACGTACCGGCGCAACTGCTCGCCCACGAGGCGGTACGCGCGGGGCAGCAGCCCGCGTACCGAGCCGGCGACGTGCGGGGTGAGCAACACGTTCGGCAGCTCCCACAGGGGATGGTCGGCGGGCAGCGGCTCCGGGTCGGTGACGTCCATCGCCGCGCGCAGGCGGCCCGAGGTCAGCTCGGCCACAAGCGCCGAGGTACGTGCCACCGGACCGCGGGCGGCGTTGACGAGCAGCGCGCCGTCAGGCATCGCGGCGAGGAAGCGCTCGTCGACCATGCCCCGGGTCTGCTCGGTCAGCGGCACCAGGAGAACCACCACGTCCGCCTCGGGCAGCAGCGCGGGCAACTCGTCCACCCCGTGCACGCCCTGGTCGGGTCGCGGCGTACGGGCCACGAGCGTGAAGCTCACCTCGAACGGGGCGAGCCGGTCGCGTACCGCGGTGCCGATCGAGCCCGCGCCGACGATCAGCACCCGCTTACCGGCCAGTTCGTCGGTGGGCGCCACCTCGTCGTACGCCCACTCGCGCCGGGCCTGCGCACGGGCCAGCGGCGCGAATCCGCGCAGCGAGGAGAGGATCGCGGCGACCACCCATTCGGCGGTGGGTGAGTCGTGCACGCCCCGGGCGTCGCAGAGCGTCACGCCGTCGGGGATCCGCCCCACCCAGGCGTCCGCCCCGGCGGAGAGCAGTTGCACCACCTCGACGTCGGGCAGCTCGGCGAGGAGCGCCCCGGCGTCCGGGCCGGACAGGAACGGTGGCACCCAGAACCGCACCCCGGACGGGGACGACGGAAGCCGCCGCGGATCGTCCAGCAGCTCCACGGTGACGCCGGGCGGCAGCTCGCCGAGCAGCCGGCGGCCCTCCGGGTGCGGGATCCATACCTTCACGACCGCCGACGATATCGGCCCCGGACCGGCCGGCGCGGCGTGACCCGTAACGAACACCGCGCCGGGAATGGAGTGGCGGCCCGGCGGGGTATAACCGAGAGCGGGATGCCGGTCGGGTGTTCCGCTTGCTGAGGGCGGTGGCGATGAGCGAGGACGGCCGGGGACGGGTGTCCGTGCCGATTCCGGCGCTCGCCGACCCCGACCGGTTGCGTTCACTCGACGAGACCCGGCTCGACGCCGTACCGGACGAGGCGTTCGACAGGTTCGCGCGTCTGGTCGGCGACCTGCTGGACGTGCCTGTCGCACTCGTCTCCCTGGTGGACGCCGAGCGCCAGTTCTTTCCCGGCGCGACCGGCCTGCCGGAGCCGTGGGCGGCCCGCCGGGAGACGCCGCTGAGCCACTCGTTCTGCCAGCACGTCGTCGACATCGAGATGCCGCTGGTGCTGCCCGACGCCCGTCTCTACCCGCGCGTACGCCTCAACCTGGCCATCGAGGATCTGGGCGTGGTGGCGTACGCGGGCATGCCGCTGACCGACCTGGAGGGGCGGGTGCTCGGCTCGCTCTGCGCGATCGACAGCAAGCCCCGGGCCTGGACGAAGGAGCAGCTGCGGACGCTCGCCGACCTGGCTGCCGCGTGCTCCTCGGAGCTGCGACTGCGTATCGCGGTCCGCGGCGCCGAGCAGGCCCGCCGCCGCGCCGAGGAGGCGCACGACCGGCTCGCCATGCTGGCCGGGATGAGCGAGATGCTCGGCGGCACGCTCGACGTGGCCACCGCCGTGGACCGGCTCGGGCACGCGATGGTGCCGCTGCTCGCCGACTGGTGCCTGATCACGCTCGTCGACCCGGCGGGCCGGCCGCGCACCGTCACCGGCGTGCACCGGGACGCCGAGCGCGAGGCCGACCTGACCCGCTTCGCCGAGTTGCTGACCACCGGGCTCAGCGCGGAGTCGCAGATCCGGTCGGTGCTGCGTACCGGGCGGCCGGTGGTGCGCGCAGTGGCCGACCTGGACGACGTGGCGCGCGGCACGACGCGCCCGGAGCTGGTGCCGCTCGCCGACCGTCTCGGCATCGGTTCCCACCTGACCGTGCCGATCACCGCCGCCGGGGACCGGGTGATCGGCGCCGTCACGCTCGTCAACCGTCAGGGGCGGCGTGGTTTCGACGCCAGCGACCTGCGCACCGCGCAGGACATCGGGGTACGCGCCGGACAGGCGGTCGGCAACAGCCGCCTCTACGGGGAGCAGCGGCACGTCGCCGAGGTGCTCCAGCACAGCATGCTGCCGAGCCTGCCGGCCGTGCCCGGAATCGAGCTGGCCGCCCGCTACCTGCCGGCCGCCGACCGGGTGGAGGTGGGCGGCGACTGGTACGACGCGTTCGTCCAGCCCGACGGCGAGCTGATCGCCGCGATCGGCGACGTCGCCGGGCACGACATCGAGGCGGCGGCCACCATGGGCCAGTTGCGCAACCTGGTGCGGGGCAACGCGTACGGGCGTAACGACCCGGTGGAGGATCTGGTTGCCCACCTCGACCAGGCCATGGGCGGGCTGCGGGTGCCCACCGTCGCCACCGCCGTGCTGGCCCGGGTCCGCCCGGCCGACGACGGGCTGAGGGTCTCCTGGTGCAACGCGGGGCACCCGCCGCCGTTGCTGGTCCGCGCCGACGGCACGGTCTCCGTGGCGGAGGGTCGCGGGCCGCTGCTCGGGCTGGCCCGGCCGCCCCGGCGTACCGGCCGGACGCTGACCCTGGCACCGGGCGACACGCTGCTGCTGCACACCGACGGGTTGATCGAGCGCCGGGACCAGCCGATCGACGAGGGACAGGCCGAGTTGCTCGCCCACCTCGAGGCCGGCGGGCCGGGCGTACCGCTGGACCTGCTCTGCGACCGGCTGCTCGCCGCCGCGCACCGGCGCGAGGACGACGTCGCCCTGCTCGCGCTGCGGGCCGGCTGACCGGTACTCCTCCGAACGGCCGGACGCGGGCAGGGGTGCGCGCGACGTGCCTGGTTCGCCGGTCCGCCCGGCTAGGCTGGGCCGGGTGAGCCCGCGTCTTGCGTACCCCCGTGTCAGCCGCCTCCGGACGGCGCTGGCGGCGTCCTGCGCGGCGCTGCTCCTGGGCGCCGCCGGCTGCGCCCTCGGCGAGCCCGAGCCGGACCCGGCCGGCGCACCGCCCAACCTGCCCACACCGTCCGGCACCGCGAGCCCCGGCGGGGCCGGTCAGCAGGTTGTCGCCACCGTGCTGGCCAAGGGGCTGGAGGTGCCGTGGGGCATCGCGTTCCTGCCCGACGGCGGGGCGCTTGTCACCGAGCGGGACAAGGGACGGATCCTCCAGGTCGGCCCGGAGTCCGGCCCAGACGGGCTGGCCGTCCGGCCGGTCCAGACCGTGCCGGATGTGGCCGCCGGCGGCGAGGGCGGCCTGCTGGGCATCGCGGTCTCCCCCGCGTACGCCAAGGACCGCACGGTCTTCGTCTACTACACGGCCGAGGACGACAACCGGATCGCGAAGATGCAGCTCGGGCAGGCGCCGAAGCCGATCCTGACCGGCATCCCGAAGTCCGGCACGCACAACGGCGGCGGGCTCGGCTTCGGCCCGGACGGCCACCTCTACGCGAGCACCGGCGACGCGGGGCGCACCGAGAACGCCCAGGACGCCAAGAGCCTCGGCGGCAAGATCCTCCGGATCACGCCGGACGGCAAGCCTGCGCCGGGCAACCCCACCGCCGGGTCGCCGGTCTGGTCGACGGGCCACCGCAACGTCCAGGGCTTCGCCTGGACGCCGGACAAGAAGATGTACGCGGTGGAGTTCGGCCAGAACACCTGGGACGAGATCAACCAGATCAACAAGGGCGGGAACTACGGCTGGCCCCGGGTCGAGGGGCGCGGCGACGACAAGCGCTACATGAACCCGATCACACAGTGGCCCACCGGTGACGCCTCCTGTTCCGGCCTGGCGGCGGCGGACCGTCTGCTCGTCGCCGCCTGCCTGCGCGGCCAGCGACTCTGGCTGGTGGAGCTGGCCGGCAACGGCACAGTCCTCGGTCAGCCGCGCGACCTGCTCAACGGCCGGCACGGTCGGCTACGGGCCGTCGCGGCGGCGCCGGACGGCTCGCTCTGGGTGAGCACGTCGAACCGGGACGGGCGGGGTACGCCCACCGCCGAGGACGACCGCCTCCTGCGGCTCGTCTTCGCCGACGGGGGCGCCGGCCGGAGCTGATCCGGCCCACCGGGTTTGTCAAGATCGCGCAAGGGGCAGGTCAGAATCTCAGCATGGACGGCCACGAGAACGAACAGCACCGCTCCGGGGACGAGACGTCTCCGGAGCGCGGGCGCGCCCGCCGCCTGACGGCGTGGCGGCCCGGTCACCGGCTGCGCCGGCTGGGTGTCGTGCTGGCTCTGCTCGCGGTCACGCTCGGCGGCATCGTGATCGGCACGTACGCGGGCGGCCACGTCGGCACCGACATCGGCCCGTTCCGGGCCGAACTGAAACTCAGCCCGTCGCTGTCCGGCGGCACCACCGTCGACATCCCGCCGCTGGGCGCGCTGCTGCTGGACAGCCACGACGGCCCGGCGTACCTCACAGTCGAGGTGGGCTCGCTGGACCAGGGGCGCACCGAGGCGCTCATCGACGACCCGGCCAGCATCAGCCGGGCCAGCCAGTCCGCCGTCCAGGACGTCCGCGACGGCGTGATGCGGCTCGGGCTGCGTACGCTCGCCTCGGTCGTGCTCGCAACGCTGCTGCTGGCCGCGCTCGTCTTCCGGGACGTCCGGCGCACCGCGTGGGCCGGCGGCCTGGCGCTGGTCGTGACCGCCGGCAGCCTCGGGATGGCCGCGAGCACGCTGCGTCCGCAGGCGATCGAGGAGCCGCGGTACGAGGGCCTGCTGGTCAACGCGCCGGCGATCGTCGGTGACGCGCGGCGGATCGCGAACGACTACACCAAGTACGCCGAGCAGCTCCAACGGCTGGTCGGCAACGTCAGCAAGCTCTACACCACGGTCTCCGCCCTGCCCGTGGTGCAGCCGTCGCCCGGCACCACACGGGTGCTGCACGTGTCGGACATCCACCTCAACCCGACCGGCTGGCAGCTGATCCGTACCGTGGTCGAGCAGTTCGGCATCGACGTGGTGGTCGACACCGGCGACATGACCGACTGGGGCAGCGAGCCGGAGGCGTCGTTCGTCGGGTCGATCGGCCTGCTCAAGAAGCCGTACGTGTTCATCCGCGGCAACCACGACTCGCCGCGCACCGCCGCCGCGGTGGCGCAGCAGCCGAACGCGATCGTGCTGAACAACTCGGTCACCACAGTGGGTGGGCTGACCATCGCGGGCATCGGCGACCCCCGCTTCACCCCCGACAAGGAGACCTCACCGGCCGGCAGCGGCCTCACCTCGGCCGTCGCCGACCAGGTGATCGGCGCCGGCGAACAGCTCGCCGCCACGATCGACAAGTCGCCGCGCAAGGTCGACATCGCGCTCATCCACGACCCCGCCTCGGCCGGCCCGCTCTCCGGCGACTGCCCGCTCGTGCTCTCCGGGCACACCCACTCCCGGCAGGTGTCGAAGCTGCCGCAGGTGGAGGGCAAGCAGCCGACCACGCTGATGGTGCAGGGCTCCACCGGTGGGGCCGGGCTGCGCGGCCTGGAGGGCGAGAAGCCGACTCCGCTGACCATGACTGTGCTCTACTTCGACCAGCAGAAGCTGCTCCAGGCGTACGACGAGATCACTGTGGGCGGCACCGGGCAGTCGCAGGTCAACCTGGAGCGGCACGTCATCCGCGACCCGGCGAAGGGCGACCAGGTGCCGGTCACCCCGACCCCGACCCGCGGCCCGTCGGAGTCGCCGTCGCCGGGCACGACCACGCTGAGCCCCACCCCCACGAGCTGACCGCCCCGCTTTCTCGCCTTTCTCGCGGTCAGCCCGGCGCCCTGCCGCACTGACACCCGGTCACTCGGCGTCACGAAGCCCGTCCGGCCCGGGGATGTCCCGCCGCCGACTTTGCTCTGCACCCATCGGCGCAGCAGGCACCGAGAGTCACCGCCTGGGTGGGTGCAGAGCGGCGGGTGTTCCGCGCCATCGCAGCTCAGGGCGGTGATGCGGATATGGCTGCAGAGCAAAGGGGCCGAGAGGCGATCCCCCAGGTCGCCAGAGGCGGTTACTCTCCGCAGCCGTCCCGGCCGTCACGTTCTGTGAGGAATGCCGTCCACCGCGCCACCCGAATCGGCCAGGACGCGGCCCGCCGGGCCGGAGTCGATCCGGGAGAGCCGGAAGGCCGGCGAGCCGGGAGACTGAGGCCCACCCGGAGGCCGGACCTCACCGCGAGGACCCGGGGCCGCCGCACGGAGGCCGGACCCCCACCGCGAGGGCCCGGGGCCGCCCGGATGTCCGGCCGGCCCCGTGGCGGCGTGCGGTCAGCGCAACGGACGCGCGCCTCAGCGCAGCGCGATCGCGGCCAGCGCTGCGTTGACGATGCTGCCGGGCAGCAGGTCGTGCAGCTCGTACAGCTCCCGGACACTGCCGGACTGGCCGAACTCGTCCACCCCGAGCGGCACCGCCGGAGCACCGACCGCCGAGCCGAGCCAGGCCATCGCGTGCGAGGCCGCGTCGTGCACGGTGACCACCGGCACCCGGTCGGCGAACGCCGACCGCAGCGCGCCTGGCACGCTCGGCACGGTTGCGGTCCGCACACCCTGTCGCAGCGTCCGCTGCCACGCCCGGTAGAGGCGGTCCAGGCTGGTCACGTCGACCACGTGCGCGGCCACGCCCTCCTCCGCCAGCTCCGCGGCGGCCGCGAGCACCTCCGGCAGCACCGCGCCGGAGGCGGCGAGCTGCACGACCGGGGCGTCAGCCAGATCGGGGTACGCCTGGTGCGCGTCGACGAGCCGGTACGCGCCGGCCACCACCTGCCGCCGCAGCACGGCGTCCCCGAGCCGCGCCCGGGCCGCCTCGAACGGCGCCTGGTCGATCGGCCGGGTGCTGAGCCGGAAGTAGTAGGCCCCGTCCTCGGCCGGCGCGGCTGTCGCGGCCGGAGCGGAGCCACCGGCGATCTGCCCGAGCGCGTCGCAGAGCAGCCAGTCGAGGCTGCCGGCGTACGCGGGCTCCAGGAACGTCACCCCCGGCAGCTCCAGGCCGACCGACGCGGTGATGGTGGACTGGTGCGCGCCGCCCTCCGGAGCCAGCGTGATGCCGGACGGGGTGCCTGCCACCACGAACCGGGAACCGGAGTACGTGCCGTACAGGAACGCGTCGAGACCGCGCAGCACGAACGGGTCGTAGACGGTGCCCACCGGCAGCAGCGGCTGGCCGGACAGGTCCCACGACAGGCCGAGCTGGCCGAGAAGCAGGAACAGGTTCATCTCCGAGATGCCCAGCTCGATGTGCTGCCCGGCGGGGCTCTCGGTCCAGCGCAGCATCCGGTCCTCGGTCCAGGAACGCTGCTCGGTCGGTGCGAAGACGCCCGTCTTGTTGATGAACCCGGCCAGGTTGGTCGAGGTGGCCACGTCCGGCGCGGTCGTCACCAGGTAGGGCGCAACCTGCGGATCGCGGGCCAGGTCGACCAGCACCCGGCCGAAGACCTCCTGGGTGGAGACGGGCTTGTTCGCGCGTACCCTCGTGGTCTCCGGAACGGTGACGCCCAGCGCCCGCTCGCGCGGCGCGCGGGACAGCGCCTCCCGGCGCTCGCCGGCCCGGATGCCGGCCGGTGTCGCCGGGTCGAGACGGTCCCACTCGGTCTCCGGGGTCAGGCCGTGCGCGGCGCGCAACGTGTCGACCTGCTCGGTGGTGAGCAGCGCCGAGTGGTTGCGTGGGTTGCCGGCGATCGGCAGGCCCCAGCCCTTGACCGTGTACGCGAAGACGACGCTGGGCCGGTCGGTGACGGCGTCGCACTGGGCGTAGGCGTCGAGCATGGCCTGCGCGTCGTGCCCGCCCAGGTCGGTGACGAGCGGGCCCAGCTCGTCGTCGCCGATGTCGGCGACGAACGCGGCCACCTCGGCTGGCGCGCCGTCCAGGAACTGCTTGCGCAGCGCCGGCCCGGCCAGCCCGAACAGCGACTGGTACTGCTCGTTGGGCATCCGGTCGATCCAGTCGCGCAGCGCCGCGCCGCCGGGCCGGGCGTACGCCTCGGCCAGCTTGCGGCCGTACTTGACCTCCACGACGTGCCAGCCGGCCGCCTCGAACTGGCCGCGCCACTGGTTGATCCGGATGCCGGGTACGACCCGGTCCAGCGACTGGCGGTTGAAGTCGACGAGCCACATCACGTTGCCGAGCCCGGTGGTTGCCGGGTCGGCGACCGCCTCCCAGATGTTGCCCTCGTCCAGCTCGGCGTCACCGATGATGGCGACGAACCGGGAGTGCGGGCGCGCGCCGAAGTGCGCGTCTACGTAGCGGCGGGTGACGGCGGCGAACAGCGGCGCGGCGGCGCCCAGGCCGACCGAGCCGGTGGAGAAGTCCACCTCGTCCGGGTCCTTGGTGCGTGACGGGTACGACTGGAGCCCACCGCGTGCCCGCAGCTTCGGCAGGTACGACCTGTCGAGGTTGCCGAGCAGGTACTGGATCGCGTGGAACACCGGCGAGGCGTGCGGCTTCACCGCCACCCGGTCCTCGGCGTCCAAGTGGTGGAACCAGAGCGCTGTCATCGCGGTGACCAGGGAGGCGCTTGACGCCTGGTGGCCGCCGACCTTTACCCCGTCACCGGTGTCGCGGTCGTGGTTGGCCGCGTCGACGATGCGGGTGGCGAGCCAGAGCACCCGGCGCTGGATCTCGCCGAGGACGTCGAGGTCGTGCTGGTTCACGGTGACTCCATCCGGGCGTCGCCGTTGACGCCCTGTCCGGGGAGGGGGTGGCGAGGCGTTAGGAAGGGCCCCTTCCCATGCACCAGGCGTTAAGAAGGGGCCCTTCCTTACAACACCTCAGGCGCCGAGGCGCGCCAGGATCAGCTCGCGGACGGTCTTCGCGTCCGCCTGGCCGCGGGTCGTCTTCATGACCGCACCGACCAGCGCGCCGGCCGCCGCGACCTTGCCGCTGCGGATCTTGTCGGCGACGTCCGGGTTGGCGGCGATCGCCTCGTCCACGGCGGCGGTGAGCGCGCCGGTGTCCGAGACGACCTCCAGGTTGCGGTTGGTCATGATCTCGGTCGGCGAGCCCTCGCCGGCCACCACGCCCTCCAGCACGGTACGGGCCAGCTTGTCGTTGAGCTTGCCGGCGTCGACGAGGCCCTGCAGCTCGGCGACCTGGGCCGGGGTGGCACCGACGTCGGCCAGCTCCACGCCAGTCTCGTTGGCGCGGCGGGACAGCTCGCCCAGCCACCACTTGCGGGCCGCGGCGGGGGGGGCGCCGGCGGCCACCGTCGCCTCGATCAGCTCGACCGCGCCGGCGTTGACCACCGACTGCATGTCGAGGTCGGACAGGCCCCAGTCCTGCTGGATCCGCTTGCGGCGCAGCCGCGGCAGCTCCGGCAGGGCGGCCTTCAGCTCGGCCACCCACGCGGTGTCCGGGGCGAGCGGCACCAGGTCCGGCTCCGGGAAGTACCGGTAGTCGGTGGCGGTCTCCTTGGACCGGCCCGACGTGGTGTCGCCGGTGTCCTCGTGGAAGTGCCGGGTCTCCTGCGTGATCCGGCCGCCGGCCTCCAGCACCGACGCCTGGCGCAGCATCTCCGAGCGCACCGCCCGCTCGACCGAACGCAGCGAGTTGACGTTCTTGGTCTCGGTGCGGGTGCCCCACTCCTCGCCCGGCCGGTTCAGCGACGTGTTGACGTCGCAGCGCAGCGAGCCCTCCTCCATCCGCACGTCGGAGACGCCGAGCGAGCGGATCACGTCACGCAGCTCGGTGACGTACGCGCGGGCGACCTCGGGCGCGAGCGCGCCGGTGCCCGGGATGGGCTTGGTGACGATCTCGACGAGCGGGATGCCGGCCCGGTTGTAGTCGACGAGCGATTCGGTGGCGCCGTGGATGCGACCGGTGGCGCCGCCGACGTGCAGCGTCTTGCCGGTGTCCTCCTCCAGGTGCACCCGCTCGATGCCGATGCGCACCAGCTCGCCGTTCACCTCGACGTCCAGGTAGCCGTCGAAGCACAGCGGCTCGTCGTACTGGCTGATCTGGAAGTTCTTCGGCATGTCCGGGTAGAAGTAGTTCTTCCGGGCGAACCGGCACCACTCGGCGATCGAGCAGTTCAACGCCAGCCCGATCCGGATGGTCGCCTCGATGGCGGCCTTGTTCGCCACCGGCAGCGAGCCGGGCAGGCCGAGGCAGACCGGGCAGACCCGGGTGTTCGGCTCGCCGCCGAAGTCGGTCGGGCAGCCGCACCACATCTTGGTGTTCGTGCCCAGCTCGACGTGGGTCTCCAGGCCGATCACCGGTTCGAAGCGCGCGACGACCTCGTCGTACGCGGGCAGTGTCGTCGTCATCTGAGCTCCAGGCGCGATCCGGACAGAACCGTTCCAGCCTAATCGGCTGGCCCGGCCACCCCGATGCCGGGCTTCGAGATCACCGCACGGCGGCCCGCCACGACGACCTGGCCCGGGCCGGGCGTCACTCGGGTGCGGTGAAGCTCCGCCGGCGGTTGTAGGCCAGCACGAGCAGGATGCCGCCGACGGAGAAGGCCACGACGCTCAACAGCAGCAGTACGAGCGGCGAACCCGGCCCGGTGATCGGCAGCCACGCGCCACTCACCTTCGACGGCGAGGGCGTCGGCTGGGGCGCCACGGTGCTGCTGCTCGCCGACGGCGTGGCGGCCGGATCGCTCGGCGTCGGCGTCGCAGTCGGGGCGGCCGGGGTGGGCGTCGAGCCGGTCGGGGTCGCCGTGGGGGTGGCCGGGGCCGGGGCGGCGACGGTCAGGGACACCTCAGTCGTGGCGCTGGTGCTGTATCCCTTCGCCGAGACGGTGAAGGTGAACGTGCCGGCGCTGCCCGGGGTGCCGCGGAGCCGGCCCTCCTCGTCGAGGGTGAGACCGCCCGGCAGGGCCCCGGCGGCCAGGGCGAACGCGATGTCCGAGTCACCGTCGGCGGTGAACCGGAACGAGTAGGGCTTACCGGCAGTGGCGGCGGGCGGTTCGCCGGAGGTGAACGCCGTCTTCGCCTCGGCGACGACGACTGTGGCGTTCTGCTCGTCGAAGCGGTCGTTCTTGTCGGTCATCCGCAACGTGAACGTGTACGTGCCGGGCGTCGTCGGCGCACCACCGAGCGACGTCCCGACCACGAGCATCCCCGGCGGCAGACCGCCCGACGTCACCGACAGCCGGTACGGCTCGGTGCCGCCTGTGGCCTCGACGGTGTGGATCGCGTACACCCGCCCGAGGTACATGGGCGACCGCGGCTTGCCGGACGTGATGACGACAGTCGGCTCGCGTACCTCGATGGTCGCCGTCTGCTCGTCGAAGAGGTCGTTCTGGTCGGTCATCCGCAACGTGAACGTGTACGTGCCGGGCGTCGTCGGCGCACCACCGAGCGACGTCCCCACCACGAGCATCCCCGGCGGCAGACCGCCCGACGTCACCGACAACCGGTACGGCTCGGTGCCACCTGCGGCCTCCACGGTGTGGATCGCGTAGACCTGCCCGATGACCATGACCGGCCGGGGCTTGCCCGAGGTGATGGTGACGGTCTCCGTGACGGCGGTGGCCGGTTGCGCGGTGGCGGGCTGCGCGGCGCCCAGCAGCAACGCCGCGACCATCGTCAGGGCCATGACCGGGCGAAGTGTCCCCATCGCACATCCAGCTCTCGGTCGGAACCGCTCGCGTCCGCCAGCGGGCCACAGTCCAGTCGATCCAGCAGACCCGGAGTTTATTCGACCAGTGCCAGTGACCCCGGGCAATCCACTGATCGGTGATCACCGTGTCGCCGCGACGACAGCCGCGCCCGGCGCGGTCGTGGTGACCGCACCGGGCGCGGGACGTCGTCCGGTACGGAGGCGGGCGGCCCGCCTCCGTACCCCTTGGTTCAGAGCGCCGGCGGGGTGAGCGTGCCGACGGCGTTCTCCAGCGCGGCGGCGACCCGGTACATCCGGTCGTCGGCCATGGTCGGCGCCATGATCTGGAAGCCGACCGGGAGCCCGTCGGACAGGCCGCACGGCACCGAGATGGCCGGGCCGCCGTACAGGTTCGTCGGGATGGTGAACAGGTCTGCCAGGTACATCTGGTACGGGTCGGCGGTACGCGACCCGATCGGGAACGCCACGAACGGCGTGGTCGGCGAGATCAGCGCGTCGACCTGCTCGAACGCACTGGTGAAGTCCCGCGTGATGAGCGTGCGGACCTTCTGCGCCTGGCCGTAGTAGGCGTCGTAGTAGCCCGAGGAGAGGGCGTACGTGCCGAGCATGATGCGGCGCTTGACCTCGGGGCCGAAGCCGGCCTCGCGGGTCAGCGACATGACC
This sequence comes from Micromonospora aurantiaca ATCC 27029, assembly GCF_000145235.1. NCBI lineage: Bacteria > Bacillati > Actinomycetota > Actinomycetes > Micromonosporales > Micromonosporaceae > Micromonospora > Micromonospora aurantiaca (nom. illeg.). The sequence continues at coordinate 1,298,717 of NC_014391.1, read as the reverse complement.
TCCTCCAGCGACCGGTTGCCGTCGTCGCCGACCCGCAGGCCGAACCGGACGCCGTCGAACCGGGCCAGGTTGGAGGAGCACTCGCTCGGCGCGATCAGGTAGTACGCCGGCAGCGCGTACTTGAAGTTCGGGCACGAGACCTCGACGATCTCGGCGCCCAGCTTCGCCAGCGCCTCGGCGGCGTCGCGGAACGCGGCCATCACGCCGGGCTCCGCGCCCTCACCGGTGAACTCGGTGACCACGCCGAGCTTCACGCCGGTCAGGTCGCCGGTGGCGCCGAGCCGCGCCGCGGCCACCACGTCCGGCACCGGAACCGGGATCGAGGTGGAGTCGCGCGGGTCGTGACCGCCGATCACCTGGTGGAGCAACGCGGCGTCGAGCACGGTACGCGCGCACGGGCCGGGTGTGTCCAGCGACGAGGAGAACGCGACCAGGCCGTAGCGGGAGGTGCCGCCGTAGGTGGGCTTCGCGCCGACCGTGCCGGTGACCGCACCGGGCTGGCGGATCGAGCCGCCGGTGTCCGAGCCGATCGACAGCGGCGCCTCGTACGCGGCCAGCGCCGCCGCGCTGCCACCACCGGAGCCGCCCGGGATCCGGTCGGTGTCCCACGGGTTACGGGTCGGCCCGTACGCCGAGTATTCGGTGGAGGAGCCCATCGCGAACTCGTCCATGTTGGTCTTGCCGAGCATCACCGTGCCGGCGTCGCGCAGCCGCTCGACGATCGTCGAGTCGTACGGCGGGCGCCAGCCCTCCAGGATCTTCGAACCGACAGTGGTCGGCACACCCTTGGTGGTCAGGACGTCCTTCACCGCGACCGGCACACCGGCGAGCGGGCCCAGCTCCGCACCGGCGGCGCGGCGCTCGTCCACGACGCGCGCGGCCGCGAGGGCCCCCTCGGTGTCGACGTGCAGGAACGCGTGCACCCGGTCGTCGACGGCACCGATGCGGTCCAGGTGGGCCCGGGTGACCTCGACAGCGGAGGTCTCGCCGCTCGCCACCAGTCCGGCGATCTCGACAGCACTGAGCTTCGTAAGGTCGCTCATGAGGCCACATCCTCGTCCAGGATCCGCGGTACGCGGAACCGCTGTTCCTCGGCGTCGGGGGCGCCCGACAGCGCCTCCTGCGGGGTCAGGCCGGGCCGCACCACGTCCTCGCGGAGCACGTTCGTCAGCGGCACGGAGTGGGACGTCGGCGGGATGTCCGCCGCGGCGACCTCGCCGACCTGCGCGACCGACTGGAGGATCACATCCAGCTGGCCGGCGAAGGTGTCCAGTTCCTCCTCCGTGACGGCGAGCCGCGACAGTCGCGCGAGGTGCGCGACCTCCTCGCGGGAGATGGCGGCCATCAGTGCCCCCTTCGTGGCTGTCCTGAGACGTCTGCGGTGGGCCGACCGCGCGTACGGGCGTGCTCGATGACGCGCGGTGACCGGAGCGAGTCTATTGTCCCGCCGTCACGACGACGCCTTCGACTCCCCCTCCGGCGCCGGACCGCTGCGGCTCCCCGCCTCCGCCGGGCGCACCGGACGGTAGCGGGACAGCCAGGCCACCAGGTCCTCGGCGGGCATCGGCCGGGCGTGGAACCAGCCCTGCGCCACGTCGCACCCGGCGGCGTGCAGCATCCGCCAGGTGCGCTCGTCCTCCACCCCCTCGGCCACCACCCGCAGCCCGAGCGCGCCGGCCAGCTCGATCGTCGAGCGGACGATCGCCGCGTCGTCCGGGTCGTCGGCCATTCCCAGGACGAACGACCGGTCCACCTTCACCTCGGACAGCGGGAGCCGGCGCAGGTGTTGAAGCGACGAGTAGCCGGTGCCGAAGTCGTCGAGCGCGATGCCGACGCCGATCCGGTGCAACTGGGTGATGCTGGCGAGCACCCGCCGCGGGTCGGCCATCAGCGCGCCCTCGGTGATCTCCACCTGGAGGCGCTCCGGCGGCACGCCGTACCGGGTCAGCCGGTCGGCGATCTGGTCGGCGATCTCACCGGTGTGCAGGTCACGGACGCTGACGTTGAGCGCGGCCCGCAGCGTGAGGCCGGCCGCCGACCACTTGGCGAGCTGCTCCACCACGTCGTCCACCACCCGGCGGGTGAGCAGCCGCATCACGGCGCTCTGCTCGGCGACCTGGATCAGCTCGCCCGGGTCGACCATGCCCCGGCGCGGGTGCCGCCAGCGCAGCAGCGCCTCGACGCCCACCACCTCGCCTGTCGCGATGGCGATTTGCGGCTGGTAGTACATGGTGATCTCGCCCGGGTGCCCGGCCTGCTCGTCCGGCCCGGCCACCGTGCTCCCGTCGGCGGTCGGCCCGATGACGCCCGGCGCACCGGTGCTCACGGCGGCCTCCGCGTCCTGGGTGACGTCGGCGTCGGCGGTCTCCGTCTCCGTCCCCGGCGCGAACTCCGCGTCACCTACCACGAGCGGACCCGCGACCGGTCCGGCGCCGGCCCGGGCGGCCCGGCGGCGGGTCGGGTCGGCGCCGGTGAGGATCCGCTCGATCAGGTCGTCGTGCCGCTCCTCGACGCGCTCGCGGCGCCGTCGCAGCCAGCGGTTCGCCCCGTCGCCGGACCGCCGGCCGCCGTCGCGCGCCGGCCGCTGGTTGCGGGCCGGGCGGTCGGCCCGCACCGGCAGCGCCGGGGTCAGGGCCGCGCCGTCACCCCCGCGTACGCCCACAGTCTCCCCGCCCTGCGCGGACGGGCCGGACTCCAGCACCCGGCGCAGGTCGGCCAGCAGGCTCAGGCGCTCGGCCGAGTTGTGGTCGGACTCCGGCGCGTAGACCGCCACCGTGTCGTTGCGGTGCTTCGCGTCGTACATGGCCACGTCGGCGTGGCGCATCAGGGTGGCGAAGTCCTCGCCGTGGTCGGGGTAGAGCGCGATGCCGATGGCGCCGCCCACGTCCAGCGGCAGCCCGTCCAGCGGCACCGGTTCGGCGAGCGCGGCGACCACCCGGTCGGCCCGCTCGCGAGCCTGGTCGATGTCGGTGAGCCGGGGTACGACGATGGCGAACTCGTCGCCGCCGAGCCGCGCCACCATGTCACCGGCGCCCACAGCGCCCGTCAGCCGGGCGCTCACCTCGACCAGCAGGCGGTCCCCTACCGCGTGCCCGAGCGCGTCGTTGACGTGCTTGAACCGGTCGAGGTCGAGCAGCAGCAGCGCCAGGTGCGCGTCCGGCGCGCCCCGGGCGGCCCGGTCGCCGTGCAGGTGCACCTGCTCGGCCACCTCGGTGAGCAGCGCCTTGCGGTTGGGCAGCCCGGTGAGCGGGTCCACGTCGGCGAGCTGTTCCCGTTCGGCGGAGAGCCGGGCCATCCGGTAGACGGCGAACAGCGGCACCAGCACCAGCGGGATCAGCGCCGCGCTGGCCCGGGCGGCGGCCACCAGCACCGGCGCGAGCAGCAGCAGCGAACCGGTGGCGAGCAGTTCGTAGGCCAGGCCGCTACGAACGCTCGGCCACCACCTGTCGCCGAAGCGCAACCGGACCGCGGAGCTGACCAGCCCGTAGTTGACCACGAACCAGGCGACCGTCGCGCCGCCCACCGCCGCCACGTCGGTCCAGTGCAGACGGCCGCCGTCGAACAGCTCACCCGGGCCCAGCCGGGTGACCGCGTACGCGGCGGCGAGTGCGCACGCGTACTGCGCGGCGTTGAAGCCGGTACGCCAGGGGGCGTACCCGAGCCGCCAGCCGCTGACCGCGACCGCCACGGCCTGCACCGCGACGGCCGGACCGAAGCCCCAGCCGAGCAGAATGGCGAAGGTGAAGCAGGTCGACGGGAACACCGCCGAGGTCTGCCGCCGGCCGGGCGGGACGAACGGGCGGGCGTCGCAGGCGACGGCGAGCGCCGCCATCGTCCAGAACGCGGCCGGCAGTTCACTCCATCTGTCGGCGAGCGCGATGAGCGGCCCGGCCGAGACCGCCAGGGCGACCACGCCGATCGCGCCGACGAAGCCGAAGAACGGCCCGCTCCGCCCGGGCGGGACGGAGTTACGCGGGTCGCCGGTCTCCATCGCACCTCCCGGGGAACGTCCTGGCGCGCGCCGTCACGCGTCGTACGCCAATGAAACGCCCTCCGAGGCGATTTCCCCGACACGACAGTCACGAATCGGTCGTAGTCGTAATTAACTTGGTATCCGCCGGACGATCGCTGTGACCAGCCTGTCAGTCCTCCACCCGGGCCACCTCGCGGGCCGCCTCCGGGCCGGAGTCGAGCAGCACCCGGAATCCGTCCTCGTCGAGGATCGGCAGTTTCAGGGTGGCGGCCTTGTCGGCCTTGGATCCGGGATTGTCGCCGACCACCACGAAACCGGTCTTCTTGGAGACCGAGCCGGTCACCTTGCCGCCCCGGACCTGGATCGCCTCGGCCGCCTGGTCGCGGCTGAACCCGCTCAGCGTGCCGGTGACCACCACCGTGATCCCGTCGAGCGGTCGCGGCCCCTCGTCGGCGGCCTCCTCGGCCATCCGTACGCCCGCCTCGGCCCACTTGCGCACCACGTCGCGGTGCCAGTCGACGGCGAACCACTCCTTGACGCTCGCCGCGATGGTCGGGCCGACGCCGTCCACCGAGGACAGCTCCTCCTCACCGGCGGCCTCGATCGCGGCGACCGAGCGGAAGTGCCGGGCGAGCGCCTGGGCGGCGGTCGGGCCGACGTGCCGGATGGACAGCGCCACCAGCACCCGCCACAGGTCGCGTTCCTTGGCCTCGGCGAGGTTGTCGAGCAGCTTGGTGGCGTTGCTGCCCAGGCTGCCGTCCTTGTTGACGAAGAACGGCGACCGGCTCAACTGCTCGGCGTCGAGCTGGAACAGGTCGCCCTCGTTGGTGATGATCTGGGCGTCCAGCAGCGCCGCCGCGCCCTTCTCGCCGAGCACCTCGATGTCGAGCACCTTGCGGCTGGCCAGGTAGAAGACCCGCTCGCGGATCTGACCGGGGCAGGCCCGCCCGTTGGGGCAGCGGATGTCGACGTCGCTCTCCTTGGCCGGCGCGAGCGGTGTGCCGCAGGCCGGGCAGGTGGTAGGCATGACGAACGGGCGGGCGTCGGCCGGGCGCAGCTCGACCACCGGGCCGAGCACCTCGGGGATCACGTCTCCGGCTTTGCGCAGCACCACCGTGTCGCCGATGAGCACACCCTTGCGTTCGACCTCGCGGGCGTTGTGCAGGGTGGCGTAGGCGACGGTGGAGCCGGCCACCCGCACCGGCTGGAGCACGGCGCGCGGGGTGACCCGGCCGGTGCGCCCGACCTCCACCTCGATGTCGAGCAGCTTGGTGTTGACCTCCTCCGGCGGGTATTTGAAGGCGATCGCCCAGCGGGGCGCGCGGCTGGTCGAGCCGAGGCGGCCCTGGATGGAGACCGGGTCGACCTTGACCACCACGCCGTCGATCTCGTGCTCGACGTCGTGCCGGTGCCTGCCGTAGTAGGCGATGTATTCCGCGACGCCGGCCAGGTCGTCCACCACCCGCCACCGGTCGCTGGTGGGCAGCCCCCAGGCCTTGAGCGCGGCGTACGACTCGGACTGCGCGGCCGGCCGGAACCCGGTGCGCGCGCCGACGCCGTGCACCACCAGGCGCAGCGGGCGGGAGGCGGTCACCCGGGGGTCCTTCTGCCGCAGGCTGCCGGCGGCGGCGTTGCGCGGGTTGGCGAACGGCGCCTTGCCCTGCTCGACCAGGCTCGCGTTCAGGTCGGCGAACGCGGCCACCGGGAAGTAGATCTCGCCGCGCACCTCGATCAGGTCGGGCACGTCGGGGAAGTCGCCGGCCGGGGTCAGCCGGGCCGGCACGCCCTTGATGCTGCGCACGTTGGCGGTGACGTCCTCGCCGGTGCGGCCGTCGCCCCGGGTGGCCGCGCGCACCAGCCGGCCCTTCTCGTAGGTGAGGTTGATGGCGAGCCCGTCGACCTTCAGCTCGCACAGGTAGGGCACCGGGCCGCCGGCGTCGCGCTCGACCCGCTCCGACCAGGCGGCCAGTTCCTCGTCGGCGAAGGCGTTGTCGAGCGAGAGCATCCGCTCGGCGTGCGTGACCGGCGTGAAGTCGGTGGAGAAGGTGCCGCCGACCCGCTGGGTGGGCGAGTCGGGGGTGCGCAACGCCGGGTATTCGGCCTCCAGCGCCTCCAGTTCCCGCAGCTGCTTGTCGAACTCCGCGTCGGTGACCGTCGGCGCGTCTAGCACGTAGTAGCGGTACTGGTGCTCGGTCAGCTCCTGGCTGAGCGTGGCGTGCCGCTCCCGGGCCGCCGGGGTCGGCTCGGCACCCGCCGCCGCGTCCTGGGCCGCGTCGACCGCTGGGGGAACCGCTTCTTCGGACACGCCGCCGCCTTCGGACACCGCTGTCGACCTCCCGTGTTCGTGCTACCCGAGAACCGTAGCGGTCGGCTGTGACAGTCGTCCGGCCACCCGCGCCGAGCAGGGCGAACGGACGCCCACCGCGCCACCCGGGCGGGTGGGGCCGGGCCGTGCGACGATCGGTCGGCGGTAGTGGGCCACAACGGTCGGAAGGCGGACGACGGATGCGCGACGGGGTGATCTGGGCGCTGGTGATCGCGGCCTGCGTCGCAGCCGGCTGGCTGTGGAACGACTGGCGCCGCCGGGCGGCCGAACGCGCCGGGACGCGCGACCGGGCCGACGGGAAGCGCGACCGGGCCGACGGACGGCGGCCGGGCACCGGGCGTGGCAGCCGCACCGGCGGACCGGACGGCGAACGCCGCGGCACGGAGCGGACCGGCGGTGGACGCCGCGGTGACCGGGCCGGCACCGGGCCACGGGGTGACCGCACCGCGACGCCGCCGAGGCCGCGGGGCGCCGGACGGACGAGCCGGGACGAGCCCCGGCCCGGGGATATCTGGTGGGCCGACGTGCCCTACGCCGACGGGACCGGTTCGAAGGTGCGTCCCTGTCTGGTGCTGCGCGTCGACGGCCGGGACGCCGAGGTCCTGAAGATCACCAGCCAGGACAAGTCGGACCGGGACGACCACCTGCCGATCCCGACCCGGGACTGGGATCCGGACGCCGACCACGACAGCTACCTCGACGTCAGCGAGCCGATCCCGGTGCCGCTGGACGCGTTCGCCGACCGGGCCGGCACCTGCGACCCGGACCTGTGGCGGGGCGTCCGCCGGCTGAGCCACCTCACCGGCTGAGCGAGCCGCCTCGCCCCGGCCTCACCCGGAAGGCGGGGTCACGCCGCCGGGCCCCGGCCGTCACGGGGTGAGCCGGCGCCGGGCGCCTCCCCGTCGAACGCGTCGGCGAGCGCGGTGAGCTGGCCGGCGTACTCGATCCGCCCCGCCCACCCGGCGGGCCAGGCGGCCGTGCCGTACGCGGCCCCGACGAACGCGCCGGCCAGCGCGGCGATGGAGTCCGAGTCACCGGCCGTGGTGGCGCCCCGGGCCAGCGCGCCGACCGGGTCGTCGGTGTGGCGCAGCGCGCAGAGCAGCGCGGTGGCCAGCGCCTCCTCGGCGATCCATCCCTCACCGGTGAACCGGCACGGGTCGCCGCCGTCGTCCGGGCGGGCCAGCGCCGCCTCCAGCCGGCCGAGCACGCGCAGGCAGTCGTCCCAGCCCTGGGCGACGAACTCGGCCGCGCTGCTCTCGCCGGGCCGCTGCCACAGGTCACCGAGCCAGTCTTCCCGGTAGACGGTGCGCTGCTCCCGGGCCCGCTCGGTAAGCAGGCCGGGCAGTTCCGGCAGCGCCGCGCCGTCGCGCAGCAGCCGGACCGCGTACGCGGTCAGCTCGCTCGCCGCCAGCCCGGTCGGGTGGCCGTGGGTCAGACCGGCCTGGAGCTGGGCCAGCCCGGCCATCGTGTCCAGGTCGACGTCGAGCAGCCCGACCGGGGTGACGCGCATGTTCGCGCCGCAGCCCTTGGAGCCGGCGACTGTGGCCTCCTGCCAGCGGGAGCCCCGGGCCAGCTCGGCGCAGGCCCGCAGGCAGGTCATGCCCGGGGCGCGGTTGTTCTCCGGGCTCACCGACCAGTCGACGAAGCGCTGCCGCAGCAGCGGCTCCACCACCTCGGCCGTGTACGCGGGCGCGTCGTGCAGCGCCCACGCCACGGCCAGCGCCATCTGCGTGTCGTCGGTGACCAGGGCCGGGTCGCCGGTCAGCTCGCGCGGACCGCCCGGACCGTAGCGCCGGACGATCTCGGTGACGGTGAGGAACTCGGTCGGCTTGCCCAGGGCATCGCCGTAGGCCAGGCCGAACAGCGAACCGGCGGCGCGGCCGGTGGCGGTGGAGGCGGTCACGGTGGCGATCATGCCCCCGCCGCGCAAGTGGCGGAAGATCAGTCCCAGCAGAGGCAAAACGGGTGGCCGACCGGGTCGGCGTAGACCCGGAAGCCCTCCCCCTCACCGGGGAGCCGCCGTGCGCCGAGCGCCAGCACCGCCTTCTCGGCCGCCTCGATGTCGTCGACGCTCACGTCGAGGTGGAACTGCTGCGGCCGGGCCGGGTCGGGCCAGTCGGGGGTGCGCAGGCCCGGTGCCCGCTGCAAGGCCACCCGCGGCTGGTGCCCGGGTGGGCCGCCGAGCACCACCCACTCGTCGCCGTCGGAGTTCTCCTCCACCACGGGCAGGCCGAGCAGCTCGGAGTAGAAGGCGGCGAGCGCGCGCGGATCGGGGCAGTCGATCACTGTGGAACGCAGTCGTCCAATCATGCCGGTCATCGTGCCCGGCGGGTACGACGGAAAAACGTCAGTCCTCGGCGAGCCGCCGGCCCGCGTCGCGGCAGGCGGTGAGCACCGCGCGGGCGTACCCCGGGGTGGCGCCGGCCAGGCCGCACGCGGGGGTGATCACCACCTGCTCGGCCAGCCGGCGGCGGGGGAAGCCGAGCTGGTCCCAGACCCGCCGGACCCGGTCGGCGACCTCGGCCGACGTCGGTGCCCGGCCGGACGGCGGCGGCAGCGTCGGCGCGGCGCCGGCCAGCAGCCCGAGCCCGGCGTCGATCGCCTCGCCGAGCGGGTCGAGGTCGGTGACCAGCGACAGGTCGAGCGCGACGCCCACCGCGCCGGCGGACCGGATCAGCTCCAGCGGCGCGTCCGGCGCGCAGCAGTGCACGAGCGCCGGAACACCGGCCGCCTCGATCACGTCGTGCAGCAGCGCCCGCGCCACCTCGGTCTCCACCGGACGGTGGGTGCCGAATCCGCTCTCGGTGGGCACCCGGCCGGCCAGCACCGCCGGCAGGGACGGCTCGTCGAGCTGGAGCAGCACCGAGGCACGGGGCAGCCGCCGGGTCACCGCCTCGACGTGCCCGCGCAGCCCTTTGCCGAGCGAGCCGGCGAGGTCGCGTACCGCGCCCGGGTCGCGCAGCATCCGGCCGCCGATCGGCAGCTCCAGCGCGGCGGCGAGGGTGAACGGGCCGGCGGCCTGGACCTTGACCGGTCCGGCGTACTCCTCGGCCTGCTCGGCGAGCTGGTCGAGGTCGCGTTCCATCAGGTCGCGGGCACGGCGCACGTCCCGGCCGGGGCGCGGGGCGATCCGCCAGCGGGCCGCGTACAGCTCGACCGGCAGTTCGACGAGCAGGCCGGCGGTGCGGCCGACGATGTCCGCGCCCGGCCCCCGGGCGGGCAGCTCGGGCAGGTGCGGCAGTGCGGGCAGCTCGCCGAGCACGATCCGCTGCGCCTCGGCGATGTCGGTGCCGGGCAGCGACCCGATGCCGGTCGCCGCGCCGGTGGGCCAGGGCCACGCCTGCTCAGTCACGGCCGCAGCCTATCCGCTGCCCGTCGCCGGTCAGGCGGCGGTGATGGTGGCGGAGCCGAGGACCACGTCGCCGGCCGGGTCCGGCCGGTAGGCCACTATCGCCTGGCCGGCTGCCACACCCCGGACCGGGCGGCGCAGCGACGCGCGCAGTCCGTCGGCGTCGACCTCGACGGCGGCCGGCACCACGTCGCCGTGCGCCCGGAGCTGCACCTCGCACTCGACCGGCCCGTCCGGGCGCGGCCCGCCGGTCCACACCGGGCGGGTGGCGCGTACGTCGGAGACCTCCAGCGCCTCGGCCGGGCCTACCGTCACCGTGTTCGTGGTCGGGGTGATGGACAGCACGTAGCGGGGCCGGCCGTCCGGCGCCGGGCGGTCCAGGTGCAGGCCGCGCCGCTGTCCGACGGTGTACTGGTAGGCGCCGCTGTGGCTGCCCACCACCGCGCCGGTGAGCGCGTCCACCACCTGGCCCGGCGCCTCGCCGAGCCGCTCGGCCAGGAAGCCGCGGGTGTCGCCGTCGGCGATGAAGCAGATGTCGTGCGAGTCCGGCTTGTCGGCCACGGCGAGGCCGCGCCGGGCGGCCTCCGCGCGTACCTCGGCCTTCGTCGAGTCACCGAGCGGGAAGATCGACCGGTCGAGCTGCGCGCGGGTCAGCACCGCCAGCACGTACGACTGGTCCTTGGCCGCGTCCACGCTGCGCCGCAGCAGGCCGTCCGCGCCGAGCCGGGCGTGGTGGCCGGTCACCACCGCGTCGAAGCCCAGGGCCACGGCCCGGTCCAGCACCGCCGCGAACTTGATCTTCTCGTTGCAGCGCAGGCAGGGATTCGGGGTACGCCCCGCGGCGTACTCGGCCACGAAGTCGTCCACCACGTCGTCGTGGAACCGGTCGGCCATGTCCCACACGTAGAACGGGATGCCGAGCACGTCGGCGGCGCGCCGGGCGTCCCGGGAGTCCTCCAGCGTGCAGCAGCCCCGGGCGCCGGTGCGGTACGTCTGCGGGTTACGGGCCAGGGCCAGGTGCACGCCCGTCACGTCGTGCCCGGCCTCCACCGCCCGTGCCGCCGCGACGGCGGAGTCCACCCCGCCCGACATCGCCGCCAGAACCCTCACCGGCCCACTCCCCTCGTCCTCACCGAGGGTATCCGGGTCAGCGGGGAGTACGGAGGGCGGCCGCGCGGCGGGCCCGCTCCACCGCTGCGGGCAGCGCGGCGATCAGCGCGTCCACGTCCGCGCCGGTGCTCGTGTGGCCGAGCGTGAAGCGCAGCGAGGACCGGGCCCGGTCGTCGTCGGCGCCCATCGCCAGCAGCACGTGCGAGGGCTGGGCCACCCCGGCGGAGCAGGCCGACCCGGTCGAGCAGGCGATGCCCTGGGCGTCCAGGAGCAGCAGCAGCGCGTCTCCCTCGCAGCCGGGGAAGGAGAAGTGCGCGTTGCCCGGGAGCCGGTCGGCCGGGTCGCCGTTGAAGATCACCTCGGGGACGGCCTGCCGGACCCGCTCGACCAGCTCGTCGCGGAGCGCGGCGACGCGGGCGGCGTACTCCTGCTGGCCCTTGACCGCGGCCTCGACGGCGACCGCGAACGCGACGATGCCGGCGGTGTCCAGCGTCCCGGAGCGTACGTCGCGCTCCTGGCCGCCGCCGTGCAGCAGCGGGGTGGCCGCCACGTCGCGGGCCAGCAGCAGCGCGCCCACACCGGCCGGGCCGCCGAGCTTGTGCCCGGTCACGGTGAGCGCCGACACGCCGCTGGCGGCGAAGTCGACGGGGACCTGCCCGACCGCCTGGATGGCGTCGGTGTGGAACGGCACCCCGTGTTCGGCGGCGACGGCGGCCAGCTCGGCCACCGGCTGGACGGTGCCCACCTCGTTGTTGGCCCACATGGCGGTGACCACCGCGACACGCTCGCCGTGCTCGGCCAGCTCGGCGCGCAGTCGCTCCGGATCGATCCGCCCGGCCGCGTCGACCGGCAGCCAGCCGGCCTGCGCGCCCTCGTGCTCGACCAGCCAGTCCACCGCGTCGAGGACGGCGTGGTGCTCGACCGCGCTGGAGACCACCCGGACCCGGTCGGCCCGGGCGGCGCGACGAGCCCAGAAGACGCCCTTCACGGCGAGGTTGTCGCTCTCCGTGCCGCCGCCGGTGAAGATCACCTCGGAGGGGCGGGCGCCGAGCGCGGCGGCCGCCCGCTCGCGGGACTCCTCCACCCGCCGCCGGGCCCGGCGGCCCGCCGCGTGCAGCGACGAGGCGTTGCCGACCTCGCGGGCGGCAGCGACGTACGCCTCGAGTGCCTCGTCCAGCATCGGGGTCGTCGCCGCGTGATCAAGGTATGCCATCACGGTTCAGCCTAACGGCCTGCGTACCAGGCACCGGGGGCCGGACCGCCCCGTCCCACCCGGGGCGGTCCGGCCCGCTCTCGCGCGCTCACGCGGGAACGGCCGTGATCACGCGGGAACGGCAGTGATCACGATGTTGTCCCGGTAGCTGCGGGTCTTCGAGTCGAACGGCCCGCCGCAGGTGATCAGCGTGAGGCGGGGTTCACCGTCGCGCGCGAAGTACCGCTCCAGCGGGATCTTCGACTTCCGGTACTCCTCCCGGGCCACCACCCGGTAGGAGCGCTCGCGGCCGTCCGAGCCGGTGGCGGTGAGCTCGTCCCCCTGGCCCAGCTCACGCAGCCGGAAGAACGCACCCTTGCCCTGCTCGGCGCTGTCCACGTGCCCGGCGATCACCACCGAGCCGGCGCCGGCCTCCAGGCCCGGGCCGTAGCGGTACCAGCCGACCTGGTCCACGCTGGGCGGCACCTCGAACTCGTCGGTGCGCTCGTTGACGCCCACCGGGTTGACGGTGGCGGTGACCCGGATCGGCGGGATGCTCAGCTTCACCGGCGGCACGATCTCGCTGTCGGCCGGCAGCGTCCCCGGGTTGACCGGTACCGAACCGCCGCCGGTCGCCGTCGCCGCCGGTGTGGGCGTGGGTGTGGCGCCGGCCAGGGCGGTCACCTCGTCGCCGCCGACGTCCTCGGCGGGCTCGGACCCGCACGCCACCACACCCGCCAGGGTGAGCGCGGCGGCGCCGGCGGCCATCGCCGCCAGCGCCCCGCGGTTGCGCACCGTCACCGGCGACCGGCCCGGGCGGTTGCCGCCACCCGCGCCCCGCCGCCGACCAGGAGCAGCACGCCGGCCCCGGCCAGCACGTACCACCAGGTGTCCACGCCGGTGCCGGCCTGGCCGCCGGTGCCGCTGGGCACGCCGCCCGGCGCCGAGTGCAGGCCGTTGATGGTCTGGGCGACCACGCTCAGGTTCTTCGCCTCGGCCGAGCCGATCGCGTAGACGATGGTGGCGGTGCCCTCCTTCAGGTTCAGGTCGGCCGGGCCGATGGCGACGGTGTCGGTGCCGGCGAGTACCACGTCCGCCTCGACCGAGCCGGCGGCCACGTCCGCCTTCGCCTCCTTCGGGTTGGTCAGGCCCTCGAAGACCGGCTTGCCGCCGGCCCGCACGTCGACGGCCGGAGCGGCGGCGGTGTGCCGGACGATCAGCCGGGCCTTGCCGGCGCCCACCTTGGACACGTCGTTGACGAACGGGGTGATCTGCGGCTCGCCGGCGGCGCTCAGGTGGGCGGCGAGGCTGATGTTCGCCCCGCCCGGCACCGCGGCGTCGTCCACCTTCAGGATCGCCTTGTCGATCGCCTCACCCGGCTTGGTCAGGGCGATGTCGTACTGCCCCTCGGGCAGGGTGAGCGGGCCGGCGACGTCGCCGGGCTTGAAGTTGTTCAGCGTCTTCTCGCCGTTGACGTACACGTCGACCGGGGTGTCCGGAATGCCGTGGACCACGGAGACCTTCGACGAGGCGGCGTAGGCCGGGCTCATGGTGGCGGCGCCGACGCCGGCGAAGGTGAGGGCGGCCACTGCGCCGCCCGCGGCGACCCGACGGAACATCGCGTACTGCATTGTCTGCCTCCTGGTGGTTGGTGCTGATTCGTCAGGCCTGGCTTGCAGAACGGGTTACGCCGGCTCCGTCGCCCCCGGATACGCCCGGATCCGATTTCTTTTTCCCGTCTCCGGGCGCATCCGCCGGACCCTCCGGCGACGAAGGAGAGGTGACGAGGGTCGTGACCGACACACCGGGAGAGTGGGGCGAAGGCTGTGGGAGTTACAGTCGGGCATGCCCCACGGAAGGCGAGCCGCCCGGTGACGGCGGCGAGGCAGGGCCCCGAACCGCCGGGCGAGGACGACCTCGCCACCCGGTTCCGCGACGGCGACGAGGCGGCCCTGCGAGAGGCGTACGACAGGTACGGGCGAGCGGTGCTGCACCTGGCCACCACGACGCTCGTGAACCGCAGCGACGCCGAGGACGTGACCCAGGCGACGTTCGTCGCCGCCTGGCTCGGCCGGGAGACGTTCGACCCGGCGAAAGGCTCACTGGTCGGCTGGCTGCTCGGAATCGGGCGGCGCAAGGTGGTCGACCGGATCCGGGCCTCGGCCCGGGAGACCCGGGTGGTCGAGACGGTGAAGCAACTGCCGGAGCCGGTCTCCACCGGCCCCGACCCGGACACCGTGGTCGACCGCCTGGTGGTCGCCGACGAGCTGGCCCGGCTTCCGGACGAGCAGCGCCGGATGCTGGAGCTGGCGTTCTACGACGACCTGACACACCAGCAGATCGCGGCGGTGACCGGAGTGCCGCTCGGCACCGTCAAGAGTCACATCAGACGCGGCATGCAGAGCCTGAAACGCAGATGGGAGGTGGACGGTGCAGCACCTGGACCACGACCGGCTGGTCTTTCTGGCGCTCGGTGAGAGCGAGGCGGCTGACGGCGAGGCCACCCATCTGGACACCTGCGACCACTGCCGGGGCGAGGTGGAGACGCTCCAGCACGTCGCCGGGCTCGGCGCGGGCACCCAGGGCCTGGCCGAGCTGCCCGACCCGCCGGAGCACATCTGGCAGGGCATCATGGCCGAGGTCCGGGCCGCCGAGCAGCTGCCGGCGCTGACCGACAGGCGCCTGCCGCGTTCGGCCGACCCGGTGGAGCCGGCCGCCGTACCCGTCGTGGCACGTCGTCCGCGGCGGAGCCGGCGCTGGCCGGGTTGGGCGACCACGGCGGTCACCGCCACAGCCGCCGCGGTGATCGGCGTGGCCGGAACCGCCGCGGTGCTCGGCGGCGGCGGCGAGGAGACCGATCCCCGGCCGCCGGTGCTGGCCAGCGCGCCGCTCGCCGCGTTCGGTTCGACGCCGAAGGACGCCTCCGGCGACGCCCGGGTGCTCGGTGACCACCGATTGCATCTGCACGTGGCGAATCTCCCGACCGTTCCGGGGTACTACGAGGTCTGGCTGATCGATCCGAACACGATGGATATGTTCTCCGTGGGTACGCTGAGCAACGGATCAGGGGACGCGCTCCTGCCGATCCCCCCGAACGTCGACCTGCATACCTACACCGTGGTCGACGTCAGCGCGGAGCAGTACGACAACAAGCCCGGCCACTCCGGCGACAGCCTGCTGAGGGGCACCCTGACGGGCTGATCGGCGGGCCGGCTCAGCTCCCCGGCCCGCCGATCAGCTCCCTACGAGAAAGGCCGCCGCCCGGTGCACCGGGCGGCGGCCTTCTTTCACGCGACGCTCACTTGCGCTTGCGGATCTCCTCGGCGGCCTGCGGGACGACCTTGAACAGGTCGCCGACCACGCCGTAGTCGGCCAGCTCGAAGATCGGCGCCTCGGCGTCCTTGTTCACCGCGACGATGGTCTTCGAGGTCTGCATGCCGGCCCGGTGCTGGATCGCACCGGAGATGCCCAGCGCGACGTAGAGCTGCGGGGAGACGGTCTTGCCGGTCTGGCCCACCTGGAACTGGTGCGGGTAGTAGCCGGAGTCGACTGCCGCGCGGGACGCGCCGACCGCGCCGCCGAGCAGGTCGGCCATCTCCTCGACCAGCTTGAAGTTGTCGGCGTTGCCGACACCGCGACCGCCGGAGACGACCACCGACGCCTCGGTCAGCTCGGGGCGGGAGCCCTTCTGCTCGGCGACCCGCTCGACGACCTTGGCGAGCTTGTCCGCGTCGGTGACCGACACGGTGAGCTGCTCGGCCGCCGGGGTGGCAGCGGCCGGGGCCGGGTTGAGCGAGTTCGGCCGGACGGTGACCAGCGGCAGGCCCTTGGTGACCTTGGACTTGACGATGGTGGAGCCGGCGAACGCGACCTGGGTGGCGGTGCCGTCGGCGGCCAGGCCGACCACGTCGGTCAGGATGCCGTTGTCCAGCTTGACCGCGAGGCGGGCGGCGATCTCCTTGCCCTCCTGCGACGAGGCGAGCAGCACGGCGGCCGGCTGGACGCGCTTGACCAGCTCGGCGACCACCGTGGCCTTGGGGGCCACCAGGTAGCCGTCGATCTCCTCGCCCTCGGCGGCGTAGATCTTCTCCGCGCCGTACTCGCCGAGCTTGGCGCTCAGCGCCTCGGCGGCGCCGGCGCCACCGAGGACGACGGCGCTCGGGGTGCCCAGCTCGCGGGCGAGGGTGAGCATCTCCAGGGTGACCTTCTTGACGCCGAATTCCTTCGTGGCTTCGACGACGACGAGAACCTCAGACATGTCAGTGACCTCTCACACGAACTTCTCGGTGGCGAGGAACTCGACCAGCTTCACGCCGCCCTCGCCCTCGTCGGTGATCTTCTCGCCGCCGGAGCGCGGCGGGCGCTTGGAGTGCTCCACCACGGCGCTGGTGGCGCCGTCGAAGCCCACCTCGGCCGGGGCCACGCCCAGGTCGCCCAGGGAGAGCGTCTGCACCGGCTTCTTCTTGGCCGCCATGATGCCCTTGAAGGACGGGTAGCGCGGCTCGTTGATGGTGTCCCAGACGGAGACCACGGCCGGGGTCGAGGCGGTGACCACCTCGTAGCCCTCCTCGGTCTGCCGCTCGACGGTCAGGTTCGACCCGTCGACGGTGAGCTTGCGGGCGCCGGTCAGGGCGGCCACGCCCAGCCGCTCGGCGATCATGTGCGGCATGACCTGGACCCGGCCGTCGGTCGACTCGGCGCCGCAGATGACCAGGTCGGCGTTGAGCTGCCCGAGGGCGGCGGCGAGCACCTTCGAGGTGGCCACCGCGCAGGAGCCGTGCAGGGCGTCGTCCACCACGTGGACGGCCTTGTCCGGGCCCATGGAGAGCGCCTTGCGGATCGACTCGGTAGCCCGGTCCGGACCCATGGTCAGGATGGTGACCTCGCCGCCGTGCGCCTCCTTGATCTTCAACGCCTCTTCGATGGCGTACTCGTCCATCTCGTTGATGACGTTGTTCGCCGAACCGCGGTCGACGGTGTTGTCGTCAGAACGCAGGTTGCGGTCCGCGCCCGAATCGGGCACCTGCTTGACGAGTACGACGATGTTCATCGCGCTTCGACGACCCTCCTGTTTGGTGTAGCGATCACTCGCCCGGTCACGGGCGCAGCCTCCCGCGTGACGCAACGTGGGTCAACCGCGGGCTGCTGTGCACTTCCCCACGGAGCAATGTTACCCGCAAGTAGCATGGCCACCCCGGCGGCCCGGAGTGACGCAACTCACCACCGTCACGCCGGCTCGGCCAGCGCCTGCCGGATCTTCTCGATCGCCGCCGCCTCGGCCGGCTCGATCCCCCGGTGCGCCTGGGCCACCCGCTCCGCCGCGGCCAGCACCACCGACCGGTACGTCTCGACGTCGCCCGGCGACTTGGCGCGCAGGATCTCCACCGACCGGCCCAGCGCGGGCAGCACCACCGACTCGACCTCCAGGACCGAGTCCCGGGGGAGCTGCGGCAGCGGCCCGGTGGTCAGCGCCTCCTTGACCACGCCCCCCACCTCGGCGAGCGCGCCGGAGGCGGCGAAGCTCTCCCGCACCATGGCCAGCACCCCGGGTACGGCGTTGGAGACCAGGAAGACGGCACCGAACGCACCGGTCTTCAGGGTGAGCCGCTCGTCCGCCGTCAACCGTTCCATGATCACGGAGTGTAGACGTACGGCGTGGAGGTGGTGACCGCAACGAGCCCGAGCCGCTCCAGGATGGGGCGGCTGTCCGGCGAGCAGTCCACCTGGAGCAGCGTCTTGCCGCGCTGCTGCGCCAGCCGCGCCCGGTGGGCCACAAGCGCCCGGTAGACGCCCTTCCTGCGCCACTGCGGCAGCGTCGAGCCGCCCCAGAGGCTGGCGAAGCCGGTGCCCCGCTGGTAACGGATCCAGCCGGCGCTGATCACGGTCTCGCCCGCCTCCGCCACCACGATCGTGATCGACTGCGGATCGGCCTCGATCTCCCGGACCAGCCCGTACACCAGGTGGCTGCGGTCGGAGTGCCAGACCTCCTCCTCCATCGCGGCGATCCGCTCCAGGTCCGCCCGGCTGGTGACCTCGCGCAGGCGTACCCCCTCGGGGAGCACCGGGACGGCGGCGGCGAGCGGCGCGACCGGGCCGACCACGACTGTCTCCTGGTCCTCCGGCACGAATCCGGCGGCGCGCAGCCGGTCGCCCAGGTCGGCCGGCTCGTCGTGACCGGCGAGCTTCCACTCGACCGGCTCGCCCCGGTCCCGGAAGACCTCGACCTGCCGGGCGATGAGCGCGTCCAGCTCGGCGCCGGCCAGACCGTCGAGCGTCCGGTACGTCAGGAAGCCTCGGTGGTCGAGCCCGAGCACGCGGAACAGCGGGCCGTCGCGCTCGACCGTCACCCCGGCCGGCAGCGGGTCCGGCAGCTCCGGTCGGATCTGGCTGTCGTAGGCGTCGCGCAGCTCGCGCGCGTCAAGATCGGTCATCCCCCCAGGCTAGGCGCGGGGCAAAGCGGATAATCGGCAGCGTGTGGGAGTCGATCAAGAGCTGGTTCGACCCGCGTGAGCTGCGTTCGGTCGGCACCCCGCCGGACTACCGCTTCTCGCTGGCGAACGAACGGACGTTCCTGGCCTGGCTGCGAACAGGTCTCGCGCTGGTGGCGGGCGGGCTGGCCGCCGCGCAGTTCCTGCCGCCGCTGCGCCTGGCCCACCTGCGCGAGACGCTCGCGGTCGCGCTGCTGCTGCTCGGCGCCACCGTCTCGATCCGGGCGGTCGACCACTGGGCGCGCACCGAACGCGCCATGCGGCTGAACGAGGAGTTGCCCGCGTCCCGCTTCCCGGCCGTCCTCGCACTCGTCGTCGCGGTCGGCGCGCTGCTGCTGGTGGCCGCCGTGCTGGTGGGCGGCGCGCGGTGACCCGTGACCCCGGCCTGCAACCCGAGCGCACCCGGCTGGCGTGGCGGCGGACGCTGCTCACGCTCACTGCGGTGCTGCTGCTCCAGCTCCGGCCGGCGTTCGGCGGCCGGGCCGCGGACGCGGCGCCGGCCGGGCTCGCGGTGGTGGTCTGGCTCGCCGTGCTCGTGGTGACGTGGCACCGGGCCACCGGCACCGGACCGCGCCGGTTCGACAGATGGTCGGTGCCGCTGACCGCGCTCGGCGCGGCCGGACTTGCGGTGCTCGGCGTGGCGCACGTGCTCGGCGGGGTGCGCTGACGAGCGGCGGTGAGCCATCATGAGTCATGGCCCGCCTCTACGTGCTGCTCTTCCTGGTCCAGATCGTCCTCGCCGTGTGCGCGCTGATCAGCTGTCTCTCCGCCGACGAGGAGAAGGTCAAGGCGCTGCCCCGGATGATCTGGGTGCTGATCATTCTCTTCTTCCCGCTGGTCGGCTCGATCGCCTGGTTCCTGGTGGGCCGCGAGCGCCCGGCCGGGACCGCCGGCGTCACCGGCACGGCCCGGCCCGCCGCCCCGGCCCGCCGCCCGCTCGCACCGGACGACGACCCGGAGTTCCTCGCCTCGCTGGACGAGCGGTCCCGCCGCGAGGACCAGGAACGGCTGCGGCTGTGGGAGGAGGACCTGCGCCGCCGCGAGGAGGAGCTGCGCGGCCGCCCGGACGACAGGGACCGCCCCGAGGTCTGACACGCGCAGCGGGCCGCCCGCCGGTCACCCGGTGGACGGCCCGCACGCGCCGTGGTCAGGCCAGGTTCGACGAACGGGGGTACGCGTCCGCGGGGTCGGTCAGCACGTTCACCAGGTACGGCACGCCCGAGTCGAACGCGCGCCCCAACGCGGGCCCGAGGTCGGCGGCCTTCTCCACCGTCTCGCCCGCGCCGCCGAGCGCCTCGACCACCTTGTCGTAGCGCAGGCCGGGCTGGAGGTCGGCGGCCACGTCGTAGCCGTACATCGCCCGCATCGGGTGCTTCTCCAGCCCCCAGATGCCGTTGTTGCCGACCACGATCACCACCGGCAGCTTCTGCCGGACCAGCGACTCCACGTCCATCAGCGAGAAGCCGGCCGCGCCGTCGCCCATCAGCACGCAGATCTGCCGGTCCGGGTGGCTGACCCGGGCGCCCATCGCGTAGCCCATGCCGGTGCCGAGGCACCCGTACGGGCCGGGGTCGAGCCAGGTGCCGGGCTGGGCCGGCTCCAGATAGCGGCCGGCGTACGACACGAAGTCGCCGCCGTCGCCGATGGTGATGGCATCCGGCGCGAGCGCCCTGCGCAGCTCGCCGTAGATCCGGGCCGGGCGGATCGGGTCGGTCTCGGCGGCCATCTCCTCCGCATCGCGGGCCTTCGCCGCGTCCTCGGCGGTCCGCAGCTCGGCGATCCAGTCGGCGTGGTCGGCCCGGTCACCGGTGTGGTCGGCGAACGCGCCCAGGATCAGCCGCAGGTCACCGGCCGGCGCGGCGGCCGGCTGCACGTGCCCGGCCCGCTGGCTGGGCGCGTCCACGACGTGCACCACCTGGGCGTCGCCGAAGTCGCCGAAGGAGAGCCGGAAGTCCAGCGGGGTGCCGATCACCACGACCACGTCGGCGCCCTTGAGCGCGACCCGGCGGGCCTTGGCGAAGGCGAGCGGGTGCTCCGGCGGCAGCGCGCCCCGGCCCATCCCGTTCGTGAACACCGGCACCCGAAGCGACTCGGCGGCGGCGCGCAGCGCCTCGACGGCGTCGCCCGCGTACACGTCGGACCCGGCGATGACGACCGGCCGCGACGCGCCGGCGATCAGGCGGGCCGCCTTCGCCACCTCGTCCGGGTCCGGCTCGATCGGCGCCGGCGGCGTGACCGCCGGCAGGTCGGCGTCACCGACCGAGAAGACCGCCTCCAGCGGGAAGTCCAGGAACACCGGGCCGCGGTGCGGGGTGAGCGCGGTGGTCAGCGCCGCCGACACCGCGCGCGGGATGTCGTCGGCGCTGAACACCGTCTCGGCGTGCTTGGTCACCGGCGCGACGAGCGGCAGGTGGTCCATCTCCTGGAGGCTGCCCGAGCCCCAGCGGAACTGCGGCGCCCGCCCACCGAGCACCAGCACCGGCGAGGCGTTGAAGAACGCGCTGGTCAGGCCGGAGACCCCGTTGGTGACGCCGGGGCCGGCGGTGAGCACGGCCAGGCCGGGGCGGCGCTGGAGCTTGGCGACCGCCTCGGCGGCGAACACGGCGGACTGCTCGTGCCGCACGTCGTAGAGGGGGAAACCCGCCCTGTGCGCGGCGTCGTAGAGCGGGAAGACGTGCCCGCCGGACAGCGTGAACATCTCCCGTACGCCGTGCGCGCGTAGTGCCGCGAGTGCCAGATCGCCCCCGTGGCCCTCGATCCGCTCCGTCATGCCATTCCCCTTCGTCGACCGACCGGGGTCACGCTACTGGCCGGTATCGCGGATGTGAACAGCTCTCGCGTCAGCGACCGGTGAAGCCCGGCTTGCGCTTCTCCACGAACGCGGCCATGCCCTCGCGCCGGTCGTCGGTGGCGAACAGCGCCGCGAAGAGCTGGCTCTCCCAGGCCAGGCCCGACGTGAGGTCCATGTCCAGACCGCCGTCGACAGCCGCCTTCGCCGCGCGCAGCGCCTGCACCGGCCCGGTCAGGAACGGCTTCACGTACGCCACAGCGGCGTCGTAGACCTCGGCGGCCGGGACCACCCGGTCGGCCAGGCCGATCCGCAGCGCCTCGGCGGCGTCGACCATCCGCCCGGTCATGATCAGGTCCTTCGCGCGGGCCGGGCCGACCAGGCGGGCCAGCCGCTGGGTGCCGCCGGCGCCCGGGATGATGCCCAGCTTGATCTCCGGCTGGCCGAGCTTGGCGTCCTCGGCCACGATCCGCCAGTCGCAGGCCAGCGCCAGCTCGCAACCGCCGCCGAGCGCGTACCCGGTGATCGCGGCGACGACCGGCTTGGGGATGCGGGCGATCGCGCCGAGCGCGCTGGACAGGTCGGCAGCGCGCTCCGCCATGTCCACGTAGGACATGTCGGCCATCTCCTTGATGTCCGCACCGGCCGCGAAGACCTTCTCGCCGCCGTACACGATCACGGCGCGAACCTCGGCGTCGCCGGTGGCCGCCGACGCGGCGGCGCGCAACTCCTCCTGCACCTGGGTGTTGAGCGCGTTCATCGGCGGCCGCTCCAGCCGGATGGTGCCGATGCCGTCCTTCACTTCCAGCCTGACGAACTCGCCCACGCTGCCCTCACTTCCTCGTCGAAGTCGCGTGCCAACCTTACGACTCGCCTCGTTGGGGTAGACAGTGTGGTGTCGGCGACTCCCCAGGTCGCCGCCGGAGTCGCCGCAGCCCCGCCACCGGGAGTGAGGCCATGATCACCTACTACGACGACCGCTCCGTCCAGGTCACCTCCACAGCGGTACGGGTGGACGGGCGCAGCTACCCGCTGGCCGAACTGACCACCGTGTGGCACCGGCGGGGCGACCGCTCCTGGCGGGTGCTCGCCGGGCGCGGCGCGATCGGGGCCGCGCTCGCCGGGCCGCTGGTGGCCGCCGTGCTGGGCATCGCGCTGGCCGTGTGGCTGCAGCGCTCGGCGGCGGTCACCGTCGCCGTCGTCGGCGTCTCGGTGCTGGTCGGCCTCGCCGTCGGCCCGCTCGCGGACTTCCTCTTCGAACACCTGGACCGCTCGTACGCCCGGGGCAGCCGGGAGATGGAGATGTGGGCCGAATGGCGGGGCCGCCCGGTGCGGCTGCTGCACACCCGCGACGCGATGCGCTTCGGGCAGGTCTACCGGGCGGTGCAGCGCGCCATGGAGAGCCTGCCGTCCGCACCGGGTCGCCCCGGGCCGGGCCGTACCGCACCCGGTCGTCCCGCGGCCGGTCGTCCCGCGGCCGGTCGTCCCGCGACCGGTCCTGCCGCGACGGGTCAGAACGTGATCGGCTCGTCCGGCAGCAGGCCGAGCCCGCGCAACAGACCGTAGGTGTCCTGCTCGCCCCAGAACTGCACGATCCGGCCGCCGGCCAGGCGGTACATCTTGCAGGCGCTCTGCACCGTGGTCGCACCGGTCGCGTCCCGCCGGTACGTCTGCGCCAGCGACACCACCACCCGGTCCCCGGCCGCGAAGATCTCCCGGATCTCCTGGTCGATCACCGTCAGGCCGGGTGAGGAGACGGCGGCCTCGGGGTAGCGCCTGCCGCGCACCGCGGTGCCGGAGCCGTAGATCTCCACGTCCTCGTCGACCACCTCGGCCAGTTCGGCCAGGTCCTTCGTGACGAAGGTGCGCAGGTAGCGCCTGACCACCTCGACGTTGCGCGCCTGCTCGTCACCGCCGGTTCCGGCCCCGTTCCGGTCGGTCATGCCGTCATCCTACCGACGCTCGACCGTCCGCTGTCGACACACGCGGTTAGGCTGATTCATGGTCCTCTATTACCGGGACGACGCCGTACAGGTCACCTCGGAGGCGATCCACGCGGGCGGGCAGGTCGTTGCGCTCGCCGACGTCACGTACGTCTGGCACGCACGCGGCACCACCACGCTCGCCGTCCGGGGACGGGTGCTGGGCCGCGGGGTGCTGGTCCTGCTGCTGTCGCTGCCGCCCCTCGTCGCTGTGGTCTGCGTGCTCTCGCTGGCCTGGTCCGCGCAGGACCGGGGCGAGTGGAAACTGGCCCTGATCATCCTGGCCGCGTTCGTGGTGGCGGGACTGGCGCTCACCCCGTTCCTGGAGGTGCCGCTCGGGTGGCTGGACCGCTCCTACGAGCGCGGCAACCGGGTGCACGAGCTGTGGGTGCAGCACCACGGCCGGGAGACGATGCTGGTCCGTACGCCCGACGCGCTGCGGTTCGGGCAGATCTACCGGGCCGTGCAACGCGCCGTGGAGCAGCAGACCGACAGCCGATAGCGGCGACGGTCAGGCCAGCGGCAGCGTGGTCGCGATCGGCCAGGCGAGCACCACCGCCCCGACCGACGGCGCCAGCCACCACGGCGCGGCCCGGCGGCGCAGCACTCCGGCCCAGGCCGCCTGCCAGGCCACCAGCGCCGCGAACAGCGGCACCACCAGCAGCACGAACCCAGGTGCCAGGCCGAGCACCGCCGCGACGGCGAGCACCAGCACGGCGATCCCGCCGGTGGCCGCGTAACGGATGCCGTGGCCGTCCGCGAGCCGTTCGGCGCCGAGCAGGAAGACCAGGCAGCAGAACGTCACCAGGGGCAGCAGCCACCACCGGGCCCCGACCGGCACGGTCGAGGTGAGGCCGAGGCGCAGCGGCAGCGCGACGGCGAGCGCGGCGTACCCGAGGAGCGCGACGGCGACGGCAGCGGACCGGACGCCGCCCTCGGTCACCGGTGGCCGGCGGGGTTGCGCGAGGCGTGCCGCGGCGGCCAGCAGCACGCCCGTGAACAGCAGGAACACTGCCACGTACCCGCCCACGGCGAGCGGCAGCCGGGCGGTCGGCAGCAGTGCGGCGAGCGCGGCGCCCAGCCCGGCCGCCGCCACCGTCGCGGCGAGCCACCGGCCCGCACCCGTACGCGGACCGCCGGTGCCCGCCCCCGCCCGGCGCGATAGCAGCGCCGCCAGCGGCACGAAGCCCAGCGCGAGCCCTGCCAGCAGCAGCCCGGCGCCGCCCGGCCGGGTCAGCGGGGCCGGCGGCGGCCCGCCGGTACGGTCCGGGAGCGCGTCGAGCACCGCGGCGTGGGTACGCGGCGCGAACAGCACCGACACGTGCTCGGTGCCCGGTGCCACCACCCGCGTGCGGGTGCCCGGTGGCGCGTCCCACGTCGCCTCGTCGACCGCCTGGCGGAAGCCGGCGAACTCCAGCCCGCCCACCACGAGCGTCAGCCTCCCGGGCCAGCCGGCCGGCACGTCACCGCCGTCGGGCAGCGAGATCGCCACGGTCCGGTCGATCTCCGGATGCGCCACCGCGTACCGGGTGACCGCGCCCGCGCCCATCGAGTGCCCGACCAGGACGATCCGGTCCGGGTCGACGCCGGGACGCCCGCGCAGCCAGGCGACCGCCACGTCCAGGTCGTGCCGCAGCAGCGCCCGGCTGCGTTCCTCGTCCCGGCCCGCGCCGGGTAGCCGGGCGTGGCTGGCGCCGTGGCCGGCGAAGTCGAGCAGCACCGCGATCCCGCCCCGGCGGGCCACCGAGTCGGCGAGCGGCCGCATCAGCCGGGCCGACCCGGCGAAACCGTGCGCGACCACCACCCCGGGCCGCAGGTCGCCGCTCACGCCGTCCGCCCGGACCTCGGTCAGCGGGACTCCCGCCACGGTCGCCCGCCGGGTGCTCAGACGGGCGTCGGCGCGGGCCAGGAGCAGGGCTCCCAGGACGACGGCGAGCAGCGCGACCACGCCGCAGGCGAGCAGTCGCCGCGACGCCGGGCCGGGGGTGGGCATGCCGGCACCTTACGCCGCGTCGGCGGCCCGGCGTGACCTTCGCCGCCCGGCTGCCGTCGGGCGGCACTGGCAGCGACGCCGCACACTGGATGTCATGGCGATCCCTCTTCCCCGGCCCGGCGCCGTACTCGGCCTCACCCGTACCGCCCTGGACCAGGCGCTCGGCTCGGCCGCCACGGTGGCCTCGGTACCCGCTCGCGCCTTCGCCGTCCTCGATCAGGTGGAGGCGCTGGTCCGGCGGATCGACGGGGTGGTGGACCGGATCGAGGGCACGCTCGACCGCACCGACCGGGTGCTCACCGACGCCGAGACGGCGGTCCGCGAGGTGGCGGTGATCAGCACCGCCGCCACCGCGGCGATCGACACGGCGACCGAGGTGGCCGCCGCGGCGACGGTGGTGGTCGGCGAGGCGCAGCGGGTCTCCGAGGCGGCGGCCACGGTGGTCGGCCAGGCCGACCGGGTGGCCCGGACGGCGGCCGGTGTGGTGACCGAGGCGGAGACGGTGACCGCGCGGGCGGCGGGCACGCTGGCGACCGCCGAGAAGGCGACGGGCGTCGCGACCGAGCTGCTGACCGCGTACGAGGCGACGCTGCGCCGGGCCGCGCCGATGGCGGCCCGTTTCGTGGAGCAGCTCAGCCCGGAGGAGGTGACCGCCGCGATCCGGCTGGTGGACGAGTTGCCGAAGCTCAAGGACCATCTCACCTCGGACGTGCTGCCGATCCTGGCCACGCTGGACCGGGTCGGCCCGGACCTGCACGACCTGCTGGACGTCACACGCGATCTCAAGCTCGCGGTCGCCGGCATCCCCGGGCTCGGCATGCTGCGCCGGCGCGGCGAGCGCCTCACCGACGAGGTGTAAGGAAGGGCCCCTTCTTAACGCCTCCGGTAGAGGAAGGGCCCCTTCTTAACCGCCGGGGAACAGCTCGTCGATCTCCGCGCGGTGCGGCAGCGCCACCGAGGCGCCGAGCTTGCGCACGCACGCCGCACCGGCGGCCGCCGCCCAGCGGACCGCGTCG